>NZ_JBAGKC010000001.1:0-721702 GCF_037034245.1 Streptomyces sp. CA2R106
TGGGCCGGGGGGAGGGTGGGTGCCCGGAGACATTAGAAGCGGGGGGGCTCCGGGGGGCGTTGGTGGGGCATGGTGATGCGGGTGGGGCGGGGGGAGCGGGGGCGGGGTTCGGGGCGGGAAGGGGGCGCGGGGGTGGCCGTGGGGCAGGGGGAGCCGAAGGCGGACATCCAGTCGGAGGTCTCGACGCGGACGAGGTCGGCGATGTCGTCGCAGAAGCCGCGCAGGACCCCCAGGCAGCGTTCGACCGCTTCGGCGCCGGTCCCTTCGGCGGGCCCCAGGACCTCGCGGACCCCTTCGGCGGCCCAGTCGAAGCGGAAGGTGTCGACCCGGCGCTGGACGGCCTGCGCGGTGGCCATGTCCCGCATCCATCCGGTGGTGAGCCCGAGCAGGCGGTCGGCGGCGGCACAGGCGCCGGCGAGGAGGAGGGCGAGATAGCCCCAGCGGGCCAAGGCACCCTGACTGCTGGCGAGTTCGATGAGGGGGAGGGCGGCGGCGGCCGCACCGCAGACGGTGGTGCCCAGGCGCAGCGCGCGGGCGGCGCGCCGCTTGGGAAGGCGGCCGCGCAGGTACCAGTCGGCGGTGCGCAGGGCGCTCTCCTCGGCCCAGCGGTAGAGCGCTTCGAGGCGCGCGGCGGGCTCGGTCCAGTCGCCGGGCGGGAAGGGCTGCGCCCGCAGGTCCCCGGAGCGGGGCGCCCCCTCGGGAAACGTGTCAGGCTGGCTCACTGCGAGTGCTCCCTCGACCGCTGCGTACCGGGCAGACCGGCGGCCAGGCGTTCCGGGCGCACACGACTCCCCGGCACGCGCCGGTTGAAGCCCTCTTCTTACCGCCGAACGGCTGAGAGGGAAGCACCGATATCCGGAATTCAACCTGAAAAGGGTCCGTGATCAGGTATGGGGCCCTTGTCGTGATCCTTCGAAAGAGTGACGGCGTCCGGGCCCGGCCGGGCCCACTACCCTGGTGCGCGTGAAGGTCCTTGTCATCGGCGGCGGTGCCCGCGAACACGCCCTGTGCCGCTCTCTGTCCCTCGACCCCGAGGTCACCTCGCTGCACTGCGCCCCCGGCAACGCCGGCATCGCCGAGGTCGCCGAGCTGCACCCGGTCGACGCCCTGGACGGTGCCGCCGTCGCCGACCTCGCTGTGCGGCTCGGCGCCGACCTGGTCGTGGTGGGCCCCGAGGCGCCGCTGGTCGCCGGGGTCGCCGACGCCGTACGCGAGCGGGGCGTCGACTGCTTCGGCCCGTCCCGCGAGGCCGCCGCGCTGGAGGGCTCCAAGGCGTTCGCCAAGGACGTGATGGCCGCCGCCGGGGTGCCCACCGCCCGGTCGTACGTCTGCACCACGCCCGAGGAGATCGACACGGCGCTGGACGCGTTCGGCGCCCCGTACGTCGTCAAGGACGACGGGCTCGCCGCGGGCAAGGGCGTCGTGGTCACCGGTGACCTGGCCGTCGCCCGCGCGCACGCGCTCGCCTGCGACCGGGTGGTGATCGAGGAGTACCTCGACGGCCCCGAGGTGTCGCTCTTCGCGGTGACCGACGGCGAGACGGTGCTCCCGCTCCAGCCCGCACAGGACTTCAAGCGCGCCCTGGACGGCGACGAGGGCCCCAACACCGGCGGCATGGGCGCCTACTCCCCGCTGCCCTGGGCCGACCCGAAGCTGGTCGACGAGGTGGCGCGGACCGTGCTCCAGCCGACCGTCGACGAACTGCGCCGCCGCGGCACCCCCTTCGCCGGGCTGCTCTACGCCGGCCTGGCGATCACCTCCCGCGGGGTGCGGGTCATCGAGTTCAACGCCCGCTTCGGCGACCCCGAGACCCAGGTCGTGCTGGCCCGCCTGCGCACCCCGCTCGCCGGGCTGCTCCGCGCGGCCGCCACCGGCCAGCTCGCCACCCTCCCCGAGCTGCGCTGGAGCGACGGCGCCGCCGTGACCGTCGTCATCGCCTCGCACAACTACCCCGACACCCCCCGCACCGGCGACCCCATCACCGGCCTCGCCGACGTCGCCGCCCACGACGACCACGCCTACGTCCTCCACGCCGGCACCCGTACGGCCCAGGACGGCCAAATCGTCTCCGCCGGCGGCCGGGTCCTGTCCGTCACCGCCACCGGCTCCACCCTCGCCAAGGCCCGCGAACGCGCCTACCGCGGCGTCGCCCGCATCACCCTCGACGGCAGCCACCACCGCACCGACATCGCCGCCAAGGCCGCCACCCCGCCCCACCAGTAGCCCCGTGTCCGGGCGCCCAATTGCGCCCACAATCCTCCCCCGGCCAGCCCGTGGTAGCCGGTGAGCCGAAGGGGGCGCCGGTGTCGAAAGGGAGAGCGCGCGGAGTCCCCGAGGAACGAGGGGTCGAGCACGGTCGACCGTCGACACCGGGTTAAAGCCCCCGGAGGTGAACCGGCGGCAAAAAAGGGGCTTGAGCGGTGCCGCCGCGTAAGAACGGCTCGCACGTACCCCGAGCGCCGCGTAAGAACGGCCCCCACGTGACCCGAGCGGTACGTGCGAACGGCCCCCCGTACCCCGCCCCCACCCCCACCCCAAAAGCGCAAGGCCCCGCGCGAAAGCCACTCCAAGGAGTGATGCGTGGGCCATACGGCTGACTCCTTGGCGGCGCCCAACTATGGTGCCCGAAAGGCGCACCCCGGGGGCATTGCGGCAAACAGCCGCGCGGCATTGCGATGTCCGTGGGCGGTGCGACAGTGGGGAGAGGCCGTCACCGGGGCGGCCACCGCCAGCGCAGGGGGTGCCAGCCGATGGCCGGAGAAGCAGGTGAGGCCGCTGCGCGGGCACGCGCGGGCGCGGTCCTGCGGCTGCGCGGGTCGGCGCTCGCCGTGGCCCTGCTGCCCGCGGCGGCCGCGGTGGTGCTGCACGTCGGCGCGGCCACCGGCTGGATCGAGGGGGCCGGGTGGAGCGGCGTGCGGTGGGGCGTCACCGCCGCCGCGGTGCTGGTGCTCGCCGCGGCCGCGGCGGTCGGCGCCGTGATCGTGCGGGCCGAGCCCGCGGTCAGCCCCACCGTGCCGGTCGCGGAGTCGGCCGCGCCGGACCTGTATCTGATGGTGCGCGACCTGGCCGACCGCCTCCAGGTGCCGCCGCCCTCGGGGATAGAGCTGACCCCGGACTGCGACAGCTGGCTGGAGGACCGCCGGCGGGAAAAGCAGGAAAAGCAGGAAAAGCGGGAGAAGCAGGAGAAGCGGCAGGATCGGCCCTCGGACGGCGGCTGGGGCGCCGAGCGGCGCCCCGGGCCGGTCCTCGTGGTCGGCTCGCCGTTCATGTGGTGGATGCGGGTCGGCGAGCTGCGCGCGCTGCTCGCTCCCGTCGTCGCCGGCACCGCCCCCTCGGCCGACCCCGAGATATCCGCGGCCCGCCGCTTCGTCCGCGGCCTGGACGCGGCGGCCGCCGTCGCCGCGCAGGGCCGGGCCCGTACCGGCGGGCGGGGCGTGCTGGGCCGCCCGCTGTACGCCGCCCTCGGCGGAGTCGTACGGCTGCTGCTGCGCGCCTGCCGGGGGCATGCGGCGGAGATGGAGCGCGGGGTGGCCGCCTCGGCGTCCGAGCGCGCCCAGGCCGTCGACTACGGGCTGCGGATCGTCGCCCAGGAGCAGGTCGGGCTCGCCTACGCGGGCTGGGACCGGCTGCTCACCCGGGTCGCGCTGCCCGCCTGGCGTACCGGCCGCTGGCCGTCGCGGCTGCACGCGGGTGTCGTCGCCGCGCTCACCGAGCTGTCCCGGCGGGACCGGCTCGCCGACGGCTTCGAGACCCGGCTGGGCGAACGCCCGGCCTGCGACCTGCTCGACGAGCCCGGCGCGGTGGACGAGGCGGTCTCCCTGCTCGCCGCGCGGATCTTCCACGGCGGCCCGGAGCGGTCCCGGCCCGGCTGGGAGCCGGTGAGCTGGGCCCGCTACCCGGCGGAGGTCGTCGAGCGGCTCTGGCGGGAGGAGGCCGGCCGCCTCATACGCGTCATCGACGAGATGCGGCCCTCCGTCGAGCCCGCTGCCGCGCGGTCGTTCCCGGCCGCCGCGGGGCGCGCCCTGCTGGTCGGCGGGGAGGACGAGGCGCCCTTCGGCGCGGTGACCCTGGAGCGGGTGATCGACCGGCTCGCCGTGCCCGGCGGCCACGAGGGCGAAGCCGTCGCCGCCCGGCTCGCCGCCGCACCGCCCCCCGGGCCGTACGCGGAGCCCGCCACCGCCTACCCGCTCGTGCCCGAGCGCACCGGGCGGGAACTCCTCGCCGACCACGTCGTCGCCGTGGTCTGCTGCGCCGCCGTCGACACCGCCGGCGCCGGCGCCGGGCTCGACTGGCTCGACGGCCCCGCGCTGCGCCTCGCCGGTGTGCGCCGCACCGAGCTCAGCTCGGCCGTCCTCCACCTCGTCGAGTCCGGCGACCCCAGCCCGCTGCACGAGTGGCTGACCTCCACCCCGATCCGCCCCACCAAGCCCTTGCGGCTGCCGTAGCGGCAGAGCCCTGGTGGAACCCCGGCGGAACCCCGGCGAGGCCGTACACCACACGAAAAAGGGAAACTCTACGAAACGTGACTGACGCGCTGCAATGTGTGATGTGCTGAGCGTGAGCACACCGCACGGTTGCACCGCGCGGAGCGCAGACGCGGGAGGCGATGTCGTGGGGGAAGTACGACGCTGGGAGTCGGGCGCGCTGGCGCACGGGGTCTCGGACCCGTTCGGCCAGGGCCCGCTTCCGTGGCTGACGGGAGAACCCCAGTACCCGGGCGACGACGGCCGCGTGGTGCCCTGGTACGTGGACCTCGCCGCGAGCAACGGGAAAGCGCCGCGCAAACCGCACCTGCCGGGCCCGCGCACCGCGGACGACGTGCGCCGGCAGATCAAGGGGTTCGCCGCCCAGTCGGCCGCGGCGCCCGGCGAGGCGATCGACTTCAGGATCACCGTGGACCCGCCGCAGGAGTTCACCGTCGACGTCTACCGGATCGGCCACTACGGAGGCGACGGCGCCGCCCAGGTCACCGCGAGCCCGCGGCTGTCCGGCATCGCGCAGCCCGCCCCGCTGGTGGCGGGCCGCACCGTCTCCTGCCACCACTGGTGGCAGTCGTGGCGGCTGCACATCCCGCCGTACTGGAAGACCGGCGCCTATGTCGCGGTGCTCACCACCGCCGACGGCTACCGCAGCCATGTGCCGTTCACCGTGCGGGATCTGGAGGCCCCGGCCGATCTGCTGCTCCTGCTGCCGGACATCACCTGGCAGGCGTACAACCTCTATCCGGAGGACGGCCGGACCGGCGCGAGCCTGTACCACGCGTGGGACGACGAGGGGCGGCTGCTCGGCGAGGAGGAGGCGGCGACCACCGTCTCCTTCGACCGCCCCTATGCGGGCGCGGGCCTGCCCCTGCACATCGGCCACGCCTACGACTTCGTCCGGTTCGCCGAGCGCTATGGCTACGACCTGGCGTACGCCGACGCCCGCGATCTGCACGCGGGCCGGATCGCCCCCGACCGCTACCGGGCGCTGGTCTTCCCCGGGCACGACGAGTACTGGTCCACCCCGATGCGCCGGGCGGCCGAGCAGGCCCGGGAGGGCGGCACCTCGCTGGTCTTCCTCTCGGCGAACACCATGTTCTGGCAGGTGGAGCTGGCCCCGGCCGCGGACGGCGGCCCGGACCGCCTGCTGACCTGCCGCAAGCGCCGCGGCGAGGGCGGCCAGGGCGAGGCGGCGAAGGGCCGGACCGCGCTGTGGCGCGACCAGGGCGAGCCGGAGCAGCTGCTGATCGGGGTGCAGTACGCCGGCCGGGTCCCGCAGCCCGCGCCGCTGGTGGTGCGCAACGCCGACCACTGGCTGTGGGAGGCCACCGGCGCGACCGAGGGCACCGAGATCCCCGGGCTCGTCGCGGGCGAGGCCGACCGCTACTTCCCGCGGGTCCCGCTGCCGGACTCCACCGAGCGCATCCTGCTCGCGCACTCCCCGTACGAGGCGACCGACGGCCGGATGTGCCACCAGGAGACGTCGCTGTACCGCGCGCCCAGCGGGGCGTACGTCTTCGCGTCCGGCACCTTCGCCTGGTCGCCCGCGCTGGACCGGCCCGGCCATGTGGACGCGCGGGTGCAGCGGGCGACCGCGAACCTGCTCGACCGGATCTGCAAGCGGGACTGACCCCGTTCCGCACGGGGGACCGGCCGCCGCCCCCGGCCCGCCCCCGGCCCCCCGCCACCCGGACCTGCCACTCCGGACCTGCCCGGCCGGGCGGGCCCTCGCGCGCCGCGGCCGCCCCCGTAGGCGAGAATCGGAGCCGAGCCACCGACTGGGGAGGACCCGCACATGCCCGGATTCGTCGACAAGCCCGAGCCCGCACAGGTGCCGGGCCTGACCCACCTGCACACCGGGAAGGTCCGGGACCTGTACCGGAACGAGGCCGGCGACCTGGTGATGGTGGCCAGCGACCGCACCTCCGCCTACGACTGGGTGCTGCCCAGCCTCATCCCGGACAAGGGCCGGGTGCTGACCCGGCTGTCCCTGTGGTGGTTCGACCAGCTCGCCGACCTGGCGCCCAACCACGTGGTCTCCACCGAGGTGCCCGCGGGCGCCCCCGCCGACTGGGCCGGGCGCACCATGGTCTGCCGGTCGCTGCGGATGGTCCCGGTCGAGGCGGTGGCCCGCGGCTACCTGACCGGCTCCGGCCTGGCCGAGTACGAGCGCAGCCGCACCGTCTGCGGGGTCGCGCTGCCCGAGGGCCTGGTGGACGGCTCGCAGCTGCCCGCACCGATCTTCACCCCGGCGACCAAGGCCGCGGTCGGCGAGCACGACGAGAACGTGTCGTACGAGGAGGTGGCCCGGCAGGTCGGCGCGGAGACCGCGGCGCTGCTGCGGCAGAACACGCTCGCGGTGTACACCCGGGCCCGGGACATCGCCGCCGAGCGCGGACTGATCCTCGCGGACACGAAGTTCGAGTTCGGCTACGACGACGGCGCCGCGGCCCAGGACGGCAGCGCGCCCCTGGTGCTCGCCGACGAGGTGCTGACCCCGGACTCCTCCCGGTTCTGGCCCGCGGACGGCTGGGAGCCCGGCCACGCCCAGCCCTCGTACGACAAGCAGTTCATCCGGGACTGGCTCACCTCGGACGCGTCCGGGTGGGACCGGCACGGTCAGCTGCCCCCGCCGGAGCTGCCGCAGGACATCGTCGAGCAGTCCCGCGCCCGTTACCTCGAGGCGTACGAGCGGCTGACCGGCCTGCCCTGGTCGTAGCGGTGCGAGGCCGTGCGCCACCGCCCGCACCCGCGGCGGCGCACGGCGGCCTGCCGCGGGCGTTCGGCTGCTCGTCGTGCTCCGTTTCACCCCGCGGCCCGCAAGGTCGTGCAGAATCGTGCGGCGTAATGACTCCTGCCACCGAACGTGGAGTGTCACCTGTGCGCACGAAGGCTCTTCTCGCCGCCCCGACCGTCCTGTTGACCGCGCTCGCCTGCCTCGGCGGCGCGGGCACCGCCCAGGCCCACGGCGGCGGACCGGCCGGCCGTCCGGGGCAGCCGGCGGCGGGCACCTGCTCGGCGAACGTCGGCATCGACGGCTACTCCGACGCCCTGGACAAGACGACCTTCGACGGCACCTTCGTCGGCAACTTCTCCGCGCTCGCGATGGACGCGCACGGCACCCTGGACGCGCTGTCCGACCGCTCCTCGCTGTTCACGCTGAGCGGCCACACGCTGGACGACCTCACCCCGCAGAAGGTGGTGCAGCTCGCCGACGAGAACGGCAAGGAGCTGGACTCCGAGGCCCTGGTCGTGGACCGGGACGGCACCCGGCTGATCACCTCCGAGACCGAGCCGTCGATCCGCCGCTACAGCCGGGACGGGGCGACGATACTCGGCAGCCTGCCGGTACCCGGCGCGCTCGAGGTCGCCCCCGCCGGGCGGGCCACCTCCAACCTGACCTTCGAGGGTCTGGCGCTCCAGCCCGGCGGCCGCACCCTGGTGGCGTCCATGGAGGGCGCGCTGTCCGGCGACAACTCCGACCTGGTGCGCTTCCAGACCTGGCAGCGCAAGGGCAACGGCCAGGACTTCGCGCTCGGCCGGCAGCTGGCGTACCAGGTCGACACCGACCCCAACGGCACCCTGCTCGGGGTCTCCGACATCGCGCCCACCGGTGACGGCCGGCTGCTGGTGCTGGAGCGCGGCTACACCTCGGGCTACGGCAACACCGTGCGGCTCTACCTGGCCGACCCGTCCCGCGCCACCGATGTCAGCCGCGTCACCGACCTGACCGGGCAGAAGAGCGTCAAGGTCATGCCGAAGACGCTGCTCGCCGACATCGGCTCCTGCCCGTCGCTGGGCGCCACCGCCAAGCAGGCCCAGCCGAACCCGCTGCTGGACAACATCGAGGGCGTGGCCGTCACCGGGCACACCGCGGGCGGCGGGCTGCGCCTGATGCTGGTCAGCGACGACAACGCGGGCTCCACGCAGGTCACCCGCTTCTACGCGCTGACCGCGCGGCTGCCGCGCCGCTGAGGTCCCCGCGCCGCCGAGTCGGCCGAGCGTACGACGAAGGCCCCGGTCGAACCGACCGGGGCCTTCCTCCTGCTGGAGCGGACGACGAGATTCGAACTCGCGACCCTCACCTTGGCAAGGTGATGCTCTACCAACTGAGCCACGTCCGCAGGGCGTGTCCACACTCTACCCGATCCGCCAGGGCAGCGGAAAAACGGTTTCCGACCGCACACCGGACCGTCGCACCCGGGGGCCCTGCACAGCAGAGAGCCCCGGACCGGTGATCGATCCGGGGCTCTCCCTTGGAGCGGACGACGAGATTCGAACTCGCGACCCTCACCTTGGCAAGGTGATGCTCTACCAACTGAGCCACGTCCGCAGGTGCTGCGACCACTGTACCCGATCGGCCCAGTGGGCCGAACGAGCCGGTGATCAGAGCGGGTGACAGGGATCGCACACTGCGCCTCCCCCCTGGAAGGGGGGCGCTCTACTACTGAGCTACACCCGCGTGACCTCCGCTGACCTGGGCTTTTCGGCCCCGTCCTGCGGTGTGCCCTTAGATTAGCGGACGACCCGGGGGGCCTGTCCAATCGACACCGCCCGCGCGGCGAACGGGCGTTGGGAAGCGGCGGCCGGGGCCGCCGCTCCGGGCCGGCGGACCGCCCGGCGGCTCAACTCGCCTTGTTGAACGCCTCGTAGACCTTCTTGGGGATACGGCCGCGGGCGGGCACCTCGAACCCGTTCGACTGCGCCCAGGCGCGGACGGTCGCCGGGGTGGGGGCGATCGGGGTGCGCTTGTAGGCGTGTCCGGAGAGGGTGCGGCGGCGGCCGGCCTCGACGTACGGAGCGAGTTCCCGGCGCAGTCTGTCCGCGTTCTGCGTCGAGAGGTCGATCTCGTACCACTGGCCGTCCACGCCGAAGGCGATGGTCTCCTCGGCGGTGCCGCCGTCGAGATCGTCGGCCAGGGTGACCAGTACGCGCTGCGCCATCGGGATCGGTCCTTTCTCGAGCCGGCTGCCTGCGGTCGCGTCGGGGGCGGACCCTGGCGGGGTCCGCGACCGGGGCGCCCGAGGGGGGAATGGGGCGGTGGGGTTACCCGTTACTGCTGTTAATTCCCGCTGCATCCACGCCGCAAGCCTCTTCGCTTCCGGGACCCTATGTTTTCCGCCGCCAGGTAACCCAGGTATTTCGTCAGCCGATATCCAAACGTGATCGGCGATCTGCGACCGATGTCACGTTGCGGTATATCTACTCGCGTAGATTTCCTCACCCGGTAGGCTGAGAGAACCTCACGCACCACACCATCGGGAGTGCCAGTGGCACGCGTCGTCGTCGACGTCATGCTCAAGCCGGAGATCCTCGACCCCCAGGGCCAGGCCGTACAGCGCGCGCTGCCCCGGCTCGGCTTCGACGGGATCTCCGACGTCCGTCAGGGAAAGCGCTTTGAACTGGAGGTCGACGGTCCCGTCGACGACGCAGCGCTCGCCCGTATTCGGCAGTTGGCGGAAACCTTTCTCGCCAACACCGTGATCGAGGACTTCACCGTAAAGGTGGAGTCGTGACTGCACGCATTGGTGTCGTCACATTTCCCGGGACCCTTGACGACCGCGACACCCAGCGCGCCGTGCGCGTGGCGGGCGCCGAGGCGGTCCCGCTGTGGCACCGCGAGAAGGACCTGAAGCAGGTCGACGCGGTGGTCCTGCCCGGCGGGTTCAGTTACGGCGACTATCTGCGGGCGGGGGCGATCTCCCGTTTCTCGCCGGTGATGGAGTCGGTCATCGAGCAGGCGCGGGCCGGAATGCCCGTCCTGGGGATCTGCAACGGTTTCCAGGTGCTCACCGAGGCCCACCTGCTGCCCGGCGCGATGCTGCGCAACACCGAGCTGCACTTCGTCTGCCGCGACCAGAAACTGCGGGTCGAGACCAGCGGCACCGCGTGGACCGCGGACTACGCGGCGGGCCAGGAGATCTCCATCCCGCTGAAGAACATCGACGGCCGCTACACCGCGGACGAGCGCGTGCTCGACGAGCTGGAGGCCGAGGGCCGGGTGGTCTTCCGCTACGCCACCGACGGCCCCGCCGCGGACGGCTACGGCAACCCGAACGGTTCGCAGCGCGACATCGCCGGGATCACCAACGCGGCCGGCAACGTGGTCGGCCTCATGCCGCACCCGGAGCACGCGGTCGAGTCGCTGATCGGCACCGGCCGCACCGACGGGCTGGGCTTCTTCACCTCGGTACTCAAGAAGTTGGTAGGCGCGTGAGTCTCGATACAGTCCAGCATGCCGAGCAGACGCCTGAGGTGGAGCTGCCGTGGAAGGCGCTCGGTCTCAAGGAGGACGAGTACCTGCGGGTCCGGGAGATCCTGGGGCGCCGTCCGACCGGGGCCGAGCTGGCGATGTACTCGGTGATGTGGTCGGAGCACTGCTCGTACAAGTCGAGCAAGGTGCACCTGAAGCAGTTCGGCGCCAAGGCCCCGCAGACCGACGCGCTGCTCGTCGGCATCGGCGAGAACGCCGGCGTGGTCGACGTCGGCGAGGGCTACGCGGTCACCTTCAAGGTCGAGTCGCACAACCACCCGTCGTACGTCGAGCCCTACCAGGGCGCGGCCACCGGGGTCGGCGGCATCGTGCGCGACATCATCGCGATGGGCGCGCGGCCGGTCGCCGTGGTGGACCCGCTGCGGATGGGCGCGGCCGACCACCCCGACACCAAGCGGGTGCTGCCCGGCGTGGTCGCGGGCATCGGCGGCTACGGCAACTGCCTGGGCCTGCCGAACATCGGCGGCGAGCTGGTCTTCGACGCCTGCTACCAGGGCAACCCGTTGGTGAACGCGGGCGCGATCGGCGTGATGCGGCATGAGGACATCCACCTCGCCAAGGCGTCCGGCGCCGGCAACAAGGTGATCCTGTACGGCGCCAGGACCGGCGGCGACGGCATCGGCGGCGCCTCGATCCTCGCCTCGGAGACGTTCGACGCCACCAAGCCGAGCAAGCGGCCGGCGGTGCAGGTCGGCGACCCGTTCCAGGAGAAGCTGCTGATCGAGTGCACCCTGGAGGCGTTCGCCGAGAAACTGGTGGTCGGCATCCAGGACCTGGGGGCGGCGGGCCTGTCCTGCGCCACCAGCGAGCTGGCCTCCAACGGCTCCGGCGGCATGCGCGTCGAACTGGACGACGTACCGCTGCGCGACTCCACGCTCTCGCCCGAGGAGATCCTCATGAGCGAGTCGCAGGAGCGGATGTGCGCGGTGGTGGAGCCGGCGAAGGTCGAACGCTTCCTGGCGATCTGCGAGAAGTGGGACGTCATCGCCACCGTCGTCGGCGAGGTCACCGACGGGGACCGGCTGGAGATCTTCTGGCACGGCGAGAAGATCGTCGACGTGGACCCGCGTACGGTCGCGCACGAGGGTCCGACGTACGAGCGCCCGTACGCCCGGCCGTCCTGGCAGGACGCGCTCCAGGCGGACGACGCCGGTGCGCTGGCCCGCCCGGAAACCGGTGCGGAGCTGCGCGCGCAGGCGCTGCGGGTGCTCTCCTCGCCGAACGTCGCCTCGAAGGCGTGGGTCACCGACCAGTACGACCGGTTCGTGCAGGGCAACACGGTGCTGGCCCAGCCCGAGGACGCGGGCATGATCCGGGTCAACGAGGAGACCGGTCTCGGCGTCGCCATCGCCACCGACGGCAACGGCCGCTACACGAAGCTCGACCCGTACACCGGTGCGCAGCTCGCGCTCGCGGAGGCGTACCGCAACGTGGCGGCGACCGGCGCGAAGCCGCTGGCGATCTCGGACTGCCTGAACTTCGGGTCGCCCGAGGACCCGGACGTGATGTGGCAGTTCGTGGAGGCGATCCGCGGGCTGGCCGACGGCTGCCTCCAGCTCGGCACGCCGGTCACCGGCGGCAATGTCTCGCTCTACAACCAGACCGGTGAGGCGGCCATCCACCCCACCCCGGTCGTCGCGGTGCTCGGCGTGATCGACGACGTGGCGCGCCGCACTCCGATGGCGTTCGCCGACGAGGGCCACCTGCTCTACCTGCTCGGGGAGACCCGGGAGGAGTTCGGCGGCTCGGTCTGGTCGCAGGTCGTGCACGACCACCTCGGCGGGCTGCCGCCGGCGGTGGACCTGGAGCGGGAGCGGCTGCTCGGCGAGATCCTGATCTCCGCGTCGCGGGACGGCATGGTCGACGCTGCCCACGACCTGTCCGACGGCGGGCTGCTCGCCGCGGTCACCGAGTCCTGCCTGCGCGGCGGGCACGGGGCGCGCCTGGTCGTCCCCGACGGCCTGTCGGCGTTCACCTTCCTGCTCTCCGAGTCCGCCGGCCGTGCGCTGGTCGCGGTGCCGCGCTCCGAGGAGCTCCGGTTCACCGACATGTGCGGTGCGCGGGGCCTGCCGGCCACCCGCGTCGGTGTGGTCGACGGGCAGGCCCTGGAGGTCCAGGGCGAGTTCGAGATCCCCCTCGAAGAGCTCTCCGAGGCCCACCACACGGCCATCCCGCAGCTCCTCGCCTGAGGGTCCGTCGTATCCGCGGTAAAAGGGGCGCCCCGCCGGTCTTCCGGCGGGGCGCCCCTTTGCGCGGCGCGGACCGCTCAGGGCGTCAGATCCGCGATCCGTACCCCGGGCAGGTCGGCGAATGCCGCTTTGCGGTCGCGCGTCACCACGGCCCGGGCGGTGGCTGCCGCTGTGGCGGCGATGATCAGGTCATGCGCTCCGCGCGGCTTGCCCGCTCGCCGTACGTGCGCCAGCAGGCGGGCGTGGACCCGGGCGACATCGAGGCCGTATTCCTCGACCGGTACGACCGCGAGCACGGCCGTGACGAAGTCCTCGCGCGGCTGGCGGCGGACCTCGTCGGCGAGTTCGACACCGAGGAGCAACTCGGCCGCGCTCACCGCGGCGATGGCGACGTCATCGTCGTCGGCGAAGGTGACAGGGGTGCCGGTGCGCTCGATGCCGATCAGCACACCGGTGTCGAGGATCAGGCGTCGGGCCACGTTGCCGTCATCTCGTCGGTCAGCAGCTCTCGGGCCGCGGCCACGTCGGCGGCGAACGCGTCGTCCGTCGGGAGGGTCGTGAGGATTTCGTTGAGCGCGGCGCCGTTCCCCGCGCTGGCGGGCCCGATCTGGGCGAGGCGGCGTCCGGCCCTGGTGATCACGATGGTCTCGCCGTGCTCCGCGGCATCCAGGATTGAGGCGAAGTTCCGCGAGGCTTCGGTGGCGGTCATTAGCTTCATGGAATCAGACTATCTGATTCCGCCGTCGGACGCCGGGCCGGGCGAGGTGCGCGGACGGCCCGCACTGCGGCTCCCGGACTCGCCTGACCCCCGGCGCCGGGGAGGGAACCTTTGGGTGGGGGTGGGGCGTCAGCAGGGGGTGACGGGGCATGGCGTTCCGCACCACCGAGAGAGGCCGTACATGTACGAGTACAAGGTCGTCACCTTCCGCGAAGCGCTGATCGGGGACGCGCTCGACAGCGACAAGCTGGAGAAGACGCTCAACAAGCACGCCGAGGACGGCTGGGTGCTGAAGGACATCACGTCCGGCGACGTGAAGGGCCGGATCGGCCCCGGCGCTGTCGACGGCCTGCTCATCACCTTCGAGCGGCCCCGCCAGGGCTGACCCGGGGCCGACCGCCCCACGCTCCGCGACCCGCGCGGCTACGCTCGTTGTCCAGGTGAATGGACATACGTGAGCGTGGCCGCGTGGTCACGTTCGGCTGATGGACGTCTATACGATCAGAAGCCGAGCGTGAGAATCCGGGCACAGGGAGGTACAGGGTGACCGCCGTGGATGACCGGCCGCGAGCGCGGGTGCAAGGGGAACTCCGACCTGAGGAGTTCGAGATCATTGCTGCCGACGCGGCCCGTGACGTCGAGGGTCTCCGCCTTGAGTTCATCGGCGGAAAGTTGGGGTTCAAGACAGTGCCGGACGCGGTTCACACGGCGATCACGATGTGGCTGCTTCGGCAGTGCATGCAGCAGAAGCCGCAGTGGGATCTTCACATCGGACAAGGGCTGCGGATCGAGACGTACCGGGAAGGCAGGGCCATCCCTGACGGCGTACTCGCGCCGGTCGCGAACTTCGTGGGGCAGAGTGGAGAGTGGGTTGACCCCGATGGCGTGCTGATGGTCCTTGAGGTCACGTCCTACGACCGTGACACCGAGCAGCGCGATCGGTTCGACAAGCCGCGTGCGTACGCCGAGTCCGGCATTCCTGTCTACCTGCTGATCGACCGAGATGCCCGTGCCACGAAGGTCTACAGCGAACCGGCGGCGGGGGAGTACCACGAGCAGTACCTCATCCCGTTCGGCAAGGTCGTGTTGTTGCCCGAGCCGGTCGGGATCAAGCTGGACACCCAGCAATTGCTGACCTGGGCCTCGGCGCCCGAAAGCTAAGCTCGGGGGTATGCCGAGCCCGAGTGAGAGCCGCCGCCGTGTTCGTACGTACGACCCCGCGCGGACGTGGCGGGCGTTGGGTGCGCAGGTGGGCCATGTGCGGGTGGCGGTGCGCGGGTTGACCGGGGAGCAGTGGAAGTGGCCGTCGGGGCTGCCGGGTTGGGACGTGCGGCTGCTGGTGGTGCACATGGTGCGGCAGGTGGAGGCCGTGGGGGTGCTGCTCGACGAGGAGCCGCCGCCGGCCGGGGCGAGGACGGTGGGCCTGGACACCTGGGCGCTGTCCACCGCCGGGATCGCGGCGGAGCTGGACGCGTTCACCCGGGCGGAGGAGGCGCGGACCGCCGATCCGCTCGCCGCGCTCGACACCGCGGCGGACCGGCTGGCGGCGCTGGCGGACGAGGCGACCGGGAGCGACCGGCTCGTGCCGAGCCCCTTCGGCGCGATGCGGGCGGCCGACTTCCTGGTGACGCGGTTGGTGGAGCTGGTCGTGCACAGTGACGACCTGGCGCGGGCCGCCGGGGTCGAGGTCGGGTTCGACCGGCACGCGGTCGCCGGGGCGGTGCGGGTGCTGGCGGACGCGCTGGCCGCGAAGGCGCCCGGGAACGCGGTGGAGGTGCGGGTGCCGCCGTATGCGGCCGTGCAGTGCGTGGAGGGGCCGCGGCACACCCGCGGGACACCGCCGAACGTCGTCGAGACCGACCCCATGACCTGGCTGCGGCTGGCGGCGGGGCGGGCGGGCTTCGCGGACGAGGTGGACGCCGCCCGCGTCTCCGCCTCCGGCGAACGGGCCGACCTCGCGCCGTACCTCCCCGTCCTGGGGTAGTGCCTCCGGCGGGGCGGGCCGCACCCCCCGGGCTGCCTCGTCCTGCCGGTCGCGGGGCCACCTGCCGGTGGGGGGCTTGTCGCGCAGTTCCTCGCGCCCCTTTGCCCCCGGGGGTTGCCTGGTTCTGTGGGTTGGGGGGTCGCCTGCCGGTGGGGGGGGGGCTTGTCGCGCGGTTCCTCGCGCCCCTGGCGCTGGTTCACCGAGGGGCGGGTGGCTGGAAAGAGACGTTGGGGCGCGGTCGCCGGGAGGGCGTACGGTGAACATCACATTGCTTGCGGCGTAAGGGATGACGCGCGTAGACCCGAGGAAATGAAGGTTCGTCCGTTCGGATGAGGGGCATTCCTGCTCTAGACTCGAGAACGTGCCTCGTGGTGACGGACGACTCAGCCACGACCTGCTCCCCGGTGAGAAGGGCCCCCAGGACGCCTGCGGCGTCTTCGGTGTCTGGGCCCCGGGAGAAGAGGTCGCCAAACTCACCTACTTCGGGCTGTACGCCCTGCAGCACCGCGGACAGGAGTCCGCGGGCATCGCAGTGAGCAACGGCTCCCAGATCCTGGTCTTCAAGGACATGGGCCTGGTCTCCCAGGTCTTCGACGAGACCTCCCTCGGCTCGCTGACCGGCCACATCGCCGTCGGCCACGCCCGCTACTCGACCACCGGCGCGTCCGTGTGGGAGAACGCGCAGCCCACCTTCCGCGCGACCGCGCACGGCTCGATCGCGCTCGGCCACAACGGCAACCTGGTGAACACCGCCGAGCTGGCCGAGATGGTGGCCGCGCTGCCGCAGGGGCCCGGACGGGCCACGAAGGTCGCGGCGACCAACGACACCGACCTGATCACCGCCCTGCTGGCGGGCCAGGTCGGCGAGGACGGCACCCCGCTGTCGGTCGAGGACGCGGCACCACAGGTGCTGCCGAAGATCAAGGGTGCTTTCAGCCTCGTCTACATGGACGAGCACACGCTGTACGCGGCCCGCGACCCGCAGGGCATCCGCCCGCTGGTGCTGGGCCGGCTGGAGCGCGGCTGGGTGGTGGCCTCGGAGAGCGCCGCCCTGGACATCTGCGGCGCCACCTTCGTCCGGGAGATCGAGCCCGGCGAGCTGATCGCGGTCGACGAGCAGGGGCTGCGCTCCTCCCGCTTCGCCGCGGCCCGCCCCAAGGGCTGCGTCTTCGAGTACGTCTACCTCGCCCGCCCCGACACCGACATCGCCGGCCGCAACGTCTACCTGTCCCGGGTCGAGATGGGCCGCCGGCTGGCCGCCGAGGCCCCGGTCGAGGCCGACCTGGTGATACCGACCCCGGAGTCCGGCACGCCGGCCGCGGTCGGCTACGCGGAGGCCAGCGGCATCCCGTACGGCTCCGGCCTGGTGAAGAACTCCTACGTCGGCCGGACCTTCATCCAGCCGTCGCAGACGATCCGGCAGCTCGGCATCCGGCTGAAGCTCAATCCGCTCAAGGAGGTCATCCGCGGCAAGCGGCTGGTCGTGGTGGACGACTCGATCGTCCGCGGCAACACGCAGCGCGCGCTCGTCCGGATGCTCCGCGAGGCCGGCGCCGCCGAGGTGCACGTGCGGATCTCCTCGCCGCCGGTGAAGTGGCCCTGCTTCTTCGGCATCGACTTCGCCACCCGCGCCGAGCTGATCGCCAACGGCATGAGCGTCGAGGAGATCGGGCAGTCGCTGGGCGCGGACTCGCTGGCGTACATCTCGATCGACGCGATGGTCGAGGCGACCACGATCGCCAAGCCCAACCTGTGCCGGGCCTGCTTCGACGGCGAGTACCCGATGGAGCTGCCCGACCCCGAGCTGCTCGGCAAGCAGCTGCTGGAGGTCGAGCTGGCCGGTGGCGCCGACGCCGCCGACGCGCTCCGCCGGCCGTGAGCCCGCGCCGACCCGACCCGTACGACCGACACGAAGGTTCCCCCAGCCATGTCTGAGACAACCGGTGCCAGCTACGCAGCCGCGGGCGTCGACATCGAGGCGGGCGACCGCGCCGTCACCCTGATGAAGGAGTGGGTGCGCAAGGCGTCCCGCCCCGAGGTGGTCGGCGGGCTCGGCGGCTTCGCCGGGCTCTTCGACGCCTCGGCCCTGAAGCGCTACGAGCGCCCGCTGCTCGCGTCGGCGACCGACGGCGTGGGCACCAAGGTGGACATCGCCCGCCGGATGGGGGTCTACGACACGATCGGCCACGACCTGGTCGGCATGGTCGTGGACGATCTGGTGGTGTGCGGCGCCGAGCCGCTGTTCATGACCGACTACATCTGCGTCGGCAAGGTTTACCCGGAGCGGGTCGCGGCGATCGTCAAGGGCATCGCGGAGGGCTGCGTGCTGGCCGGCTGTGCGCTGGTCGGCGGCGAGACCGCCGAGCACCCCGGGCTGCTGGGCCCCGACGACTTCGACGTGGCGGGCGCGGGCACCGGCGTGGTCGAGGCCGACGGGCTGCTGGGCGCGGACCGGGTCCGGCCGGGCGACGCGGTGCTCGCGATCGGGTCCTCCGGACTTCACTCGAACGGGTACAGCCTGGTGCGCCACGTGCTCTTCGACCGGGCCGGCTGGGCGCTGGACCGCGAGGTGCCGGAGTTCGGCCGGACGCTCGGCGAGGAGCTGCTGGAGCCGACCCGGATCTACTCGCTGGACTGCCTGGCGCTGGCCCGCACCACCGAGGTGCACGCCTTCTCGCACATCACCGGCGGCGGTCTGGCCAACAACCTCGCCCGGGTGATCCCGGACCACCTCCAGGCGGTCGTCGAGCGGGCCACCTGGACGCCGGGGCCGGTCTTCGGGCTGGTCGGCGAGCTGGGCGGGGTGCCCCGCGCGGAGCTGGAGAAGACGCTGAACATGGGCGTGGGCATGATGGCGGTGCTGCCGCGCGCGTCGGTGGACGTGGCGCTGGCGGTGCTCGCCGACCGCGACGTGGACGCCTGGGTGGCCGGCGAGATCCGGGCACGCGAAAGCGGCGCGCCGGCCGTGGAGCTGACCGGCGACCATGGTGCCGCCGGCTGACCCGGCCAGGTCGCGCGTGAGGTGCCGACTACCCGCGGTACGCGGGCGCGCCCACGACGAAACCCGGCCCGGGGCGGACCCCGGGCCGGGCCTCAAGCGTTGACGGCGTCAAGCGCGACGGCGTTGAGACGACGGTGACGGCTCGGACTGTTCGTCCTGGTCGTCGTCCTCGTCATCGTCGTTGTAGAGATCCGCGTACTGAGCGTACGGGTCGTCGTCCAACTCGTCATCGTCCTCGACTGGCTCCGGATTAACCGGCCTCGACGGCGATGCGCCCAGCTCGTCGGCCAGACGTGAGAGATCCGTGCCGCCGCTGTTGTACTTCAGCTGGCGGGCGACCTTCGTCTGCTTGGCCTTGGCCCGGCCGCGCCCCATGGCTCGACCCCCTTAACGGCGGGGCTCGACGGCCCCGAGTCTTGACACGCGTTCATGATCCGGACGGCCTCCGCGGAGAGAGACCTGTCCGTAGGGCCTCAACGGTACCTGCTTCCGACGCCGCACGGTACGTCGCCCGCACGACGCGCGTCGGAACAGGGGATATTTGCGGCCCTGTCGTTCCTGGTCAGGCCCGATTTTACCTTCTTCTAGCGCGAACTTGCTATCGGGCCGTGCTGTCGGTCACGCCGACGGCACGGCCCGGGCCCGCCGGGCTCAGCCCAGGCTCGGCCGCAGCCACTCGGCGGCGGGGGTGCGCTCGGCCATCCGCTGCTCCGCGAGGCGGTCGGCGGCCACCGCGGGCGGCACTCCGTCGGCCCTCGCCCGTTCGAATATGGCCAACGTGGTGTCGTGGATCTTCGCGGCCTTCGCCTTGGCCCGTTCGAAGTCGAAGCCGTGCAGCTCGTCGGCGACCTGGATGACGCCGCCGGCGTTCACCACGTAGTCGGGGGCGTAGAGGATGCCGCGGTCGGCGAGGTCCTTCGCGACGCCGGGGTGGGCGAGCTGGTTGTTGGCCGCGCCGCAGACCACGGTGGCGGTCAGCGCGGCCACGGTCGCGTCGTCGAGCGCGCCGCCCAGCGCGCAGGGGGCGTAGACGTCCAGCGGGGTGCGGACCAGGCGGTCGGCGTCGGCGACGGCGGTCACGCCCGGGTACCGGGCGGTGATCCGGGCGACGGCGTCGGCGCGTACGTCGGTGACCACCACCTGGGCGCCGTCGTCCACGAGGTGGCCCACCAGGTGGTGGCCGACCTTGCCGACGCCCGCGACGCCGACCCGGCGGCCGCGCAGCGTCGGCTCGCCCCACTGGGCCCTGGCGGCCGCGCGCATGCCCTGGAAGACGCCGAACGCGGTGAGCACCGAGGAGTCGCCGGCGCCGCCCTGCTCGGGGGAGCGGCCGGTGGTCCAGCGGTTCTCGCGGGCGACCACGTCCATGTCGGCGACGTAGGTGCCGACGTCGCACGCGGTGACGTAGCGGCCGCCCAGCGAGGCGACGAACCGGCCGTAGGCGAGCAGCAGTTCCTCGGTCTTGAGGGTGCCGGGGTCGCCGATCAGGACGGCCTTGCCGCCGCCGTGGTCGAGGCCGGCCAGGGCGTTCTTGTACGACATGCCGCGGGAGAGGTTGAGGGCGTCGTCCACGGCCTCCTCGTCGGAGGCGTAGGCGTGGAAACGCGTACCGCCCAGGGCCGGGCCCAGGGCGGTGGAGTGCAGTGCGATCACGGCCCGCAGGCCGGTCGGGCGGTCCTGGCACAGGACGACCTGTTCGTGTCCGCCCTGGTCCGATCGGAACAGTTTGGCGATGACGGCGGCGCCGTTGCCGCCGTCGGTCTGACGTACGTCGGTCACGGTGGTGACTCCCATAGTCCGGTGGTGCGTGCGGTCCCATTGGGTTCGGGTCGTCTCGCCCCCCGTAGGGGTGGCGGAGGGTTCGATGGGCACAGCGTAGCCCTGGGCGCAGTGGCCGGGATCACCTCCGGCGGTGGCGGACCCGTGGGACGATCGGAGGCGTCGGCAGGCGGCACGGCGGTGAGGAGCGGGCGTGGGCGATTCGGCGGTTCAGGTCCCGTACACGTCGTATCTGCGGGTGTACGAGCCGCTGGCGGCCTTTCCCGAGCCCGAACGGACCCACTGGCACCGCTACGCGGTCGCGGGCCGGGCCCGTGGCGCCCAGGACGAGCTGCGGCAGTCGCTGGCCGGGCTGGTGCCGGTGCCGCCGATCGCGGTGCCGGTGCACGAGAGCCCGGACGCGTTCGTCGCCGAGGTGGGCGGGATCATCCACGTCTGCCCGTGGCGGACCCGGCTGCGCGGCTGGATGGCGCTGGAGCAGTTGGAGGGCCAGCTGCCGGGGCCGGTGCTGGACGCGATGGTGCCGCCGGTGGTCCGGCGGCAGGCCGCGGCCGACCACGAGGCGTGGCGGGAGCGCCACCCGGACGCGCGGCCCTGGATTCGCTCGGCGACCTGGCACGTGCCGGTGCGCTGGTTCATCCTCGTCGGCGACGACGAGCGGGAGTACGAGCCGGTCGGCGCGGCGGACTCCGCGGGCGGCTCGAAGCAGCCGGTGATGCGCTACCGCACCCCGATGGTGCAGGCGCGGCGCCGGGTGGCGCGGGGCCTGCGGGTGCTCAGGGAGGCGCTGGACGAGAGCCCGTTGGTGGACGGGCTGGTCGACGTGGGGCGCTGGCTGGAGGAGTTCCACCCCCGCTCCCTGGTCGAGCTGGACTACGGCGGGCTGGTGCACGTGATCGGCCCGGAGGCGCTGGCGGCCGACCGTTCGGCGGCGGACGCGGCCGAGGGGCTGGCGGCGCTGCGCGAGGGCGACTCGGCGGCGGCCGGTACGGCGTACGAGCGGCTGACCGACCGGTGGCGGGCGGTGCGGGAGTTGCAGTTCGCCAACTGAGGCGCGCGGCGGGGCCGTCGTGGATCTGACGGGCTGTTGTCTCCGGGTGGGCCGGGTGTTGTCTCCGGTCCGGCCGGTGCGGTGCTTCTGCCCCTGGTGATGGTGCTATTGGCCCAAGCGTGACGCAGAGCACGTAAGCGGACTCTTGCCTGCATCACCATCTGTCATGCCAAAATGGGACATCGGGTCCGTCTCGGGCTCGCACCGACGGTGGGGATGGGGCGGATGATCGCGCTGTGACTGATCGTCACGTTGGTGTGACTGTCCGCTATGGCCCGGTCCATCGGCTTCCGTCGAGCTTGAACACCTGAGAGGGCAAATCCATCGGTTTGGCCGACGCGGCTGGACGGATGGTGTAGTTGTAGTGCCGAGGACAAGCCGTTCGTCCTATTACCGACTCGGCCCGCGTTCGCCCATATCGGGCAACGCGGGTCAAGGTGCAGAATTTAAGAGGAAAGAACCGCGTTGGTTCGGTTCTCTCGAGGAGGCCGCTCATGACCGCTCGCACCCCTGATGCCGAGCCGTTGCTTACCCCTGCTGAGGTCGCCACCATGTTCCGCGTCGACCCGAAGACGGTCACGCGCTGGGCCAAGGCTGGCAAACTCACGTCGATCCGCACGCTCGGCGGGCACCGCCGCTACCGCGAGGCGGAGGTCCGCGCGCTGCTTGCGGGGATCCCGCAGCAGCGCAGCGAGGCCTGACAGCCCTTTTGGGCGGCTTGTGGGGCCCCTACCCCATACGTCGCCGTCCGACGGTCGTCCGCCCCCATCGGGTGGCCGGCGGGGAGGGTGGAACAGCAGGACGTATGACCGTATGACCGTAAGAAGATCGCATCGGGCTCCGCCGGGCTCGGTGCGATCTTCTTTTTTGTGCGCCCGATCACATGGGTGAGCGGGACGTACCATTGCACATATTAAATTGAGCCCCTCGTGAGGGGTCCCGAGCTCCTTATGCTGCGCACAACTTGGCGTGACTACCGTCACATGTGCGGCACTTGAGGGGCTTCCCTGCGATGCGGTAGAGAAACGATCCTGTGCGTCGGGGACTTGACGGAGCGGCTTCTCCCGCGGGCCGTCCCGCCGTCGCCCGAGTGCGGTACGGCGGCTCCCAACTCCCCTGTGGCGGGCGGGACTTGCTTCGGACGGTAACGGCCCACCCCGCCCCCGGAACGGCCCGCACACGGCCTCCTGGACCCCGTACGGAGAGTGGCGGCCGTTGCCCGTGCGGACGGGCCACGCGCCTGCGGACGGCCCCTGAACAGCAAGAAGCCCGCCACCGGTCTCCCGGGAGCGGGCTTCAAAGATGCTTCATCTGCTGCGGTCCTGACGGGATTTGAACCCGCGGCCTCCACCTTGACAGGGTGGCGAGCACTCCAAACTGCTCCACAGGACCTCGTTGCGAGACAGACTGTACAGCAGGTCAGGGGGTGCGGTCGAACTCGGGACCGGGGTCAGGACCAGGCGGCGTCGAGGGCCTTGAAGACGCGCTTGTCCGAGACCGGGAACGCGGTGCCCAGGGCGTGGGCGAAGTAGCTGACCCGCAGCTCCTCGATCATCCAGCGGATGTCGCGGACCGCGGCGGGCACCGGGCGCCCGGCGGGCTGGGAAGCCAGCAGTTCGGCGTACTCCGCCTGGATCTCGCGGACCTTCTCCATGCGGGTGGTGTCGCGCTGGACGCCCGTCGGCATCTGCTGGAGGCGGCGGTCCGCGGCCACCAGGTAGCGCATCAGGTCCGGGAGGCGCTTCAGGCCCGCCGCGGTGACGAACCCGGGGTACACCAGGCCGCTCAGCTGCTCCCTGACGTCCCGCACGTTCGCCAGCAGGACCGGGCTCGCGGTGTCCTTCAGCCGGCTCTCGCAGGAGTGCCAGGCGGCGAGCACCTGCTGGACCTGCCGGACCGCCCGGCCGGTCAGCTCGACCAGGTCGGCACGCACCGCGTCGAAGAGCTTGCGGTAGCTCTCCTCGTCCCAGGCCGGCCCGCCGTGGTCGGCGATCAGCCGGTCCGCGGCCGCGGTGGCGCAGTCCTCGAAGAAGCCCTGCACGCTGCCGTGCGGGTTGCGGGACAGCGCCAGCTTCTGCTGGTTGGAGAGCTGGTCGGCGGCGAACTTCGCCGGGTTGACCGGGACGTTCAGCAGGATCAGCCGGCGGGTGCCGCGCCACATCGCCTCGGTCTGCTCCGGCTCGGTGTCGAACAGCCGCACCGCGACCGTGGCGCCCTCGTCGACCAGCGCGGGGTACGCCTTGACCGGCTGGCCGGCCCGCCGGGTCTCGAAGGTGCGCGGCAGGGCGCCCAGCGTCCAGTCGGTCAGGCCCGTGCGCTGCTCCAGGGTGGCCAGCGCCGGGTCGGAGGCCCGTTCGAACGCCTTGGTGATCGCCGCCCGCGTCTTCGGCCGCAGCCGCTGCTTGAGCGCCTCCAGGTCCTTGTCCTCCGCGGGGCCGGCGACCTTGCGGCGCCGCTCGTCCACCACCCGGAAGGTGATCCGCAGGTGGTCGGGCACCTTCGACAGGTCGAAGTCCTCCGGGTCGACCCGCACCCCCACCATCTTCTGCAACTCGCGGGCCAGCACCGCCGGCAGCGGGTCCGGGCCGGCCGCGACCCTCTCCAGGAACGCCTTCGCGTAGTTCGGCGCGGGGACGTAGTGGCGGCGGATCGGCTTGGGCAGCGAGCGGATCAGCTCGGTGACGACCTGCTCGCGCAGGCCGGGGATCTGCCAGTCGAAGCCGTCGGGCACCACCTGGTTGAGCACCTGGAGCGGGATGTGGACGGTCACGCCGTCCGCGTCGCCGCCCGGCTCGAACTGGTAGGTCACCCGGAACTTCAGCGCGCCCTGCCGCCAGGAGTCGGGGTAGTCGGCCTTGGTGACCGCCTCCGCGTTCTCGTTGATCAGCATGGAGTGCTCGAAGTTGAGCAACTCCGGTTCCTCGCGCCGCTTGTGCTTCCACCAGGAGTCGAAGTGGGCGCCGGACACCACGTGTTCGGGCAGCTTGCCGTCGTAGAAGTCGAAGAGCGTCTCGTCGTCCACGAGGATGTCGCGGCGGCGGGCGCGGTGCTCCAACTCCTCGACTTCGCCGAGGAGTTTGCGGTTGTCGTGGAAGAACTGGTGGTGGGTGCGCCAGTCGCCCTCGACCAGGGCGTTGCGGATGAACAGCTCGCGGGAGGTCTCCGGGTCGATCCGGCCGTAGTTCACCTTGCGCTGGGCGACCAGCGGGACGCCGTAGAGCGTCACCTTCTCGTACGCCATCACCGCGGCCTGGTCCTTCTCCCAGTGCGGCTCGCTGTAGCTGCGCTTGACCAGGTGCTGGGCCAGCGGCTCGACCCACTCCGGCTCGATCTTCGCGTTGACCCGCGCCCACAGCCGGGAGGTCTCCACCAGCTCGGCCGACATGATCCAGCGCGGCGGCTTCTTGAACAGCGCCGAGCCGGGGAAGACCGCGAACTTCGCGCTGCGGGCGCCCAGGTACTCGTTCTTGTCGGTGTCCTTCAGGCCCAGGTGCGACAGCAGCCCGGCCAGCAGCGACACGTGCACGCGCTGCGGGTCGGCCGCGTCCTGGTCGCCGGCCGGTTCCGGGCCGACGGTGATGCCGAGCGACCGGGCGACCTGGCGGAGCTGGCTGTAGATGTCCTGCCACTCGCGGATGCGCAGGTAGTTGAGGAACTCCGCCCGGCAGGTGCGGCGGAAGGCGGAGGAGGACAGCTCCTTCTGCTTCTCCCGCAGATACGCCCACAGGTGCAGGAAGGACAGGAAGTCGCTGCTCTCGTCCTTGAACCGGGCGTGCTGCTGGTCGGCCTGGGCCTGCTTGTCGGCGGGGCGCTCGCGGGGGTCCTGGATGGACAGGGCGGCCGCGATCACCATCACCTCGCGTACGCAGCCGTTGCGGTCGGCCTCCAGCACCATGCGGGCCAGCCGCGGGTCGACCGGGAGCTGGGCGAGCTTGCGGCCGGTCTGGGTGAGCCGCTTGCGGGGGTCCTTCTGCTGCGGGTCGAGCGCGCCGAGTTCCTCCAGGAGCTGGACGCCGTCCTTGATGTTGCGGCTGTCCGGCGGGTCGATGAAGGGGAACTTCGCGATGTCGCCGAGCCCGGCCGCGGTCATCTGGAGGATCACCGAGGCGAGGTTGGTGCGCAGGATCTCCGCGTCGGTGAACTCCGGGCGGGCCAGGAAGTCTTCCTCGTCGTACAGCCGGATGCAGATGCCGTCGGAGGTACGGCCGCAGCGGCCCTTGCGCTGGTTGGCGCTGGCCTGGCTGATCGGCTCGATCGGCAGCCGCTGCACCTTGGTGCGGTGGCTGTAGCGGGAGATGCGGGCGGTGCCCGGGTCGATCACGTAGCGGATGCCCGGGACGGTCAGCGAGGTCTCCGCGACATTGGTGGCCAGCACGATCCGCCGGCCGCTGTGCGCCTGGAAGACCCGGTGCTGCTCGGCGGAGGACAGCCGCGCGTACAGCGGCAGCACCTCGGTGCCGCGCAACTGCCGCTTGGTGAGGGCGTCGGCGGTGTCGCGGATCTCCCGCTCGCCGGAGAGGAAGACCAGGATGTCGCCGGGCCCCTCGGCCTGGAGTTCGTCGACGGCGTCGGCGATCGCGGTGATCTGGTCCCGGTCGGCCTCGGTGGAGCCCTCCTCCAGCAGCGGCCGGTAGCGCACCTCGACGGGGTAGGTGCGGCCGCTCACCTCCACGATCGGGGCGTCGCCGAAGTGCCGGGAGAAGCGCTCCGGGTCGATCGTGGCGGAGGTGATGATCACCTTGAGGTCGGGGCGGCGCGGCAGCAGCTGGGCGAGGTAGCCGAGGATGAAGTCGATGTTGAGGCTGCGCTCGTGGGCCTCGTCGATGATGATCGTGTCGTAGGCGCGCAGCTCGCGGTCGGTCTGGATCTCGGCGAGCATGATGCCGTCGGTCATCAGCTTGACCAGGGTGGAGTCGCCCACCTGGTCGGTGAAGCGGACCTTCCAGCCGACCGCCTCGCCCAGCGGGGTGCGCAGTTCCTCCGCGACGCGCTCGGCGACGGTCCTGGCCGCGATCCGGCGCGGCTGGGTGTGGCCGATCAGGCCGCGCACGCCCCGGCCCAGCTCCAGGCAGATCTTGGGGATCTGGGTGGTCTTGCCGGAGCCGGTCTCGCCCGCGACGATCACCACCTGGTGGTCGCGGACGGCCGCCAGGATCTCGTCCTTCTTCTGGCTGACCGGCAGCGCCTCGGGGTAGGTGATCCGCGGCACGGCGGCCTGGCGGGCGGCTATCCGGGCCTCCGCCCGGCCGATCTCCGTGTCGAGCTCGGCGAGCACCGCGGCGCGCGCCTCGGGCTTGCGGATGCGGCGGGCGCCGTCGAGCCGCCGGCCGAGGCGCTGCTCGTCGCGCGAGGAGAGCGCGGGCAGCCGCGCGGCGAGTCCGGCGAACTCGGCGGGGGAGGAGGGTTGCGTAGACATACGCGATCCAGCATCGCACCTGCCGGGGAGGACGGGCGAACGCATTTTTCCGCGGGTTCGCGGGGGGTGCGCGGCCGGTCCGGGTGCGGCGCGGGAGCGGGACCGGCGGGTGGCCCGGCGGGCAGCGCGGCCGGGGTGACGCGGATCACGACGAAGGGCCCCTCTCCGAGGAGAAGGGCCCTTCGTCGTGCGGTGGCTGGGGCCGGGGTCGAACCGGCGACCTACCGCTTTTCAGGCGGTCGCTCGTACCAACTGAGCTACCCAGCCGCAGCGGTCCTGACGGGATTTGAACCCGCGGCCTCCACCTTGACAGGGTGGCGAGCACTCCAAACTGCTCCACAGGACCTTGCTTGGTGCGGCACAAGTGTGACACATGATGTGCCCCGCTCTCGCACCGGTTTTTCGCGACGCCCGGACCATGCCGTCCCGGTCACCGGAAATCCCGGGGGACTTCCTGTTTCCGTTCGGACATTTCGGCGGGCTGATGTCGCTGGATCAGCGTAGCAGAATCGGGGCGGTGCCCCGTACGCACGAGGTCCGGGCGGGTGCCGTGGCCGGATCGGCGTTGGGTGGGGTGCGGTGCGGTGGGTCTAGGACGCGTCGTCGCCGGCGGCCTCGCTGCGACGCGGCTCCAGGCGGTCGACCGCCCGCTCGCTCCACTCCCGGATGGCTGATGCCTGCTCAGGGGGCAGCGGGTCGAGGAAGTGGCGGCGGATGTTGCGACCGTGCACGAGGACGGCGCTCTGGGCGGCGCGGCGCCCCTCGGCGGTCAGCCCGACCCCCGCGCGGCGGCCGTCGGCCCCGTAGCGGGTGCGCTCGACGAAGCCGCGCTTCTCCATGCGCGTCAGCTGGTGCGAGACGCGGCTCTTGTCCCAGTCGAGCGACTCGGCGAGCTCGCCGACGCGCACCTCGCGGCCGGTGGCCTGCCACAGCGTCACCAGCACGCTGAACTCGGCCTTCGAGATGTCGCAGTCGCTTTGCAGGCCGCGCTCCAGCTCCCGGGTGAGCAGGCGCTGCGCGCGCATCCAGACGTTCCAGAACTCCCAGTCCTCGGGTTCCAGCGCCCGCGTCTCCGTCATGCCGTCGAGGATACCGCGACCAGCCAAGTTGTCGTTTCAACTCATCTCGACCTAGAGTTGACGTGACAACTCACTCGGAAGGAAGCCATGCCGCTCCGCATCGCACTCATCCTCGGAAGCACCCGCCCCGGACGCCGCGGCGACCAGATCGCCGCCTGGGCACTTCAGGCCGCCCGGGCCCACGGGGGAGCCGACTACGACCTCGTCGACCTCGCCGACCAGGGCCTCGGCAACCTCGACGAGCCCGGCAACCCGAACTTCCAGCAGTACCAGCACGACCACACCCGCGCCTGGGGCGCACTCGTCGACAGCTTCGACGGCTACGTGTTCGTCGTCCCCGAGTACAACCACTCCTACCCCGGAGCCCTGAAGAACGCCCTGGACTACGTCTACCGGGAGTGGAACGACAAGGCCGCCGGGATCATCAGCTACGGGGGCTGGGTCGCCGGGGCCCGGGCCGCCGAGGCGCTGCGACTCGTGCTCGCCGAACTCCAGGTGGCCACGGTCCGCGCCCAGCCCACCATCTCGACCCGTCCCTCGTTCCGCACCGGCGCCTTCGTCCCCCAGGAGGGCCTCGACACCGCCGTTGACGGCATGCTCGACCAGGTGATCGCCTGGTCCGGCGCTCTGCGCGGGGTGCGCCAGGCCAAGGCGTCGGCGTCCGCGGCTGCTTGAGGCCCGGCTCGTGGACGGGCGCCGGGGAGGCGCTAGCGTGCGGGCATGGACGTGCTGAGGTATGTGGCCTTCGCCACCGACGCCGCCGGGGGGAACCCCGCGGGGGTGGTGCTCGACGCGGGCGGGGCGGGGGCGGCGGAGATGCTGGCCGTGGCCGCCGAAGTCGGGTACTCCGAGACGGCGTTCGCGGTGCCGCGCCCGGACGGCGGCCTGGACGTCCGCTACTTCAGCCCGCTGGCCGAGGTGCCCTTCTGCGGGCACGCGACCATCGCGACCGCCGTCGCCCACGCGTACGAACACGGCCCGGGCGAGCGGGACTTCCACACCGCGGCCGGGCCGGTCCGGGTGGCGGCCGTGCTCGGGCCCGACGGCGTCATGACCGCCGAGCTGGTGAGCGTGCCGCCCCGCTCCCGGGAGCTGCCCGCGGCGGACCTGGCCGAGCTGCTCGCGGCGCTGCGCTGGTCCGCGGCCGACCTGGACCCGGCGCTGCCGCCCCGGGTCGCCTACGCGGGCGCCTGGCACCCGGTGATCGCCGCGGCGACCCGGGAGCGGCTGGCCGCGCTGGACTACGACATGGCCGCGCTCGGCGACCTCATGCGCCGCCGGGACTGGACCACGGTCGACCTGGTGTGGCGGGAGTCGGCGGCGGTCTTCCACGCCCGCAACCCCTTCCCGCCCGGCGGGGTGGTCGAGGACCCGGCCACCGGCGCCGCGGCGGCCGCGTTCGGCGGCTACCTCGGCGAACTCGGCCTGGTCGACCGGCCGGCCGTGCTCACCGTCCACCAGGGCGAGGACATGGGCCGGCCGAGCGTGCTGACCGTCGGCGTCCCCGCGGACCCGGCCGCCGGCGTCAGCGTGCGCGGCGCGGCCGTGCCGATCCCGCACTGACCGATCCCGCACTGACCGATCCCGCCGGACCCGGTGGCGCACCGGCCCGCGCGCCCTCACCCGTACGCGGGGCGGCGCCGACGGGGTGAGCGTCACGGCCGACGGGGGCGGCACCCACCTGGAGTCGGGCGTCAGCCCCGGGGGCACGGCGGCGCTGAACAGCATCTCGGTCCGGGTGGTGTCGGTGCGCGGGCACACCGCCGTGCTGGCGGTCACGCACCACTGAGCCGCCCCCGTCGGGCGCGCGGTCAGGCGCCCGGTTTGGCCAGCAGAAGCTCGGTGTTGTGGTCGGCGGAGGTGCCGAGTTTGGCGGCGGGGGTGGCGTAGGGGTCGTTGAACGACAGCTCGCGGTAGAGGGCGGCGAGGTCGGCCTCGCCGGTGCTGGTGAAGTCGGTCGCGTACGGGGCGGCCGACTCCACCAGCGTGGTGAACAGCGAGAGGGTGCCGTCCTGGTTGTCGGCGATCTCGATGAGCCGCGCGTGCTGCGGGAAGTCCACGTGGGAGGCGGTGTTGATCTCCCAGAACGCGCGCTCGGGCACGGCGTGGCCGTGCGGGGTGATGAGGTTGGCGTGCGTGTGGCCGTTCACCCAGGCCACCACGTTCGGGTAGCGCTGGAGCAGCGTGACCAGCTCGGTGCCGGTGTGGCGGCCGTCGAACAGGTTGTACGGGTCGGGCAGCGTGTTGCCCATGGTGGTGCTGGTGTGGTGGCTGAACAGGACGACCAGCTGGTCCTGGGAGCCGCGGCGCACCACGTTGCCGTCGGTGTCGTACCAGTGGGTGCTGTACGACTGGAGGACCGCCTCCAGCCACTTCAGCTGCGCGGAGCCGATGGAGCCGTCCGCCCACCCGGCGCGGTTGGTGGTGTCCAGGCTGATGCCGAGGACGCCGTCGGCGATCGGGAAGGTGTAGTAGAGCTTGCCGCTGTCGGCGGCCGCCTGGGTGAAGCCGTGGCCGTACGGGCCGGGGCCGGTGACGGCGGTGGCGAGGTGCGCCTGCGCGAACTGCTTCGGGGTGAAGGGGGCGCGGCGGGCGTCGGGGGTGACCGAGCGGACCGGGCCGCCGCCGCCGATCAGGCCGAGCAGGATGGTGACCGCGGTCGCCGGGTCGTGCTGGACGGCGTCGGCGAGCTTGGCCGCGGTCGCGTCGTCGACGCCCTCGATCTTGCTGCCGCCGGTGTAGAGCGAGCCGAGCAGGCCCAGGTCGGGCAGGGTGCCCTCGATGCTGTCGTCGTGGTTGCCGACCGTGGTGTACCAGGGGGTGCGCAGCCCGCTCGCGGTGAACGGCCGTCCGGCGGCGGCCAGGAAGCCCGGCACCTGCGGGAAGCCGGCCTTCTTGTAGGTGTCCTGGAAGGCGGACTCGGGGTTCCAGTACTGCGCGGAGCCGGAGTTCTGCACGCCCTCGTAGCGGGAGGTGTCGCCGGTGTTCGGGGTGATCGCGCCGCCGCTCATCACCGTGAGGTACCAGTCGAGTTCGACCTGCTCGTGGTTGTCGGTGTTGTCGCCGGTCGCCATCACCAGGGAGAAGGGCAGGCCCGTGTAGGGGCCGCCGGCAAGGGAGTTGACCCGGTCGACCAGGGAGGCGGCGCCGCGCACGGTCAGCGCCTCGTGCGGGCGGTAGGCGGAGTCGATGTACTGCGCGAGGTACTCGAAGCGCACCGGCGACTCGGTGTCGGCCAGGTGCAGGTCGGTGAACTGCACGAACGAGGCGAGCCCGGTGCGGGTGGTGTCCCGGCCCGCGCCGCCCGCGGCAAGTTCGGTGCGCACCACCAGCGGCCAACCGGGCCCGGCCGCGAGGCGCTTGTAGGTGCCGCTGCCGGTGGCCGTCGCGGCCTGGGCGAGGGTGGTGCCCTCGACCGCGACGGCACGCGCGGCCGTGGCGGCGACCGCGCGATCGTGGGCCGCCGCCGATGCGAACGGGCTGTCCGCCAGGGTCAGGGCGGCCGCCGCCGCGGCGGCGGAGGCACCGGAGAGGAACTGGCGTCTGCTGGCTGCGCGCATGGACAAGTCTCCTGACGGTGGTCCTGGCGGGTGGTCGGGGCAGGCCCCGGGTGTGCCCGGTGCGCGCCCCGCTCCGTATTACCAGTGGGTAACGGCCAACCGCCAGAGTGCCGTCGCGTCCTCACGCCCGCTTGGCCGCCGCGTGAACCGGCCGTGAAGCGCCGACGGCTGCCAGGACTAGGCGATGCCGCCGCCGCTCCCGGTACGCGGGTCGAGGTCCGCCGGGCCCGGGTCCATCAGGTCCGGGTCCATCAGGTCCAGGTCCGGGGGGACGAGGGTGGTGGACTCGACCAGGCCGCGCAGCAGGTTGTGCAGGAGGTTGTTGTCCCAGGGGGTGCCGTCGTCGCCGTCGTGCATCAGCGGGTACGGGAAGCCGCCGTCGTGCAACCGGCGGCGCAGGGCGGCGAGTTTGTACTCGATCCGGCGCACGCTCCAGTTGCCGTCCGGGCGCAGGCAGGCGAGCTGCTCGGCGGTGCGGCGGTAGGCCAGCGGGCGCGGGCCGTCCTCGTAGAGCAGGTAGTGCTGGCCCATCACGACCAGGAGCAGCCGCTCGTCGTCGTCCAGCGGCCAGACCTTGGGCGGCAGGGTCTCGGCGCGGCGGCGCGGTACGGCGCCGCGCTCGTCGTGGCCGGTGACGTAGAGCTCGACCAGGTGCTCGCGGTAGCCGGAGCCGCGGACGAAGACCGGGGTGTAGCCGGGGGCGAGGGGGATGGGTTCGGTGCTGCTGTGCATGAGGCGGCCGTGCGGCAGCCGGACCAGCTGGCGGCCGGTGTTGCGCAGCCACCACTGGCGCTTGCGGTAGGTGAGTTCGCCGTGGCGGCGGCTGACCCGCAGGTCGTCCTCGCCGACCGGCAGGTCCACGTCGTCCGGCCGCTCGCCGCGGCCGAACCTGATCACCAGACCGGTGCGCGGTGCCACCTTCAGGCCGCCGGTCACGGTGCGGGCGTGGAGCGTGCCGGGGCTGGCGGGCGCGGCGCCCCGCGCGAGGCTGTCCGGGCTGGTCACTGTCTCCTCCTCGAGCCGGGTCGGGGGTGGGCCGCGCGCTCCCCTCCGGTGCGCGGCCCCGGGGCCCCCGCGCGCCTTGCCTGCCGTGGCGCACCTCTTTGTCCGAGTGTGCCCGGGTGGTCCGGGACCCCTCCGCAAGCCGGTCGGGGAGGGGTCAGCCGGCGGGCAGGCGGGCGGCGGCCGCGGTGGCGAGGCGGGTGGCCATGGTGCGCAGCCGCGCGTCGCCGCCCGAGCCGCTGACCGCGAGTTCGAAGGTCTCGGCGAGGTGGTCGCCCTGGCTGCCGGTGTAGGTGCGGTGCACCACATCGACCACCACGCTGCCGTCGTCCGGCGGTTCGACGAAGGCGCGGTGGCCGCCGAGGCGGGTGGCGGTGCCGTCCTCGGCGGTGGGCGGCTCGCCCCGGTCGAAGGTGAGGTCGACGTCGAGGTCGCTGGTGGTGCTCCGCCAGGAGCAGCCCCAGTTGCCGTAGGAGACGTCCGGGTGGTCGGCGTCGATGCCGGGGACGACTTCGAGGGCGGTCGCGGGCAGCAGGGTGCAGGCGTCCGTGGCGGCGAGCGAGCTGTCGGGCAGCGGCGGTTGGCGGCGCGGGAGCCGGCCGCCGGGCGGCACGGCGTTGAGGGCGGCGACCGCGGCGGTGGTGGCGGTGTCGGCCATGCCGCACAGGACCGCGGCGGAGGGGGCGGAGTCGTCGGCGGGCTTCGCGGTCACGACGGCGTGGGCGCTGCCGGTGCGGTGCCGTGCGCCCTGCCCGGAGCCGCTGGTGCCGCTCCCGGTATCGGTGCCGTCTGGGCCGTCGCTGCCGCTGCCGTTGGACGTGGCACCGTCGAGCAGGAGCGTACGGTCGCACTCGCCGCCGTCGGCGGGTTCGGCCACGACGCGCACCCGGCCGTCGGTGCGGACGGTGCCGGGCGGCTGGGCGGAGCCGTCGGCGAACTCCACCTCGATGTCGATCCGCGGCCCGGCGCCGGTGTCCACGATGACGTCGCACCGGTCGAAGTTGCCGTAGGCAGGGTCGAGTTCGGCGTCGCCGTAGCGTGCCAGCGCGGCGGGCTTCGCGAGCGCGCAGGGGTCGGCGGTGCGCTGGTCGCCGAAGAGGGCGGCGGACGCGGACCCGGTGGCGGTGCCCGTACCGGGCGCGGGGTCCGGCGCGGCCGAGGCCCCGCCCGAGCCGCCGGTGGCCGCCCACACGCCGGCGGCCACGGCCAGCAGGGCGACCGCCGCCGCCACGGCGGTCACCGGCCGCAGGTGGGCCCGCAGGAAGCGGCCCGTCCCCTGCGGCAGCAGGCCGCGGTCGCGGCGGCGCACCGAACGGAACGGCGCGGGCGCCCAACTGCCCTCGGCTGCCACTGAGTCCTGCGATGCCGACGGCAACGGGTCGGGCAGCTCCGGCAGTTCGGCGACCGGACCCGCCACCGTACGCAGCAGCTCCCGCGCCTCGGCCGCGGTCGGCCGAGTGCCTGGGTCGCGGCGCAGCATCGCCGTCAGGGGCGCGCGCAACTCACCGACCTCGGCGGCGACTTCGACGGCTCCCCGGGCGTGCGGGCCCGCCCGGTAGGCGCTCGCGCTGTCGCCGGGCACGCCCGGGGGCCGCGGCGCGTCACCGGTGACCAGGGCATGGACCGCCGCGGCGAGCGAGAACACGTCGGAGGCCGGCTCGGGCCGGCCGCGGACCACCTCGGGGGCCGCGTAGTGCGGGGTGTAGCCGATGGCGCTGTTCGGGGTGATCGTCTCCTTGCCGCCGACCCGGTAGGCGGCGCCGAAGTCGGCGAGCTTCACGGTGCGGGGGCCGGTGGCCACGACGTTGCCGGGTTTGATGTCGCCGTGCACGATGCCCTCCGCGTGCAGGGCGATCAGCGCGTCCGCGACCTGCGCGCCGAGGTGGGCGGCGAGGCGGGGCGGCAGCGGCGGGCGGCGGTCGAGGCTGCCGCCGGGGGCGTACTCCATCACCAGGTAGGTGGTGGCGCGGGTGCGGCGCCCCACGCGGACGGCGTCGTGGAGCGTCACGACGTGGGGGTGGGAGAAGCGGGCGAGCACGCGGGCCTCGGCGCGCAGCCGGTCGAAGGCGGTGGGGCTGTCGTCGCCCAGGACTCTCTTCAGGACGACGTCCCGGCCCAGTTCCTCGTCGTGGGCGAGCCAGACCTCGCCCGAGCCGCCCCGGATCGGACCGTCCGTCAGGCGGTAGCGTTCGCCGACCTTCGTACCCAGGCGCACCGCGTCTCCCTCACCCGTCACGCGTGACCCAGCCAGTATGGCCCCCGGGGCCGCCCGGGTCGGGGGTTCCGCGGGTTCACCACCCGGCCGCGCGCCTTTGCGCGTGCAGCCGCCCCCCGGCAGGCCGGCCGTCAGGGCTGGAGGGAGGCGTAGCGGCCGTTCAGGGCGAGGAGTTGGGCGTGGGTGCCCGACTCGGCGATCTCGCCGCCGGACAGCACGAGCACGCGGTCGGCGAGGGCGGCGAGGGACATGTCGTGGCTGACGACGAGGGTGGTGCGGCCGGCCGACAGGCGGCGCAGCGCGGGCAGCAGGTGGTGGACGGCCTGGGCGTCGAGCCCGGTGGTCGGTTCGTCGAGGACGAGGACGGGGGTGTCGCGCAGCAGGGCGCGGGCGATCGCGATGCGCTGGAGCTGGCCGCCGGACAGCCGGGTGGTGCGGGGGGAGAGCGCGGTGAAGTAGCCGTCGTCGAGAGCGGTGACGAAGGAGTGGGCGCCGGCCGCGCGGGCCGCGTGCTCGATCTCCTCGTCGGTGGCGCCGGGGCGGCCGCAGGCGATGTTCTCGCGGACGCTGCCGCTGAGGATGTGGGTGCGCTGCGGCAGCAGCGTGACCTCCTGCCGCAACCGGTCCAGCGGCAGGTCCCGCAGGTCGGTGCCGTCCAGCCGGATCGTGCCCGCGTCCGGGTCGTAGAAGCGGGTGAGCAGGGCGAGCAGCGTGGACTTGCCCGCGCCGCTCGGGCCGGTGACGACCACGAACTCGCCGGGGGTGACGGTGCAGGAGACGTTGCGCAGCACCGGCGCGGCGGCGCCGGGGTGGCCGAAGCGCACACCGCGCAGGTCCAGCCGCCCGGCGCCGCGGGCCGCCGCGGGTACGGCCGCGGGCGCCGGGAGTGCGGGATCGCCCACCGCCGGGCGCGCGTCGAGGATGCCGGCCAGCCGCTCGGCCCCGGCGGAGGCGGCCGTGGCGGTCAGCGTCAGGCCGCCCAGGGCGCGGATCGGCGGGTAGAGGTAGCCGATGAACGCGGCGAACGCCAGCAGCTGCCCCAGCGACATCCGGCCCGCGGAGATCTCCCAGGCGCCCAGGCCGATGATGCCCAGCACGCACAGCGTCTCGATGACCTCGATCGACTGCTGGTAGCACTCGTCGAGCCGGGCGCCCCGGACGGCGGCGCGCAGCCACGCGCGGGCCGCGCCCTCCAGCCGCCGCTCCTCGGCGCGTTCGCGGTTGTACGCCTGCGTGAACATCATGTTGTCCAGCGACTCGTCGACGACGGAGGTGAGGGCGCCGTCGGCCTGCCGCTCCTGCCGGGAGACCGAACTCATCCGCCCGGACAGGCCCTTGGCGGCGTACAGGAACAGCGGCGCGGTCAGGAAGGTGGCCAGCGCCAGGTCCCAGCGCAGCCACAGCGCGGCGGCTGCGTAGAGCAGGGCGCTCAGGGCGGCGGAGGCGCCTTGCAGCACGCCGGAGACCGCCATCTGCTCGACGGCTTCCACGTCTCCGGTGAGGCGTTCGACCAGGTCGCCCTGGCGGTGGCGCTGGAAGTAGTGCGGGGGGAGGGTCTGGAGGTGCCGGAAGACGGTGGCGCGCAGCCGCAGCACGAAGCGCTCGGCCAGCAGCGCGGACAGGGTGTTGCCGAGGTAGCCGCACAGGGCGGTCGCGACGGCCACGGCGAGCCACTGGGCGGCGGGCGTCCAGAAGCCGCCGAGGTCGCCGTCGCGCAGCGCGCCGTCGGTCAGTTCGCCGAAGAGCAGGATGGCGGCGGTCTCGCCGAGCGCGGTGCACAGGGAGAGGACGCCGACCAGCACCATCCAGCGGCGGTCGCCGGCCGTCAGCGGCCAGAAGCGGCGGGCCGCGGCCCGTACGGAGGTGGCGTCCGCGGGGTACAGCCCGTTCGGCGCGTCCGCGGGGCCCCGCCGGTCCGAGGCGCCCGGCACCCGGCCGTCCAGCAGCGTGTCCATCCGTCCCCTCCTCTTCTTCCTCTGCTTCCTCGTCCGGTTTTCCGGCCCCGCACACGCCGAGGCGGGTTCCGAAGGCCCTGAGCCCTGGAACCCGCCTCGCCGGCGCCGGTGGGGGCGCCGGCGTCGACGTCAGTTGCGCGCGTGCTTCGGACGCGGCGCCGGCGCGGGCTTGCGGGTCTTGCGCTTGGCCGGCTTCGGCGCGGGAGTGGACTTGTGCTTGGCGGGAACGATCTTGCGGAAGCTCATGATTTCTCCTCAGTGGATCTTCGTCCGGTGTTTTCTGTTGCCCCGTTCGGTGGCGACACCAGAAATCTACGATGGATTCGAGCGTGAAATCCACCAGATCCGCTGAGATCTGCCTTAATTGGCCGGCGGGGAGTTTTAATCGAAGGAAAGGAACCATCGGTGCAGGTGGCGGCGCTCACACCTGCCTATTGCTCACCTCGATTTTATTTACTTACGCCGCCCACACCTGTTTCCCGGCGCCAGGAATTGGCGGTGTGTCCGGCGGCTATTCCGGTGCCGGTCCTGTGACTTCTTCGGGCAGGTGCATCCGCAGCATCACCCGGTCCACGGCGGCGGCCGAGACGCGGCCGCGGGTGAGCAGTGAGCCCGTGACCATGACCGCGAAGGCGATCGGCACCGTCCAGGCGGCGGGTTCCTCCAGGAGCGCGGCGGCCCAACCGTGGCCCGGCCCGCGGACGGTGGTGACGACGACGGCCGCCGCGGCGAGCCCGCCGCCGGCCACCAGCCCGGCCAGCGCGCCGCGGTCGGTGAGCCCGCGCCACCAGATCCCCAGCACCAGCAGTGGGCAGAAGGAGGACGCGGCGACCGCGAAGGCGAGCCCGATGGCGTCGGCGACCGGCAGCCCGGACGTCATCGTGGCCATCACCAGCGGCGGCACCCCCGCGACCAGCGAGGCCCACCGGAATCCGCGCGCCGACCCGCGCAGCAGGTCCTGCGAGACCACCGCGGCCACCGACACGGTCAGCCCCGACGCGGTGGAGACGAACGCCGCGAACGCGCCCGCCGTCGCCAGCGCCGCCAGCAGCCGCCCCGCCTCGCCGCCCTGCACGATCTGCGGCAGCACCAGCACCGCGGTGTCCGTCCTGCCGGTGAGCAGGAGTTGGGGCGCGAACACCCGGCCGAGCGCCCCGTACACCGGGGGCAGCAGGTAGAAGACGCTGAGCAGCACCAGTACGAGCAGCGTCGTACGGCGCGCGGCCCGCCCGTCGGGGTTGGTGTAGAAGCGGACGAGGACGTGCGGCAGCCCCATCGTGCCGAGGAAGGTGGCGAGCAGGATCGAGTAGACCGCGTACAGCGGGTGGGCGCGGCCGCCCGCGCCGGACAGCGGCCGGGCCCACGCCGCGCCGGTCGCGGGCGCCAGGCCCGCCTGGTGCGGCACCGGCACCCCGGCGGGGAAGGTGAGCCGTACGCCGGCCCCGGCGGAGTGCTCGCCCGCCGCCAGCCGTACGGCCTGCGGCGCCGACTCCCGCCCGCCGGACGGCTGTTCGCGCCCTGGGCCGTACGTGCGCCCGTCCAGGGAGCCGTCGACCGCGACCGTCACCGGGGCGCGGACGTCGAAGCGCACCGGGTCCTGGACGCGGACCACCGTACGGTGCGCGAAGCGCGGCACGTCGCCGCCGGTGAGCGCCGGCGACCCCGCGCTGTGCCAGGCCAGCACCAGGAACAGCGCGGGCACCGCGATCGCGACCAGCTTCAGCCAGAAGTGCAGGCCCTGCACGAGGGTGACGCTGCGCATGCCGCCCGCCGCGGACACCACGACCACCGCGCCCGCGACCACCACCGCCCCCGCCCACCGCGGAGCCCCGGTCACCGTCTGCAACGTCAGCCCCGCGCCCTGGAGTTGGGGCACCAGGTACAGCCAGGCGATCACCGCGACGAGCAGCCCGGCCACCCGGCGCACCGCGGTGGAGCCGAGCCGCTCCTCGGCGAAGTCCGGCAGCGTGTAGGCGCCGGAGCGGCGCAGCGGGGCGGCGATCAGCAGCAGCAGGACCAGGTAGCCGGCCGCGTACCCGACCGGGTACGCCAGCATGTCCACGCCGTAGGCCATCACCAGTCCGGCGACGCCCAGGAAGGACGCCGCCGACAGGTACTCGCCGCTGATCGCGGAGGCGTTCCACAGCGGGGAGACCTCGCGGGAGGCCACGTAGAAGTCGGAGGTGGCGCGGGACAGCCGCAGCCCGTAGACGCCGACGGCGACGGTCGCCACCAGGACGGTGCCGAGCGCGACCAGCCCGAGCACGGGGTTCACCCGGCACCGCTGTTCTCGGACCCGCCCGCGGGCGCCGCGCCGGCGGAACCTTCCTGCGCGGCGGGCTGGTTCGCGGCTCCTCGGGCGGGGCCGGGTGCCGCCGCCGGGTCGGGGCCGTTGAGCAGGTCGGTGAAGTCGCGTTCCACCCGCTCGGCGTGCCGGATGTGGAACCAGGCCATGCCGACCAGCACCGGGTAGGCGACCACGCCGAGCAGCAGCCAGGCCAGGCGGAAGCCGAAGACCTCGGCGGTGCGCAGCCCGGGCAGCAGGGCGAACGCCGCGGGCAGGCCGCCGAGCACCACCACCAGCACCGCGAACACGCCGAGTGCGAGCCGTAGTTGGTCGCGGACGAGGGAGCGTACGTAGACCTGGCCGAGCCGTGGCTGCGTGTGCAGGTCGGCGGCGCGGGTACGGGCGGACCAGCCGCCGGGGCGGTGCCTGCGCGGCCCGGACACCGCGGTCCTGCGGGGCGGCGGCGCGGGCGGCTGGTGGCCGCCGGTCACCTGCGGCCGCCGGGACCGGAGCCGGACCCCGGGCCGAGACCCGAGCCGTGACCCGGGCCGGGCCCCTGGCCGGAATCCGAAGCCCCGGGGCCGGCCGCGGGGTTGCCGTACCCCGGGCCGGGGCGCGGCGCCCACCGCGTCAGCAGTTCGCGCAGCTCGCGTGAGTGCCGTCGGCTGACCGGGAGTTCGCCGCCGGCGACCCGTACCGTCCAGTGCCCGGCGTCCGAGCGCAGTTCCTCGACATGGCCCAGCGCCACCAGGAACCGCCGGTGGATGCGCAGGAAGCCGTGCGGCGCCCAGCGCTCCTCCAGTACGGACAGCGGGACGCGGACCAGGGGCGCGCCGCCGCGGGTGTGCAGGCGGACGTAGTCGCCCTGGGCCTCCACATAGGACACCTCGTCGCGGGAGACGAAGCGGGTGACCCCGCCCGCCTCCACGGGTATCCGGTCCTCGGGCGGGGCCGGCGGCGCGGGCCGCTCCGGCGCCGGACGGGCGTACCCGCCGCCGTCGGGCACCGCGCCGCCCGGCGCGCCGCCGCTCCCGATCAGCGCGGCCACCCGGCGCACCGCCTCCGCCAGGCGCTGCGGGCCGACCGGTTTGAGCAGGTAGTCGCAGGCGTTGAGGGCGAACGCGGAGACCGCGAAGTCGTCGTAGGCGGTGACGAACACCACCGCGGGCGGGTGCGCGAACCGGCCCAGTACCCGCATCAGTTCCAGGCCGGAAAGGCCCGGCATGCGGATGTCGAGGAAGACGGCGTCGGTGCTGCCGTCCTCCAGCAGCCGCAGCGCCTCCTCGCTGCCGCCGGCCGCCAGCACCCGGCCCACCCGGTGGTCGCCGCGCAGCAGATAGGTCAGCTCCTCCAGCGCGGGCGGCTCGTCGTCCACCGCGAGGACCTGTAGCGGTCTCACGAAGCGTGCACCCCGTTCCGGTACTTGGGCACCCTGACGTTGATCCTCGTCCCCGCACCCGGTGCGGTCTCCACCACCAGCCCGTACTCGTCGCCGTAGACCGTGCGCAGCCGTTCGTCCACATTGGCCAGGCCCAGCGAGTCCCCGCCGGCCTTTCCGGCGAGCTGCGCGCGCACCTGCTCAGGGTCCATGCCCACGCCGTCGTCCTCCACACTGATCCGGCACTCCGTACCGGCGTCCTCGGCCCGGATCGTGATCCGGCCCGAACTGGCCTTCGGGCCGAGGCCGTGCCGGACCGCGTTCTCCACCAGCGGCTGGAGGCACAGGAACGGCACGGCGACGGGCAGGACTTCGGGGGCGATCAGCAGATCCACCCGCAGCCGGGCGCCGAACCGGGCGCGCTCCAGGCGCAGATAGCTGTCCACGGAGTGCAACTCCTCCGCGAGCGTGCTGAACTGGCCGTGCCGGCGCAGGCTGTACCGGGTCAACTCGGCGAACTCCAGCAGCAGTTCGCGCGCCTGATCGGGGTCGGTGCGGACGAAGGACGCGATCGCGGTGAGCGAGTTGTAGACGAAGTGCGGGGATATCTGGGCGCGCAGCGCCTTGAGTTCGGCCTCGATCACCCGGGTCCGGGAACGGTCCAGCTCGGCGAGTTCGAGCTGCGAGATCACCCAGTGCGCGACCTCGCCCGCGGCGCGGACCAGTCCGGCCGACACCTGCCGCGCGTACACCGACAGCGCGCCCACCACCAGGCCGTCCACCACCAGCGGCACCACGACGGCGCTGCGCACCGGGCAGTCCAGGTCCGCGCAGGCGATCGCCTCGGCCGGCACCACCCACGGGCGGCCGGCGTCCATCGCGTCCCTGGCGTGCGCGACCGCGTCCGCGGCGTGCTTGCGGCCCGGGCCCTCCCAGGCGAGCAGCGTCTCCGCGCCGACCACCGCCAGGGCGGGCGTGCCCAGCAGCGCGCGCAGATGGCGGGCGGCGCGCCGGGCGGAGTCCGCGTTCAGGCCGTCGCGCAGCGGCGGCGCCGCCAGCGACGCCTGGTGGAGCGTGGCGAACGCGGCCCGGTCCGCGGGGGTGCCGAACCCGCGCCGCCCCCGGACCAGCCAGAAGAGGGCAGCCGCTGCGCCCGCGACCACCAGGGCGACCGACACCACGGTGATCACCGAGCTCATACGTCGCATTATGGCCATCGCACCGCACCCGGGACAGGGGCGCGCACCGCCTTCCGCCCGGCGCCGAGGGACCGTTCACCGTGGGTGGAGGACCGTTCACCGAGCGGCGGGGACCGCTGGGCGACCCGCGCGGTGTGAGGGACGTCACGTCCCCGGGGTGCGACCTAGCGTGGACCGGGGGCCGGGCACGGCCCCGGCGGCAGCCCGCTGCCGTCCCCCGGCATTCCTCGACGAGGAGGAAACCCGCAGATGAGCACCGCCGCACCGGCTCCAGCCCCTTCCGCCGCGGACACCATCGCCGACCCCGGACCACTCGGCCTGGCCGGGTTCGCGTCCACCACGTTCGTGCTCAGCTCCTTCAACGCCCACCTGATAGACCAGAACCTGCTCACCGTGGTGCTGCCGCTCGCGCTGTTCTACGGCGGGCTGATCCAACTCCTCGCCGGCATGTGGGAGTTCCGCAAGGGCAACACCTTCGGGGCGACCGCGTTCGCCTCCTACGGCGCGTTCTGGCTGTCGTACGCGGCCTACGTGAAGTTCGTCGTCGGCACGCTCCCGCCGGACACCGCACACCAGGCCACCGGCCTCTACCTGCTGGTCTGGGCGGTCTTCACGGTCTACATGACCGCCGCCGCGCTGCGCACCAACACCGCCCTGCTGTCGGTCTTCGCCGCCCTGTCCGCCACCTTCATCGTGCTGGCCGTCGGCGAGTTCGCGACCTCGGTCGGCGTCACCAAGGTCGGCGGCTGGCTCGGCCTGGTCACCGCGGTGCTCGCCTGGTACACCTCCTTCGCCGTGGTCACCAACGCCACCTGGAAGCGCCCGGTGATCCCGCTCGGCTCCCTCGCCCTGCGCGGCGGCCCGGTCGAGGAACCCCACATCTGAGACCCCCGGCGTCCCGCCCCGTCCCCACGCCCCCACCCGGCCGCCATCCCCGCCCCCGCTTCCCGGGCAGCGGGTACGGTGGCCGGATGGGGGACTTCCAACGACCGCGGCCGGCAGCCGACTTCCTTGACGGCATCGCGTACGACGCGGTGCTCTGCGACTTCGACGGCGTCGTCCACCTGTGGCCGCCCGACTCGATGACCTCGCTCGACCTCGCCCGCGGCTTGCCCGAAGGGACCCTGGCCGCGGCGGCGTTCCGGCCCGCGCTCCTCCAACTCGCCGTCACCGGCGCGATCACCGACGAGGAGTGGCGGGCCCGCGTCGCCGCGGACCTGGCAGGCGTCTGCGGCTCGCGGCCGGCGGCCACCGCCATGGTCGCCGAGTGGACCGCCCGCACCGGCAGCGTCGACCCCGAGATGCTGGCGCTGCTCGCGGCCGTCCGCGCCCGCGGGGTGCCGGTGGTGCTGGTCTCCAACGCCACCACCCGGTTGGAGTCCTACCTCGCCGCCGCCGGTGTCGCCGACGCCTTCGACGCGGTGCTCAACACCGCTCGGCTGGGCGCCGCCAAGCCCGACCCCCGGGTCTTCGCCGCCGCGGCCGATCTGGCCGGCGCCGACCCGCGGCGGTGCCTGTTCGTGGACGACACCGCCGGCCATGTCGCCGCCGCCGAGGCGGCCGGGATGCGCGGGGTGCGGTACGACGGCGTGGCCGGGCTGCGGGCAGCGCTGGGCGGCCGGTGATTGCCCGGGAGAACCGGCAACGGCGGCGCGAGGGGCGCGAACTGGGGTTGTGCGGTGCACGGCCGCCGGGGCGGCTGTGAGTTCCGGGGGAAGGCTGGCAAGGATGCACCCTGTGTGAGCACAATGCCCGTATGAGTAGCGAGGAGCAGTGGCCCTGCCCGGACGGGCTGGTGATGCGGGTGCAGCCCCCCGAGCACCCGGTGGCGGCCGCGGAGGAGGCCGACGCGGCGGACGCCGCCCGCCGTTACGCGCACTACATCATCCGGGGCCCGCTGTTCGGGGTGGCCGCGCGCGGCCCGGGCGAGGTCGGCTGGCGGGTGGTCGCACCGGTGATGGAGGGCTTCCCGCAGGAGTCCCGCGACGTGCTCAACTCCTACCTGTGGCTGAAGGCCAAGGACGACACCGACGACCCGGCCGTACGCCGCGAACTGCTCGCCGCCGTGCACCGGTTGGAGAACGAGGCGGTCGACGAGCTGACGGTGTGCGGGGTGCGGTACCGGGTGGTGCGCGCCGAGGAGTACGTCTACACCAACGCGGACGGCCTGGAGCCGCCCCGCCCGTCCGACCGGGACGTCCTGGTGCCGGACTGGTTCGGGATGCCGGACGAGCCGGACCTCGACGAGGGGTTCGTGATCGACCACGCCGCGATCACCGGGATCGCCGCCGGCTCCGAGCGGCTGGCGCTGCGCGAACTGCGCTACCGCAGCGAGCGCTACCCCGAGGACGTGCGCGCCGACTCCCTCGCGGCGCTCGGGACCCACCCGGGTACCGTGGTGCTGCCGGCCGCCTTCCGCGTCGTCGAGCGCACCGACGACGGCTGGGAGCCCTTCTCCGCGGTCGTGGCCACCCCGCACGCGGCCCGCCGTACCCTGGTGACGGCCCTCACCGAGATGTGGCCGCGGATGTACGCCCTCGACGCCGACGAGACGGCCGAGTACGAGCGGATCGCCGACCGCTTCCGCGCGGCCGGGCGCGCCAACGAACTCGCCGTCGGCGACCGGATGTTCCACATCGTCCGGATCGGCCGCATGGTCCGGATCGGCCTGGACGGCCCCGAGCCGCCCCGCCCCTCGGACACCGACGCGTACGGCCCCTCGAAGATCCGCCCGACGATGGACGAGAACGGGGTCATCACCCACAGCTCCGAGGAGTGACCGCCGCGGCGCCGGGCCGCCCGGAGCCGCGGGTTGGCCGCCGGTTCTCCGCCGGGGCGCCGCCGCCGCGGCGGCGGGCGTAGCCTGGGCTCATTGCCGAGGTGGACGGAGGGCCGCGATGTTCGACTTCTTCGACGAGCTGTTCGCGCCGGGCCGCAGGCACACCGAGGAGGAGCGCAACCGGCTGGAGCTGACCCGGGAGGACGAGGGCAGCAGCGATCCGGCGCGCGGGCCGATAGACCTCACCTCGGGGACGGTCACCGTACGACTGCCGGACAAGCAGGGCAATCAGGACAAGTCGTCCGCTGGCGGCGGACAAGCCCCCGGGGCCGGCCCTGCCCCCGCCCCCGACACCCCGGCCGCCGAGGACCACGACAGCCCCGACGCGCCCGCCGCCTGAACCGCGCCCCCTCCGCCTGCGCGCGACCCGCCCCGTCCTCGGACGCCCGTTCGGTAGGGTGCGGGGTCAGCGGGCCGACGACAGGGGGCAGGGGCAGATGCAGCCGGACTTCGCCGAGGCGTACGCGCGCGCCGCGGAACAGCTGACCGGCCCGGACCCCGACGCCCGGCCCGCGGCGCTGCGGGAGCTGGCGGCGCTCGCCGAGGCGGACCCCGAGCTCCGCCTGGACGTGGCGGCCGCCGTCTGCGGCTTCCTGTGCGACCCGGCCGGGGCGGACACCGGTCCGGCCGCCGAACTGCTCGCGGCCCTGGCCCGCCGCCACCCCGCCGGGGGCTGCGGACCCGGCTGCGCGGACTGCCTCGACGTCGACCTCACCGGCGCCGTCCTGACCGCGGACACCGACTTCGGCGGCTGCCGCTTCGGCACGGCCGCCTTCGCCGACGCCCACTTCCGCGGCACCTGCTCCTTCGCGGGCGCCCGCTTCAGCGGGGAGGCGCTCTTCCAGCGGGCGGTCTTCGAGCGGGGCGCCCGCTTCACGGACGTCCGGTTCGGCGCCGCGGCCGTCTTCGGGCGCACCCGCTTCCGGGCGGACGCCGACTTCTCCGGCGCCCGCTTCGAGGGCCTGGCCTGGTTCGGCCGCGGCGAGGAGACGCTGTCGGAGGACGAGGAGGTCTGGGAGCAGGCCGAGACCTGGCGGCCGGTGGCCTGGGACGAGCCGGGCGAGCACGACCCGTGCTGGCCGCTGGCCGTCCTGGACATGGACTACCAGGAGTGGGCGGAAGGCGGCGACGGGGCGCGGTTCGGCGGCCGGGCGTCGTTCGCCGGGGCCCGCTTCGCCGACGCCGCCTGGTTCTGGAAGGCGCGCTTCGGCGGCGCCGCGGACTTCGGCCGGGCCGTCTTCGGCGGGCGGGTGCACCTCGTCCAGCCGGCGGTCGACCTCACCGGCGCCCGCCACACAGGGCGCGCCGCCGAAGCCGCCGGCGCCGTCCAAGCCGCTGGCACCGCCGAAGCCTCCACCGCCGGCACCGAAGAGTGGGAGTGGCCGCTCGGCTGGACCGCGGCCCCGCCGCCCACCGGTGCCGGCCTGCTCCTGGCGGAGGACCCCGCCGCCGCGCCGTACGCCCGCCAACTCGCCCACCCCGACGCCGAAGTGCGCCTCACCGGCCTGCGCCTGCTCGGCGAACTCGGCGACGCCCGGCCCGACATGCGGCAGCGCGCGGCCGACACCGTCTGCGCGTACCTGCGTTCCCCGCTGCCGTCCGAACCGCGCGCCCGGCAGGCCGAGTCGGCCGTCCGCGACGCCGCCCAGCGGCTGCTCGCCGACCGAACCCGCCCGGCCGCGGGCGACCGCTTCTGGTCCGGCCTGCGCCTCCACTTGTCCGGCGCCACGCTCACCGACTTCGACCTCAGCGGCTGCCGGCTGGCGTACGGGGACTTCACCGGCACCCTCTTCCAGGGCGCCACCTCCTTCGCGGGCGCCGCCTTCGGCGCCCGCCCGTACGACCCGGGCGCCGACTTCTGCCTCCCGGGCAGCACGCGCGGCCGGGCCGCCTTCCGCGGCCGCGCCGACTTCACCGCCGCCGCCCTCGCCCGCGCCTGGGGCCTCCAGAGCTGCCTCACCGGATGCGTTGTGACGGGTATCGAGGTTCCGGAAGAGGGCGCAATACCGTAATCTCCCCAGCGCAACAGCACGTTCGCCATACGAAACGGGGATCGCATGGGTGACGGGGGAGCGGGGGCGGAGACGCCCGCGCAGAAGAAGGCACGTGCCGCGGAGCTGCGCACCTGCGCACAGAAGGCGCGCACCATGGCCGGGACGCTCGGCACGTTCCTGGACACGACGGTCAACCAGGCCACGGCGAACCCGCCGATCTGGGCCGGGCCGTACGCGGAGACGACCACGAGCACGCTGGCCGAACGCCGCAACCGGCTGCGGGTGATGGCCGACGACCTGATCAGGGACTCGGTGCGCTGGACCAGCGAGGCGAGCCGGCTGGAGGACGAGGCGGCCAAGGACGGCGCCAAGAAGCCCGCGGGGAGCCACTGATGGCCTTCCACGGGTTCGACACCGGGCAGATCCGCACCATGTCCGGGCACATGAAGAACATCAGCCCCTCCGCCCGGACGCTCCACGGCGACCTGGCGGGCCTGCTCCAGAAGGTGCAAGGGCTGATGGACGGCAAACCGGCCACCACCAGCGAGGCGCTGGAGCCGCTGCTCGTCCAGGTGTTCCCGCTCTTCTACTCCGGGCTGCCCGCCTCGCTGCACTCGGAGCTGGACAGCACCTCGGCGTCGATCGACCGGCGCTGCACCCAGCTCGACGCGTTGCAGACGCTGGAGAAGCAGGGCTACACGGTCGACCCGAGCCTGTACTTCGACGACGAACCGCCGCCGGACGAGCAGAAGGTCAAGGACGCGCTGGCGTACTTCGACGACCACATCGGCGACTCCGGCGGCTTCCTGTGGTCGAACTCCGCGCAGGGCGCCAAGGAAGTCCTCGACGACTTCAAGAAGCTGACCCCCGCCGAGCTGGACATGGTGATGTCGCGGATGTCGCCGAGCCAGCTGAAGAAGCTCAACGGCCAGCTGGGCGAGGGCTCTTCGTGGTGGGGCGCGGGCGACTCCGACGGCGCGGTCAAGGCGGCGTGGACGAACATGATCCAGTCGGAGTGCGGGCCGACCACGCTGGAGAAGATCGAGCCGGTGCTGACCAACCTGAAATGGCAGCCCGACACCACCGTGGACGGCGCGACGTACAAGACGGTGGACGGGCCGCTGTTCGGCCCGGACGGGCCCGACCTGATGAACGACCTGCGCCAGGGCCAGGACGGCGACTGCTGGTTCCTGTCCTCGCTGGCAGCGATCACCGAGCGCGACCCGAGCTGGCCCCAGCAGCACATCCGGCAGAACCCCAACGGCACCTACACGGTGACCTTCTACCGCAAGGGCGTCCTGCCGGGGATGCCGCCGACCCCGGTCGAGGTCACCGTCGACAACAAGCTGCCGGTCGACTCCCACGGCAACCCGGTCTACGCCGACACCCGCAGCGGCGCCACCTGGGTGGCGATCTACGAGAAGGCGTTCGCGCAGTACTCCGGCGGGTACAAAAAGATCGACGGCGGCTGGGGCGACGTCGGCATGTCCGACCTGACCGGCCAGGACGCCACCCGCAGCAGCCCCGGCGACGTCTCCTTCGCCGACATCAACACCAAGATCAGCAACGGCGAGGCGGTCACCATCGGCACCAAGGGCGACGACGACATCCACGACGACCGGCTGGTGTCCGGCCACGAGTACTCCGTGGAGCGCGTCGACATGAACGCCCACCCGCCGACGATCACCCTGCTGAACCCCTGGGGCTCGGGCCAGTACGAAGGCACGAAGCAGATGCCCCAGGAGGTCACGCTGACCGAGGACGAGTACCGACGCAACCTGAACGAAGTGTCGTTCACACGGACAGGAGTGTGAGCCGATGTCCACGGTCTACCGTCTCGGGCGCCGCGCCCAGTTCCGCCGCGGCGACCTCGTCGTCGGCATCGTGCGCACCAGCGCCGACCCCGCCGACCCGTGGGCCCGGCTCAACCTGGTGGACGACGGCGCCCTGACCGGCGACGTGGTGCAGGTGCGAGCCGGCGACGTGGTGCCGGTCGGCCGGCACGAGCTGACCCTGGTGGAGGTGGTCCCCGGCTCCCGGGACGGCTACGTGACCTTCACCGTCCGCTGGCCGGAGGGGGCGCCGGATGAACCGGCCGAGTAGGGGGCGGCTGTTCGCGGCGGGCGGCGGGCTGGTGGTGGTGTGCGCGGCGGCGGTGGCCGTGGTGATGCACTCCGGGCACCACTCCGGCGACGCCGACCGCACCCCGCCGCCGCTGGGCGCCCACCCGGCGGACGTGCAGCGGCTCCAGGTCGTCGCGTCGGGCAACCCGTCCCGCCCGACCGGCTACGCCAAGCGCTCCGACGGCGGCACCGTGGGTCTCGGCGTCCAGAACGACGGCAGGAAGCCGGCCGCGGGCCGGGCGATCCTGATGATCCGCGACGGCGGCGGCACCTCGGGCCCGGCGAAGGTCGAGGTGGTGCGGGCCGGCCAGACCGTCACCGCCTACGGCGTCGAGGTGAAGGTGCTGAAGATCTGGCAGATGCCCGACCCGGCGCACAACGCGATCGACATCCAGGTCGACCCGGCCGCCGGCTGACCAGGGGCGCTGCGGCAGCGGGCACGGGGAGCCGACGGCGCTACGGCAGCAGGCCCTGCGCATCGGGGCCGTGCGCGTCGTAGTGCCAGAACGGCCGCACCGCGAGCGCCGCGGCCACCACGAGGACCACGCACAGCAGGGCACTGCCCGACCAGGCGGCGGTCAGCGTGGTGGTCGCGGCCATCGCCCCGGCCCGCAGGTCCCCGAGCCGGGGGCCGCCGGAGACCACGACGGTGAAGACGCCCTGCATCCGGCCGCGCATCTCGTCGGGCGCGTAGGTCTGCAGAATCGTCTGCCGGTAGACGGCGCTGACCAGGTCGGCGGCCCCGGCCAGCACCAGCAGCAGCACGGCGAGCCACAGCGCGCGGGCGAAGCCGGCCAGCGCGATCGCGGTCGCCCAGCCGACCACGGCGAAGGTGAGCGCGACGCCCTGGCGCCGGACCCGGCCGATCCAGCCGCTGCACAGCCCGGCCAGCAGCGAGCCGACCGCGACCGCGGAGTACAGCAGGCCGACACCGCCGTGGAAGCGGGACGCGGCGGCCTGCGGGAAGAGCGCGCTCGGCATGGCCAGCGCCATCGCCGCGATGTCCGCCCCGAACGACATCAGCAGCACCGGGTTGCCGCCGATGAAGCGCAGCCCGTCGAGCACCGCGCGCAGCCCCGACCCGGCACGCGCGGCGACCGGCCTGATCGACGGCAGCAGGAACGTCGCGTACAGCGACATGGTGAACAGCACGGCGTCCGCGGCGTAGGCGTAGGCGAAGCCGTGCGGGAGCGAGATCAGCACCCCGGCCACGAGCGGCCCGGCGACCTGGCCGACGTTGCCGACGGTGAAGCTGAGCGTGTTCGCCGCGGGGACCAGGTCCGGCGGCACGATGCGCGGGATGATCGCGCCGCGGGTCGAGGAGGAGACCGCGAACCCGGCGCCCTGCACGGCGACCAGCGCGAGGACCAGGCCCACCGAGCGGGCGCCCAGCAGCGTCTGCGCGAGCAGTGCGAGCGTCACCGCCCAGGTGGCCAGCGACGACCACAGGCACAGCAGGCGGCGGTCCACCGCGTCCGCGACGGCCCCGCCGTACAGGCCGAAGACGACGATCGGCACGAAGCCGGCCAGCCCGGCCAGGCCGACGTAGAACGACGAGTGCGAGACCGCGTAGATCTGCACCGGGATGGCGACCTCGGTGACCATCGTGCCGACCAGTGACGCGCCCTGCCCGATCAGCACCCGCCGGAAGGCCGGTACGGCCAGCGGCCGGGTGTCGACGGCGGCGGCGCGCAGCCGCCGGGAGAGGCCGCCGGTGCGGGGCGCGGGCGCGGGCTCCGGCGGTCGCGCGGCGCGCACGGCCGTGTCCGGGGCGCCGGGCGCGTCGTCCGCGGCGGCGGACGGACCACCCACCGGTCGGCCGTCGGCCGGCGCGCCGTGCCCCGGTATGCCGTCGGCCGCCATGACGCGCGCGGGCACGGGGCTTGCCGGGGCGTCCTCCTGGTCGGGATCGCCGCCGCGGGCCGCGCCCGCCCGTGTGGTGTCCATGGCGTCCACGCTGTCATGCGCGCGGCTGGCAAACTTCCCATAATCTGCCTACTTGTGTCGCACAACCGCCGCCCGCCCGGGACGGACCTGCCCCCGACCCACGCCCATGACCACGCGCCCGGCGAGGTCATCGGGCGGCACCGGCACGACTACCACCAGCTCATCTACGTCAGCACCGGGGTGCTCGCGGTGCGGACCGAGGCCGGCGCGTGGGTGGCCTCCGGCGACCGGGCGGTGTGGAGTCCGGCGCACATCTGGCACGAGCACCGCGTTTACGGCCGCACCTCGGTGCACACCGTCGGCTTCCCCGCTGACGACCCGCCGCTGCGCGTCGACGGGCCGACGATCCTGGCCGTGGACCGGCTGTTGCGCGAACTCCTCATCGCCTGCACCGAACCCGGCCTGCCCGAGCCCGAGGCGCGGCGGCTGCGGGCGGTCCTCGGCGACCGGCTGCGCCGCGCCCACGTCCGGCCGCTCGCCCTGCCGGCCGCCCGGGACCCGCGGCTGGCCCACGCCTGCCGGCTGGTGGTCGCCGACCTGGGCACGCCCTGCACCCTGGGCGCGTTGGCCCGCCGGGTCGGGGTCGGCGAGCGCACCCTGACCCGGCTGTTCCGCACCGAGTTCGGCATGACCTACCCGCAGTGGCGGACCAACACCCGGGTCTTCCACGCCATGGTCCAGCTCGCCGAGGGGGCGTCGGTGACGGCCACCGCGCGCCGCTGCGGCTGGGCCACGACCAGCGCGTTCATCGACACGTTCGCCCGCACGATGGGCCAGACCCCCGGTGCGTACCGGTCCGCCGCGCACCTGACCGCCCCGCCGCTGTGACCGCCCCCGCCGGCGTGCCGGATCACAGCCGCCGCAGCGGCATGTTCAACGCCTCCGCGGTGAAGCGCGGCTCGCCCGAGGGCAGCGCCCGGGACGGCCAGGACACGGTGACCTCGCGGCTCTCACCGGGCAGCAGCCACAGGTAGTTGTCGCTGTAGCGGGCCGGCAGCACCCGGGTGTCGCGGTGGGCGTCGCGCACACCGAGGCGCAGCAGCGCGGCGACCCCGGCCCCGTCGTTGCGGACGGTCAGCGCCGCCTCGTCGCGGCCCCGGCGGCGGACCGCGGTGTGCAGCTTCGCGGGTGCGAGGCCGCCCAGCGCCTTGACGTCGCCGGGCGCGCGGTAGCGCAGGTAGGTGTTGTCGGAGACGCGGGTGCCGTGCCGGTCGGTGAGGGTCAGGCGCAGCAGGTGCGCGGCGGGCAGGGCGGCGCCGAAGGGCACGGTGAACGCGGGCGCTGCCGAGGACGCGGGCACGTCCAGCACCTGCTGCCGCGGCGCCGCCAGCGCGGTGCCGTGCAGGTCCACCAGCCGCGCCTCGACCCTCGCGCCGGTCAGGTCCGCGGCGGTCTGGTTGACCGCGTGCACCTGCCAGTCGGCCAGGCTGGCCTGGACGTGCAGCGGCTCGCACCCCTTGCGGGCGCCGTAGTAGCTGCCGTTGACGTCGAGGTCGTAGTCGTAGGTCTGCCAGACGGTGCTGTGGTGCGCCGGGTGGGACATCCACAGCAGCACCCCGGAGGCGTCGTCCCACATGTGCGCGTTGTACGCCTCGAAGATCGCGCGCATGCTCTCGTAGTTGACGAACTGGGCGCGGGCGCAGAAGTCGTCGAGGGTGTCGGAGGCGCCGAACCGGTCGTCGATCGCGGCGCGGTAGGTGTCGGGGTTCTGGCCGCCGCGGGTGCACCAGTCGTGGTGGTACCAGACGTCGCCGATCGGCCAGGACGGCTGGTCGGCGGCCAGGCGGCGCATGCTCTCGGCGATCGGCACCGTGGGGATGCCGATCTCGGAGTGGAAGCCGTAGCTGCCGATGGAGTAGGTGTCGCCGGAGAAGTACGCCGCCGGGTCGATCCAGGAGTAGGGGCCGTGGCCGGTGACGATGCCGCCGGCGGAGTTGCCCTGGTAGAGGATGCCGGGGTGCAGCGAGGCGACCGCGTCGCGCAGTCCGGTGTCGACCGCGGCGGGCGGGTCGCTCTCGTTGGTGGCGCACCAGACCGCCAGGCACGGGTGGTGGCGGTAGCGCAGCACCGTGTCGGCGGCGATGTCGAGGAACACCGGCACCGAGCCGTCCGGCGGGAAGATCGCGTCGCCCTCCCAGAAGTCGTTCCAGACCAGGATGCCGTTGCGGTCGCAGGCGGCGAAGAACTCCTCGCGGTTGCTGGAGCCGATCCAGTTGCGGATCATCGTGAAGTTCATGTCGCGGTGCATGCCGACCGCGTCGTCGATCCGGTGCGGCAGGGCCCGGCGCAGCAGTTCGTCGAAGCCCCAGTTGCCGCCGCGGCACAGCACGCGCACGCCGTTGGCGGAGATCTGCAACTGGGTGCCGGTGTTGCGGACGGACTGCACGTCGGTCCAGGTGGCGCCGTCGTCGGAGACCTGCACGGTGAAGGTGAGCGCGTAGGCGGTCTCCCAGGTGACGACCACCTGGTCGAAGGCGGTGGCCGCGCCGAGGTCGACCTGAATCCACTGGTCGTCGGAGTAACCGGAGGACCAGCGGGTGGAGTTGTCGCCGTCGACGGCGTTGCCGGGCAGGTCGTCGGCATTGTCGCTGGAGGAGGCCGTGGCGGTCTTGCGCAGGGCGAGGTCGGTGTCCGGGTCGGAGCTGTCGCGCACCGACAGCGTCCACATGGAGGCGCCGAAGCCGGTGGCGCGCTTGCCGCACTGGATGCGTACGTAACGGGCGTGCTGTGCGGGCAGGTCGACGGTCTGCGGCGCCGAGTGGCCGTCGGAGCCGATCACGATGGGCTGTTCGCTGTGGTAGCCGAACTGGCGCAGGCCCACCTGGACGGTGCGGCGGTCGGAGGTGCGGCCGGCGGTGGCGGCGGTCAGCACCAGGTCGTGCAGGGTGGCCTCGCCGTAGCCGTTCGGCCACCACAACCGCGGCTGGTCGATGACGAGTTGGGGGTGGTCGGCGGGGGAGAAGGTGATCTCGCGGCTTTCGCCGGCCGCGAGCTCGACGCTGCCGCTGACCCGCGCGCCGTGCAGGGTCGCGGTCACGGTGGCGGTCCGGGCGGTGCTGCCCGCGTTGCGGACCGGGACGACCACGGTCACCTCGGCGGTGTCGGTCGCGGGCAGCGCCGGCAGCACCGTGTCCACCCGCGGGTCGCCGAGCACCACGTCGCCGGTGGTGCGCAGCCGCACGTGGTTCCAGATGCCCGCCGCCCGGTCGCGTACCGCGGGCATCCAGTCCCAGCCGCTGATCGACAGGTACGTCGGCGAGTCCGCCTGCGGGGCGACGGAGTTGAGGGTCGAGACGCCGGAGGGGCCCTTGTCGCCGGGGTTGCCCGGGTGCGGCATCGGCGCGACGCGCACCGCGAGCACCTGCTCGCCGCCGCCGAGCAGACCGGTCACGTCGAGGGCGGCGCGCGCCACCGGGTACGTCACCTCGCCCGCTTTGCGGCCGTTCAGCCACACCTCGCCGGCGTGGTTGACGCCCTCGAACTCCAGCCACACCCGGCGGCCGTGGCCCGTCGCCAGTCCTGCGGGCAGCCGGAACGCCCTGCGGTACCACCAGTCGTGCCGGGACAGCGCCTCCGGGGCCCGCATGTTGTTGAAGCCGACCGTCGGCTCCGGCAGGTGGCCGGCCGCGACCAGCGACGCGTGCACGGTGCCGGGCACGACGGCGGGCAGCCACCGGCTCACGTCCACCCCGTGGGCGGACAGCACCGCGCCGTCCGCCGAGCCCGCCCAGTCGTCCATGGTCAGGGTCCACCCGGACGCCAGCGGCACCGTGCCGTCGGCGGCGACCTCCAGCGGCGGGGCCGGCGCGGTGTGCCGGCCCCAGTCGGTCCAGCCGGTCGCGGCGGGGCGCGGGACGTCGCACCGCCCGTACACCTCGAAGCCGTTGAGGCCGACCGGGTTGCCGTTCGCCTGCTCGGTCGAGGTCATCCGGACCCAGCGGGCCGTCACCGGCTTCGGCAGCGTGACCTCACTGCGCCCGCCGGTGCCGTTCGACGTGCGGTATACGGTGCGCCAGGAGGCGCCGTCGTCGGACACGTCGAGCGTGAAGGCGACCGCGCAGCTCGACAGCGCCTCGAAGCCGGTGGTGTGCAGGAAGGGGTTGATGCCCGGGTCCGGGGTGAAGCCGGGGTCGTCGCGGTCCGCCTCGAACACGAGCACCACGGAGTCGATCGCGCACGGCGCCTGGAGGTCCACGCTGATCCACTGCGGGGTGCCCGCGGCGGCGTCGGCGGAGGCGCGCCAGCCCGAGCCGCGGACCCCGGTCTCGGCGAGGCCGTCCACGGCGAACGAGGCGGGGGTGGGGGCCCAGTCGGTGGAGGACGCCGCCACCGGGCGGTAGCGCGCGAGGTCGGTGCCGGTGCTGCCGCCGGTGCCGGCGTGGCCGGTCGCTCCGGTGTCGGCGCCGGCCGCGTGGGCCGCTTCCGGCAGGGCCGCGGACAGGGCGAACCCGGCGAGCAGTGTCGCGTTCGTGCGGAGGAAGGCGCGGCGGGACGGTCTCGGGCTGTGCTCGGGTGCTGCGGGCATGGACGGCTCCAGGCGGTGCGGTGCGGTGCGGTGAAGTGCGGTGCGGCGGGCTGGGCGGGGGAGTACGGGCGCGGACCCGCGGCGTCAACTCCCCAGGAACTCGGCCTCGGAGAGGGTCGTCGCATCGGGGGCGGTGAACGCCCGGTCGCTGCGGTGGTGGACGACGCTGGGGTGGGTGCCGTCGTCGGTGCCGGCGGTCGAGCCGCTGATCAGCGTGTATCCGGTGGGCGTGTGCGGGGCGGCGGCGCCGCTGCGGACGTACGGACCCCGGCGTGCGGCGAGCCTGCCGAGAGCAGTACGCCGGCGGGTTCGGGAACGGGCTGCGGGCACCGCCATGGTCGGGCTCCTCACGTTCGCGGAACTGCTTCCGGCACGGGCGCCCGACCCGCCGCGGGCGGAGCGGGTCCAAGCTGATGACAACGTTGACATCGCGGGTAGTCTCAGTGGCTGTGGCAACGTTGTCAACACCCTGTGCGCAGGCCCGACGGAGCGGGGAGCGGGACGCGGACCGGGGCACCGACCGTTCCGCGGACCGGGACTTCGGCCGGGAGGCGGTCCAAGTGCCGCCGGTCGCCCGGCGGTTGGCGAAGGGCGCGGTGCGGGAGGGACGGGCGGGGTGGTCCGGAGCGGGCGGGGCCCGGGGGCTACGGCCGCGCGTCGGCGGGGCGGGCGCCGTCCGAACGCAGCCTGGCCGCCCGGGACTTGGTGGCGAGCAGCACCGCCGCGTACACGGCGAGGATCGCGCTGAGCAGCAGGTAGTAGGCCGGCGGGAGGGTGGTCAGGCCAAGCGCGCCCGCCAGCGGGGGCAGGGGGAGCAGCAGGCCGATCATCGCGAGTGCGGCCGCGGCGGTGCGGATCGGCGCCGGGGCCCGGTTGCCGCCGCGCAGCAGCACCATCACCAGCGCCTGGGTGATGAGGTTCTCGGTGAACCAGCCGGAGTGGAAGGCGGATTGGCCGGAAGCGTGGACCGAGTCGGGCACGAGCAGCGCCAGCGCGGCGAAGGTGGCCAGGTCCGCGGCGGCGTTGACCAGGCCGAAGGCGGTGATGAAGCGCAGGAAGTCGCGGGTGCGCAGCGGGGTGGGGCGGCGCAGCGCGGCCGGCCCGGGCTGGTCGTGGGCGAGGGCGAGTTGGGCCGCGTCGAAGCAGAGGTTCTGCAGCAGCACCTGGGCCGGGAGCATCGGCAGGAAGGGCAGCAGCACTCCGGCGGCGAGCATCGCGATCACGTTGCCGAGGTTGGAGGACAGCGCGATGCGCAGGTAGGTGGCGATGGTGCCGGTGGCGTGCCGGCCGGCGGTGACGGCGTGGTCGATCGCGGTGAGGTCCTTCGCGGCCAGCACCACATCGGCCGCCTCGCGGGTGACGTCCACCGCGTCGCGCGGGCAGATCCCGACGTCGGCGGCGTGCAGTGCGGGCAGGTCGTTGACGCCGTCGCCGAGGAACCCCGTGGTGTGGCCGGCCGCGCGCAGCGCGCGCACCACCCGCACCTTGTGCTGCGGGGTGCAGCGGGCGAAGACCGCGGTGTGTTCGGCGCGCCGGGCCAGGGCGGCGTCGTCCATGGCGTCGATACGGTCGCCGGTGAGCACCCGGCCGGGCGCCAGCCCCAGGTCGCGGCAGACGCGGGCGGCGGTGCCGGGGTGGTCGCCGGTGAGCACCTTGACCGCGACGCCGCGCCCGGCGAGCGCCGTGAGCGCGTCGGCGGCGGTGTCGGCGGGGGCGTCGCGCAGCACCACGAACCCGGCGAAGGCCAGGCCCTGTTCGTCGGCGGGGCCGTAGGCGCCGGTACGGGCCGGGCGTTCGGCGAGGGCGACCGCGAGCAGCCGCAGCCCCTGGGCGGACAGCGCGGCGGCGAGCGCGAGCAGGCGTTCCCGCCCGGCGGCGTCGAGGTCGAGCTCGGCGCCGGTCGCGGGCAGCGCCGCGGGTACGGCGCCGGGTACGGCGGCCAGGTACGGGGTGCCGGGCGCGGGCGGTTCGGGCGGGGCCGGATGCGCCGACGGAGCGTCGGGCAGCGGCAGTTCGGGCGCGGACGGCTCCACCTCCGGGGCGCCCCCGGCCCGCAGCCGCGTACAGCGCGCCAGCACCTCTTCCACCGAGCCCTTGACGACCAGCGTGTGCCGGTCGCGGTGGCCGGCGCGCCGTACGACCGCGGTGGCGAGCCGGCGCACCGGGTCGAAGGGCAGCGCGGCCACCCCGTCGCAGGCGTGGTGGGCGGCGTACGGGGCGGCGGCGTCGAGGACGGCCTCGTCGAGCGCGTCCGGGGCCGGCAGGTCGGCGAGTTGGAGTGTCCACAGGCTGTTGACGGCCGCCCAGTGCAGGACGTCCGGGTCCGGGCGGCCGTACGCGTCCAGGGCGGTGTCGTACACCGGCCGGTCGCAGGTGAGGGTGCCGGTCTTGTCGGTGCACAGCACGTCGATCGCGCCGATGTTGTGCAGTGCGGGCAGCCAGCGCACGATGACGCCGTGCTCGCGGGCGAGCGCGGCGGCCTTGCGGGCGAGCACCGTGGTGACCACCACGGGCAGCATCTCCGGGGTCAGCCCGACCGCGACCGCCACCGCGAACGGCAGGGTCTCCAGGCCCCGTCCGCGCACCGCGGCGTCGGCCAGCAGCACCAGCGGCGGGATGAGCAGCATGAACCGGACGAGCATCCAGGAGATGCCGTTGACCGCGCGGTCGAACGCGGACTCCCGGCGCCGGCCGGGCGCGGGGTAGGCGCGGGCGAACCGGGTGTGCGCACCGGTCGCGGTGACCAGCGCGGTGCCGCTGCCCGAGGCCACGCTGCTGCCCTGGAAGCACAGGTGCGCGCGCTGGTACGGCCCGGCGGTCTGCGGCGGGCTGTCGTCGGGCCGCTTGGGCACGGGCACCGACTCGCCGGTGAGCGGGGCCTGGTGCAGCGCCAGGTTCTGGGCGCGCAGCAGCCGCACGTCGGCCGGGACCACGTCGCCGGGCCCCAGCCGGATGACGTCGCCGGGCACCAGTAGTTCGACCGGGATCTCGCGGAAGCGCGGCGCAGCGGCCGGGCCGGCCCGGCGCCGTACGGTCGCGGTCGCGGCGACCAGGTGCCGCAGCCCGTCCGCGGACCGGTCGGCCTGGTACTCCGTGCGGGACCGCAACGCGCTGCTGACCAGCACCAGTACGGTGATCACGCAGGCGGTGCCCCAGGCCGAGACCAGCGCGGAGACCAGGCCGAGGACCAGCAGCACCGCGGTGAAGGGGTCGCGCAGGGCGCGGGCGTAGCGGCGGGGCCAGGAGGCGGGGCGGCGGCCGGGAATGGTGTTCTCGCCGTGGCGGGCGAGGCGTTCCTCGGCCTCGGCCTCGGTCAGTCCGCGCGGGCCGCTCGCCAGGTCGCGCAGCGCCTCCAGCGCGGTGGGGTCGGCGCGGCCGTCCGGCCGCCGGGCGGTGGGGACGCGGGCGGTCGGCGGGCGGGCGTGGCCGGTGGGCCGGTCAGGCGCCCAGGCCACGGATGCCGCCCCGCGCCGGGGTGGTGCGGTCGGCGAGCTGGCCGAGCATCAGCCGCACCACCGTCACCACGTCCGGGTCGTCCACCAGGTAGACCTGGCGGCGTCCTTCGCGGCGGGCGTGCACCAGTCCGGCGAGCTTCAGCTTGGCCAGGTGCTGGCTGACGGCGGGGAGCGTGGCGCCGACCTTCTCGGCCAGGCCCGTGACGTCGCAGTCGCCCTGGGCCAGAATCCAGACGATGTGCAGCCGCATCGGGGAGGCGAGCAGACCGAAGGAGGCGGCCACGCTCTGCAGCACCTCGGCCGAGGGCTCGCCCAGCTGTCCGCCAGACCTTGTCACGTGAACCTCCCAGACCGCGGCGATGTGCAGCAACCAGGGTACGCAGGTGCCCTGCCCCGGCCGCCGGAGCGAACGGGCGCCCGCCGCCCGCCGGTCCTGCTCATGGCGTGGTCGCCGCGGTGGTCGCCGCCGGGGCCGGGGCGCCGGAGGGGCCGCCGTAGGACAGGTCGGAGCAGGGGTTGTCGCTCGCGGCGCGCGGCGGGCTGGTGTCCTCCGGCGGCGCCGACGCCGCGGTGGCGGCGGCGTAGTCCGGGCCGAGGACGACGCGCACCCCGGACAGGCCGGCGGCGGGGGCGGGTTGCACCTGGGCGCCGGGGAAGAGCCGGGCGACGGTGGCGGCTTGCGCCTGCTCCCCGGCGCCGTACTCGATGACGGTGGTGGTCGGCGCCTGGCCGGGCGCGTTGCCGGTGCGGGTGACGGTGAAGCCGTCGGCGGTCAGCGCGCCGGCCGCGCGGGCGGCGAGCCCGGCGACGGTGGTGGCGTTGTCCACGGCGACGTCGATGCCGGCTCCCGGGCGGCCGGTGGCGGTGGCGGACGTGGTGCCGGACGCGGTGGGCGTGGCGCCGGGTGCCGGAGTGGCGGCCGGCAGCGGGCGGTTGGCGCGCAGTGCCGTCCACAGCCGGTCGGCCGCGGGCTGGACCAGGGCGACGCGCGGGCCGTCGTACCGCCAGGGGGCGGTGACGAAGCGGACGTTGCGCAGGTCGATGTTCTTCAGCGACATCGCGAACTTCAGCAGCGCGGGCGCGGAGCCGAGGCCGGGGTCGACGGTCAGCGAGCGCACGGCGGCGTTCGCCAGCGGCAGCAGGACGGTCGGGTCGAAGCCCTCGGCCTTGATCTTCTTGAACAGGCTCGCCAGGAACGCCTGCTGGCGCTTCATCCGGCCGATGTCGGAGCCGTCGCCGATGCCGTGCCGGATGCGGACGTAGTCCAGGGCCTGCTGTCCCGACACAGTCTGGAGGCCCTGGTGGAAGACGAGTGCGCCGCGGGTGGCCCGGCCGGGGCTGAGGTCCTGCTGGTAGACGTCCTGCGGCAGGCAGACCTGGACGCCGCCGACCGCGGCGGTCATGGCCGCGAAGCCGGCGAAGTCCACCACGACGGTGTGGTCCACCCGCAGCCCGGTCAGCTGCTCGACGGTGTTCTGCGTGCACGCCGGGTTGCCGGTCGCGGTCAGCCCGGTGGCGAAGGCCGAGTTGAACATGACGTCCTGCTGCGGCTTGGACCAGGTGCCGTCGGGCAGCAGGCAGGGCGGGACGTCGACCAGCGCGTCGCGCGGGATCGAGACGCCCACCGCGTGCCGCTGGTCGGAGTAGACGTGCAGCAGCAAGGTGGTGTCGGAGCGGCCGACGCCGCCGCTGCCGCCGCCCAGCGCGCGGTTGCCGCCCGCCCGCGAGTCCGAGCCGATCAGCAGGATGTTCTGGCCGTCGCCCGAGGCGGGCCGCTTGCCGCTGATGCCGTCGGCGGTGAAGGTGCGCGGCCGGCTCGTGTGCAGGGCGATCCAGCCGCATCCGGAGGCGAGCAGCACCAGCGCGGAGGCGATGCTCGCGGCGACCAGCCCCCGGCGGCTGCGGCGGCGCCGCGGCCCGTCCGTCGCGGCCGGGCCCGCGCCGCGGCCGCCGCCGACCCGGCCGCCGACCCGGCCGGCGGCTCTGCCGGTGCCCCGGCCGGTGGGCCTGCCGGGACGGCCTTCGGTGCGGCCTTCCGGAACTCCGCTGTGACGACCCGGCATGTACTCCCTCTCCGACCCTGCGCCGCCGGGTACCCCGGATCTGGCGATACGCCGGTTTCCCCAGGGGTTGCCCCGCTTTCGATTGCGCAACCTAGCAATCCTTGTGGCGCGGGAGGGGCGTCTTCGCCCGCTGTCACCCGGTGGTGTCGGGCCGGGCCCCGGTCGTGGCAGGTCGCCGCCACCGGGCGGGGTACGCGCGTCGCGGGTTCGACCGTTTGTACGGGCCGGTACGGAGGCCGGTGCGGGCTGGTACGGGCCGGCCTCAGGGGCTCGCGCCGTCCCAGCCGTAGCGCAGCGGCTCCGGGCCGTTCCTGCGGCGGTAGACCGACACGGCGGCCACGTTCACCCCGGTCGCGCCCTCCTCCACCGGGCAGGCCACGGACACCTGGAGCACCCTGGGGCGTCCGGCCACCCGTACCCGTGTGCCGTCCGCGGGTCCGCCTTCCAGTTCGGCCGTCTCCCAGGCCACCGGCGCCCTCCTGCTTCGCGTCACCGTCGCTCGCATGGCGAACACTTTAGAGCTTGCGTAACTCGGGAACCATGGTGATCGCGCACACCGTCGGGAAAATGGACGGAGAACGTGCAGATGACGTGGCGGAACGGGGGACGGAAGGACCGCCGGGACGCCGGTACCGCAGGTCGCCCGCATCGTGATCCCGCCCGCATTCCTCCGGTCCGCACAGTGGCATGGCCTATTCTTGCCGCATTGCGCAAGTGCGAAACGGAGTGAAACCGTCGCTTCACCCAACGTAACCGGCCGCGGGCCTCAAGAGGGCTGCTCGGACAAGGGAGTGGGAGATGAGTGACCCCTGGGGCAGGCCGGCCGGAGGCCCGCCGGAGGGCCGGGTCAGGCACGGCCGCGGGCCGGAGCCGCCGGGGCCGCGCAGCGGGGCCCACGACAGCCGTGACGCCGGCCGCGCCCAGGACGCGGTGCCCGGCGGCCGCCGGGCCCGCGCCCGCGGCGACAGCGTCGAGGCGGGCGACGGCCGGATATCCGGCGGCCACGCCGCCGGGGCCGCCCCGGACGGCAACGCCCCGCCGACCGGCGGGCGGGCCGCGGCCCGGGCCGCCGCGCGCGGCAAGGGCGGCGGGTCCCGGCGCAAGGGCGGCAGCCGAGCCAGGCGCCCCACCCGCAAGCGGCGCGTGCTGCGCGGTATCGCGATCGGCGCGGCGCTGCTGGTGGTCCTCACCGCGGGCGGCGGCTGGTGGCTCTACCAGCACCTCAACGGCAACATCACCAGCGTCTCGCTCACCGACGGGGTCGGGAAGGACGCCGCCGGCACCGAGAAGGCGGACGCCTTCGGCCGCACCCCGATCAACATCCTGGTGATGGGCAGCGACGGCCGTACCTCCACCGAGGACTGCAAGCTGGGCGGCGGCTGCGCCACCACCGGCGTGCAGTCCGGGGAGAACGCCGACGTCGAGATGGTGCTGCACATCTCCGCCGACCGCTCCAACGCCACCGTGATGAGCATCCCCCGCGACACCATGGTCAACGTGCCGGCCTGCACCAACCCGAAGACCGGGACCAAGACCAGCGGCTACTACGGCATGATCAACAGCGCGCTGGCGTACGGGCAGGCGTGCCAGGTGGCCACGGTGCACAAGCTCACGAACATCCCGATCGACCACTTCATCCAGGTCGACTTCTCCGGCGTGGTCAGCATGTCCGACGCGGTCGGCGGGGTGCAGGTCTGCGTGAGCGGCGACGTCTACGACACCTACTCCCACCTGAAGCTCTCCAAGGGCAGCCACACCCTCAAGGGCGTCGGCGCGCTGGAGTTCCTGCGCTCCCGGCACGGCTTCGGCGACGGCAGCGACCTCGGGCGCACCTACGCCCAGCACACCTTCCTCAGCTCGCTGATCCGCAAGTTCAAGAGCGCCGGCACCCTGACCAACCCGGCGTCCGTCTACAAGCTGGCCAACGCCGCCACCAAGGCGCTGACCGTGGACGACGGGCTCGGCACCATCAAGAAGCTGATCGGCCTGGCCGACGACATCAACAAGGTGCCCACCAAGCGGATCACCTTCACCACGATGCAGACCGCGGCCGACCCGACCAACGCCAACCGGGTCGTGGTGGGCGACGGCGCCCAGACGCTCTTCTCCACCATCGCCAACGACACGTCGCTGACCACGTCGAGCGGCAAGAAGTCCAAGGCCGCCTCGGCGACCGCGAGCCCGACCGCCACCGTGCCGGCCGCCCAGGTCACGGTCTCGGTGGAGAACGGCACGACCGTCGGCGGGCGGGCCGGCGACATCGCCGACGCGCTGATCAACCAGGGCTTCAACCCGGCCACCAGCACCGGCAACGCCGACGCCACCGCCACCACGACGCTGACCTACGGCCCCGGCGCGAAGGACGAGGCACAGACCGTGGCCAAGGCCCTGTCGCTGCCGTCCTCGCACGTCAAGCAGGGCACGGCCGCCGGGCTGACGCTGGTGATCGGCTCCGACTGGCCCAGCGGCACCAGCTTCCCCGGCGGCACCGCCTCGTCCAGCGACACCAAGCAGGCACTGAGCAACGCGCACGCGGAGACCGCGGACAAGTCCAACTCCTGCGCCCAGGTCAGCACCTACAAGACCGTCGAGATCAACGGGGTCGCGATGACGCCGGGGCAGGCCTACGCGGCCTCCCCGTCGAAGAAGGACTCCGACGAGTGAGGCCGGTCACCCGGCGGCGTGGGGCTTTTGGCCCGCACGCCCGCCGGGAACCGTGCCGCACCCCCGCGGCGTCGGGAACGGCAGGTGACCGAACGCTGAAGCCACGAGGACAACCGGAGGTAGTTCGTGGGCGTGACTCTTTCCAAGGGCGGCAACGTCTCGCTGAGCAAGGAGGCGCCCGGGCTGACCGCGGTCACGGTCGGGCTGGGCTGGGACGTGCGCACCACCACCGGTGCCGACTACGACCTGGACGCCTCGGCGCTGCTGTGCGACGGCGCCGGGAAGGTGCTGTCGGACCAGCACTTCGTCTTCTTCAACAACCTGGCCAGCCCGGACCGCTCGGTGGAGCACAGCGGTGACAACCTCACCGGCGGCGGCGACGGCGACGACGAGCAGATCAAGGTGAACCTCGCCGGCGTGGCGCCCCAGGTGGAGAAGATCGTCTTCCCGGTCTCCATCTACGAGGCCGAGGGCCGCGGCCAGAGCTTCGGCCAGGTCCGCAACGCCTTCATCCGGATCGTCAACCAGGCCGACGGCCGCGAGCTGGCCCGCTACGACCTGACCGAGGACGCCTCCACCGAGACCGCGATGGTCTTCGGCGAGCTGTACCGGCACGGCACCGAGTGGAAGTTCCGCGCCATCGGCCAGGGCTACGCGTCCGGTCTGGCCGGTATCGCCTCGGACTTCGGCGTCAACGTCTGAGCCGTACCGGGGCGCCCGATCCCGGCGCCCCGCTCGACGAGCCCCGTGGCCCGGTCGCCCTTCCAGGCGGCCGGGCCACGATCTTCTCCATACGTTCACAAACGTGTGAGCGGGCGGGGCACTTGGGCCCTCGCGCACCTTTCGTCACGCCCGTCCGCCGCGCCCCACGGGGCACGCATCCGGGCAAAGCGGCGGACCCGCCGGGCCATTGGCCGCAATCGCGGCGGCGCATTGTACTGACGTGACGTCAGAATTTCACGTACCAGCGGCACTTGCCGTCCCCGTGTCTGATCATGGTGGTACGATCGCCCCGCTTGCCAGGCTAGCCAATGAGCGTGCAGGACAGACGGCGATCGGTTCGAGAGGGTCCACCACACCGAGGAGCACCATGCCGCAGTCGGGCATAAGGGCGATCCTCGTGGTGCCGACGCATCTGCGCTGCCGCCGGCAAGGCGCGTGCGACGCCCCGGGTCGCGCGGGTACCGACCGGGCGCCCGCGCACATCAGTACTCCCGGACGCCAAGACGCAGCCCCTTTCCGTCCCTGGTGGTCGTCTAGTCGCTTGAAGAGAGTCTCATGACGCATTACATACAGGATCCAGCGCTCTGGGCTCTGATCGTCGGCGCCCCGTCCGCCGCGACCGTCATCATCCGCGGCCGCCGGGCCCGAGCCAGACTGCGGGCCGAGAAGGCCGAGTTGGAGAACCGCTACGCGGAACTCGAGGGCGGCTACTCCGAGTCGGTGCGGGAGGCCCGGGTCCGCGCCGAGGAGGCCACCAAGAGCGCGCTGAAGTCCTCCATGCGGACGCTCCAGGGCCTGGCCAACGAGCAGCAGGTCAGCATCTCCAAGGCCCAGGAGAAGTTCGGCGAGCACCACGTCCTCCAGGACCTCCTGGAGATCGACCACATGAACTCGCAGTTCGGCCGGCGCGCCCAGTCCATCGCCGTGCTCTGCGACGGATGGCTCGGCCGGCAGCGGGTCGCCGCCTCGGTCTACGACGTGGTGCGCAGCGCCAAGGGCCGCATCCGGCACTACACGCGGGTGGAGATCCGTTCGCAGACCAACTTCGCCCTGACCGGCCGTGCGGTCGAGCCGGTGGCGCTGGCCCTGGCCGAACTGCTGGACAACGCGACCAGTTACTCGGCCCCCGACACCCCGATCGACATCACCACGCGCACTGTGCCCAAGGGTGTCTGCATCATCATCGACGATGCCGGTGTCGGTATGAACGAGGAGGAGAAGGCGCGCGCCGACCAGCTGCTGTCGGGCCAGGGCCAGACCGGTATCGCCGGTCTGGGCAACCCGCCGCAGTTCGGCTTCGCGGTGATCGGCGTGCTCGCCCAGCGGTACGGCTTCAACGTGTCCGTCGACTCCTCCTCCCCCTATGGCGGCGTACGTGCGGTGGTGCTTCTTCCCGAGGAGCTTCTGACGAACATGCCCGAGCCGAAAGAGCCCCCCGCCTCCCGCACCTCCGTGCCCGCACAAGCACCTGTATCTGCACCTGCACCGGGCGGGGTGGTTGCCGGACCCGGCGCACCGGTGGAGCGTTCCGCCACGTCGACGCCCGGCGGCCTGCCGAGAAGGAGCCGCAAGGGCTCCATCTCCATCGTGCCGAGTGTGGACGCCCCCGCCGCGCCTCCCACCCGGACCAACGAGGAAGCCGCTTCGATCATGGGCGCCTTCCAGCTCGGTACTCAGTCCGGGCGCTCCGCAAACAGGGAAGGGCATGAATCGCAGTGAACAACGACCTGTCATGGATGCTTGAGAGTGCCCTGGAGGTCCCCGGGGCACGCCACGCCGTCCTGATCTCCGCGGACGGGCTGCTGATGGCCCGCTCGCAGCACGTCCGCAAGGACGAGGCCGACACCGTTGCCGCGGCGATGAGCGGCATCCAGTCGCTGAGCCGGACGATGGGCGCCTTCGCCGGCGACGGGCAGATGACCTGGCGGCAGACGCTGGTGGAGTTCGACGGCGGCTGGGTCTTCCTCATCTCCGCCGGCGCGGGTGCCTACCTCGCCGTCTCCTCCGCGCCGGACGTCGACATGGCGTCGATCACCTTCCGGATGCAGCAGCTCGTCGGCCAACTCGGCAAGGTCCTGACCGCGCCGCCTCGCGAAAACACGAGTACCCAGGTATGAACCATGCGGAAGAGCCGTTGGCGCAGTCCACGGATTTAGTGCGTCCGTATGTCATCACCAACGGGCGCGGGCTGCCGGCCGACGACAAGTTCAACCTGATCACGCTCGTCACCGCGTCCGACCAGCCGCGCCCCGTCCATCTCGACCCGGAGAAGCACAGCGTCCTCGACCTGTGCGGCGGCGGAATGCTCTCGGTGGCCGAGATAGCCGGGCACATGAAGCTCCCGATCGGCATCGTCAAGGTGCTGCTGTCCGACCTCGCGTCGGAGGGCTACCTCGTCGTACGGCCGCCGGTGCCTCGGGCCCAACTCGCCGACGTATCGCTCCTGCAGGAGGTGCTGAATGGGCTCCAGGCCCGATTCGGCTGATGGCGTCTATCTCGACGGAGCAGTGAAGACCGCGGCCAAGATCCTGGTCGTGGGGCACTTCGCGGTCGGAAAGACGACGTTCATCGGCACCATGTCCGAGATTCCCCCGCTGCGCACCGAGGAGCGGATGACCCAGGCGGGGGCCTTGGTCGACGACCTCAAGGGGGTGCGGGGGAAGACCACGACCACGGTGGCGATGGACTTCGGCCGTATCACGCTGAGCGAGCACCTGGTGCTCTACCTCTTCGGCACCCCGGGGCAGGAACGCTTCGTCCAGGTGTGGGAGGACATGACCCGCGGCGCGCTCGGCGCGCTGATCCTGGTCGACCCGGAACGCCTGAAGGAGTCTTTCCCTGTTATCGACCTGGTGGAACAGTACGGACTGCCCTACGCGATTTCCGTCAACCACTTCGACAACACGCCGATGCGTCCCGACGACGAACTGCGCGACGCGCTCGACCTCCTGCCAGAAACCCCCATCGTCACCTGTGATGCCCGCGACCAGAAGTCATCCGCCGACGCATTGATCGCCCTGGTCCGGTATCTCCAGACGCGTACCACTAGGAGCACGACGTGAGTACCGACCAAGGCTTCCCCTCTCCGCCGCCCGGCTGCCCCGCCCACGGCCGAGTGCCCCTGTACGGACCCGAGTTCCAGGCGGACCCGGACTCGTACTACGCCTGGATGCGGAACTTCGGTCCGACCGCGCCGGTCGAGCTGGCGCCGGGCGTGGACGCCACGCTCGTCACCGACTACTCGGCCGCGCTGCAACTCCTCCAGGACCCCGACACCTTCCGCAAGGACTCGCGCCGCTGGCGGGCCTTCAACGAGGGCAAGGTCCCCCCGAACAGCCCCGTGGTGCCGCTGCTCGCCTACCGGCCGAACTGCATGTTCACCGACGGCGCCGACCACCTGCGGCTGCGCCAGGCGGTCACCGACACGATAGCCAGGGTCGACAGCCACCAGCTGAAGCGGAACGTGGACCGCGTCTCCCGCTACCTGGTCGGCCAGTTCAGCACCCGCGGCGCGGTCGACCTGCTCAACGACTACGCCAAGATGGTCCCGATCCTCTTCTTCAGCGAGCTGTTCGGCTGCCCCGCGGACATCGGCGACCGGGTCATCTTCGGCATCACCGGCATCTTCGACGGCGTCAACGCCGAGAAGGCCAACGAGGTGCTGGTCCAGTCCGTCTCCGAGTTGGTCGCCCTGCGGCGGGCGCAGCCGGGCGAGGACATCACCTCCTGGCTGATGCAGCACCCGGCGAAGCTCAGCGACGAGGAGATGGTCCACCAGCTCATCCTGCTGCTGGGCTCGGGCGTGGAGCCGCTGCGCAACCTCATCGGCAACAGCCTGTGCCTGATCCTCTCCGACGACCGCTACTCCGACGGCGGGCTGCTGGTCGAGGACGCGATCGACGAGGTGCTGTGGAACAACCCGCCGATGTCCAACTACGCGCCCCACTACCCGGTGGCCGACATCGAGTTCGCCGGGCGCCGGATCGACGCGGGTGAACTGGTGCTGGTGAGCTTCGCGGCGGCCAACACCGACCCGGCGCTGTCCGGTTCGCGCCAGCTGCTGAGCAAGCGCGCCCACCTGGCGTGGAGCACCGGCCCGCACGGCTGCCCGGCCAAGGACCCGGCGCAGCTGATCACGATCGCGGCCATCGAGAACCTGCTCAACGAGCTGCCGGACATCGAGCTGGCGGTGCCGGTGGACAGCCTGACCTGGCGTCCCGGTCCGTTCAACCGCGCGCTGGCCACGCTGCCGGCCCGGTTCGACCCGGTCACGCCGAGGGAGTCGCGGTCCGCGGCGCAGGCCAGGCCGGCGGCCGCGGCCGCGGGTCAGGCGCAGCAGGGCAAGCCGCAGAAGGGGCTGTGGAGCTCCTTCCTGGCGTGGTGGAAGGTGTGAACCCGCCATATTGCTGGCCGAAAGGCATGCGTGATTCAGGTCACGGTGTGCATATGCCCGCAACCCACATGATCGCCGGAGCGGAGGGGTAGTCACCTGGGCGAAAATCGTTGGCCAGGACTAAAGGAGTTGTTACCGTGCCTGCTGCCGCCGATCCGCCCGCCCCGTCGCGACCTGCTGGCTTAGTGGTACCCCGCTCGCTCGGCGGTTATTCGGATCTGTCGAACATTTATTCCCCTCTCGATCGACTGCCCGACCGCCTGTCCGACCCGCCCTGCCCACCGGGTGCCGCTCCGCCCGCCGAACCCGCCCCTCGGGGCGGGTATCTTTTCGCCCGCCGAGAAGTGCGCCCGGCGCACACGGGCACGGGAGGCGGCGCATGGTGACCCCTGGGCGCGCCCCGATGTGCGACCCCGTCGGCTCCAGCCTGGCCAGGCTGGAGCCGACCCAGCTGGGCGGTCTCGTCACCGACCAGCTCGCCCGGCTGTGCGACATCGCGCAGCTGGACCGCACGGACACCGAAACCTACGTCCAGGTCCTGGCCGCGAGCCTCGGACCCGCCGCGACACGGTCGTTGGCACTCCCGCCGTCGGCGCCTACCCTGCTTTCCGACGACCACACCCCGGTCGAGTACTCGCTCGCCTTCCTGCCCGGCGCCACTCCCGCGCTGCGCGTGCTGGTCGAACCCGGCTGCGAGAGCGGCGACTTGGCGGAGAACGGCCGGACCGGGCTGCGGGCGATCCGCGCGATGGCCGAGCGCTGGGACTTCTCCACCGCCCAACTCGACCTGCTGGAAGACCTGTTCCTCCCCGACCACCCCGCCGGTCCGTTCGCCCTGTGGTGCGCGTTGGAACTGCGGCCCGGCGGCGTCCCCGGGGTGAAGGTCTACCTCAACCCGGCCGCCAACGGCCCGGACCGCCGCGCCGCCACCCTCCGCGAGGCACTCCGGCGCCTCGGCCACCACCAGGCGTTCGACGCGCTCCCGCCGGCCGACGACCACCCCTTCCTCGCCCTCGACCTCGGCGAGTGGGCGGCGCCGCGGGTGAAGGTGTACTGCACCCACGACCGCCTCACCGCCGAGCAGGCCGGCCGCTACTCCCGGCTGGCACCCGCCGAAGGCCGGGACCAGGCAGCGGAGTTCTTCGACGCCATCGCCGGTGTCGAGGAGCACGGGAGCCCCACCCGCCGCGCGCTGACCTGCTACTCCTTCACCGACACCGCGACCGGGCGGCCCAGCGGCTTCACCCTGCACATGCCGGTACGCGCCTACGTCGGGCACGACGGCGCGGCCCGCGACCGCACGGTGCGGATGCTGGAGCGCTACGGCATGGACGCCGGCGCCCTCGACCGGGCGCTGGCCGCGGTGACCTCCCGCCGGCTGGAGGACGGTGTGGGCCTGGTCGCCTACGTGGCGCTGGTGCACCAGGACGGCCGGGCCCCGCGGATCACCGTGTACGTCTCCGCCGAGGCGTACCGGGTGCAGCCGCCGCGGCCGGTGGCCGCCGCGTCCCCGCACCCCCTCGCCACCCCCTAGGAACCCCCACACCCTCAGGACCTCCGCACCACGGAAGTCCGCACCGCAGAACGACAGAACGACAGGAGCAGCGGTCCGCATGGAGCCTTACCGGATCAAAGTAGTGGAACCCATTCCCGTGACCACGCGGCAGCAGCGGGAGGAAGCGCTGCAGCGTGTGCACTACAACCTGTTCGACCTGAGGGCCGAGGAGGTGACCATCGACCTGCTCACCGACTCCGGCACCGGTGCGCTGTCGGCCGCGCAGCAGGCCGCCGGCATGGCGGGCGACGAGTCGTACTCCGGCTCGCGCTCCTTCTACCGGTTCCACGAGACCGTCACCGAGCTGACCGGCTACTCCCACATCCTGCCGGCCCACCAGGGCCGCGCGGCCGAGCGCGTGCTGTTCAACACGCTGCTGGAGCCGGGCCAACTGGTGCTGGCCAACACGCACTTCGACACCACCCGGGCCAACGTCGAGCTCTCCGGCGCCGAGGCGCGGGACCTGCCGTGTCCCGAGGCACGCGACCTGGACAGCTCCCACCCCTTCAAGGGCAACATCGACCTGGAGGAGCTGCGCCGCACGCTCACCGGGCCGGACGGCTCCCGGGTCGCGGTGGTGCTGCTCACCATCACCAACAACGGCGGCGGCGGCCAGCCCGTCTCCATGGAGAACATCAAGCAGACCTCCGCGCTGTGCCGCGCCCACGGGGTGCCGCTCTTCCTGGACGCCGCCCGCTTCGCCGAGAACGCCTGGCTGGTCACCCGGCACGAGCCCGGCTACCAGGACCGCACCCCGCGGCAGGTCGCCGAGGAGGCGTTCCGCCTCACCGACGGCTGCGTGATGAGCGCCAAGAAGGACGGCATCGTCCACATCGGCGGGTTCATCGGCCTCAACGACGGCGAACTCGCCCAGCGCTGCGAGCTGCTGCTCATCGCCACCGAGGGCTTCGCCACCTACGGCGGGCTGGCCGGGCGCGACCTGGACATGATGGCGCAGGGCCTCAAAGAGGTGACCGAGCCGGCCTACCTCGCCGAGCGGGCCGACATCGCCCGCTACCTCGCCGACCGGGTGCGCGCGGCGGGCGTCGACATCCTGGAGCCGCCCGGCCTGCACGCGCTCTACCTCAACGCCGGCCGGCTCTTCCCGCACATCCCCGCCCACCAGTACCCGGGCCACGCGCTCGCCTGCCAGCTCTACCTCGAAGGCGGCATCCGCTCCGCGGAGTTGGGCTCCCTCTACCTCGGCGAGGAGGACGAGGACGGCAACCCGACCAAGAGCGCGCCCTACGAGCTGGTCCGGCTCGCCCTGCCGCGCCGGGTCTACACGCGCAGCCACTACGACCACATAGGCGAGACGCTGGCGAAGATCGTCAAGAACGGCGAGAGCGTCCACGGCTTCCGGATCACCGAGCAGTCCCCGATCCTGCGGCACTTCCGGGCGACGCTCGTCCCGGTGCCGCTGGGCGGCTGAGCCACCCCGCGCGGTGCGTCCGGCGCCCGTACCGGGGCCGCGTTTCGAGGCAGCTCGAAGGGCCGGCCCCGGTGCCGCGCGTCAAACCGGCACCGGAGGGCGCCCGCGTGCCGGTCCGACGAGGCAACGCCCCGTACCGGGCGCGGCCCGCGGCGCGGACCTAGAGTCGTCGGCGACCGGACTCGCGAGAACCCCGCGCGCACCGCGGTGAGTTGAGGAGGCCCCCGTGGCATCGCCCTGCGACCCCAGGTACGCCCCGGCGGGCGACGTGGGCACCGCCCTCATGATCGTCGACTCCCGGCTGCGGGCGGTGTACGAGGACAGCGGCGGCCCGGACCCCGAACAGCAGCGCCTGATCGGGCACTTCACCTCGTCCATGAGCCCGGCCGAGGCGAACGACGTGCTGGACGGCGCCTGCACGCTCATCTACCTGTTCGCGCGCTGGCTGACCGCGGCCTACGCGGACCACGGCAAGGACGTCGTCGAGTGCGTCGTGCCCGACCTCGTCGAGACGATGCGCAACATGCCCCGCAGCATCCGCCCCGAGGCGATCCCGACCATGGCCGGCCTGGTGATCGCCGCGGCGACCGGCCTCGGCCCGGGCCTGTGGCGCAAGCAGTACGGCTTCTGGACCGAGAGCGAGATGACCCCGCTGGAGGCGACCGCCTTCCTGCTGGCCGAGCGCATCAACCACCTCACCGACGACCGGGACTTCGCCACCCGCCTGGTCGCCGACGCCCTCGCCGGCGCCGACCGGGACTGACCCCAGGGCCGCCGCCGGCACCGGCGCACGGCGCGTAGCATCCGTGCCACCGTCCGTTCGAGAGGGGCACCCCGCCATGCATCGCAGCCGTGTGTACGCCGTGTTGCTCGACACCCCGAAGGACGAGGCGGGCCGGGCGGCGGAGTTCTGGGCCGCGGCGCTCGGCGCCACCGCCCGGCCGTTCGCGCCGCAGCCGCAGTTCACCACGCTGCACGACGCGATTCCCGGGCTGGTCACGGCGGTTCAGGCGGTTGACGACGCGCCGCGGATGCACCTGGACATCGAGACCGACGACCCGCAGGCGGAGACCGCCCGGCTGGTCGCGCTCGGCGCGGAGCAGGTCGCGAGCTGGCTGGAGTGCCGGGTGCTGCGGGCGCCCGGCGGGCACCTGCTGTGCGTCCTGCCGGTCGAGAGCGACCCCGAGACCTTCCGCGCCCACGCCGACATCTGGCCCTGACGACATCTGGCCCTGACGAGGCTTGAGCCCGCCGCCCCGCCGCCCCGCCGCTGTGACGGCCCCCACCCGCCCGGCCCGCCCCACCCGTCACCGGCGGCACGGCCGGCCGGTGCGGGCGGCGGCCGGACCGCGCGCCGCCACCGGCTGTTCGCCTCCCGTACACCCGGGCATCGACGCGCGCTGACAGCTTCCCCGACATGGAAACTCCCAACATGGGCATCGAGGCCAGGCTCGCCGAGAAGATGAGCATGGCCGAACAGCACGAGTACCTGCGCACCAAGCTGAGCCGGCGGCGGCTGGTGGTCGGCGGCGCGGTCGCGGCCGGCACCGTCGCCGCCTCCGGTCTGCTCGGGCAGAGCGCGAGCGCCGCGGCGCCGACCCTGGTGGGCCGGCCGGCCACCGGGCACGGCGTGGACGGCTCGCTCGTCGCCCCGTTCGGCCGGCACCTCCAGTACGGGGCCGACCCGCGCACCCAGTTCACCGTCTCCTGGCAGGTGCCGCTCGCGGTCACCAAGCCCTTCGTCCGCTACGGCCTCAAGCCGTGGGCGCTCAGCCACAAGGTCCAGGCGGAGGTGCGCGACCTGCACACCCCGCAGCTGACGAACAGCAGCCTGCCCGCCGTCGACCAGTACTACCAGCACGTGACGCTCACCGGCCTGCACCCGGGCACGACGTACTACTACGGGGTGGGCCACGACGGCTTCGACCCGGCCGACGCCGCCGCGTTCGCCACGATCGGCTCCTTCACCACCGCGCCCGCGAGCAGCGAGCGCTTCACCTTCACCGCGTTCGGCGACCAGGGCGTCAGCTACCACGCCCTCGCCAACGACTCCCTGATCCTGGCCCGCAACCCCGCCTTCCACCTGCACGCGGGCGACATCTGCTACGCCGACCCCGACGGCTCCGGCCAGTCCTCCGACTCCGGCGACTACGACGCGCGGACCTGGGACCAGTTCCTCGCCCAGACCGAGTCGGTCGCCTCGCGCGTGCCGTGGATGATCACCACCGGCAACCACGACATGGAAGCCTGGTACTCGCCCAACGGCTACGGCGGCCAGGAGGCCCGCTGGACCCTCCCGGCGAACGGCCCCCGCCCGGCCAACCAGCCCGGCGCCTACTCCTTCGTCTACGGCAACACCGCCGTCATCGCCCTCGACGCGAACGACGTGTCGTACGAGATCCCGGCCAACTACGGCATCAGCGGCGGCGGCCAGACCGCGTGGCTGGACGCGACCCTGGCCGGCTACCGCAAGCAGCGCGGCATCGACTTCCTGGTGGTCTTCTTCCACCACTGCGCCTACTCCACCACCAACCAGCACGCCTCCGAGGGCGGGGTGCGCGAGCAGTGGGTGCCGCTGTTCGAGAAGCACCAGGTGGACCTGGTGATCAACGGCCACAACCACGTCTACGAGCGCACCGACGCGATCCGGGCCAACGCCGTGTCGAAGAACCTGCCGATCGGCGAGACGGTCCGCCCGGCCACCGACGGCGTCGTCTACGTGACCGCGGGCGGCGCGGGCAAGAGCCTGTACTCCTTCCCCGTCGCCGACTCCTACGAGGGCAACGTCAAGGACCTCGACTCGGTGCCCAGCTACTACCAGGCCAAGGGCGGCCACGTCACCGAGACCGTGCACTGGTCGCGGGTGCGCTACACCGGCTACTCCTTCCTGTCCGTCGACGTCCAGCCCGCCCACACCGGGCGGGAGGCGACCTTGACGGTGTCCGCGATCGCCGAGAGCGGCGAGCGGATCGACCACTTCACGGTGGCCCGCAAGGCGAAGTGATCCCTGGGCAAGGGGGCGCCGCACCGGCAGCGGTGCGGCGCCCCCGGCGCGCAGGGCAACTCCCCGGTCCGGGGGCCCGGTCAGCGCACCGAGAAGGACACCAGGCGCGCCGCGCCGGCCGCGGGCGCGTCGGTGGCCAGGGCGACGTAGCGGGCGGTCGCCGCGAGGGCCAGCGCCCGGTGCTGCCCGGACCCGGACAGGGTGCCCGCGCTCCGGTAGGCCACGCCGTCGTCGCTGACCTCGATCCGGCCGGCCGGGACCCGCCCCCCGGTCCACTCGGCGCGGACCTCGGTGAACGCCGCCGAGGCGCCCAGGTCCACCACCATCCGGCCGTGCGGGCCGGGCGTCCACGCGGTGTGCGGGTCGCCGTCCACGGCCGCGCGCGGGTCGGACATCCCCGCGGGCAGCGGGTTCGTCGGGAAGACGGTCCGGCCCAGCGCCAGGTCGTCCACCGGGAACGCCGTCGCCCCGGGCAGCCGTACGGTGACGGTGCCCCGCACCGTCGCCACCGCGTTCGCGCCCTGGCCGGTCACCCGCACCTGGCAGGAGGCCCCGGACAGCCGCACGGTGGCGCCGTCCACCACCTCCGCGACCAGCCCGGCGGGCAGCTTCCGGCCCGCCAGCGGCTGAAGCGTCAGGCGCGGCGCGAGCAGCGCCGCCGACGCCGCGCCGAGCGAGACCTCCAGCGCGGTGCCGTCCGCGGTGACGGTCTGCCGGCCCTCGAACAGCACCCGGCCGCTGCCGGCGGCCGGCACCGCGACCGTGGTGGACACCGCGGCACCCGTCAGGTTGAACACGCTGAGGTGGTCCTCCGTCAGCGCCGCCCGCACCCCGTCCGCGTCCGGCCGCGGCACCGGCCCCGCGGCCAGCCCGGCCAGGGTGCGCGCCGACGCACCGGGTATGCCCTCCACCAGCAGCGGAGCCGACGGCCCGTCGGCGAGCACCACGGTGTCGCCGTAGACCGACAGCGGCAGGTCGCCGCCGCGCACCACCAGCCCGGCCCGGCCGTCGACGTCGAGCCAGCCGCCGGTGCTGGTCAGGTCCGGGGTGGGCCAGGCGGCCAGGTCGGTCCAGGTCTGCCCGTCGGCCGAGCCCTGGACGACGTACTCGCGCCCGGCCGCCGCCTCCCAGCGGATCGTGACCCGGTCCAGCGACCGGCTCGCGCCGAGGTCCACCGCGAGCCAGCTGTCGCCCCGCTTGCGGTCGCCCTTCGCCACGGCCCACCGCGTGGTCGTGCTGCCGTCCACCGCGAGCGGGGCGCCCATCCCGGTGTCGGCGGAGGACGCGGTCGCGGTGCCGCCCTGCGCGAGGTCGCTGCCGCCGGCGCCGTCCCGCGCCTCGAACTCGTAGACCGAGTAGCCGTAGGTCGGGTCGCCCTGGACGCCCTGCATCCGCAGGTACCGCGCCTGGGTCCGGGTGAACACCAGCTGGTCCACCCGGCCGCCGGTCGTGGTGCCGCCGCCGTCGGCCGCCGCGACCGTGCGGCTGCCCTCGGCGCAGCGGTACGTGCGCGACCCGGTGAGGCCCGGCATGCCCGGCATGGTCAGGTTGTAGACCTCCAGGTGGCCCTCGCCGTCGCCGGTACCGGTGGTGGCGTACACCACCGCGCCCGACGGCAGGGTGGTCAGGCCGGCGTACCCGGCGGCGCCCAGGTCCAGCACGGTCGCGCTGCCGTCGAAGCCGTCCCGCACCGCGTGGTACGCCCGCGCCTGCCGGCCGGCGACCGTGCCGGAGGTGGCCGGCAGGAACACCGGGGTGGCCGCGCTGAGCTTGAACAGCCAGTCGTCGTGCGCCGGCTGCCAGGCGAACTTCACGAACCCGGCCTTGCTGACCGCCCCCGCCCAGGCACCGGACGTCTGGTGCGAGAGCAGGCCCGGGCCCGCGCCGAAGTCCATGACGCCGGACGCCTGCTGGAAGAACTCCGCCTCCGACAGCGGCCGGACGCTGCGCCCCGACGCCGCCGCCCACAGGTGCAGCAGGTAGCTGATCGCGACCTCGGCGCGCGCCTCCGGCTCGTACTTCGGCTCACCGGAGAACTTCGCCAGCCGGTACTGCGGCGGGTAGCCCTGGTACGCCTCCAGCCGCTCCGCCATGGCCTGTTCGGCTCGGGCGGCGGCCCGGTCCCCGATCACCTGGGCCTGGAAGGCCAGCGGGATCACGTCCCGCCCGTACAGGTGCTCCCGGTCGTTGATCATCGGCATGAACGGCTCGCCGGAGTCGCTCATCACGTTCAGGATGCTGCGCCACAGCGGGCCGGTGTTGGGCTGGTCGGTGACCACCTGCGGCAGGTCGGCGCCCGCGGTCAGGTAGTGGATCGCGGTCCGCGCGGAGGTGCGCCACACCTCCTCCTGGTAGTGCGGCTCGAAGGAGCCGTGGTTCTCCACGAGGAAGGTGTCCCACAGGTTGTGCCCGGTGTTGGTGCTGACCGCGGCGCCGTCCACGGTGGCCGGGTTGGCCAGGTCCGCCGCGGGCAGGCCGGTCTCGTTGCGCGCCCAGGACCGGTAGGCCGCCAGCCAGTCCGGGTAGCGCGGGTCGTCCTGCGCCCAGACCAGCGCGGGCACCAGCGACTGCGCGTAGACGCCCATCTCGTCGACCTTGGTGTCCCCGGACCAGCCGCCCTTGAGGCCGTTCGGCGTCCAGGGCGAGGACAGCGGGTCGTCGCCGGTGCCCAACGAGGTGGTGTACGCGGCCTGTTCGCGGATCAGCGCGTCGACGTGCCCCTGGGTGGCGGTGTCGAGGTCGTCCCACAGCAGCCGGGCGGCCAGCGCGAAGTAGAGCTGGAAGGTGGTGTCGAAGAAGAGCGTCCGGCCCCACTCGGTGCCGCCGTTGTTCCGGTTGGAGACGGCGAAGTGCCGGATCGAGGCGACCGTGCGGTCCTTCAGCGTGGCCGCGTCGATCCCGGCCCGGTCGGCGTCGTAGCTGCCGTGGGTGAGCAGGACCGCGTTGCCCAGGACGACCGCGAAGCCGAAGTCGGTGGCGGTGTAGTAGCCCTTGGCCGCGTCCCACTGGGTCTCCGACCAGCGGGTGTGGTCGAGCAGGACCCGGTAGTAGGTGTCGGCGACCGGGTCGGCGGCCGCCTTGCGGCCGGTCGCGGAGGCGGTGGTGCCGGCGAGCGCGGTCGGCAGCGCGGCCAGCGCGGCCGAGGCGCCGAGCAGCTGGACGAACCGGCGCCGGTCGACGGGGAGTTGGGGGAGCTGGGGCACGTTCGACGCCTCTCGTGGTGCGGGTTGACGCAAGTCGGTTCGGATGGTGGGCCGTTGAGGTGGAGACGGAAGGGGAGCGGGGGAGCGCCGTGGTGGCGCTCCCCCCGGGCGGGCTATCCGGCGGTGGGCGTACCGTCCTGCGCCGTCGCGAAGATGTGCAGGTCCTTGTCGGAGGGCAGCGTGATCGACGCGACCACCTTGGCCGGGTCCACCGGCACGCTCTGCTCGTCGACGTAGAAGGCGTGGTCCTGCCGGCCGACCGCCTGGTTGCGGTAGGTCATCGCGGCGACCTCGGTGTTGCCGGTGCCGGGCGCGGTGCCCCAGTCCGACTGCGCGAGCGTCGCGGTGCCGCTGCTGCCGTCGGTGTAGTGGATCGTCACGGTGCCGGAGTGGGCGCCGTTGGTGGCCGCGCCGAGGAAGCCGATGCGGGTGGCGCCCGACCGGTGCGGCATCAGGACGGTCTGGCCGAGCGCCCGCACGTTGTCGTTGCCGCACGGCTGCGCCTGCGGCCAGGTGAAGGACAGCCCGCCGACGCTGACGTCGGCGCCGGGAGTGAGCGGATGCGGGGTGGCCGCGGCGAGCGCGTCCGCCGAGTAGGTGTCGGTGCCGTTGTCGAACTGGCCGCAACCGCGGTTCGTGTCCGGCGAGATGCCCACGTCGTTGACGTAGTCCGACAGGTCGTCGGTGGCCCCGACGGTGAACTGCCCGGTGCCGGAGGTCCCGCCGGGCCCGGTCACCACGGCGACGCTCGCCGTGCTGCCCGGCTCGACCCGCCAGATGTTCCCCGGCCCCGAGGACGTCGAGACGGCCGGGCCGCTCGGCTCGGGCACCGTGAAGGTGATGGAGGTGTCCGACCAGTGGTCGATCCGCAGGGTGCCGAGGTCGCCCGCGCCGCCCCAGTGCACGCCGTTGTCGGACAGCAGCAGGTGCCGGCCGTGCGCGGAGGAGCCGAAGCCCTTGCCGGTGACGGTGACCTGCTGCCCCGGGGCCGCCTGCGCGGGCGAGACCGCGCTGACCGTCGCGGGCCGGGCGGCGTGGTCGGTGAGCGCGATGTCGTCGACGTAGCCGCGGTAGCCGCCGCTGCTGCCGGGCCGGTCGTAGTCCAGGTCGATCCGGACCACCTGCCGGCCCGCGGCCGCCTTCCCGAGGTCCACGCTGACCTGGTTCCACTGGTCGGGCTCCAGCGTGCCGCACTGCCCGGCGGCCGTGAGCGGGGAGCCGCGCAGGCCGTGCAGCGCGCTGCCGTCGGAGAAGACCAGGTCGAGCGCCACACAGCTGCTGTTGTCACCGCTGACACCCGGCGCCGAACTCCCTTGCGCCTGCGGGTAGATCCAGTACGTCAGCGTGGTGGCCCGGCTGATGCGCACCGGCCGGCCGGCGAGGTCGAACAGCCGCATGGCGGCGTGGTCGTCGGCCGCGCCTTCGGCCTTGCCGGAGTACATCAGCGCGTTGGTGCCGTCGTGGTCGAGGACCTGACGGGTGCTGGCCTCCGGGCCGCTGGCGCTGCCGTAGGCGGTGACCCCGGAGATGCCGCCGCCGCCCGGCGAGGTGTCGACGCCGTCGACCCAGTCCGGTGCGGGCTGGCCGTGCTCGAAGCCGGTCTGGAAGAGGGTCCCGTCCGAGGGCGCCGGCTGCGGGCGGCGCAGGCCGGCGGTGGCGAGCGCGGTGGTCTGGTCGCCGCCGCCGTAGTACATCATCCACTGGCCGTCGTGGAAGAAGATGCTGTTGGTCCACACGGTCTTCGGCGTCTGCCCGTTCCACTCGTAGGGCACGTCCGGGGTCGGGGTGAGCACCGCGTCGCTGAGCTGGTGGAGCATCAGCGTCGGGTCCTGGCCGGAGAACTCCTCCTCGCTGATCGCGTAGAACCAGCGGCCGTTCGCCATCAGCGTCCCGGCGGTGAAGACCACGATGTCCTGGTTGGCGGGCCGGCCCGCCACGGTCCGGTAGTCGGTGACCGCCACCGACACCTCGTACGGCTGCCAGCCCTTGGGGTAGTGCACGTCGAGCGGGTCGGCCGTACGCGGGGTGCTGCTGCCCTTCGCGTGCCAGGTGCGCAGGTCCGAGGAGTACGCGATGTCCGTACCGGTGTCGCCCTGGCCGAAGTACATGACGTACTCGCCGTTCACCTTCCGCGGGGTGCCGTCGGCGCCGGTGACCACCGCCGCGTCCTTGTTGTTCCCGGCGTTCGGCTCCACCGTCCACGGGGTGCTCCAGTGGACGCCGTCGCTCGAGGTCGACTCGGAGATGTCGTACGAGCCGTAGCAGCTGCCGTCCGCCTTCGGGTGGACCGAGGTGAAGAACGAGTAGTAGGTGCCGTGGAGTTCGAACAGCCGCGGGTCCTCCAGACCGCACTTGGACTGCTGCCCGGCCAGCTTGAAGTCGATCACCGGGTTGTCGGCGGTGTCCTCGGTGAAGTGGGTGCCGTCGGTGCCGGCGGCGTAGCCGATCTGCGACGGGCCGCCGTCGGTGCCCTGCGCGCGGTAGAGCATCCGGTACTGCCCGCCGCGGTAGAGCACACCCGGGTTGTACAGGTCGGCGGCCTCGTAGCCGCTGCCGCTCGGCGTCAGCAGCGGGTTGTCCGCGCTGCGCGTAAACGGGCCGATGGCCCAGTCGGGGAGGTTGTCCGCGGTGTAACTGGCGTTCCCCGCCGCGCTGGTGTCCGATGCCGCCGCGGGCGCGGCGGCCGCGCCGGGCGACGGGTGCGTGCCGCCGCCCGCGGTCGCGGTGGCCGTGGGCGCCGCGGCGAGCGCCGCGCCGACCGCCAGGGCGACCGCGCCCGACGCGAGCAGCCGCGCCGCGCGCGGCCCGCGCCGGACGCGCCGCGGCCCGGGTGCGTCCGGCCTCCTTCGACGGTGCGCGGAGAACAGGCGAAAACCGACCATCGTCCCAACCTCTCAACTCGACGCGACAAGCCTCGGGGGGTCTTCGGATCACGCTTCGCGGTAGTGGGCCACGGCCCTGACAACGTTGTCGAAGCTGCACGATTCCACCGCGGATCGGCAGCGTCAAGGGGTGCGGCAGGCCCGCCTGCCCGCCGCCTCTGCCCCGCCGGCCCGCCGCCTCGGCCCCGCGCACGCAACGGCCTTGCCGGGCCGCCGAGTTGCCCGGGCGGCCGGTGTGCGCGGGGCGGCGGCGCCGGTCAGCCCTTCAGCCCGGTCTGTGCGAGGCCCTCGACGAAGTGCCGCTGGGCGGCGACGAACACCGCGAGGACCGGTACGACGGTCGTGACGGACGCGGCGAGCTGCACGTTCCACAGGTGGGAGCCGTAGGCGTCGGTGTACTGGGTGAGCGCCACCGGAAGCGTGTAGTTGCGCTTGTCCGTCTCGTAGACGAGCGGCTCCAGGTACATGTTCCAGCTGTTGAGGAAGGTGAAGATCGCCACCGACGCCAGCGCCGGGCGGGCCAGCGGCAGCGCCACCCGGAAGTAGAGCCCGAACCGGTTCAGGCCGTCCATCCGCCCGGCGTCCTCGAGTTCGTCGGGGACGGCGAGGAAGAACTGCCGCATCACGAACGTGCCGAGCACGCTCGGCGCCCCGAGGACGGGGATGACGATCAGCGGCCAGTGGGTGTTGGTCAGCCCGAGCCGGTCGACCATCTTGAACAGCGGGATGATCGTGACCTCGGTCGGGATCAGCAGCCCGGTCAGGATCAGCGGGAAGAGCACCTTGTTGCCGGGGAAGGGGATGCGGGCGAAGGCGTACCCCGACAGCGACGCGACCACCATGGTGCCCGCGGTGACCAGCAGCGCGATGTAGAGGCTGTTGAGGTACTGGTGGGCGAGCGGGTAGTGCGCGAAGGCGGCCTTGTAGTTGGACCACCGCGGGTGCAGCGGCAGCAGCTTCGGCGGGTAGCTGAGCACCTCGTTCTCCGGCAGCAGGGAGGAGGTGATCATCCACCAGGTGGGGAAGACGAAGGGGATCGCCAGCAGCACCATCAGCCCGTACTGGAGCGGTTTCCGCCAGCGGCTGCCGCGGCGGCGCGGCGGGGGCGGCGCACTGGCCGCCGTAGGGCTGGCCGGCGGTCGGCGGGCCGCGGTCTCAAGACTCATGGAACACCCACCTCCTGCGCAGGCGCCACTGGATCAGGGTGAGTACCAGGATGACCGCGAACAGGACGACGGCGATGGCGCTGCCGTAGCCGAAGTCGTGGTTGTCGAAGGCCTGCTGGTAGAAGAAGTACACCAGGACGTTGGTCCGGTTGTCCGGGCCGCCGCCGGTCAGGATCTGGATCTGCGCGAACACCTGGAGGGAGCCGCTGACCGTCACGATCGTGGCCAGCAGTGTGGTCGGGCTGATCATCGGCAGGACCACCGAGCGGAAGCGGCGCCAGGCCCCCGCCCCGTCGATCTCCGCGGCCTCCAGCAGCGACCGCGGGACGCCCTGGAGGGCGGCGAGGAACAGCACCATGTTCAGGCCGACGTTCTTGAAGACCTGCACCACCACGACCGACACCAGCGACGTGGTGTCGCCGCGCAGCCAGTTGGGCCCGTCGACGCCGGCCACCCGCAGCAGCGAGTTGACGCCGCCGTTGTGCTGGAGCAGGAAGTTCCAGGTGATCGTCCAGGCCACCAGCGAGACCACGACGGGGGAGAAGAAGAGCGTGCGGAACACCGTGGTGCCCCGCAGCCGCTGGTTGAGCAGCACCGCCAGCAGCAGGGCCAGGCAGATGTTCAGCACCACCAGCCCGGCGCAGAACAGCCCCGTGGCCCGCGCCACCGACGGGGTCGCCGGGTCGTGGATCAACTGCGTGTAGTTCTTCGTGCCGGCGTAGGTCGTCACGCCGGAGAGCACGTTGGAGTGGTGGAAGCTGTAGTAGACGACCGCGATCAGGGGGTAGAGGACGAAGGCGAGGAAGCCGAGGGCCTGCGGCAGCACGAACAGCCAGCCGGTGAGGGCGTCCTCGCGGCGCAGCGTGCGCAGCCGGCCGCGGCCGGCGCGCTGTTCGGGCGCCCCGGGCCCGGTGCGCGTCATCGGTGTGTCGCTCATGGCCGTCACTCCGACAGGGCCGGCTTGATCGCCTTGCACACGCCCGCCAGCACGGAGTCGACGTCCGCCCCGGACTTCCACAGCGGATCGAGCGCGTTCTGGACGAGGTTGGCGATCTTGGCGCTGTTCTTGTGGGCGGGCAGCACCGCGCCGTTCTTGATGCCGTCGATGACCACGTCCTGCAACTGCTGCGTGGAGAACAGCGGGTTGGCCTTGGCGAGGGTGGCGGTGGTGAGCTGGCTGGTGCGGGCCGGCGGGAAGGAGCCGGCGAGCTTGGCGGAGTTGGCCGGGTCGGAGAAGTACGCGAGGAAGTCGGCCGCCTGCTGCTTGTGCGCGCCCTTGGCCAGCACGCCGACGCCCGCCTGCCCGATCACCTGGGAGGCGCCGGCCGGGCCGGACGGCAACGGCACGATGCCCCAGTCGAACGGGTGGTCCGCCAGCAGCGTGGCCCGGCTGATCTGGGTGACGGTGAGGCCGGACTCGCCCGCGAAGAAGTCGGCGGTCTCTCCGGGGCCGGGCAGCGCCTTGTCGGTGAAGATCGCGTCGTGCAGGAAGGTCATCGCCTGCCGCATCTGCGGCGAGTCGAACCCGCAGGTCTTCCCGTCCGCCGACCACGCGTCGGCGCCCCAGCCGCGCCAGATGCCGGCCAGCTCGATCCAGGTCCTGTAGTCCCAGTCGCGCATCACCAGGCCCTGCTTGCCGGTGTGCGCGGCCACCTGCGCGGCGATCTTCTCCGCGTTCTGCCACGTCCACTGGTGGGCGGCCGCCAACTGGTCCGGGGTGCGGGTCACGCCCGCCTTCTTGAGCAGGTCCTTGTTGTAGAACATCCCGAACGGCGAGGTGGAGAAGGGGTAGGCGTACAACTCCCCGTCCTGCTGCCAGAGCTTGGTCGCCGCGGGTGCCAGGTCGCCGTACCGGTACCCGGCGGTCTTCTTCAGCGTCGGGGTGAGGTCGGTGAGCGCGCCGGACGACACGAAGTCGGGGGCGTCGCGCTCCAGGACCCAGGCCAGGTCCGGCGGGTTGCTGCCGGCGACCTGCGTGGTCAGGGCGGTGGTGTAGTTGTCGATCGGGATGTAGTCGAAGGTGATGGACCTGATGTCCGGGTGGGTCGTGCGGTACGCCGCCGCGATGCTGTCGAACAGGGCGGTCTGGGTCTTGTCGTCGGTCCACACGGTCATCCGCAGCGACACGTTCGAGTCGCCCGAGCCGGACCCGTTCGAGCAGCCCGTGAGGCCCGCGGTCAGCAGGCAGGCGGCGGACAGGGCGAGGGAGGTGAGCCGGAGGCGTCTGGTTCTCATCGTTGCTCCAGAGGTTCGGTTCTAGTAGCCGCGGATCTCGGGCCAGGCCAGCGGCACACCGCGGCCGGCCAGCAGGGACCGGTAGTCGTCGAGGTGGCCGGGCGTGGCGTGCACGCCGTGCGGGGTGCGGCCGGTGGCGACGCAGTGCGCGGCGAGCGCGCCCGCGGCCTCGCCGATGTTCCACTCCACCGGGTGCAGGCGGTAGGCGCCGTTGGTGATGTGCGTGGTGCCGATGTTCTTCGCCGCCGGCAGCAGGTTGGTCAGCCGCCGCGGCAGCAGCGCGCCGAGCGGGATCTGGAACGGCGCCGACGCCACGTCGAGGTACGTGTCGCCGCCGGTCGAGGGGTGCAGGTCGATCCGGTACATGCCGATGCCGACCGAGTCGGCGTAGCGGGTCGCGCCGTGCTCGCCGCGGATCGCCAGCGACACGTCGTCCTCACGGATCGTGGTGACCGCCCGGATACGGCGGGACTCGCGGGTGTAGACGTCCTGGGCCAGGCCGTCGTCGGTGCCGAGCAGGTCGCCGCGCAGCCGCAGCGACGGGAAGCCGGTGCCGCCGTCCGGGCGGGGTGCCTCGGTCTGCATCCAGTACAGGGCCGACAGCGCCAGTTCGCGGGCGCCGGCGCGGTGCTTGGCCGCCTCCTCGGCCGGGACCTCGAAGAGCGGCCCGTCCATGTAGTCGATCATCGGCCAGTTCACCAGGGTGATGTCGCTGGCGTAGGCGCCGGGTGCGAAGAGCCCGCGGGCCGCGATCCGGCGGAACCGCCACAGGTCGTCCGTCCCGGCGTCCTTGCTCTGGTCCGCCTCGACGGCCAGCGGGTCGTCGTCCGGGTTGGGGTCGAGCCAGCCGGCGGACGGTTCGAGGGTGCGCGGGTTGGGCCAGGAGAACGCGAGCAGCGGTCCCGGCCAGATGTCCGGGCGGACCGAGCGCCAGTGGTCGTACGTCGCCGGGCGGTCGATGGTGTGGTCGCCGTCCACGTGGTCGACGGCGAAGCACCAGGACGCGGCCTGCATCGTCAGCGGCTCCGCGGTGTCCTTCGCGCTCGGCTCGCCGGTCTCCGCCCGGGACTCGGCGCCGGTGACGTACTCCGCGCCGGTCAGCGGCAGCAGTTCGCCGGTCTCGGTCGCGTCGATCACGTACCGCGCCTGCACCGTGACGGGGCCGTCGGCGCCCTCGCCGTCCGGCGCCAGTGTCACCGCGGTCACCGCGTCGCCGTCGACCGCGGCCGACTCCGCGCGGTAGGGGCGCAGCACCGTCAGCCGCCCCGAACTGCGGGCCGGGGCGAGCATCGCCTCCAGCACCGCCACCGCCACCCGCGGTTCGTGGCACAGCCGGCTCACCAGCCCTGCCCCCGGGTTGAGTTGGCGGGTGCGCAGCGCCTGCGCGGTCAGCGGGTAGTGGCGCCGGTAGTACGCGCGTATGCCCTCCCGCATCGACCGGTAGGACGCGGTGACGCCGAGCATCTCCACCCACGGGTGCTCGTCCGGCGGGGTGGCCTGCGCCGTCAACTGCCCGCCCAGCCAGCGTTTTCCCTCGGTGAGCACCACCCGTGCGCCGTGCTCGGTGGCGGCCAGCGCGGCGGCCACCCCGCCGAGTCCGCCGCCCACCACGAGCACGTCCGTGCGTACTTCCTTCACCTGCGGGTCCTCCTCGCTAATTCGTATTAGCGCACGCTAGGGAAGGAACCCGCGGAAGTCAACGAGATGAACGCAAGCGGGAAAACGCCGGCACCCGGCGGCCAGGGAGCCCCGCGCGCGGGGCTCCCTGGGGCTCAGCGGTGCGGGGCTGTGGTGACCGTGGTGCCGTCGACCAGGTCGCAGGGGAGGAGGACCTGGGTCTCGCGGCCCGGCGCGGTGTCGCCGAGGAGCATGTCGACCAGGATGCGCACGGCGCGGGCGCCCATGGCGCGGCGCGGGATGCGGAAGGTGGTCCAGTCGACGTGCGGGACAGCGCGCAGCGGCCACCCGGAGGTCTGGGTGGGGTCGGCGTCGCCGAGCACGCCGATCGAGAGGTCCTCCGGCACGCGCAGCCCGGAGCTGTTGGCCAGCGCGCGCAGCGCCGCGGCCATCTCCGCGGCCTCCACCAGCGCGGCGGTGACCCCGTCGGCGCGCAGCCGTTCGTACACCGCGGACGGGTCGTCGTCGCTGAGCGCGAGCGGCGCCTTGCGGTGCTTCCGGCAGGCGCGCAGGTAGCCGGTGCGGCGGTCCGCGGTCGACTCGCTCTCCTCGCGGTAGCCGACGAGCGCGATCCGGCGGTGCCCGAGGGACCACAGCCGCTCGTACAGCTCCGCGGTCGCCGCGGCGTAGTCCCCGCCGACGTAGCTGACCGGCCCGGCGGACGACTCGCGGCGGCCGATGAAGACGAACGGGAACCGCTCGTCCACGAGGCGGTCCAGCTCGTCCCGGTCGGTGTGGCGGCCGAGCAGGATGCAGCCGTCCGCGATGCCCAGCCGGTTGGACCCCTCCTCGTACACCTTGCGGCGGCCCTGGCGGCGGCCCGGGCTGGTGAAGAGCAGCAGGTCGAAGCCCTGCGCCTCGGACTCCTCCTCGATGCCGCCGAGGAAGGGCCCGTAGAAGTCGGCGCTGCCGGAGGGGAAGACCGCCTCGTAGGTGAACACCCCGATGATCCGGTTGGACTTGCCGCGCAGCCGCCGCCCCATGATGTCCACGGTGTACCCGGTCCGGCGCAGCGCCTCCTCGACGCGCTTGCGGGTCTCGGGCGCGACGCGTACCCCGTCGGACTCGTTGAGCACCAGGGAGACCATCGCCTGGGAGACGCCCGCGAGGCGGGCCACCTCGGCCTGGGTCACCCGTCTGCGGCGCTGTGTCACGTCCCGCATCGTAACGCCCCCCTTCCGCTCCGCCGGCCCGGCCGGCACCCGGCGCGATCCGGCCGCTGACCGCCGGACTCTCCGCCGGACCCCATGCTAATACGTATTATCCCTTGACTTCCACCGGCGCCCGGCGCCACCATCCCTCACGCCCCCGGCACCGGCCCGCCGCTCCGGTCCGCTTCCGGCTGCCGTCTCCCCCTACCGTGAGGGTCCTGCCATGTCCGCTGCGCACCACTCCCGCGGCGTCACCCGCCGCTCCGCCCTGCTGGCCGGCGCCGCGCTGGCCCCCGCGTGGTTCCTCGGCTCGGCGCTCGGCGCACCGTCCCGCGCCGCCGCGGCCACCACCGCCGACTTCGCGCAGGTCCGCAGCCAGTGGCGGGACACCCTGATCGGCAGCTACAGCGCCACCGACCCGGTGATCGCCGCCTATGTGCAGGACGCGGCCGACACCGCGAACGGCCTGTGGGCCGGCCTGGACACCTCCGCCTCCCGCACCTACCTGTGGGCGGACCTGGACAGCTCCTCGGTCTCGGCGGTGCAGCGCGACGTGATCGGCCGGCTGCGCCAACTCGCCCTCGCCTACGCCTCCCCCGGCTCGTCGCTGTCCGGCGACACGCGCCTGCTGGCCGACATCCGCTCGGCCCTGGACTGGTTCCTCGCCCACAAGTACGGCGTCGGCGCGCAGTACGACAACTGGTGGGACTTCCAGATCGGCATCCCGCTGGCGCTCAACGACACCTGCGTCGCGCTGTACGACCAGCTCTCCGCCAGCCAGATCAGCACCGCGATGGCCGCGATCGCCCGCTACCTGCCGGACCCGAGCCGGGTCGGCGGCGCCGCCGCCACCGGCGCCAACCTCAACTGGACCTGCGCGATCTCCACCGTGCGCGGCGCGCTGAGCCAGGACGCGGCCGTCATCGACGGCGCCATGGCGGCGATCGCGGGCCTCTTCCCGTACAGCACCAGCGGCGACGGCTTCTACCCCGACGGGGGTTTCGTCCAGCACAAGGTGTACGCGTACAACGGCTCCTACGGAGTCTCGCTGCTCCAGTACCTGACCTACCTGCTGGTCGCCCTCCAGGGCACCCGGTGGGCGGCGACGGCGGACCAGGTGCAGCGCGTCTTCACCTGGACGCAGGCCGACTACGTGCCCTGGATCTACCGCGGGGCGTTCATGGACATGGTGCGCGGCCGGGCGCTGTCCCGCTTCTACGAGACCGACCACCGCATCGGCCGGCTGACGAGCGCCACCCTGCTCCAGCTCGCCCGGGTCTTCCCCGCGAGCCAGGCGCTGACGCTGCGCTCGCAGGTCAAGGGGTGGATCACCGCGGACACCTACCAGGACTTCTTCAGCTACGACCCGGTGCCGCTGGAGCAGGTGCGCACCTCGTCGATCGCGCTGGGCCGGGCCGTCGCCGCCGACCAGGCGATCCCGGTCGGGGCCGAGTCCACCACCTCCGTCGTGGCGACCTCGATGGCGCGGATCGTCCACCGCAGGCCCGCGTTCGCCTTCGCGATCGCCATGGACACCACCCGGATCAAGCCGTACGAGAGCGCCAACGCGGAGAACCTCGAGGGCTGGTACACCGGCGAGGGCGCCGCCTACCTCTACCTGGCCACCCAGCCCGGCCACTGGACGAACGCCTACTGGCCGACCGCGGACAAGTACCGGGTGCCCGGCGTCACCCTCGACACCAAGACGCTCGCGCTCGGCGCCAACCGCGGCTCGACCAACATCTGGGCGGGCGGCGCGCTGCTCGACGGCAACGTGGCCGCGGGCATGGGGCTGTCGTTCGCGGTGCAGACGCTCACCGGCCGCAAGTCGTGGTTCTGCGTCGACGACATCGTGGTGTGCCTGGGCGCCGGGATCAGCAGCACCGACGGCCACACCGTCGAGTCGGTCATCGAGAACCGCAACACCGGCCCGAACGGCCGGGCGAACGTCCACGTCGACGGCTCGGTGGTGCTCGCCACCCCGAGCAGCACCCCGACCGTCGTCCAGCCGCGGTGGATCTACGTCGACAACCTCGGCGGGTACGTCTTCCCCGCCGGCGGCCACGTCACGATGGTGCGCGAGGACCGCACCGGCAAGTGGACCGACATGGACCACCGCGGGGTCTACGACGACACGACCGCCTACACGCGCCGCTTCGTCACCCTGTGGGTCGACCACGGTGTCAGCCCGTCCGGGGGCAGCTACCGCTACATCCAGCTGCCCGCGGCGACCTCGGCGCAGACCGAGGCGTTCGCCGCGTCGAACGACGTCACCATCGCCAACACCCCGCAGGTGCAGGCGATGCGGCGGGCCGGCGCCGGCATCGCGATGGCCAACGTCTGGCAGGCGGGCGCGCCCAAGGCCGGGGGCATCCAGGTCGACCGGACCGCGTCGGTCATCACGCAGCGGAAGGACGGCACGCTCGGCGTCGCGGTCTGCGACCCGACGCAGCAGCTCACCGGCGCCGTGACCGTCACCGTGGACGGCGCCGTGTCGGGGGTGCTCTCCGCGGACCCCGGGGTCACGGTCCTCGCGACCACGCCGAACCTGCGGCTCGCGGTCGATGTCGGGGGTGCGGCGGGGAAGAGCTTCGTCGCCCGCTTCAGCGTGTAGCCGCCGGGTCGGCTCGGTCCACCCGGTTCACCTCACACCTTACGGAGATCCCATGCGTATCAGAGCAGTGGCGGCGGTCGTCGGGTTACTCGCGGCGAGTTGCGCGGTGGCGGCCGTCCCCGCGCACGCGGCGTCGGGTGCCGTCTACGAGGCGGAGGACGCGACGATCTACCACGGCACCGTGGACACCGACCACCTCGGCTACACCGGGACGGGGTTCGTCAACACCGCCAACGAGGCCGGCGCCTACGTCGAGTTCAGCGTCGACGCGCCCGCCGCGGGCGACGCCACCCTGGCGCTGCGGTACGCCAACGGGACGGCGTCGGGCCGCCAGGCGGACGTCAGCGTCAACAGCACGGTGGTGTCCGCCCCGGCGTTCGACCCGACCACGGACTGGAACACCTGGGCCGTCTCCCGCATCCCGGTGACCCTGCGGGCGGGCACCAACCTGGTCCGGGTCACGGGCACCACCGCCGGCGGCCTGCCCGACCTCGACTCGCTCACCGTCGCCGACACCGCGGGCACCCAGTGGGCGGACGCCGTGGCCGACTCGACGATGCACCGCTACACCCCGGCGACGGTCGGCGGCTGGAGCTACCCGGTCGCCCTCTACATGATGGGACAGTACCAACTCGCCCAGCACACCACCGATCCCGCCCGAAGGGCCGCCCTGATCGCGTACGTCAAGGCGTGGGCGGACCGCTTCGTCGACTCCGCCGGGCACATCTCCAACAGCTTCACCAGCCTGGACAGCATGATGCCGGGCCAGGTCATGATCGCCCTGTACCGGGAGACCGGCGAGACCCGGTACGGCCTGGCCGCCAAGCAGATCCACGACCGGCTGCTGCCCGCGGGCGGCTATCCGACCACCAGCGACGGCGGGTTCTGGCACGCCACCAGCGCCGACCGCGCCGACCAGCTCTGGGCCGACGGCACCTTCATGGCCGACCCGTTCATGGCGCAGTACGGCGCGTACATCGGCGACAGCACCCAGTCGTTCGACATCGCGACCAAGCAGCTCGTGGTCTACGCGAGCCACCTCCAGCAGGCGAACGGCCTGATGAAGCACGCCTACGACGCGTCCAAGGCGGCGTCCTGGGCGGACCCGGCCACCGGGCTCGCACCGGAGTACTGGTGCCGGGCCGTCGGCTGGTACGGCATCGCCGCCACCGAGGTGCTCGACCTGATCCCCGCCGACCAGCCGCGCCGGGCCCAACTGGTCACCATCGTCCAGAACCTGGTGCGCGGCATGGCCGCCTACCAGGACCCGGCCAGCGGCCGGTGGTTCCAGGTGGTGGACAAGGGCGGCAGCGCGGGCAACTGGACCGAGACGTCCTGCTCGGCGATGTTCACGCAGACCATCGACACCGCGATCAGGCGCGGCTACGTCTCCGCCGCCGCCTACCAGCCGGTCGTCGACGCCGGGAAGCGCGGCGAACTGGCGCGGATCTCCCTGCACGACGACGGCCTGACGTACCTGACCGACATCTCCGTCGGCACGAATGTCGGGGACTACGCGTACTACGTCGGGCGGACCCAGGCCACCAACGACTTCCACGGGCTGGGGGCGTTCCTCTACTTCTACGACGAGGCGTACCACTGAGGCGTACCAGTGAGCGTACGGCCGAGGCGTACCCCTGAGGCGTGGCCGGGCGGTGTCCGGCCACGCGGCGGTCAGATGATCAGGCCGGCGTGCAGGTCGGCGGCCAGCCCGGCCGTGTCCGTGAGGCCGAAGGCCACGCGCTGGAGCAGGAAGCCGTGCAGCAGTCCCATCACCACACGGGCGCCGCGGTCCGGGTCGAGGGTGGCGGGCACCGTGCCCGCGGCGCGGCCGCGGTCCAGCGCCCGCGCGATGCCGGCCCGGACCCGTTCGAAGCCGTCGGCGGCCGGGCCGCGCACGTCGTCGCTGCGCAGCGCCTCCGACCAGGTCTGCACGGCGCAGCGCAGTAGTTCGCCGACGTCGACCGGCTGCCCGGCGGCGTCCTGGACCGTGTCGGCGCTGACCGTCTCCAGCGCTGCGGCGACCAGTTCGCCGAGGGTGGGGGCGTCGGCGCCCTCGGCCAGCCGCTCGACCGGTTCGAAGATCAGCCGGAACGCGTCGCCCGCGATGGCGAGGATGATCTCCTCCTTGCTCGCGAAGTACCGGTAGGGCGCGCCCGCCGAGACACCCGCCGCCGCGGCGATGTCCGGCATCGAGGTCTGGTGGAAGCCCTCGCGGGAGAAGCAGCGGCGGGCCGCCGCGACGATCTCGGCGCGCTTGGCCGCGCGGTGCTCGGCGGTGAGGCGCGGCATGGCGACCCCTCTCACTCTCGGCTCTCAACGTAAATGGTCATTCACCTTGACGCCCGGGCTGTGCCGGGACCACCATTAAAGCGAACGTTCATTCACGGAAGAGTCTGGCATCCACAGACCCCCCGTATCGACTTCCGCATGACCCCCTGACCAGTTCCCGAGAGGGGAGGCCCCCTGATGGCCGCGAAGCTGAACATCGGCCTCTACCCGTACGAGCACACCGCCGCCCTGCTCGACGGCCGCGTCGCGATCGACGGGGTGGACGCGACCTTCGAGACCGCACCCCTGGTGTCGGACGTCTTCCGCCGCGCCCTCGAGGGGCGCTACGACGTGGCCGAACTCGGCCTCACCTACTACCTGCGCACCCTCGACCTCGACGACCCGCCCTTCCTGGCGCTGCCGGTCCTGCCCAACCGCAACTTCCGCCACTCCGCGGTCTTCGTGCACCCCGGCAGCGGCATCGAGCGGCCGCAGGACCTGGCCGGCCGCACCGTCGGCGAGTTCGCGCTCTACGGCCACGACCCGGGCGTGTGGATGAAGGGCATCCTCGCCGACGAGTACGGCGTGACCCCCGACCTGTGCCGCTGGGTCGTCGGCGGCACCAACCACCCCGTACCGTCGTTCGACTGGATTCCGCAGCCGGTCCCGGACGGCGTCGACGTGCGCCACGCCGAGGACGGCCGGACCCTGGGCGCCATGCTCGCGACCGGCGAGATCGACGCCCTGATCTCCGTCGACGTGCCGCAGGCGCTGCTCGACGGCTCGCCGGACGTCGCCCGCCTCTTCCCCGACCACGAGACCGTGGAGCGCGCCTACTACCGCCGCACCGGGATCTTCCCGCCGATGCACGTCCTCGCGATCCGCCGCGACCTCGCCGCCCGGCCGGGCCTGGCCCGAGCGGTGTACGACGCCTTCGCCCAGGCCAAGGAACTCACCGCCCGCGCCTACCGCGAGGGCGCCGCCAAGCAGCACATGGGCGTCATCACCCCGTGGTTCAGCTCGCTGTTCGAGGCGAACCGCCGCCTGCTCGGCGAGGACTGGTGGCCCTACGGCATCACCGCCAACCGCACCGCCCTGGACACCTTCCTGCGCTACCACCACGAACAGGGCCTCTCGCGGCGCCGGCTGACCTGCGAGGACGTCTTCGTACCGGACCTGCTCGACACCTGAGCCTCCTCCGCGGCCTCGGGCCTCTTGCGCGGCCGAGCCTGAGCCTCCTACGCGGCCGGGCCCGGGTCCTCGGTCAGCGCGGCGGCGGTCAGGGTGAGGTGGCGGACCAGGACCGCGGCCGCGGTGTCGGCGTCGCGGGCCAGCACCGCCTCTTCCAGCCTCCGGTGCTCCTCGATGCCGTCCCGGCCCGGGTTGCGGTGCGCCGACCAGCGGCGGGCCAGCTCGCTCGCGGTCCACAACCGGTCGAAGGTCTCCAGCAGCGCGCGGTTGCCGCACCCTTCCAGCAGCGTGCGGTGGAAGGCCCGGTGCGCCTCGGCCCAGGCGGCGGTGTAGTACTCGCCCTCCTCCGGCGCGTACGGCGCAGTGCGCGCCAGGCGGTGGTGGGCGGCCCGCACCCGGGCCTCCCAGTCCACGTCGCCGCGCTCGACGGACATGCGCAGCACGGCCGGCTCGATGGTCCGGCGCGCCTCCACGATCTCCTGCCAGCGGCGGTCGGAGAAGGACGGGACCGTGAAACCGCGGTTGGGCAGCCGGTCGGCGAGCCCCTCGCCGACCACCCGCACCAGCGCCTCGCGCACCACGGCCAGGCTCACGCCCTGCTCCTTGGCGAGGTCCTGCGGCTTGAGGGGTGCGCCCGGGGCATGGTCCCCGCGCATGATCGCGTCCCGCAGGTGTGCGTAGACCTGCTCGGAAAGCATCTGCTTCCCCGGCAGCGGGGTCGAGGAGCGCGCGGGCTGAGTCATGGGCCCATCCTAGACGATCGACTGAATAGTCGATTATTCGTGTTATCGTCGATTCATTGATGGGCGAGGGCGCATCCCTCGTCCGGAAAGGAACGACCGCTGTGTCTGCCCACGACCCCTTCGCCCGCCTCCCCCGGGCGGCCTCGTTCACCGTCACCAGCACCACCGTCGCCGACGGCGCCCCCTGGCCGCCCGAGCAGCACTCCTCCGGCCTGCCCGGCGGCAAGGACCGCTCCCCGCAGCTGTCCTGGAGCGGCGCCCCTGACGGCACCCGGAGCTACGCCGTCACCGTCTACGACCCCGACGCCCCCACCGGGTCCGGGTTCTGGCACTGGGCGGTCGCCGACATCCCCGCCACCGCCACCGAGCTCCCCGAGGGCGCGGGCGACGACACCGGCTCAGGACTGCCCGCAGGCGCCTGGCAGTTGCCCAACGACGCCCACGCGGCCCGCTACATCGGCGCCGCCCCGCCGGCCGGACACGGCGTGCACCGCTACGTCGTCGTGGTGCACGCCCTCGACATCCCCGCGGTGGGCGTCCCGGCCGACGCCACCCCGGCCGTCCTCGGCTTCACCATGGCCGGCCACACCCTCGGGCGCGCCGTGCTGACCGCCACCGCCGAGACACCCGCCTGACCCCGACCGGCCGCGTTCCGGCCCCACCTGGAGACACCTCCGCCATGCACCTCGACGCCGTACGCCACGTCAGCAACGCCGTCACCGACGCCCACCTGTTCACCTACCTCGTCCCCGAAACCGCCGAGGAAGCGGCCGCGTTCGGCGTCACCGACCGCGGGCCGGCCTACCTGGCCTTCCGTTCGGCCGCGATGGGCGAGGTCCCGTGGCAGGTCGTGGCCGCGGCCTTCTACAACTTCAGCCCGCGGGCCGTGCGGGCCATGACGGGCGTGTGGCAGGCCGCACCGCCCGCGCGCTGGCAGGCCGCCCGCTTCCGGGCCGCCGGCCGGGCGATGCGGCGCGTCGGCGTCGACCTCACGGACGCCCAACTCGCCGAGGCGCGCTCGCTGATCGACCCGGTCGTCGCCGCCGCCGACCACGCGGGCAAGGTGCTCGCCGCCGCGAACGCCGCGGTCGCGCTTCCCCCCGACCCCCTCGTCGCCCTCTGGCAGCAGATCACGGTGGCCCGCGAGTGGCGCGGCGACGCCCATCTCGTCGTCCTCGCCGACAACGGCCTCGGGCCGTGCGACTGCCTCGTCCTGCACACCGCGACCGGCCGCCTCCCGACGGCTCTTGCGCGAGCGACCCGCCAGTGGAACGACAAGGAGTGGAGCGCGGCGACGGCCCGCCTCGTCGCACGCGGCTGGCTCGGCCCCGACGCCGAGATCACCGACACCGGCCGCGCGGCCCGCGAGCGCGTCGAAACGGAGACGGACGAACACTGCGCCGCCCTGTGGGCGCCCATCGGCGCCGCGGGCGCCCGCCGCTTCGCCTCACTCATCGCGCCGATCACCGACGCGTTCACCGCGGCGGGCACGTTCCGGGGGCTCCGCGGGCAGCCCGACCCCGTCGACGGCGGGTGAGGCGCCGCGCCGGCGTCGCGGACCGGGCAGGTGCGCTTCGCCGTACGGCTGGCGCTCGCTCTCGGGATCGCGGTGCGCCGACGGTTGCCCCGGCCGGCCGGTGCTGGTCGCGGTCGAAGTCCTTGGCTCGGCGCCGGCCCGCATCCCCGACGGGGCCGTGCCGGTCCGCCGTCAACTCGCCCGCCAGGAAGCGCCCGGCGTCCAACCTTCCGCGAACCCCCTCCCGCCTCTTGCCGATTGGCCGGACGTTGCGATCACGTCCGCGACGACCGCGCCCGGCGGAACACCCCACTGTCGCGGGCAGACCTTCGAGCCGCGGGTGACAGCGAACTCCGGATGCGGGGCGCGAGTCGGTGCTCGGAGTTGATGTGCCGCGACCAGTGGCCGGAAAGGTCGTTCCCCAGTGGTGCGGGCTTGCCGATCCCCTCATGGCCGTTCCGACCGATGCCGGCGATCAGTTGGTTGATCCGTTTCAGCAGCTTGTGGTCGTTCGCCGGTCCTGCTCAATGGACCTGCGCAGACGCTCGGCCATCGCGGGTGACCGCAGCAGGTAGTCGGTCTCCTTGAGAGCCTCGTACTCGGCGAGCGAGACGACGACCAGCGGCTCGCGGCCTGCGCGGGTGATGACCAGTTCCTCGGCGTCGTCCTCCACCGCGTCGAGGGCGTCGGCGATGTTGGCGCGCAGTTCGGTGACGCTCATCGTTTTCATGGCGTACGTGATAGCGCACAGAGGAGCGGGGTGGTGCCGTCGGGGCGTCGTGCGAGGGCGCGCGGATCGCCGCCCCACAGTTCCTCACGGTGGGGGCCGGAGGAGCAGTCTGCGGCTGCCCGGGGGGGGCGAAGTACAGATGGGCGCCGAAGCGCTGTTCGACCAGCGCGACCGGGTCGCCCCTGCTTTCCCAGGTCAGAGAACATTCTTGAGTGCCCCCAACGGGATTCGAACCCGTGCTACCGCCTTGAAAGGGCGGCGTCCTGGGCCACTAGACGATGAGGGCTGAGGGCCTGCCGACGCGGCCTCGCGGCGCACTTCGGGGACCCGGGAAGCATAGGGGATCGGCCGGGGGAACGGCAAAACGGTTTGGCGGTGCGGCGCGGCGGTCCGCCGCAGGCGGGGCACGGCGGTGCGCCGGGGCGGCGCAGGGGGTACGCGCGGGGCGGCGCTAGGGGTTCGCGGGGGGCGGGGCGGGGAGAATGGGGGCGTGCTGGAGATGAGCCGTGAGGAGTTCGAGGAACTGGTCGGCGAGGCGCTGGACCGGGTCCCCGCCGAGCTGACCCGCCTGATGGACAACGTGGCGGTCTTCGTCGAGGACGAACCGGCGCCGGGCGACGAGGAGTTGCTGGGGCTCTACGAGGGCACCCCGCTGACCGAGCGCGGCGAGTGGTACGCGGGGGTGCTGCCGGACCGGATCATCGTCTACCGCGGCCCGACCCTGCGGATGTGCGCCACCCGGGAGGAGGCCGTGGCCGAGACGGAGACCACGGTCGTCCACGAGATCGCGCACCACTTCGGTATCGACGACGAGCGGCTGCACGCGCTGGGCTACGGCTGAGCGCCCCCGGCGGACGAGGCGGACGGGACGTACGGGGCGTACGGGCGTACGGGCGTACCGGCGGGCGCGCGCGGGGCGTGTCCTGGCGGGCCGCGGCGGCGTTGGGCACGGCGACACCCCCAGGCGCGCGGCCGGGCGAAGGGCTGCCCGGGGCAGCCGTACGGCCCGCGTCCCGTTCCGAACCCCCACCCGAGGTGCCGACGTGCCGCCAGCCGCTGCCGCCCCCACGACCCCTGCCCGCGTTCCGGCCGCCGGGTACGGGCCCGCCGCCGGACCCGTACCCGGACCCGTACCCGTACCCGCCGCCGTGGAGGTGGAGCGCGTACCGCCGGTGCGGCCCCCCTCCGTACGCGCGGGTGTCCGCGCCGCCGCGCTCGTGGCCCTCGTCGCCGCGGGTGTGGCCGCCTGCGTCAGCGCGGGCAGCGCGTCGCCGGACGGGAAGCCGTCCAGCCCGGCGGTGTCCGGCGCGGCGGCGGGCGCGGACGCCAGGAGCGGGGCGGGACCGTACGGCTCGCACCGCCCCGGGGCGTACGCCGGGCGCGCGTCGCAGGCCGGGCGCGACGGTTCGGCCGCGCCGAGCGGCAGCGCGACCCCGGCGGGCGGCGCGACGGATGTGAGCGATGACACACCGGGCGCGGGGCGGCCCGCCCCGACCGTCCAGGGCTCACCGACCGCGGCCCCGACCGCCACGGACCCGGGCCGGCCGACCGGGACCGCCCCGCCCAGCACCTCCGCGGCCCCCACCGGCCCGGCCGACCCGACGGCCGGCGGCGGCGACTCCACCGGCACCGGCGGAGGCGGCGGCGCGGCGGGCGGGACCGGCTCCACCGCGGGCGCCGGGGGCACGGGTACGGGCGGTGCGGACGCCGGCTCCGGGACCGTCCAGCGCCGGTCCGCACGTACGCTGCGCAGGTGATTCGCGAAAGCGGCGCCGGATGCGTATGCTGGTAGATCGTTTGATCCCACCTGCCTGGCGCCTGATTGATACGCGCCCCGTGGCGCGTTCCTAATCTCCTGTGGCTGACCGCATTGAGGCGGTTGTAAGCAACCTGCGGAGCTGGCGCGTGCCGTAAGTCTCCGAGAGGGTTTGCTTCAGCATGTCCAATGACAGTGCCGACCGTTCCGCCATGCCTGAGAACGACGTCCTCGACGCCGTGACCTCGGCCGACAGCGCGGACACCACCGACACCACCGACACCCGCCCCGATGACCTGACCGACGCGGCCGCGTCCGCCGCCGAATCCGGCGAGCCGACCGAGGCGGCTGAGCCGTCCGAGCCGACGGTGACCTTCGCCGACCTGGGCCTGCCCGAGGCGATCGTCCGCAAGCTCACCAACAACCAGGTCGTCACCCCCTTCCCGATCCAGGCCGCCACCATCCCGGACGCGCTGGCCGGCCGGGACATCCTCGGGCGCGGCCGCACCGGCTCCGGCAAGACCCTCTCCTTCGGGCTGCCGCTGCTCACCCTGCTCTCCGGCGGCCACACCGAGCGCAAGCGCCCCCGCGGTGTGATCCTCACCCCGACCCGCGAGCTGGCGATGCAGGTCGCCGACGCCCTCCAGCCGTACGGCGACGTCCTCGGCCTGAAGATGAAGGTCGTCTGCGGCGGCACCTCCATGCAGAACCAGATCTACGCCCTGGAACGCGGCGTGGACGTGCTGGTCGCCACCCCGGGCCGGCTGCGCGACCTGATCAACCGCGGCGCCGCCTCGCTCGACCAGGTGCAGATCGCGGTCCTGGACGAGGCCGACCAGATGGCCGACATGGGCTTCCTGCCCGAGGTCACCGAGATCCTCGACCTGGTCCCGGTCGGCGGCCAGCGGCTGCTGTTCTCCGCCACGCTGGAGAACGAGATCGACACCCTCGTGCGCCGCTACCTGGTCGACCCGGTCACCCACGAAGTGGACGCCGCCCAGGGCGCGGTGACCACCATGAGCCACCACGTGCTCGTCGTGAAGCCGAAGGACAAGGCGCCGGTCACCGCCGCCATCGCCGCCCGCAAGGGCCGCACCATCATCTTCGTTCGCACCCAGATGGGCGCCGACCGCGTCGCCGAGCAGCTGATCGAGGCCGGGGTGCGCGCCGACGCGCTGCACGGCGGCATGACGCAGGGCGCGCGCACCCGCACCCTGGAGGACTTCAAGGGCGGGCACGTCAACGTGCTGGTCGCCACCGACGTCGCCGCCCGCGGCATCCACGTCGACGGCATCGACCTGGTGCTCAACGTTGACCCGGCCGGCGACCACAAGGACTACCTGCACCGCTCGGGCCGCACCGCGCGCGCCGGCCAGTCCGGCACGGTCGTCTCGCTGGCCCTGCCGCACCAGCGCAAGCAGATCTTCCGGCTGATGGAGGACGCCGGGGTCGACGCCTCGCGCCATGTCATCGGCGGTGCGGGCGTGTTCGACGAGGACGTGGCCCGGATCACCGGCGCCCGCTCCCTCACCGACGTGCAGGCCGACGCGGTGCAGAACGCGGCCGCCCAGGCCGAGCGCGAAGTCGCCGAGCTGACCAAGCAGTTGGAGCGGGTGCAGCGGCGGGCGAACGAACTGCGCGAGGAGGCCGACCGGTTGACCGCGCGGTCCGCCCGCGAGCGCGGCGAGGACCCGGAGGAGGCGGTGGCGGCGAAGGCCGCGGAGCTGGCGGCGGAGGCCGCGGCGGCCGCAGCCGCGGCTGCGGCCGTGCCCGAGCAGCGCGAGGAGCGCTCCTCGTACCAGCGGCGCGACGACCGCGGGAACTTCGAGCGGCGCGACAGCCGTCCGTCGTCGTACCGGGGCGAGCGCGGTGACCGCCGTGACGACCGCCGGGAGTCCCGTCCCTCGTACAGCCGCGACGACCGCCGTCCGTCGTACGAGCGGCGCGACGACCGGCCGTTCAACCGCAACGACCGCGACCGCCGCGACTCCCGCCCGTCCTACGGTGACCGGGACCGCCGCGACACGCGCCCCTCGTACAGCCGTGACGAGCGCCGCGACTCGCGTCCCTCCTACGGTGACCGGGACCGCCGGGACTCCCGCCCCTCGTACAGCCGCGACGACCGCCGTCCGTCGTACGAGCGGCGCGACGACCGGCCGTTCAACCGCAACGACCGCGACCGCCGCGACTCCCGTCCCTCCTACGGTGACCGGGACCGCCGCGACTCCCGCCCCTCCTACAGCCGCGACAACGCGCCGTCCTCCTCCTACGGCGACCGCAAGCCCCGCTGGAAGCGCAACGGCTGACCCCGGCATCCGCTAGGGCGTTTCCCCCGGGCCCGGGCCCTGCGTACCACCGCAGGCGCCCGGGCCCGTCGCTGTCCGCGTCCCACCGCCGATACGTGCGCGCCCGCCGGGCCCGGCCCCGTTATGCTGTCGGTGCGGGCCGCTAGCTCAATTGGCAGAGCAGTGGACTTTTAATCCATTGGTTGTGGGTTCGAGTCCCACGCGGCCTACCGCTCAGGTCAGCGGCCACAGTGCCGCTGACCTGGGGCAAGACCTTCTTTTCGATCTTGAAAACCTTCGCTCCGGAGGGCTTCCCGGTTGCCGGTGAGCCCGCTGTGAGCCCGGCGGTTCCGTCAACCGCCCTCTTCCGCGCCCTCGGAACGAGGGTGGCAGCCTTCTCCGCGATCTCTCGGTCCAGGTCAGGCAAGAGACTTGTGTACGTGTCAGAGGTCAGCGCGATGGTGGAATGGCGCAGAACCTCCTTGATCGTGTGGAGATCTCCTCCAGCCGCGTGCACCAGAGTCGCCGCGACGTGGCGCAAGTCACGAAGGTTGATCGGGGGGAGACCGGCGCTTTCCGCGATGCTCTGGAACACGTCGGAGACGGTCTGCGGGTGCAGCCAAGAGCCGTCTTCCTGGGTGAACACCTTGCCGGTGTCCGTCCAGGCGTCGCCCCACTCCAGCCGCTCCTTGTTCTGTCGGGCGCGATGTGCCCGCAGAACGGAGACGGTCACGCTGTCCAGGTGTATGGCCGCCGCGCTGTCGTCCGTCTTCGGCTCGGACTCGTACGGTGCCCAGCCGTCCTGCACGATCTCCTTGGCCGGCGTCAGCTCTGCGGCGTCCAGGTTGACGTATGCCCAGTCCTGGCCGACCCCTTCGCCGCGGCGCAGCCCGCGGAATGCGATCAGATGGAAGAGCGCGTACAGGCGGTGCCCCTCGGCTCGGTCCAGGAACCGCCCCAACTGCGGGGGCGTCCACACCATGACTGCGGAGGGCTTCTCCCCGGTCTTCTGCCAGCGGGCTACGTGCTCATCAGTCCACAGCACCGCCTTCGGACGTTTCCCGGAGTCCAACTCGACGTACTCGGCGGCGTTGAAGGTGATGAGCTGCTGCGCGATGGCCGCATTCAGGGCTGCTCGGAGCGTGGAACGTATGCGCTGGCGGCTCGCTGCGGCCGTGATCTTCCGGTAGGGCTTCATCTTGGCGAGCTTCGCGCGTTCGGCGGCGAGGCGGGCGCGTTCGGCGACCGGTGGCCGGCCCGGATGTGACCACCGGCAGCGCGCTTCCTGTTCGCGGCGGGCCGCGTTCTCCGCCGTGATCACTTCGTTGTCGTCCTTGATGCCGTCGAACGCGGCTTGGACGTGGCCGACAGTGAGGCGGTCCACGCGGATGTGCCCGAGGCGGGGCTTGAGGTGCACCCTGATGTGGGATCGGTAGCCGTTCGTCGTTGTGGTGCGCGTCTTCTTCGAGTCCACCCACGCGTCCAGGAAATCGCCCAGCGTGACGTCCGAACGCAGGTCGATCCCACCGTTCAGCTTCCGGCGGATCTCCTCGGCCGATGGAATGGGCAGCTTCTCGGCGGCTACCTGCTCCAGCAGATCAGCGACGGCCCGGCGCTGCTCGGCGTCCTCCTTCTCCGGGATCGCCAGCAGCCCGCGGACCTTGTCCAAGTCCTCCTGGGCATCGGTGGCGGACTCGTATCCGCCGCGCCGGAAGATGCGCCTGGTGCCGTCCTCACGAGGCGGTAGCTCCTGGCGCAGGTTCCACACGCCGTGTCGCTTCTGCTTGAACTTCGGGCAGGACTGCCCGTACTGCTTTCCCGTCTCCGGGTTCCGGCAGGCACACCGCCGGAAGGTGGAGCCCTTCATCTGTCCCCCCATTTCTTGATGGCGCCGCCATGTGGTCGTCCTGGTGCGACGAAGGTCTTGGCCTCCTCACGCCATGGCAGAACTTCGGTCAGGCCCTTCGGAATCGTCGACGAAGCCCAACTCGCCAGGAAGAGCAGGCGGCACGAGGCCACCCTCACGCATTCGGTCGCGGAAGGCGCGTAGGTCCGCGCAGTCCTCGAAGGCGTTCTCCTCGTAGCCGGCCGCCCGTTCCAGGAGAGCGGCCCGGCGAGCGCGATCCAGGGTGGTGCTTGCCGCACGTCTCCGTTGCTTCGCCAGCGTGGTCGAGGCCGTTGCGGCAGCCACCAGGTCGCCGTGGGTGCGGAAGATGTCGAGGAGGTTCTGGGCGGTGCCCTCGGGAGCCGGTTGGCTGGTGGGTGCCTCGCCGGTGAACCAGGCGAGCGCGTCCCAGGTGGAGACCTGCCGCCCGGGCAGGACCTCCACGGCGGCGGACGCACCGAGGGGGAACAACAGGGTGACGGGAGGGACACCGAGGACATCGGCGAGCACGAGGAAGTCGGCGATGGCGAGGCTCGACTTCCTGCCGGTCTCAAGGTTCTTCAGGGAGTGCTCGGTGATCTCCGCCAGCCCCCGCTCGGCGCAGCCCCGCGCGACGTCTCCCATGGTGAGGCCGGCCGCCTTGCGGGCCTCGCGCAGTCCGTGCGCGATCCGAGTGGTGAGCGCCGCGGGCCATTGAGTTGGTGTCATGGCAACACTTTATTGTCCGATGACGCGCATCTGCAACTCCGTGATACACATATTCCCGCACTGCGACGCCTTCAGACGCAAGGAGCGCACCATGATGACACCAGAAGCCTCCCGCCAGGTGCGGGGACTGAAGAGCGATGAACTGCTTGCCCTTCCGGCGGTCATAGACCTGGAGACAGCGAACCGGGCGCTGCTGATCGGCCGCTCTACGGGTTACGGACTTGCGAAGCAGGGCGCGTACCCGGTCAAGGTGCTGCGCTTCGGCAATGCCTACAGGGTCGTGACCTCCGACCTCCTGAAGCTGCTTGGTTTGGCGCACCGACCGCTCGTGGAAGTGGATTCTGCTCGGTGAGCGCCTACCGGTCGCTTCGTGCGGTTCGGGCGCCTGGTCGAGGGCATGGAGAAGTGGCGGCTGAAGCCGTCAGTCGTCAGCGTTGAACCCGTGCTTGCGCTCCAGGACCACGATCGGGCAGTTCAGCGCCTCGGCGATCTTGATCAGATTGGCGGGTGTGGCGTTGCGCCGGCCTGACTCGATGTCTCCCATGAGCTGCTCGGAGATGCCGACTCGGGTGGCCAGGGCCCGCTTGGTCAGTCCCGCCCTTTCACGGGCCCACGTGACGGCCTCCGGTTCCTGACAGAGCCTTCTGGGCCGTGCCCGGGGACGTGGCGGCATCCCTGCTCCCAAGCTGTTCGATCGCGGAACACACATCGGCGGTTTGGCGTACGGCACTGCATCAGGGGATGGGCTGGCTGGCGATGGCCAGGCCGAGGACGAGTCCGATGCTCAGGGCGAGGGCGGCGATCAGTGCGATGCCGGTCCAGCCGGCGATGAGGGCGAGTCTCCAGTGGCGGATCACGGCAGCTCGGCCTTGTTCTCGTTGTCGGCGGGGGACGCGGGGAGGTGGGCGGTCCAGTCCTCGCGGGCGGTGGTCAGGGTGGGGAGGACGGTGGTTTCGAAGTAGTCGGCTTGGGTGCGGATCTGGGTGGCGAAGCGGGCGAGGTCAGCGGAGGTGAGGCCCTCGAAGTCCCACTCCTCGACGATGGTGAGGCTGGCGGTGGGGGTGCGTTGGTGGGGGTTCTCGGAGTAGGGGTGGCAGGCGATCTGGGAGGCGAACATCAGGTTGGTGGACTCGCGGTAGCGGGTGCCGTTGATGGTGAGGTCGAGGGTGGCGAGCGGGAGGGCGGGGTCGACGGGGAGCATGGCGTAGTGGGCGTGTTCGCGCAGGTGGCCCACGGCCTGGTCCAGCGTGATGCCGGTCCGGCTGGGGTTGTCCATGGACCAGTCGGGCTGGTGGCCGGTGAGGGTGATGCCCTCGGTGGTGCTGATCGTCCAGGTGCGCGGCGCGTGCTGCGGCGGTTGCGGCGTCATGGTCGATTCGGATTCGGGGGGTGGCGTGGTGGTGGGCTTGGTGAGCAGGGTCGTGGGGCCCATGGGCGACAGCTCCTTAGAGCGGGGCGTTGGTTGGTCAGCGGGTGCTGGTCCGGAGGGTGCGGAGGTGTTCGATGGTCTGGGCGGGGGCGAGGGCGATGTCGCGGAGGTGGTCGTACTGCCGGTGGAGTTCTTCGACGTCGTCGGGGTCGTCGGTGATGTGGTCGATCAGAGTCCCGTGCGTGTAGGCGAGAGGGCCGCGGGTGCGGAAGGACAGCAGCTGCACCGGGCCGCGCAGGTCATGGGGGCCGGCGTGGACGGGGAGGAGTTGGAGGGTGACCGCCGGGTCGTGGGCGGCGGTGATGAGGTGGTCGAGTTGGCCGTCCCAGGTGGTCTGGCTGTGGGCGCCGCGGCGGAGGACGAGTTCGTCGAGGACGGCGCGGTAGCGGACCGGGTGGGGTGCGGTGGCGGTGAGGCGGGCTTGGCGTTCGCGGAGCGCGTCGAGTTGCGCGGCCAGGACCTCTGGTGACTGCGGGCTGGTGGTGGTGAGTTGCTCTTCGGCGTAGGCGGGGGTCTGGAGGAGGGCGGGGATGGTGGTGAGGGCGTATTCCTGGATGCTGGTGGCGGCGGCTTCCAGGGCGGTGATGCTTGCGTCTGCCCGGCGTTTGGCTTCGCGTTTGGCCAGGCGCCACAGTCCGGCGAGGAGGTTGCCGGTGTCGTAGAAGCGGTCGAGTGCTTCGGCGACGGCGAGGGTGCCGATACGGCCGCCGGTCTCCAGGCGGTGGAGGTAGGACTGTTCGTAGTGGCACTGGTCGGCCAAGCCCTGGAGGGACAGGCCGGACTTCTCGCGGAGGAACGCCAGGTGGAGGGCGTACAGGGTCCGCGCGCTCACCTCGCCGGCCGCGAACAACGTGCTCGCGCAGGAGAGTTGCGGTGTACCGGTGTTCTCGGGGTCTGCGGCGGGCGTGGTGTCGCTACTCATGGGCGGGCCCCCGTGCCGGAAGTGTGGTGGGTGGCCCACTCGGCTCGGATGTCGTTGAGCTGGGGGATGACGACGTCGTCGAGTCGGTCGGCCACCGCGCGCAGCCCTGCGATCAGCTCGGCCAGGCCCGTTGGGTCGAGGTCGGTGATCCAGTACTCGTCGGCGACGCGCACCGTGGCCACCGGGATGGCCGACTCGGGGGTCGGCGCGTAGGGCGCGCAGGTGATGCTGCTGCCCAGGATCTCCACCTCCTCCGGGGCGTCGGTGGCGTTGGCGGGCGAGTACGCGCGCAGGACCTGCCCGGGGAACTCGGTGTAGTGGCAGACGTCGGCGAGCCGTGCGGCCAGTTCCTCCGGGAGCACGTTGTGTTCGCTGGGGTCCTCGGTGGCCCAGGGTGGCAGGTAGCCGGTGGTCTGCTCGCCGGTGGTCGTGGTGATCGTCCACTGCGGCACCGGGTGGCCGGTGCCGTCGGGCTCGGTGGCGAGTAACGGGGGTGGCGGGTTCGAGGGGACCGTGGGGTTCATGGTGCGGTGTTCCTGTTCGTGGTGGGGCGGTGGAATCGGGTGGCGGCGTCGAGCAGGCGTCCGTCGGGCGGCTGGGCCTGCTCGGTGAGGAGTGGACCGAAGGCCGAGAGAAGGGCGGGCGGCAGGACTGGGTCGGCCAGCTCCCAGCTGTGGGCGCCGGGGTGCCCGGCGAACTCGCTGCACGCCTCACTACCGTCGGCGGTGGTGGCGGGGCAGTCGGGGAGCATGATGGCCAGGTAGGGGGCCGTGTGATCGCGCCAGGCGGTCCAGATGGTGCCGGCGTCCGTGCCGCGCAGGTTCAGCACCACGCCGTGGTGGACTGGCCCGCGATGTGCCTGGAGCGTGCAGGTCAGCAGCTTGACGATGTCGTCGGAGCTGTACGCCAAGCCGTCCCAGGCCGGAGGCAGGCCGTTGGCCGTGCCCAGGGCGGCGGCGACGAGGCGGGGCGGTACGAAGGTGCGCCGGCCGCAGGTGAAGCCGCGAGGGTGACGGCTGGACATCCGGATCGACTCCTTCGTCTGAACGCTGCGTACAGGGGTGGTGTGCTGCCCGCTCCGGCCACGGGCGGGGTGCCGTGAGTCCGTCACGCCCCGCGGGGAGTTGGGGGCGTGGATGCCTGCTTGACTCGGCGTGGCCGGAGCGGGGAAGAGCCCGCTCCAGCGGCAGGGGCGCCTGCTCCTGCTGCCGCACGCACGGGGACGGGGGTGCGTTCGGCGGCGTGGGTGACGCCTGCGGGCATACCGCTGGAGCGGAGATCGAGGTGGCTACGGCGGCTTGGGCGCCCGTCTGAGAGCGGCATGTGGCGGATATGACGGCACCAAGACGCGCTGGTGGCGCAGAGCTTTGTGTTCTGCCAGGCCGGCCGGCGCCGCGACTGCCCTCACCGGACTCACTGGACTCGTCGGAATGCGAGGCTGATTACCTCATCCAGTCGACTCCGAGACCAGCGGTAACCGCCCTCTCGCACTGATCGGAAAACCCTTGGGCATGGACACGCGAGGGTTGCCCAGAATCCGGTAGAGCAAGCGGTCTCCGGCGAAGGCGGTGCGACCGTGCAGCCAACGGTGGTTGTCGATCAGGTAGGCATTCCCGGGGGCGAGGGCGAAGCCCTGGCTGTTTCGCGCGATGGAGTCGACGAGCGCGGGCACGAAGCGCTGGGCGAGAGGATGCCACCGCACCAGGTCGTCGAGCCGCAGGCGCAGAGCGACCCGATCCGGATGGTGATGCTGGAAGACGGGACTGAGAACGCCGCTCTGACCGCCGAAGAGCCCGGCTCGCTCATCCGAGAGCGCCTCGACAGCCGTTGGCTCGCGTTCAAGGAGGTCGTCGTAGATGGCCTGCCCGTCGACGAGCATGCACTCGCCCCCGGCCGCTGCCGGCGTGGCACACACCAGCATCATCAAGCGCGGCGGCATTGAGATCCCGGACCCCTCGGTGTGTGCGGCCAGGGCGACGTTGGACAGTCCGGCGAATCCGGATAGTCCGGAGTGGCGGCCGGTGTCTCGGACGACAGTGAGTCCGTCGGGCTCGCTGTCGCGGTGCGGAACGATGTGCAAGAGCGCGGACGCAGCATCGACGACCGCTTCGCGGGACTGCAACCCGTTCATGGTCACGAGACCGGTGCCTCGAAGCTGCCCCGTGATCTCCGTCGGCGCGTCAGCGCCTCGTATGTCGACGTAGTGCGCGGCGAACAGGCTAGGTAGAAGAGCTTCGTTGGCCATTTCCGAACTCCTTTGCCGTGACAGCTCGATGAGTTCACTGTCGGCACGTGTTCCGGATGCGGTAAAGCGACAGATTGTCGACGCCGGCTCACCGGTTGGCGCGGTTCTTTTGAGTGAGCCGCGTGCTACGGTCCGAAGCTCCGCGGCTACGGGAGGAGCATGGTGTCGTCGTACAAGCCGCCGGTGTGGCCGGTGTCGGTGAAGGCAGTGGTCCTCGACGACCACGGACGTGTCCTGCTGCTGCACAACGAGCGTGACGAGTGGGAACTGCCTGGCGGACGGTTGGAGATCGTCGACCAGAAGACCGGGGAGGCGGCCGATCCGACGCCCGAGGCGGCGGTCGCACGCGAGGTCGTGGAGGAGACCGGCTGGCAGGTCGAGGTGGGGCCGTTGATCGAGGGCGGCGTGTGGATCTACGAGCCGCTTCCGGGGCGTCGGGTGCTGATCGTCACGTACGGCGCGGTGGCGCTTGATACGAAGGTTGCGCCTGTCGCCAGCCGCGAACACAAGCAGGTCGGCCTGTTCACGAGGGACGAGGTGGACGGCCTCGACATGCCCGCGGGCTACAAGGCGTCCATCCGGGCCTGGTACAACCGGCGGTAAGTCGTGACAGCCTCCGACTTCGGACTCCGTCGGGCAGCTCGCCAGTGGCATTGGGCGACCACGGCTGCGCAAGCCGTCCTCGAGAGACGCGACTTGGGCGCCATTTTTCGCTTCTACCGAGCCGCGAACAATCTCAACCAGACTCAGCTCGGTGTGCTGCTCGGATACGACAAGACGTACGTCAGCTTGTTGGAGACCGGTAGGCGTCAGCTGACCGACATCGGCTCGATCGAGCGAGTGTGCGAGCGGTTGGGGCTGCCGCCCCACGTGCTGGGCATCACCACTTCGGCGGACACCGATCACCGGCTTGTACTTCAGCTCGGCGAGTCGACCGTGCGGCTGGCGGAGATCGCGCGCCAGTCCGGGCAGGCCACCGCTGCGGTGGCCGAACTGTGGCCGTTCGTGGCCCGACTGGAAGCCCGCGTTGCCGACGGACACGCGGAGCGCGCGCTTCTGCACCTGCTGGCGCGGGCCCGAGTCGGGCTCGGAGTCGCACTGGGCAACGTGCTTCCGGAAGAACGGCTGAGCACCGCGGCGCACTGGACAGCGAAATCGCTGGAGATCACCCGGTTCATCGACGACCCGCGCACAGCGTCCTTCGCACTGCGCATGCACGGAAACGAGCTGCGTAAGACGGGACTTCACGGCGCAGCGGTTGAACGCCTGCTGCAAGCGGCGGCGTTGGCGCCGGATGCGGACGCACGAGCTGCCGTTCTCCCACTGCTTGCTCGCGCCGCGGGAGCTCTGGGCAACACTGCCCTGTTCGACCGCGTGATGAAGGAGGCCGACTTCACGCTGGGACAGGTGGCCCCTACCAGCCTCTTCAACCCGTACTCCCTGCACGAGGTACGGCTCCGGGGTCTGGTGGCGACCGGCCGAAGCGCGGATGCGATACGGCTCGCGGACGACGTTCCGAGGCCGGCGACCGCTGTGGCGCCGCAGTGGAAGGTGATCGAGATGATCACGACGGCCCATGTCCGCTTGACCGCGGCGGATATCCGAGGCGCCTCGACGACACTGGCCGCGGCAGTCAATGAGGCCGTCGTTCAGCGACTGCCGCACCAGCTCCAGCGCGTTGCGAGGATGGCCGAGCGGCGGCTGCCGGACATCCATGCCACGACTCAACAGGCGCTCGACCAGATGAAGCGCGAGATGGCCGCGTAGCGCCGCGGGCGAACGGGATGCATTCCGTCCCGGACGGATCACGATGTCGCACCTGCCTTGGGGGCGAGCGTGCACCACACCGAGTCGCCCGACTCGCCCACGCCCCAACTGTCCGAAAGCGAGGAGACGATCAGCAGCCCACGGCCGGACTCGTCTTCGGCGCTGGTCGGCAGTACCTGGGGAAGGCAGCGGGACTTCTGGCGGACCTCGAGGTGGATGGTGCCGGCGGAGCCGTGGGAGAGGCAGACGCTGGTGCAGCCGCCACCGTGGCGCAGCGCATTCGTGACCAGCTCGCTGATCACCAGAGCGAGGTCCTCAGCAACGGCCTGAAGGCCCCACTGATCCAGTGCGGCGCACGCGAGGCGGCGCATCAAACCGACCTGTCGAGCTCCGAGCTCGCCGGCGGCGGTCACGTTGCGAGGTGCGGTCCAGCCGAGCGTCACCGTGAGCACATCAGACGCGCTCGCAGGACTGCTCGCTGCGCCGCGAAGAGCGGCGCGGCAAGTGCCCTTGCGCTGGGCGGTTCTGGACATGGCGGTGCCCTTCGCGGTGCGGACAGGGGAAGCCGGGGCGGAAGCGTTGAGCGGCTGAGCCGTTCGTCGGAAGCTCCGGCCCAAACAGCGTGATACATACGAGAGTTGTTGTGCAACTTGCCGTGCAATTCAGATGCGGATTGGTATATGCAGTTGCACGAGCTCGTGAAATCCGGAAAGAGCTCGGGGAAGACCACCCGCCGCCCGGGTACGGTGAGACCGGACTCGGTGGCGACCGGACCGGACTCGGGTGCCTCAGCGCCCGACTCGAAGGAGGACGACACAACGTGGCAGCGCCGAAGGGACCCACGAGTCGCCGAGTGCATCTCGGCAAGGTGCTGGAGAAGATGAGGGAGGACCGCGGCCTCAGCACGGCCGAGGTCGCCTCTGCGCTCGGGTTCTCGAAGGAGAAGCTGTGGCGCGTCGAGAGTGGTCGGACCAGCCTGCCGAACCCGAAGGATCTGACGTCCCTGCTGGAGTACTACCAACAGGACGACGAGACGATCGACAGCCTGCTGACGATCCATCGCGAGTCGCTGCAGGCGGGCTGGTGGGTGCCCTACAACCCTCACTTCCAGAAGGGCATGCGCGACTACGTCGGCATGGAGACCGACGCGGTCAGCATCAACGCGTGGCAGCCCAACCTCGTTTTCGGGCTGCTCCAGACGGAGGAGTACGCCCGCGCCCTGCTTGAGAGCGCTAAGGCGGCGGACGAGATCACCACGGAGTTCATCGACTCCAACGTCGACCTACGCATGTTCCGGAAGAGGATCATTACCGAGACAGAGCCCAGGCCCCTGTGGGTCATCATGGCTGAGGACGCGTTGCGGGCCACCATCGGTGGGCCGGAGGTGATGTGGCGCCAGTACGAGGAGATCGCGCGGCTCAGCCGCCTTGACCACGTCACCGTTCAGGTTTTGCCCGCGACATCTGCTGGGTACCGCGCGAGCCAGAACTTCATCATCCTTGACTTGGACGAGCCGTTGGGCCGCATGGTCCAGGCCGACCATGTCAACGGCCAAGCCTGGGTGACCGACAAGAAGCCCGACGTGGGACGGTTCTCCCGAAGGTTCGAAGCATTGCGGGCATCGGCGCTCGCACCCCACGAGACGCCGCAGTTCCTGGAAGCACTACAGCGAAGGACAGGACCATCAACACTCCAGTGAAGTCCACTGACATAGCTCCCGAGACCGCCTGGTACAAGTCCTCCTACAGTGGTGCGGAGGGCAACGCGTGTGTGGAGATCGCTGCTCTTGCGCAAGCCGTCGGAGTCCGCGACTCCAAGGACAAGCAGGGGCCGGCGCTGCTCGTGACGCCGGATGCCTGGTCGTCGTTCATCGACCTGGTCCGGTCCGGCGCCGCCGACTTCGACATCGCGTAGGAGCAACACAGGCGGGCCGCGGGACTCCTGCGGCCCGCCGACAGTACGCAAGGCTGCCCGGAACGGCCTTGATACAGGCTGGTGTGTCGGTGCGGGATGGGCTGTCCAAGGCTTGAAGATCTCTTCTACGGTGGTCGGTGACAGCACGTCGGCGTGTGGCGCGGGGGATGAAGGCCGAGGCGGTCGCCCTCGAGTCCCGCCGCGACACCGGGCAAAGGAGTCGCACCGGTTGGCTGGTCAGTGCCTGTCCGGTCCGGCTGGGACGCCGACTCCGACGTGCTCGTTGCACCGCGTGTACGCGCGGAGACGCGTACGAGCCAAGGCCGTGCGGCTTGGCCGCGGTCAGTTCTCGTCGAGCAGGTCGGAGTCGGCGGGGTCGTCGGGGATTCCCTCCAGTCGGCGGGCCTGGTCGATCACGGCGGCCACCATCTGCAGGCTGCCGACGCTCAGGCCGCTTGCGCGCAGGGCGACTCTACGGACTTCCGTGTCGCGCATCGCCGTGACCACGTCGATCTCGGCCAGCGTCCGTGCCGCCACCTCTTCCTCGAAGAAGTAGCTGGGGGGCACGCCGAAGAAGGCGGCCAGCGCGCGGATCGTGGCCATCTTCGGGTTCTCGTTCTTCCCGGTCCGCAGCTGTTGGATGGCGCTCGCGGTGAGGGAGAACCCCGTCGACTCCCGTACGCCCTCGGCGACCTCCGCGTACGTGTACGGGCCGCGCCCCGCGGGATGCACCTCCCGGAACAGGTGGTCGAGCAGGTCCGCCACGCTGCGGGGCTCCTGCTGCTCGGTCATCGTTGCTCCTCTGGTGGCGGGTGCGAAAGCCATCCACTCTGCTTGCGCTCGCGCCGCATTCTGTCTCCGCTGGCGACATCGTAGTTGACGCACGGGCGCAAATGCGATGTACGGTTCTCTCGATATCCGACCAACCCAGTGTTGCATGCCTGGTGGGGTGGTGTGCGAAGACGCTGGACGTGTGGAGAGGGCTCGCCCTATGGTTCTGGTCCCCGCGCAAGCGGATCAAGGACCGACAGAGGGCCGAGGGGAGGGTGATGCAGGTGCGAGGGCCGTGACCGGGGTGCAAACGCGACCGGCGCCCGGGAGCTACCAACTCCCGAACGCCGGGCCGGCATCCCGAAGGACACCGATTCACATCGCGCGAGCAGCAGCGCTATCTCTTCGCACGAGAACCGCTGCCCGCGCTCCTACGAGCAACGGAGTATCGCATGCACACCGCCGACGGCGGAAGTTCGGCCTGCCCGGATACGGCACGGCAGCAGCGTCTCGCGGCCCAGCTCGCCGACATGATCCCCGGCGCGGCCACCCTGCGCGTCAGCCTCACCGATCCGACGCAGACCTGGCCCCACCCGCACGCCGTCGCCAAGGACGCGGACGGGGCACGGATGGAGCTGAGCCGGACGACCGCGAAGACCGCGGCGCGCTGGGTCCTGCGGGTCTGGCCGGAAGCCGACTGGACCTGCCCCCACACCCTGGACCTCGCCACCGCCACCCTCACCCGCAGCGACCTGGTCGCCGCAGGCCGGGGCCGCTGACGTGCCGCGCATCCGATCGATCAAGCCCGAAACCTGGACGTCCGAGACGCTCGCCGAGGTCAGCATCCCCGCCATGGTGACCTTCCTGGCGATGACCAACATGGCCGACGACTGGGGGCGCCACCGCGACAACGCGGCCATCATCTTCGGCATCATCTGGCCGCTGCGCGCCGAGCACGGCGCGGTCCAGGTCGAGGACGACCTCACCCAGCTCGAAAACGCCGGAGCGATCTGCCGCTACACCGGGTGCGACGGGCGGCGCTACTTCCACTACCCGACCTGGTTCAAGCACCAGAAGATCGACACCCCGTCCCAGTCCCGCCTCCCGGCGTGCCCGACGTGCGAACCGCAGCGGTGCGGGGTCTGTAAGGGACCCTGCACCGAGCGCCCCGAGGACTCCCCGAACCCTCCCGGAGACCTCCCGGAGGGTTCCCCGAATCCTCCGGGAACCCCCGAACCGCCCGCGCAGCCCACGCCGACCCCTCCCGCACCCGCCCAGGACGCCCTCGCGCCCGCACAGGAAGCCGCCGACACCGCCGACAGCACCCACCGCGAGACCGCTGACAAAACCGCAGGTCAGGACGGATTCGCCGAACCCTCCTGGAAGGCTCCCGGAAAGGTCGGGGGACCCTCGGGGTCTGGATCTAGGATCTTGGATCCTGGATCTGTTCTTCCTACGGGGCGCGATGCGCCCGACGCGGGCAGCGTCTCAGCCAACCAGCTCGTCGGGGAGTACGTCGCCGGGTGCGACCAGCGCCCGCCGGGCGACGTGATCGGCCACCTCGGCCGGGTGATCAAGAAACTCCTGGACGAGGGCATCGCGGTGGAGCACGTGCGGGCCGGGCTGCGGCGCTTCGGCGAGATCCAGGGTCACCCCTCGCGGCTGCCGTCGCTGGTCAACGACGCCATGAACGCTCCCGCTGCCGGTTTGGCCCGTCCGGGATTCCGGCCTAACGTGCCCGCTCACACGGCGTGGACCAATCCGGTCGACGCCGCCACCGCCTACGCCGAGGAGCTGTGATGGGCACCCGAACCAGCGAACCGCAGACCCTCGCCGGGGCAGGAACCCTCGACCGCCTCGCCCGGATCTTGGCCGCCCGGAACATCGACCCCGCACTCGCCGTCGCCGACGCTGCGGCGGACGAGCCGGAGCCGTACTCGCCGCTGGACGCCCTGCGGGCGGCGATGGTGCCGCGCTACCGGGACGCGGTGGCCGACCATCCGCAGGTCCTGGCCTGGTGCCGGGAGGTCGCCGCGCAGGCGGTCGCGCCGGGCATCGGGGCGCGGCGGCAGGTGGCGACGGGCCCGTCGCTGCTGATGGCCGGGGTGGTCGGCGCGGGCAAGACGCACCAGGCGTACGGGGCGCTCCGGGTCCTGGTCGGGGCGGGTGTCGGGGTGCGGTGGCGGGCGACGACGGCGGCAGACCTGTACGCCGAACTGCGCCCCAGGGCCGGGGTGGACACCGAGCGGGAGCTGGCGGCCGTGGCCCGTGTGCCGCTGCTGATCCTGGACGACCTCGGCGCGGCGAAGGCGTCGGAGTGGACCGAGGAGATCACCTACCGGCTGGTCAACCGCCGCTACAACCACATGCTGCCGACGCTGATCACCACCAACCTCGCGATCGGCGATCTGCGCGCGCACGTCGGCGACCGCGTCGCCAGCAGGCTCACGCAGATGACCCGCCGGGTCGGGTTCGACCTGGTCGACCGCAGACGCGCCCGCGCCGCCTGATCCCGCATCAGGCGACTGCCGCCGGGCCCGCCCCCAGCGCGCGGCCCCCTCAACCTCCTGACCAGCACCTCCGCCGACGCCCATCGCGCGCGGAGAGCGATCGGAGCACACCGCGCATGACCAGCACGGCCGCTACCCCCGCCCACCACCGCTCGCTGGGTGACCAGACCTGGCAGAACCACGCCGTCTGCCAGCCCACCGACTACCACCCGGTCGATCCCGAACTCTTCTTCCCCGACCCCGAGGAGATGGACAAGATCCGCGCCGCCAAGGCCCTGTGCAACCAGTGCCCCGTCCGCCGGACCTGCCTGGACGCCGCCCTGGAGAACGCCGACACCCACGGCATCCGGGGCGGCCTCACCGAACACGAGCGCGCACCGATGCACACCCGGCTCCCGCACCGCCTGGACTACTCCCGCGTGAACGCGGCCGTCGCCGGACGCGACATCCACCTCACCGCCGCCGAACGGCAGGCCGTCATCCACGCCGCCTACCGCCATGGCCTGCCCGCCCACCGCCTCGCCTGGATCCTGAAGATCGACGAGGAGACCGCGCAGAAGCGCTACCGCGAGACCCGCCACGCTCTGCGCCACCGCGACCTCGACGCCGCCATGCCCACCAGCCCGCGACCCGAGCACGGCGGCCAGACCCCGGACCAGGGCGACTTCGGGACGGCCGCGTGAACCCCGCCAGCGCGCCGACGACGGCGCTCGTCACCGGCTGGGACCGCCTCGCCGTCATCATCCTCGGCGGCGCCGGATGCGCCCTGTCCGCCAGCGCCCTCATGCAGATGGCCATCGCCATCCACATCCGCCCCAACCTCTGCTGGCTCTTCCCCCTGGTCGTCGACGGCTTCATCGCCTACGGCATCCGCGCCCTGCTCGTCCTGCGCACCGCCCCGCTGCGCGCCCGCCTGTACGTGTGGACGCTGGTCGGCACCGCGACTGGGGTCAGCGTGTGGGCGAACGCCCTGCACGCCGTCCGCCTCAACGACCAGGCGCCTTCTGCCGGCGGGTTGCAGCTCGGCGACACCGTGGTCGCTTACCTGTCCACCGTCGCACCGCTGGCCTTGGCCGGAGCGGTCCACCTGTACATCCTCATCGCCCGAGGCCCGGGCAACCGCAGCGAACGCATCGGCCGGGCTGACCGAGCCGGTCACGATCAGGCCGGTCAGCGGTCACCGCACCCCGCTCAGGTCAGTGCCGGTCAGCCGGTCAGCGCGCCGACCGATCCGTCCCGGGTGACCGCCAACCCGCCCACCGCGCCCGCCCGGTCACTGACCCGGGCGGGTGACCGAGCGGACGACGGCCGCCCGGTCACCGGTCACCAGGACACCGGCGTTCGGGGGAAGCAGGGCGCTGACCTGGGCGGTCAGCCGGACAGCGGCCCGGCGGTCAGTGGCCGACCGGACGCCACCGCGCCGGTCACCGCCCGCCCGGTCAGCCACCCGCCGGTCACTGACTGGCCGGTCACTCGTGCGCCGGTCAGTGACCGCGAGCCCCGCAGAGCCGGTGAACGGCGCCCTGACCTGGACACCGAGGAGCTGCTGGAGATCGCCCGGTCAGCGGTCAAAGCGCAGGACAAGCTCACCCGGCAAGTCGTCGCGCAGGCCATCCGGGGTCAGCGGATCCCGCTGTCCAGCGACACGCTGACCGCGCTGATGGCCCAGCTCCGCGAACAGCGCGACAAGCCGGTCACCACCTCCCGCGACTGACCGGCCACGCGAGGTCGGGTGACCGGCCGGACAACCCGGCCGGTCACCCGCCCCCAAACAGCCACCTTCCGACTCCTTCCGACCGACTGGAGAGCACCATCATGCGCACCAACCCCGCCACCCCGGCCGAGGTGGACACCTGGCTGGCCATCCTGGTCCGCCAAGGCCACCTCCACGGCTCCGAAGCAGGCCCGGACACCACCTGGATCGTGCAGAAGGGCCGCCACAGCCGCCCGTGGACCCTGCATCACCCGGTCCTGGCGATGGACTTCATCGAGGACATCCTGCGCGAGGTCCACCAGCAGGAAGCGGAGCCGGGCCGGTGACCGCCAACGACACGTCGCCCACCACCCCGCAACAGGAGCGTGAGGTCACCACGGCCCCTGGGGCAGCAAGTTGTGGGGTAAGGAGTCCTTACCCCGCTCCCACCCCCAAGGGGACGGGAGCTTCCCGTTCGGCAGCAGGCCCGGGGGTGCCTGCTGCCGAACGGGAAGACGGCCCGGGGGTGCCGTCGGGGGAGGAACAACCGCCGTCGCCAGCGCCGACGATCGCTGCCGTCCGCGCAGCACCACGCCGTCGACTGCGCCAGGGCAGCCTGCGCCCGCACCGCATCTGCCCCCGATTCAGTGACGACGAGTGGACCGCGGTGCAACAGGCAGCCCACGCCGCCACCCTCGCCCCCGGCGGCTACGCCGCCGCCGCCACCCTCGCCGCCGCATCCAGCGTCAACCCCACCGCCGCGGTCGCGGACTACCGGCGCGGGATCCAGGAGCTGATGGAGTCCAACCGGCAGCTCGCCGCAGTCGGCAGCAACCTGAACCAGGTCGCCCACTACCTCAACTCCGGCGGCCAGCCCGCCACCGATCTGCGACGGCTCCTGCACCGCATCGACACCGCACTGACCGGAGTGGACCATGCGGTGGCCTGGCTGGTCCGCCGGTGATCCCCAAGATCCGGTACGGCACCCGCAGCACATACGGGCTGGTCCGCTACCTGTTCGGCGCTGGCAAACGCGACGAGCACACCGACCAGCACCTGGTCGCGTCCTGGAACGACTACGCCCCCGACCCGGGTCGCAACCCCCACCACACCATCGCCCAGCTCGCCGCCCAGCTCGACCAGCCCGTCAAAGCGCTCGGGGACCGGGCGCCGGAGAAGACGTTCTGGCACTGCTCGGTGCGTGCCGATCCCGGCGACCGGCACCTCGACGATGCCGACTGGGCAGCCATCGCCCGCCGCATCGTGCGCGCCGTCGGCATCGCGCCTGAGGGCGACACCGCCGCGTGCCGCTGGGTCGCGGTCCGCCACGCCGAGGACCACATCCACATCGCCGCCACCCTCGTACGCCAGGACGGCCGCCGCGCCGACCTGAAGTTCGACAAGCGCAAAGCCCAGGCCGAAGCCCGCCAGATAGAAAAGGACTACGGCCTGCGACAGCTCAACCCCGGCGACGGCACCGCCGCGAAGAACCCCACGAGCCAGGAGCGGTTCAAGGCCGAACGCACCGGCCGGGACGAGACCCCGCGCGAGACGCTCCGCGAAGCCGTCCGCCAAGCCCTGGCCGGAGCCGCCGACGAAGCCGAGTTCTTCACCCGGCTGAAGGACAAGGGACTGCGGATCAAGCCCACCCTGGGCTCATCCGGTGACATCCTCGGCTACGCCGTCGCCCTGCCCGGTGACCGCAACGCCAAGGGCGAACCCATCTGGTTCGCGGGCTCCACCCTGGCCGCCGACCTCTCCCTGCCCCGCATCCGCCGCCGCCTCACCGGCGGCGCCCCCGACCAGGACGCCCCGCCGCGAGCCGGCGGCGCGCGGACCAACTGTTCGGCGCCCGCCCGGGGACGCCGGGCCGCGTCCGGAGCCGCCGAGCGCGCTGTCGTCCTTCTGGACAGCGACGGCGAGAGCGGCGCCGCTGCTCAGCTCGTCGGGATCGGCGAAGTCCTGGACGCGGTCGCCCAGACCTCCCCGGCCGCCACCCGCGCCGAGCTGGTCGCCGCCGCCCGCTCCTTCGAACGCGCCACCCGCAGCCACATCCGCGCCGAACATGCCGACGCCCGCGCGATGCGCTCCGCCGCGCGGGGCATCATCCAGGCCGGCGGCGCACTGGGCCGGGGCGAGGACGGCGGCGCCACCGCGATGCTCCTGTCCACCCTGGTCCTGGCCGCCATCGCCGCCGCCCGCTGGCACGCCGCCCGCGGACACGCCCAGCAAGCAGCAGCCTCCCGACAGACCGCCCAGCACCTGCGCGCCGCCTACCAACAGGCCGCCGCTTCACCCCTGCAGGCCCTGCACGCCCACGGCCGAGCCCTGCCCGAAGGCACGCGCAGCAGCTATGAGACCACCATCCGCGCGGCGCTGCCCCACGATCTCCCCCGCACTGATAGCGAGGCCCAGCACGATGCGCTGGCCGCCACCCTTGCCCAGGCGGAGCACGCTGGCCACGACCCCAAGGCTCTACTCCAACAGGCCGTCGGCATGCGCGAACTCGACTCCGCCGAGAACGTGAACGACGTCCTGGTCTGGCGCCTGCGCCGTCTCGCCGACCTCCCTGCCCACCCGGGCCCCATTTTCCCACTCCCGAAGGCCGGCACCGGTCGCACTGCGCCTCCGGCCCGCCGACCCGGTGCCCACCGTGCGCCGCCCTCGGTGCCCCGCCCGGATACTCCGGATCCCCGCAACCGTCCGCCACGCCGCTGAAACCCCGGTCTTGCAGGCCCGCATCCGGCCTGCCGGACCGGCTGAAACCCCCTGGACAACCGGCCCCACCTGCTCTTACGGATGAACAGACAGGCCCAGAAACGGAGACGACGCTCGCGCTCAGAACGAACAACCACCCCTCAGACGCACGCACTGCTCCTGCCGCCACCCCGGCCGGCGGTGACCCGCTGCTTCAACTGCAGTACGAGCCTGAGCCTCACAGCGGCCCTCGCGCCATCCACTACATCCGCCACCCCCAGGAACTGACCCTGCGTGGCATCCCCGTGATGTGCCCGGCCTGCCGAGCGCGGCGGGACTGGCTGGTGATGAACGAGGGCCGCAACGTCTTCATCCAGTGCCGCTGCAACAACCGGTGGCACGAACCGGAGATCACCCGCGCTGACTTCCTGGCCCTGACCTGCCTCCCGGACACCACCACCTACGCCAGCGTGAAGGAGAGCGTGGCAGCCATGGGTCGGGAGCTTCGCCGGCTGTCAACGCTCCGCGAATCCGCCCTCGGCCTGGCGGGTGTGGGGCGACCCACCGCACGTTGTTGCTACCCCCTCGCAGGGGCGATGAGGACGCCGGACCCTCACCACCGGCTGGGCCGTACTCGGCACGTTGCTACCCCTCGCAGGGGCGATGAGGACCGGCAGTTGCGGGAGGAGCAGCGCCTCAAGCTTGCGTTGCTACCCCTCGCAGGGCGATGAGGACTTGCGCAGATGCTCTATGCCCACGGCTATGGCCCCGAGTTGCTACCCCTCGTCGGGGCGATGAGGATCGATGGCGCCGGGGTCGGGGGTGCCCAGGGCGTGTTTCCGTTGCTACCCCTCGTCGGGGCGATGAGGGCTGGCAAACAATCTTGCACGCATCTGGGACACGGACCCATTGCTACCCCTCGTCGGGGCGATGAGGGCCCGCCCCGCCGCCTGCAGGTGACCCCGAAGTCGGTGTTGCTACCCCTCGCAGGGGCGATGAGGACCTGGCCAGCGAGTACGTGCTGGTGATGCCGCCGGAGTTGTTGCTACCCCTCGCAGGGGCGATGAGGACGCGTGGTTGGCGCTGCGGATCGCCTCGGCGGCAGTGTGTTGCTACCCCTCGCAGGGGCGATGAGGACTGATCAAGTACATGCCGGTGTGGTTGAAGGTGATCACGTTGCTACCCCTCGCAGGGGCGATGAGGACTATCTGTCACCCGATCGGGTGAACTAGTCGTCGGAGTGTTGCTACCCCTCGCAGGGGCGATGAGGACGGGTTCGCCCGGGGGTTCGTGGCGGGTTCACCCCGGCCGTTGCTACCCCTCGCAGGGGCGATGAGGACGCTGATTGTCGTGCCATCGAGTGCTCGTTCCTGGCGTTGCTACCCCTCGCAGGGGCGATGAGGACCGGAGACGGAGCCGGCAGCAGTGGCCGTCATCTGGAGGTTGCTACCCCTCGCAGGGGCGATGAGGACTCTGCCGTCACGGACACCACCACGGGCAGCCCCTCTTGTTGCTACCCCTCGCAGGGGCGATGAGGACTTGCGGGTGTCGGGCGATGACCCACCACTGTTCGCGTTGCTACCCCTCGCAGGGGCGATGAGGACCACCGGCGCCGCACCGGCCACGCTGACCCGGTGCCAGTTGCTACCCCTCGCAGGGGCGATGAGGACCCGCCCGACCCCGACGACACCGCGACCCCGCCGGAGTTGCTACCCCTCGCAGGGGCGATGAGGACGCTCGCAGCACCTGCCCGGCCGTGCCGGACGTGATGCGTTGCTACCCCTCGCAGGGGCGATGAGGACCAGCAGGTCGGGCGGCACGACATCGTCGCCCGGGCGTTGCTACCCCTCGCAGGGGCGATGAGGACCGCGAGCACGTTGCTGTGCTCCTCCTGCACCTGGGGTTGCTACCCCTCGCAGGGGCGATGAGGACGCAGATGGTTTCCGTACGTGCCGCCGGGGTCACGTCGTTGCTACCCCTCGCAGGGGCGATGAGGACACGGCGGCCGAACGGCGCCGCAACGAGACCGTGTTGTTGCTACCCCTCGCAGGGGCGATGAGGACCGTACTGCACGCCGATCGTGCAGGGTTTCATGCTCTCGTTGCTACCCCTCGCAGGGGCGATGAGGACCGGTTGTGGTTCGCGAAAGCGAGGACCACACCGCATGGTTGCTACCCCTCGCAGGGGTGATGAGGACCCGCGCCCAGGCCCGGATCGCCGCGTAGTCCTCGGTGTTGCTACCCCTCGCAGGGGCGATGAGGACTCTCGAAGCTGCCCTCGTTGGTCACGGCCATGTCGCGTTGCTACCCCTCGCAGGGGCGATGAGGACTCGCGGCTGTGGCCGCGTTCGTCCACGACGACACCGTGTTGCTACCCCTCGCAGGGGCGATGAGGACGGCGCCGGTGCCGCGGATCTGCCGCCAGCCCTTCGCGTTGCTACCCCTCGCAGGGGCGATGAGGACCCCCGGCAACACGCGACGGGTGGGCAGTTGAAATTGTTGCTACCCCTCGCAGGGGCGATGAGGACCGCCTCGGCCGTCGTGCTGCTCCGCGTCATCGGCACGTTGCTACCCCTCGCAGGGGCGATGAGGACACGCTGGGACCGCCCCCGCACATCCACTACCACCTCACGTTGCTACCCCTCGCAGGGGCGATGAGGACCGCCCGGCGACGTCCAGAGGACCTCGAGGGGTACCGGGTTGCTACCCCTCGCAGGGGCGATGAGGACGCCCGTGGACCCACTCCTTGAGGCGCTCGTTCCAGGTTGCTACCCCTCGCAGGGGCGATGAGGACGCAGCGGCCGGGACCCGCAGACCGTCCGCAGCGTCATGTTGCTACCCCTCGCAGGGGCGATGAGGACTGTGGTGGGTGAGGTTCACGGCGGCCGTCAGTTCGGGTTGCTACCCCTCGCAGGGGCGATGAGGACCCCCGCGGCTGCAGTTCGTGCGCTTGGACCCCGACCTGTTGCTACCCCTCGCAGGGGCGATGAGGACGCCTGGGAGCTGGACCCGGGCGCGGACACGGTCCGGCGTTGCTACCCCTCGCAGGGGCGATGAGGACACGCGGGCGCGTCGGGTGCGCGGGACGGGTTCTTGATGTTGCTACCCCTCGCAGGGGCGATGAGGACGGGGACGCGGACGTTCAGGCCGGTCATGGGGATGTTGTTGCTACCCCTCGCAGGGGCGATGAGGACGCCAGCAGCGCCCGCACCTCCACCGTCACCTGGACGTTGCTACCCCTCGCAGGGGCGATGAGGACTAGTCAGTGTCGCCCTTGAACGGGATACGGGTCAGGTGTTGCTACCCCTCGCAGGGGCGATGAGGACCAGCGGTCCGCCACAGTCGGGACACCGTCCGGGGTGCGTTGCTACCCCTCGCAGGGGCGATGAGGACCGGCATGGCCGAGGAAGCCACCGATGAACAGATCATGTTGCTACCCCTCGCAGGGGCGATGAGGACGCACGGTGACTCCGCTGAGGCTGACCACGTCCGGCAGGTTGCTACCCCTCGCAGGGGCGATGAGGACTTCACGATCGCCTGCACGGCGTAGAACGTCTCCTCGTGTTGCTACCCCTCGCAGGGGCGATGAGGACCGCGGTGACCGCAGTGTCGTAGGGCACGCCCAACCAGTTGCTACCCCTCGCAGGGGCGATGAGGACCCCCACGGTAAAGCTGCAGGTCGGGTGGTGGGGAGGGCGCTGTTGTGGGTGGGGTTTTGCAGCGGACCTCCGGTAGTGCGGATGGGCCCGGTGTGGCGCTGAAATCGTACGGGCGGGCATGTGTGCCTGGTCCTAGATGACCTCTCCGGGTTGGTAGGTCTGGTGGTGGTCGTGGTGGATGGAGCGTAGTCCGAGTTGAGGGTCGTATTCGGCGTCGATGGTGTGGATGCGGAGGCGTTTGTTGTAGCGGGTTGAGTGGGTGGCCCAGTGGGGGAGGGGGATGAGGTATTGGTCGGCGTGGAGGCGGCCCTCTTTGCGGTTGTTGGCGGTGGTGAGGGCGGTTTCGTAGTGGGGGACGTCGGTGAGGCGGATTGCCTCTGTTCCTTCGAATTGGGTGTCGAATTCTTCGGCGAGGCGGGAGCGGTCGGCGAAGGGAGCGTTGAAGGTGAGGAAGGCGTTGGTGAATCGGGTGCGGTGGTCTTCGACTTCGGTGCGCCAGCGGGTGCCCCAGGGGCTTTGGTAGATCTCGTTGAGCCAGTGGGTGACGGTTTGTTCGTCGATGGGTTGGTCGTTGTGTCGGGTGAGGATGTTCCAGGCGAGTTGGGTGGGTTCGGCGTCGTAGACGCCGTCGGCCCAGAGTTTGTCGCCGGTGCCTCGGCGGGTGGTGTAGGCGGCTTGGTGGACGATGACGGGGGCGGGGGCTTTGGTGGCGAGGCGGTTGACGCGGCCGAAGCGTTGGAAGAGGGCTTCGAGGTTGGCTGCGGAGGTGTGGCAGATGTCGAGGTCGAGGTCGAGGGAGACTTCCAGGGCTTGGGTGCCGACGAGGAGTCCGGGGCGTCGTGGCCGGTCTGCTCCGAAGCGGGCGGTCAGGGCGGCTTCGATGGTGTCGCGGTCCATGCGGCGGTAGCGGGAGTGCAGCAGGAGCGCGGAGCCTTCTCCGTGGAGTGCGGTGCAGTGGGGTTGGAGTTCTTCGAAGAGGGCGATGGCGTCGCGGATGTTGTTGGCGACGGCGAGGACGGAGTGCCCGGCGGTGAGTTCGCTGCGGATCTCGTCCACGGTGGCGTCGTCGGTGAGGTGGGCTTCGCGGAGGTGGAGGCGGTGGCGTACGGGGGCAGGGGCGTCGGGCGGCGGTTCGATGAGGGTGGTGTGGCCGTCGAGGGTGTCGTGGACGAGGTCGGCGAGGACTTGGGGGAGGGTGGCGGACATGACGGCGATGCGTCCGCCGGTGTCGTGCCAGAACCGCATGGTGGCGAGGATCATGCCGAGGCGCTGGGTGTCGTAGGCGTGGAGTTCGTCGAGGACGAAGACGGAGTTGGCGCTGTCGGTGAGGATTCCTGCGTGGACGGGGCCGGCGAGGAATCCGCGGAGGAGTTGGTAGGGGGTGCCGATGCGGAGGAGTTCACGGAAGTTCTTGGTTGCTTGGGCGCGTGAGTGGGCTTTTGCGGCGGCGTCGGTGGGCTGGGACAGGTCGAGGCCGGGCTCGTCCTGGTCGTTGGTGGGGCAGCCGTCTTCGAGTGAGCGCGCCAGGTGGTAGGAGGCGGCTTTCGAGTGGGCGACGCCGATGCGGCCGCGGGCTTCGAGTTCGGTTTCGAGCCGTCCGGTCATGGCGTTGATGCTGGCGAGGTACGGCAGCAGGTAGAACACGCGGGGGTTGCCGCGGCCGTGGGCGGCCAGTTCCGTCGTCTGGCGGACCGCCCAGAGGAGGACCGCCTCGGTTTTGCCGCTTCCGGTCCATGAGCGCAGCAGCATGTGGCCGCTGGTGCGGGCGGCGTCCTGCTGTTGAGGGCGGAGCTGGTGGCCGGTTGCCGCGAGCCGGTTGGTCAGTGCGTGGGGGTATGCGGGGGTGAGCGGGTGGGCGGTGTCGAGTGGTGAGTGCGCCGAGGAGAGGTGGTCGGCCATGGTGACGGCGCCGAGCAGCAGGGTGGTGGCGCGTCCGTGGGGCCCTTCGTCGAGAAGGGCGTCCTCCCATTGGTCCATCACGCGGGTGAAGGCGGTGAAGGCGGAGTCGGTGATGTCGGGCATCCGCAGGGTGGGGAGGTCTGCGCGGACGGGGAGGTGGTGTTGCCGGGCGGTGGTGTGCAGCCAGCGCAGGAGGTCGGCGAGGTGGTGTTCGTCGGCGGGGGTGTAGCGGGTGAGGAAGTCGGCGGCGGTGTCGGCGTCGTGCTGGGCCAGCAGGGATCTGGTGCTGCCGGTGAAGGGGCGGTGGTGGCCGGCGACGACCGCTGCGATCCAGGTGCGGGTCGGCGCGGGCAGGTGGTGGAGGAGGTGCTCGACGAACCCGAGGGAGAGTACTTCGTGGCGCTGTCCCCAGTTCTGGGGCTTGTCGGGGGTGTTGCCGACCATGCGCTGGAAGCCGTAGGGGATCTTCCCGGTGTCGTGGAGCAGGGCTGCCAGGGCCGCGCAGGTCCAGAAGTCCTCGGGGGTGTCGGGGATGGTGCCGATCCGGGTGCGGATCTGGTGCAGGGCGCTGAGGGTGTGGAGGAGGTGGCTGGTGAGGAGTTCGCCGGGTTGCCCGGGTGTGGCGGGGCTCTTGGCGCGCAGCGGCCGCACCGTAGTCTCCTTGTGGGTCACGAAGCGAGGAACCGGTCGGGGTGGGTGGTCGGCAGCAGAGCGACGGCCTGGCCCTCTGCGGTCCTGGTTCCGGTGTCGATCTGTGCGGTCGATCCGTCCGGGGCGTAGCGGTAGCCGCCCCAGTGGATGCGGTCGCGGGTATTTGCGATGGCGGTGGTCAGGCGCATCCGGGTGCCGGTGGCGCCGGGCAGGTCGTCGGGGACGATCGCGTGGCCCTGGACGCCGGGACCGGGTTGCAGGTCCACCGGGCGGACCCGCACGGACACGAGGTCCTGGCTGCGTCCGAGTCGCAGCGGCCACACGGGTGCTCGCAGCGCGCGCCGCCACAGGTCGAGGTCCGTGTCGAGCCAGATGGTGAGCGTGGTGTGTGCGAGGAAGTCGCGGTCCTTGATGGTGGTGTTGGTTTCGGTGCCGGGGCCGGCGATCGGGTGGTAGGTCTCCAGGTCGGCGCCGTGGCCGGCGGCGTGGAAGGCCATGGCGAATCGGGTGGCCGGTGGCACGCGGTCCCATCCTCCGGCCGCTGCGGCGAGCAGGCCGCCGACGGTGGAGGGCGGCGGGCAGGGCAAGCCGACCTGCAGGCCGTCGTAGAGGGGGTTGCGGAAGCTGACGATCGGGGCGGAGACGGTTACCTGGAGTGCTGGGGGCATGGTTTTCCTCGCGCACGTGTGGTCGGTCGGGCGTCCCCTTGCCAGGGGCGATCATGACGCGGGTGCGGAACGTCAGGTGAGCGGGGCGTCGTCGAACCACGCGTCGTGTTCGCCGTCCTCGATCTCGGTGGCGAGGGTGTTGAGGACGGTCCGCGGGTGCCCGATGACGACCTTCTTCTCGTCGACGAGCGCCTTGAGGTCGGTGGTGGCGCGGTCGCGCTGGTCACCGAGGAACCCCGGAGCCCACCCGATACGGACCGGGCCGTCCAGCACGTCGGCCCACGCCTCGATCTCCTCGGTGAGGATGTCGGTGTCGAAGTGGGTGGCGTGCTGCCGGTTGCGGATCACCCGCGTGAAGGGGTTGGTGCCGCCCTTGACCGGCGCGAGGATGATCAGTCCCGGGGTGCGGTCGCCGTAGTGCGCCGACTGCTTCGCGCCGCCCTTGACCACGGCCATGGCGCGCAGGAGGACTGCCACCCGGCGGCGCCGTTCGGCCAGGGGCAGGCGTACGCACTCCACGCCGCGCATCGTGACCCTGACGCTGCCGGACTCGAGCAGCGAGGCCGCGGTCGTAGCGGGCAGGGCGGACTTGCTGGTCTTGCCGCCGAGTTCGAAGGTGCCGACCCGGGGCAGGTCGAGCAGCAGGTCCCCGGCGAGGTCGGCGGTGTACATCTGGTGCTCGTGGATGACCGGGTGGGCTCCCGGTTCGAAGTCGCGGCTCATCGTGCCGAAGTCCATCTGCGGCGTGTTGGGCACCACCGCGACCAGCGTGCCGGTCGCGAGCACGGTGTCACGCATGAACGTCTTCGACTCGCCCTTCTTCGCGCCCTCCTCGTCGGCTTTGACAGCGATCATGTAGCCGAACAGGTCGTCGTCGAGATACAGGTCCGGTCGGCCCTTGGTGTACGCCTGCTGCTTCTTGCCCTCGCCGCTGCGGATCACCGGGGACGTCGGCTCATCCTCGGGCAGGCTCTCGCGCAGCCACCGGCGGGCGGCCTGCGCGGACACGTACGGGTAGGTGTCCTTGCCTGCGGTGAACTGCTTGACCATGCCGCGGTTGTCCTCGCCGCGGCCGTTGTTCGGCGCGCCGGCCTTGATGCCCAGGATGGTCTGCCCCACCAGAAACGTCATCGTTCTTCCTCAGTTCTCGTCGTGGTCGGTGTCAGCGGAGTCGGACAGCTCGTCCTGCAGCTCGCGCATCTCCTCGGTGGACCCCTTCGGCTGCCATCCGTTGTTCGCGAGCGCCTCCAGCACCGCGAACGTCAGCAACCTGCGCCAGGACCAGGAGCGCTCGTCCTCGAAGAGCAGCCGGTAGTCCCGCACCGGCAGGAGCACCGGCTCGGTCCCTTCCGGGCGGGGGAGCAGCTGCCATTCCACCGCCCGGGACCGGAACCAGCTGTACAGGTTCCCGCCGCGGCTGTTCGCGCGGATGAAGTCACGGAAAGGACCGGGGCGGCTGTCCTGCCCCAGGAGCGCGGCGAGCCGGCCCGCCAGCAGCGTGATGCGTTCGACGTCTTTCTCGTCCATGGTCAGTACCTCGATGCAGTAGGAGTGCACGATCGCGTGGAGCGACGCCACCTCGGGCGGCACCGCACCCTGTGAGGCGGCCGCCCGCGTCAGCAGATTGGCGACAGCAGCGCTGAGCACGTGCGCGGGCCGCGCGAACGCGCGCTTGGCCAAGTACGCCTCGCCCGGGACCTGCTTGGTCGCCTGAGTCGCAGCCAGCGCCGCGTACCCGCCTCGGCGGTCGGCATCCCGCACCGTCGACCGCAGCCACTCTGCGATCGGCTGGCTCATCTCCTGCGTGACGAGCACCTGCTCCTTGTTGGAGTTCGACAGCACGAGCAACTCCACCGGCGCGGTGATACGACGGCCGTAGCCGCGTACCGCGGTCAGCACCGCCAACTCACGTGCGTACGGGCTCTTCTTCGCGCCCTTCACAGGCGCAGCGATCGCCGTGCGCTCCAGTGTCTGCTGCACCGCGGAACGCGTCACCCGGGCCAGGAATTCGTCGTCCCACGAGTGGATGGCCGCAGCCCGGCCGCCGGACAGTGCCGCCCCGTACGGGAACGCCCACAGGCACGACACGCACGGGAAGCACAGCGCAGTGCCCTGGTGCCCGGGCGCGGTGGTGTTGCGGTAGGCCACGCTCGCGCCGAGCGGGATGTCGACCTTCCCGAACCAGTCGCACGCCTCACGCCCGCAGTACGCGCAGGGGACGCCGAGCCGGCGAAGCGCTGCCTGCGGCGTGCGCCAAGCGCTGATCTGCTCCCGCCGCTCCTGGGGACTCTGCCGTCCCCGAGCCGTCGGATTGATCTTGGAGTTGGGCCACAGCAGGTAACTCGCGCTGAGCCAGAACCCGCCCGGATCGGCGGCCTTGGCCAGCTCCGACGTCCGGAGCAGATCCCTCGTCATCCGGTCGGTGACCGCCGCGAACGCCGCCGGCGTGATCAGCTCGGGCGAGGAGGACTTGGCAAGAGCGGCCAACGCGAACGCCCCGATGCGCTGCAGCGGGCTCGACGTCAGGACGACCGACACGCCATGCCCTTCCGGGGCCGAACCTCGTTCCGGCGGGCCGCTGTTGCCCTGACCGTCACTATCAGGCATCGATCCACCCCATGCCCGCGGCGTTCGCCTGCCCGATCCCCCAGTCCGCGATGGCCGACAGCGTCTGCGGCGGCCCCGACACGGTGACCTCGACGCACGCTCCCGGCTTCTTGCCCCCGCCCCCGGCAGCCCCCGCGACCGCGAACGACCGCTTGGGCCCGGTCCAGCCGACACGCTCCAGCGTCACCTCCGCGTCCAGGCCGAGCGTCTCGGCCTTCCGGCGCAAATTGTTCTGCACGTAGACGTCCCACTCCGGTTCGCCCGGAAGCCGCCACACCGTGCCCTCCGGCCGCTGTCCCTGCGCGTCACGCTCCAAGGTGGCCTTGGTCACCACGGGAGTCGACGTACGGAACACCGCCTGACCCGAGTTGAACGACGGGGTCTCCACCGGCACCACGCGGTCCACGATGAACGCCGTAGCACCCCACGCCAGCACCGGCGTCTCCCGCAGGCCGGCGGCCCAGCCCTCGACGACCGCGGCCAGCGGGCTGCCCAACTCGACCACTCCCGGCCCGTCCGCCGCGTACACCCCACGGCGCCGCTGGGCCGCCCGGAACGTCGGCGCACCGTATCCGAACGGTGCCATCCGGTACGGCCCCCACCCTTTCGCGTGCAGAGCCGCACCCAACGCAGGCGCTCCCCGCTTCAGCAGCTCGTACGCGAGCGCACGCCCTGGAGCCAGCACGTCCCGCCACGGCAACTCCCGTGCCCCCGTGTGGAACTCCACCCGTAACCGCATCCCCATCCCCTTTGATCGGAACAGCCTTCAAAACCGCAGCTCAGGGCGGTGACAGCTCCCGCTGTCAGTGCCCCCTGTCACAGTGAGCCGCGTGATGGGAGCCGTTGGAGCGGCACCCGAACGGAGCAGAAAGTAGTGGACTGACTACAAGATCGCAACTTCGGAACAGCAACCAGTCAGACACGAAGTACATGGCAGCCGGTGGCTGCGGCGATATGATGGTCAACATTGCTCCATCGTTGAGTCGCCGTCTCGCGCTCACGGACTGGGTTGCAACTGTCTGACTGGATGCTGCAAGTGCTGCGGTATGGTCGGCTCATCGCCCCTTCAAGGGGAACGCCCGGCGAACGGGCACCCACCAAGGACACGTGACACGCCCGTGACCGGTGGAACTCGGCCCTTAAGGGAATCGCGAATCCTGGGCCCGCGGACGTGTCGTCCCGAGATGCCCAGCCCCAAACGTCACGTCAACACCCCTGGCGGGAGACCCCTTTGACCCCGTTATCCGAAATCCCTAAGTGCCCAGCGCTGTGCGTAGCCGTCCTCACGCGAGGACAGGGCGCCCCGACGCGTCTCCCGTTGCCCCAGCCCGCGGAACGGCCCGACGCGTGATCGGCTACGACGACGTCGGCGGCGTCCACATCAAGTACCTCTACCACTGCCAACGCCAACTGTGGCTGTACCTACGGGGCATCCGCCCCGAGCACCTCAACGCCGCAGTCCAGCTCGGCGAAGCCGTCCACGACACCTCCTACACCCGCAACACCCCGGTCGACCTGGGCGCCGCCCAACTCGACTTCCTCGACGGCAACCACTGGGTGCACGAGGTGAAGTCCTCCTCGCGCCCCACCCCCGCCGACGAGGCACAAGGACGCCACTACTGCCACCGCCTGCACCGCGTCGGCATCGACGCAAAAGGCGCGGTCCTGCACTACCCCAAGACCCGCCGCACCCGGAAGTTGCCCTACGACGAGCAGGCCGCACGCCAGGCCGACACCGACATCGAAGCCGTCCTGACCATCGCCCGCACCGCCGACTCCCCCGACCGCCTCGCGCGTTCGGCCTGCCGGGGATGCAGCTTCACCGACTACTGCTGGACGGAATGAGATGCCCGCAGCCGCCCGCACCTACTGGCTCACCAGCCCGTGCCGCATCCGCCGCAAAGACGAATCCCTCATCATCGAACGGGACAACGCCGCCGGCGTCCACATCCCCGTCACCGACGTCCGCGACATCGTCGCCTGCGCCGAGACCGACATCAACACCGCAGTCGTCTCCCTCCTCAACCGGCACCGCATCAACGTCCACCTCCTCAGCTACTACGGCGACTACGCCGGCTCCCTGCTCACCTCCGACACGAGCACCTCCGGCGAGACCGTCCTCGCCCAAGCCCGCACAGCAGCCGACCCACAAGCCGGCATGGCCATCGCCCGCAACATCGTGGACGCCTGCGCCTTCAACGTCCGCCGCGTCGTCGACCGCAAACTCCTCGCCCGCCCCTACACCGTCCTGCAGGACTCCCTCAAGACCAGCACCACCCAAGCCCAACTCATGGGCGCCGAAGGCACCTTCCGCCGCTCCGCCTGGGAAGTCATCGACACCAAACTCCCCGACTGGCTCCAACTCAACGGCCGAAGCCGCCGCCCACCGAAGAACGCCGGCAACGCCTTCATCAGCTACGTCAACGGCATCACCTACGCCCGCGTCCTGACCGCCGTACGCCTCACTCCCCTCCACAGCGGCATCGCCTTCCTCCACGGCACCATGGAACGCCAACGCCACTCCCTGGTCCTCGACCTGTCGGAGATGTTCAAACCCCTCATGGCCGAACGCCTCCTGCTGCGCATGGCCGCCCGCAACCAGCTCAAGGAACACCACTTCGACCGCGACACCAACCAGGCGATGCTCAGCGACACCGGGCGCAAACTCGTCGTCCAGACCGTCCGCGACGAGTTCGCCGTCACCGTCGCCCACCGCACCCTCGCCCGCAACGTCGCCTACGACGAACTCCTCTACCTCGACGCCCTCGCCCTCACCCGGCACTGCCTCGAAGGCACCCCCTACAAGCCCTTCCGGATCTGGTGGTAGCCGGTCGTGTACGTCGTTGTCGTCTACGACACGCTCGCCGAACGCAACCCCAAGATCCTCCGCACCTGCCGCAAATACCTCCACCACGTCCAACGCAGCGTCTTCGAAGGCCACCTCAGCGACGCCCAACTCCGCCGCTTCCACAACGCCGTCGAATCCGTCCTCGACCTCACCTACGACAACGTCCTCGTCTACACCTTCCCCCCAGGAGCCGTCCCCGAGCGCCTCGAGTGGGGCGCGACAGAACCCGCCCCGACCGACGTCCTCTGACCCCGGAGCCTCCCACCGAATTTCAGCGCCACACCGGGCCCACCCGCACAACCGGAGGTCCGCTGCAAAACCTCCACCCGCACCCCGCCCCTCGACCTGTACGACCTGCGGCTTTACCCTGGGGCCCCTCATCGCCCCTGCGAGGGGTAGCAACATGCCGGTGGCGGCGGCGAGGTGGGCGACGGTGGTGGCCCCTCATCGCCCCTGCGAGGGGTAGCAACCAGTTGCCGCAGGCGTACCGCGGGATCGTCACGTCGCGCCCCTCATCGCCCCTGCGAGGGGTAGCAACGTGGTGGGGACGCCCTTGACGAAGACGCGGCCGGCCGGCCCCTCATCGCCCCTGCGAGGGGTAGCAACGTCCACTCGCGGTCAGGGGTGTGCGTGCGCGGCGGGGCCCCTCATCGCCCCTGCGAGGGGTAGCAACACCACGTCGCTGATCTGGAAGGCGATGCCGGTGTCGAGCCCCTCATCGCCCCTGCGAGGGGTAGCAACAAGTACGTCGACGCCGATGGGGACATCGACACCGAGCCCCTCATCGCCCCTGCGAGGGGTAGCAACGTCCGAGGTTCGTCTTCATGGTCAGCGCGAGGTTGGAGCCCCTCATCGCCCCTGCGAGGGGTAGCAACCCGAGGAGCCCGGCGCGGCAGGCCGACCGGAGCCGGGGTCCCTCATCGCCCCTGCGAGGGGTAGCAACGGCGATCCCCGCGCCCAGGACATCAACACGCTCACGGAGTCCCTCATCGCCCCTGCGAGGGGTAGCAACCTGAAGCTCGCCCCGGCTGACGGTGGCGACGACCCGGGTCCCTCATCGCCCCTGCGAGGGGTAGCAACGTGGATGAGGAGACCGACTACCGGCCATCGGGCAGCGTCCCTCATCGCCCCTGCGAGGGGTAGCAACCACAGGAGAGCGGCCGGTACCCGCTGAGCATGTACGGTCCCTCATCGCCCCTGCGAGGGGTAGCAACCAGGTCAGGGCCTATATGCCCGTGCCCCCCGGGTTTGGTCCCTCATCGCCCCTGCGAGGGGTAGCAACCCCGCATCAGATCTCCATCCCGAACGGAAGGGTGAAGGTCCCTCATCGCCCCTGCGAGGGGTAGCAACGGCAGCAGCGACAGGGCCTTGACCTTGTCGAGCACGGTCCCTCATCGCCCCTGCGAGGGGTAGCAACGCGACGGCCCGCTTGCCGACGGTGGGCTCACCGGGCGGTCCTCATCGCCCCTGCGAGGGGTAGCAACCTCAGGTCTCCTGTGTGCCCGCCTGCGGGCCCAGGGGGTCCTCATCGCCCCTGCGAGGGGTAGCAACGCCCCATGTCGTCGTGGGAGCTGGCAGCGTTCGTGAGTCCTCATCGCCCCTGCGAGGGGTAGCAACCCGCGCTGACCCTAGTGTGGGACGGCGGCACCATGCCGTCCTCATCGCCCCTGCGAGGGGTAGCAACCACCGACTGGAGGGAGCAACTGATGACGGCTTTGACGGTCCTCATCGCCCCTGCGAGGGGTAGCAACAAGCAGAGCGACAGCGCCTCTTCGAGGGCATGGCCGAGTCCTCATCGCCCCTGCGAGGGGTAGCAACAAGACGAGCTTCCGCGTGTCCTTCAGCGCCAGGCGGGTCCTCATCGCCCCTGCGAGGGGTAGCAACAGGCCGAGGAGCGTGCCGCAGATGAGGCCGAGGCCGGTCCTCATCGCCCCTGCGAGGGGTAGCAACACGGCTGGGTGGACCGCGCGGACTACGAGCCCGACGCCCTCATCGCTCCTGCGAGGGGTAGCAACCGAGCGTGCTCGGGCTGGCGCGGACCGGCGCGTACGGGTCCTCATCGCCCCTGCGAGGGGTAGCAACAGTGCACGTGCGGATCGCACAGCCGGTCCGGGCCGGTCCTCATCGCCCCTGCGAGGGGTAGCAACTACCGGTACCAGACCAGGACACCGAGCGGAGCCTCGTAGTCCTCATCGCCCCTGCGAGGGGTAGCAACAGGCGTTCGGCCTGGACCAGGCCGTCATCCTCACCACGTCCTCATCGCCCCTGCGAGGGGTAGCAACGCGAGGTAGAGCCGGGCCGCCACGGCCTTGAGGGTGGTCCTCATCGCCCCTGCGAGGGGTAGCAACGCACCCCGGACGGTGCCCCGACGGCGGCCGACCGGTGGCCCTCATTGCCCCTGCGAGGGGTAGCAACGTCGTGCCCACGGGCGGCAGTAGCCGGCGGGCCCGCGCCCTCATTGCCCCTGCGAGGGGTAGCAACACGTACAGGACGGTGATCAGGGCGAGGCTGGCCAGCGCCCTCATTGCCCCTGAGGGGTAGCAACGTACACGCGACGACCGGCTGCCTGCGCAACTTCTAGCCCTCATTGCCCCTGCGAGGGGTAGCAACCGCTTCGCCCGGCCGGTCGCTGTCGAGGGCGTCGCGGCCCTCATTGCCCCTGCGAGAGGTAGCAACACGCCGCCTTCACCGCCCTGGACGCAGCCACCGCGCAGCCCTCATCGCCCCTGCGAGGGGTAGCAACCGTGAGCCTCGCGACCGGCGTAGGCGTGGAACCAGCGCCCTCATCGCCCCTGCGAGGGGCAACACAACGACAGGAACGCACTGGCCCAGGCGGCACCGGGCCCTCATCGCCCCTGCGAGGGGTAGCAACAGGCGTTCCGCGACGTACAGCGGCGGAATCACGAGCCCTCATTGCCCCTGCTGACGTCTGGGTCGCGGGTGCCGGTGTGCACGTGTCTTCGACTACTGCACTCCTGGCTGCGATCCGGCTCGTAGTCGTCCTCGGCCCGCTGGCCTCGAACGCTGCCAGGATGCTGCACTGGTCAATCTGGCGCAGACGCCACCAGGCAACAGCCCGACGCTGCCACTACTACCCGACGATCCGCCGACACACCTGCTGGATGGATCTCAAAATCGCCTGGAGCGCTAGCAGAGGTCGCCGCTCGCGTCACGGTCGGCACCTGATCCCATCGGGAAGGCGGACGGATGCTTCTCCCGCCTTCCCGATGGGTGCAGCCACCCCGACGAGCCCGGCCCGTTGCCGTGCCAAGCTCAGCGGCACCCGCGGCACCCGCGGCACCCGCGGCACCCGCGGCATCCCGGTGAGCCCGGTGTGAGCCCGGACGCCTGCGGAACAGGGGAAACGGTCTGCCCCGAAGTGGACCGGTCATGCTTCCTACCTGCACGAATGGGATCCTTGTGGACTACGGGTCATCCTTCGGTCCGGAATCCGGGCGACTTTTAATCCATTGGTTGTGGGTTCGAGTCCCACGCGGCCTACCGCGTCCGGGCCCTTCGGGTGTCCCTGACCTGCGGGTATGGTACCCCGGTCGTCTTCGGACGGCCGGGGCACCGCTGCGCTGGGGGCCGTGCGTGAGCGATGTGTGAGCCGCAGTGTCAGGTCTGGCCTCCGGTGAGGCCGCTTGGCCGTGGCAGGGGAAGGCCTGCGTCGATCACCGCTCGGCGTAGATCACGAACTGGATGCCCAGACCGACAACGGCTGCCCCCTCCGTAGCGGAGGCAGCGAGCAGTAAGGTATTGGCGGCCCTTCCGTAACACCAGAAGGCAACAAGAGCTGCATAGGGCACGATCAGAAAGGCAGTCAGGTCGACTACGGTCTGAATTCTCTTTCGAGTCACGCGCCTGCTATCGCCCCGGTGGAAGGCCTCCCACTCAAAGATCGCGACGCTGCTACCCGTGACTGTAGCAAGTTGGGGGCCGAGCTGCGTGCGAACGTATCGGCCGATTGCTGAGATTTTCTCGTCGTTGACGAGATAGGTCCAGCCGAGCACCACGCAGATCAGCGGTAGCGCCAACACCAGGTCGGGACGCTTCGCCTGAACCGCAAGTGCTGCCACTGCGGTCACCGCGGCCAGCGTGACGTACAGCAAGTTGTCCCGGAAGCCGATCCGCGCTCGCTGTTCGTCCTTGATCTGGGCATATTCGGCCAAGAGTATGATGCTCTTGCTCGTTTCGCCACCAGTTGTCACCACAAACCCTCCTAGTCGTGAATTTAAGCTGTTCGATCGTTCGTTCCTGCCTGACTCGTCTACGGTGTGAACAGTCAGGGACGGTTCCCCAGTTGAACTGTCTTTCGGGGTCGAACGAACGAGGTGGTTTACGTGGACGAACCGTCGAACAGCGTCGTCGTGCTCACAGCACTGCCGCTGGAATACCGGGCTGTTTGGCAGTTGCTCGAAGAGCCAACCCGTATCGACCACGCTGGGACGATCTTCGAGCGTGGACGGTTGGCGGGCTCCACGTATGACGTCTATTTGACGGCTACCGGCCCTGGCAACGACTCAGCGGCGTCGATCACAGAGCGTGCAGTCAGTTTCGTTCGGCCTCGAGCAGTCCTGTTCACGGGTATTGCGGGTGCTCTAAAATCGGATGTCTCGCCAGGCGATGTGGTGGTTGCAACCGAAGTGCACGCGTACCAGGGTGGAAAGCGTGATCCGCAAGGATTCAAGGCCCGTCCTCAGAGTTGGCCAGCGACCTATTCGCTTCAACAGGTGGCCCATTACGTGGCGAACAGCGGGAGCTGGAAGAACAGGTTCCCGGAAGGCGCGCGAGTCTCAACGACGGTTCACTTCAAGCCGATTGCAGCGGGTGACGTAGTGTTGGACGTCCCCCGCCACGATACTGCGCGTGTGTTCCTCGACGAGCACTACAACGGTGCGGTGGCGGTAGAGATGGAGGGAGCAGGGTTTGCCAGCGCGGCTCATATGGCTCAGGGGGTTCCTCATCTCGTTATCCGCGGCATCAGTGACCGCGCGGATGGGACCAAGGGGGAAACCGACGCCACAGGCTTGCAAGCGACCGCCGCACGGCACGCCGCATGGTTCATGGCTGAGGTGATCGCCCACCTTGTGGCCGAGACGAATGTGGCTGATAGCAGGACACCGGCCAACACGAAGTCTGACGCCGGGCTGGAGTGGCAAGAACTTGTTGCTCCGGCCGAGGTCTCCTGGCATCGGGAACTCCTTCCCAGGAGTGCCTACACCAACGGGCCCTCCCTGATTGAGCTACATCTCGTACCGGTACCTGGCACCGGCAGGGTTCCTGCGGTTCGGATGCGACAACTGGCCGGTGAGTTGGTGGGTCTGGGGCGCTCGAAGGGGTTCTTCACGAACCTCGAACGCGTGAAGACGGACGACTCTGCTGCGATGGCTATGGCCAGTGTCCATGAACCGTACGACCGCTCCGCCGGCCTGGCCATCACACGATCCGGCCAACTCAGCGCATGGGAAGCCCTGCCTAAACCAGGACTTACCTATGTGCTCGACGAGGAGCACACGAGCGAGCGGCTGGCCTTCCTGCTGGAACTCTTGATGAGCATCGGCGCGACCGAGGCACAGTCCTACGCGCCAGCGGCCGCCATTGAGAACACGAGGATGGTCACCGTCGAGCGTCTCAGCGAGGTCAAACCCCAGTCCGCAGCACTCCGCGTCACGGACGCGCCCATCGAGGCATTGCCGGAAGAGGCCGTCACTGCGGGAGCAGTCTCCACTCGTGCGCGTGAGATTGCTTCCGAGCTTACGGCCCGATTGATTTACTCATTCCGTCACCCGAGCCGCGGGCGCCGATCTTGAGGCTTTGGCTTGTCGTGGGACTGGCGGGGCCAGCAGCTACATGGTTTGCGGTCGACGGCTGCGAGGAACCAGAGCGGCTGCCCTCTCCGCGAACTCCCGGTCCAGCTCCGGGAGGAGGCTGGTGTACGTGCCCGAAGTCAGGGTGATCGTGGAGTGGCGCAGCGCTTCCTGCACCGTGTGGATGTCTCCGCCGCCTGCGTGCGTGAGGGTCGCGGAGACGTGGCGGAGGTCGCGGAAGGTGATCGGGGGAGGTCGGTCGTCGCGTGGATGTGGCGGAAGGCATGGGAGACGGTTTCGGGGTGGAGCCAGGAGCCGTTTTCACGGATGAAGACCTTGCCGGGATCGGTCCAGGCGGATCCCCACTGCTTGCGCTCTTTCTTCTGTCGCTTCTTGTGGGAGCGGAGGGCCAATCGTGGGGGTGCCGAGCGCGAGGGGTTGGCGCTGCCGTCTGTCTTCGGCTCGGCTGCGTAGAGGCCCCAGCGGTAGACCACGATCTCCTTGGCCGGGGTGATGAGGCCGGCCGTGAGGTCGACGTTGCTGCAGTCCTGGCCGACAGCTTCGCCGCGACGTAGGCCGTGGAAGCCGACGAGGTGGAAGAGGGCGTACAGCCTGTCGTCCTGGGCGGCGTCGAAGAAGACGCCGAACTGCTGCGGTGCCCAGATCATGCTCGAGCCGGGGATCTCGCCCGTCTGCCGCCACCGTCGGACGAGTTGGTCCGTCCCCAGCAGGAGCTTCGGTCTACGGCCCGAGGCGAGTTCGACGCGGGCAGCCGGGTTGAAGGTGATGAGCTGCTGTGCGATCGCGGAGCTGAGCGCGACGCGTAGGTCGCCGCGTATGGCCTGCTGGGTGGACGGGCCGGTTACGTTGCAGAAGGGTGGCATCGCGGCCAGCTTTGCCCGCTCCTGCGCGAGCTGTGCCCTGCTGCGGAGACGGGGCGTCCTGGTGCGCTCGGCTTGCACCAGGCGATCTGTGCCCTATGGGCTCGTGGTCAGTTCGTGGGCGCGGCCCAGGGCAGGCGTGCGTCGCCGAAAGCGATGGGGCGGAGTCCGCGGTCGTGGGGCGGGTGCGGGTGCGGGTGGGAACCTATAGGACTCCGTTGACGCCGTTGAGGCAGAAGGTCCGGACACGGACTGCGGTGTAGTCGCCGCGAAGGTGGAGGCAAGCGATTCCCCCCCCGGGGCCGTTGCTGCAGGTCAGATGGGTTTTCTGGGATCGGCGAAAAACTCGCGCCCGCGCCCGCAAGGGGTGGACCCCTGGCGGCCTGTGCGGACCGAAAGGGGTACGCGCTGGCGTGTGCCCCTGGGGTGACAAGCAGGAAGGGGTGGACGCTGGTGCCTACCCCTGGCGGAATTCGTAGGAATGCACTGAGAATTGCGTAAACGCTGACTCAGAGCGCCACGGTTGCCGAGGACGGTGGGCATCGCTGCTCGTTCTCACCTTGCCCCAACGGAGCCCTCCGCTCGCCGGAAGGTGAGAAAAGCCGACGTAGCCCCCTCCTTGTCGTGCGTGAATGTTGACTGATCGAGTCGCCATCCCACCGTCTCGATCACCTCGATGTACTCCGCGAGGCCATCGAGCGAGCCTGAGTAGTCCAGCGAGCCGCCGTTGATCCGGTACACGAAAACGACGCGGCCTTCGTCTATGGCCTTCTGGGCATCGTCGCGTATGGACTGGATCTTGGCCTGCTTCATGGATGCCACGACCTCTGTGAAACGCCTTGCGGCTCCTCTGGCGAAACCCTTGACGTTCTTGGCGAAGTCCATGCCATCTCCCCTGTCATGCGCAGTGGCTCACTGCATCAGCCACAGGGCTGGACCGCCGCCACGGCGGGTCCACCCCCCCACGCCGAGAAGGGTACGCAGCGGTGCGTCCCCCCGGGAGGTGACCAGCGGACCCGTGCCCGGCGAACCTTGGGGTGGCGTGCCGGGCCCGGGTGAACAAAGACCCGCGGGTGACGGGGTGGGGCAGCGCGGTGAGGTCTACGTGAGGGGCCAGGCGTACCCGGTCGGGTCGTCGAGCCACAGGGTGTGGCCGCCCTCGGCGGTCACGGTGAGTCCGTAGCGGTCGATGCCGGGGCGTCTGGCCTCGACCCACGTGTGCAGGTGCGGCGCAAGCTCCGCCCAGAGATCGCGCGGCCCCCCGTGGACGAGGTCGGCCTCGCGGGGGTCGCGCATGGTGATGCGGGCCCACGACTCCATGTCCGGGGTGTACAGGCAGCGCACGGTGCGCCCGTCCGCGTCGACGAGGTCGATCTGGGCGACGTCCGGGTGGATGAGGGAGGCGAGGAGCTGCGGCACGTCGGCGTCGAGGCCGGCGGGGACGGTGATCGTCTGGTGCTCTCCCTGCGCGGTCGCCAGGGTGCCCGCGATGTGGCGGGCCGTGTCCGCGGTCGCGTCCGGCGTGGAGCGGGCCGCCATGAACGCGGTGAGGTGCGGCAGGATACGGCCGGATGCGCTGTGGTCCTCGCCGACCGTCAGGCGCGCGATGCCGTACCCGACGGCGACGACCATCAGGCCGCCCGGCCGGACCTGGGTCCGCCATGCGTCCGGCACGCAGAGTTCGAGGATGCGCCTTGCTCTGACGACAGCGCTCGGGTGCGGAACGCACGGAAGGCTCTCGTCCGGCCGAAGCCCGGTGGGCAGCCTGCTGCCGTCCGACCTGCGGTCGGGCGGCTCCTCAGGCCGGGCCGCGGCGGAGGCCGTCGAGGACGGTTTCGAAGAGGGGGTGCAGGTAGTCGGGTGACTCGTTGACCTTGGCGATGGCGACGATCAGGTCGAAGACCTGCTCCAGGGTGAGGTCGTCGCGGATCTGCCCGGCTTCCTGGGCGGCGGCCAGCAGGGGGCGGCCCGCTTCGACGGCTCGGGCGCGGTGGCTGGTGAGGCCGTCCCGGTCGGTGTGCTCCAGCAGCTCGGAAGTGATCAGCCGCTTGTGCGGGATGAACGCGATCAGCCGGCGCAGCCAGGTGATGAGTGCTGCCGCGGGGGTCTGGCCGGGCTCGGTCGTGGCCGCGGCGCAGACCTGGTCGACCTCGTCCGCGTAGAGCGCCTCCAGGAGCTCCTGCCGGCCGGCGAAGTTGCGGTACAGCGTGGCCATGCCGACCCCGGCGCGACGGGCGATCTCCGCCATGGAGATGTCGGGAACGGGCTCGGCGAACGCGTCCCGGGCCGCGTCGAGGATCTTGTCGCGGTTGCGCTCCGCGGCCGCGCGCCGCTTGGGGAACGCCGTCGTGCCCGCCTCCATGTGCTCCTCCTCCAGGCCTGGTCCTCGGGTCGGGGTGCGCCGACCCCGGGGTGCGCCGGTCCGGGCACGCCGACCCGGGATACGCCGCTACGCCTGCCCCAAGGCTCGCACCCCCTTGGTGGACAGCCTATCCGTTATCGCTCTACGATTGACGGACAGCCTATCCGGAAACACCGAGGAGCACCGTCATGCCCCACCGATCCCCCCTCGCCCCGGGCGCCGGCACCTCCGCGCCCCCGGCCGCGGACCCTTCGCACGGGGTGGCCAAGCCCGGTGTCGCGCTCGCGGCCGTCGCGGTCGTGGCGTGCGTGGCGCAGTTCATGGTGGTGCTGGACTCCTCCATCGTGAACGTGGCCCTGCCGGCCATGAAGGCGGGCCTCGGCCTGTCGGCCCCGACCCAGCAGTGGGTGGTCAACGGCTACCTGGTCGCCTTCGGCGGTCTGCTGCTGTTCGCCGCCCGCGCCAGCGACCTGTTCGGACGCCGCCGCGTCTTCCAGACCGGTCTGGTCGTCTTCTCGGCGGCCTCGCTGGCAGGCGGGCTGGCGCAGGACGGCTGGATGCTGCTGGCGGCCCGGGTGGTGCAGGGCGCGGGGGCCGCGGCGCTGGCGCCCTCCAGCCTCAGCCTGATCACCGCGAGCCACACCGAACCGTCCGAGCGCACCCGCGCCATGACCTGGTGGGGCGTGGCCGCCTCCAGCGCCGGCGCCGCCGGCATCGTGGTCGGCGGCCTGCTGGCGTCGGTGAGCTGGCGATGGGTGATGCTGGTGAACGTACCCATCGGGGCCGGCCTGCTCGTCGCGAGCCTGACCTGCCTGGCGCCGACCGCGACCGCACAGCGCCGCTCGCGCATCGACCTCGCGGGGGCGCTCACCGTGACCCTGTCGGCCGCGACCTTCGTCTACGGCGTCGCGGCGGCGCCCGACGCGGGCTGGGGAGCCGCCCGGGTGATCGGCTCGCTCGTGGCCGGGGCGGTGCTGCTCGCGGCGTTCGTGGCCGTCGAGCGTCGCAGCAGCGAACCGCTCGTCCCGCTGGGGATCTTCTCCGTCGCCAACGTGCGCATGGGCAACGTCCTCACGCTGTGCATGGGCGCCGTCATCACCGCGCCGCTGTTCTTCCTCTCGCTCTACCTCCAGCAGGTCCTGGGACACAGCGCCGTGCGCACCGGACTGTCCCTGCTGCCCATGGTCGCGGTCATCAGCGCCGGGGTGCTGCTGTCCCAGAAGCTGATCCCCGTCGTCGGCGCCCGCCGCCTGGTGGTGATCGGCGGGGTCGTCGCCGCCGTGGGGCTGGCCTGGCTGGGGCGGCTGCCGGTCCGCTCGGACTACGTCACCGGCGTGCTGCTGCCCACCGTCGTCGTCGGTGCGGGCACCAGCCTGACGATGATGCCCGCGATCGTCGCGTCGACCAGCGGCATCGACCCCCGCGACGCCGGCGTCGCCTCCGGGCTGCTCAACATGTGCCGCCAGCTCGGTGCGGCGCTGGGCCTCGCCGTCCTGGCCACCATCGCCGCCGGCGTCACCAGCCACAGCGGCAGCGGCGGCAACGCGGCCGTCGTGGACGGCTACCGCGTCGCGTTCTACGCGCTCGCCGTCCTCGCCCTGGGCACCGCGGCCCTGGCGCTGCGGCTCCGGCCCGCGCCGGACACCGCGGCCGCGGCGAACGAGGCCGACACCGCCTGAGCCGGACCGGTTCCGCCACCGCCGCGGAGCGCCATCCCGCGATCGCGGCCCTCCTCTTCCCCACACCCGCCCGCCAGAAGGAAGCACCCCGTGCCTGTCAACGCGCCCTGCGGCCCCGTCAGGGGAATCGCGCACGCGACCCACACCGCCTACCTCGGCATCCCCTACGCGCGCGCCCCGTACCCCGGCCGCGCCTTCGACGTCCCCCAGCCGCGGGGCAGGTTCACCACCTGCTTCGAGGCGACCCGCCACGGACCCAGCCCCGCCCACCCGCATGTCGCCCAGGAACTCTTCCCCGACCCCGTGATCGCGGGCGACGAAGCCCTCAACCTCAACGTCCACGCCCCCGCCCGCGGCGACGGCCCCTACCCGGTGATCGTGTGGCTGTACGGGGGCGGCTTCTTCACCGGCAGCAACGCCGGCCCCTGGTACGACGGGGCCTCCTTCGCCCGCGACGGCGTGGTCTTCGTCGTCCCCAACTACCGTGTCGCCGCCGAGGGGTTCATGATCCTCGACGACCAGGTCGCCAACCGCGCCGTGCTCGACATCACCGCCGCACTGACCTGGGTACGCGACAACATCGCCTCCTTCGGCGGCGACCCCGCCAACGTCACCCTGGCCGGGCAGTCCGCCGGCGCGACGGCCGCGCTCGCCCTGACCGGCGCCCCGGCCGCCCGCGGCCTCTTCCGCCGCCTGCTCGTGATGAGCGCCGGCACGCCTCTGCTCACGCCGCTGGAGCGCATGCGGCAGCTCTCCGCCGACTTCGCCGCGCAACTCGGCACCCCGCGGACCCGGCAGGCCCTCTCGGCCGCACCCACCGCCCGCCGCATGGAACTCGAACGGGCCTGGCTGCCCGGAGAAGTCCAGGCGCCCGCCGACAGCGTCGACGAGCGCGCCCGCCGGGCCGGCCGGGACGCACTGCGCTGGCAGCCCACCCTCGACGGCGAAGCCATCACCACCGCACCCGAGGACGCACTCTCCCAACCCGGCGCGGTGGAGGCCCTGTTGATCGGCACCACCACCCAGGAGTGGAACTTCCTGCTCGGCGACCTCACCACCGCTCCCAGCATTGACGCCTGCGTGCAGGGCATGGCCAACCTCGGCCTCACCGCCGACGACCTCGACACCTACCTCGGCCGGCTCGGCAGCCGCAACCCCGGGCACGCGCTCGCGCAGGCGCTGAGCGACCGCACCTTCCGGCGCCCCGCCCGCCACATCGCCGACACCGCCGCCCGGGCCGGCATCCCCACCTACGCCTACCAGTCCGCCTGGCCCGCCCCCGTCTTCGGCGCCGCCCACTGCGCCGACCTCCCCTTCGCCTTCGACCACCTCGACGCACCCCAGGCCCCCGAACTCCTGGGCCCGGCCGCCCCCCAGCACCTCGCGACGCGCATGCACACCGCGCTCGTCCGCTTCGCGCACGACGGCGACCCGGGCTGGAGCGCCTACACCCTCGACGAGCGCCGCACCCTGGTCTTCGACCACGACCCCTACGAGTACGCCGACGCCCTCGCCGAAACCCCCAACCGCCTCGGGAGGCCCGCCATCAGGACAACCCGCTGACCGCGCGCCTCGGCCGGCCACCGCCTCGTCCGGCACCCGCCGCTGTCCGCAGCCGTACGAAGCCGGACCCGCGGCGCGCTCATCTGGCCGGAATCAGGCGGGTGTTTCACATGGCCGTCACAGGCTGCCTTCCTAGCGTCACGCAAATGACCAACCGACAGCACGACGAACCCGACAACGCCGTCGTCTCCCGTGCCCTGACCCGCCGCCGCGCGCTCACCCTCGCCGGTGCCGGCGCCGTGGCCCTCACGGGCCTCGGCGCCGCGGCACACGCCTCCGACCGGACCACCGCCGCGGGATCGGCGACGGTCGGAGCCGTGCGGGCGGACGCCTTGGCCGCCACCACGTGCATGCAGTTGACCAGCGAGCAGATCGAGGGACCGTACTACCTCGACTACGAACTCTTCCGGAGGAACGTCGTCGAGGACCGCACCGGTATCCCGCTGCTGCTCGTCCTGCGCGCGGTGGACGCCAAGACCTGCCGCCCGCTGCGCAACTCCGCCGTCGAGATCTGGCACTGCGACGCCTCCGGCGTCTACTCCGGCTACACCCAGACCGGCAACGGCGGCGGCGGTACCCCGCCCACCGGCACTCCGCCCACCGGGACCCCGCCCACCGGCGGCCCGCCGTCCGGAGGCGGCGGCGGAGGCCACGCCACCCCGACGGACGACCTCACCTGGCTGCGCGGCATCCAGATGACCGACCACGAGGGCTTCGTGACCTTCCGTACCGTCTTCCCGGGCTGGTACACCGGCCGTGCCGTCCACGTGCACACCAAGGTGCACACCGGCGGCACGCACACCTCCGCGGGCTACACCGGCGGCCGCACCTGCCACACCGGGCAGTTCTACTTCGCCGAGACCGCCGTCGAGGCCACCACCGGTGTGTCCCCGTACTCGGCGAACACCGTGACCCGCACCACGCTCGACGAGGACGGCATCTACCCCGGTACCGGGACCCAGGGCGGGCTGCTCAAACTCGTCTACGACCACCGGCACATCCAGCGCGGTGTGGCCGGCCACATCACGATGGCCGTGGACCCCGCCGCCACCAACGACGGCGAGGACGTGCCCGGTGGCGGCGCAGCCCCCACCTCCACCCCGACCGCCGGCGCCTGATCCGGCCGACCGCCGCCCGGGCCCGCGTGAAGGGACGACGGCCCGGGCGGCGGTCACCGGCGCCGCGGCCGGGGCGGCCGGGGCGTGCGGCTACCGCCCGCGGCGCATCTTGTCAGGTACGGACCAACGGGCTACGGTGCGAGGGCGGCGCTGCCACTCCGGTCCCCCCACGGCCTTCGAGCAACGGAGTTCCGATGTCACCTGTGCGTGTGCGGCTCGGCCGCCTCCTCGGCGCGGTGGTCGCCGGGTTCCTGTCCCTGGTGCTGGTGCAGCCGTCCGCGCACGCGAGTTCGTGGGGGGCGCCGCAGACCGTGGACTCGTGGAACGTGATCAGCGGCCGGTGGACCGCCAACAACGAGTTGGAGACGTACTCGTCGGACTGCGTGTGGTACGACGGCGGGACGCTGATGATCAAGACGTACCAGTCCGGCGGGACGTACTACTCGGGGCGCGTGGAGTCCAAGGCGCTGTACGGGTACGGGACATACCGCTTCACCGCGAGCATGCCGAACGGGCAGGGGCTGCTGCCCGCGGTGTGGGCGGCGTACCTGAACCCGTGGCTGCCGGAGATGGACGGCGCGGAGATCGTGGGGTCCGACCCGGATACCGTCTACCAGACGTTCCACGACACGAACAACGCGCAGACGCAGTGGAGTGCGCACAACTCCGCGGGTTGGACGAACAGTTACCACACGTACTCGTTCAGCTGGTGGCCCGACCACATCGACTTCGACGTGGACGACGTCTACCAGGGCACCAAGTGGTACACCACCGGTTCGGGCGTCGGGATGCACTTCATCATCGACACCGCGGTCGGCGGGGACTGGCCGGGCAACCCGGACGCCTCCACCTGGGCCACAGCGGACGGCGCCCGCTACCTGAAGGTCTCCTCGGTCACCTACACCCCGTACTACCCGTGACCGCCCGCGGTCGCGGCCGGGAGATTTGACCAAGTCCATACTGAACGGGCCGCGGGGCGGGGTGGGAGGCCGTGGGTACGTTCGGGGGTATGACGCTGCCGAAGGCGAACCCTTTGCGCAAGTACCGGGACGTGGCCCCCGAGGGTGACGTCCCGACCACGAGGACGACCGGGATCGACCCGAACTTCTGGTATCCGCTGGCGCGTTCACGGGACCTGAAGCCGGGAAGGACGCTCGCGGCGCGGTTCGCGGGGGCGGAACTGGTGCTGGTGCGGCCCAAGAAGGGCGCCCCGTACGCGTTGGAGGACCGCTGCGCCCACCGCCAGGTGCCGCTGAGCATGGGGGTGGTCAAGGACGAGCAGCTGCTGTGCGGTTACCACTGCTGGGCGTACGACCGGACCGGCGCGTGCGTCAACATCCCTTACCTGGACCGGAAGCGGACCCTGCCGAACGGGGTGCGCGCGTACGCCTGCCGGGAGGCGCACGGCTTCCTGTTCGTCTTCCCCGGCGACCAGGAACTCGCCGACGTCACCCCGGTGCCCGAACTGCCCTACCACCGCGACAGCAGGTACAAGACCCGGGTGCTGGACCGGGACATCGCCTGCCACTACTCCTTCATGCACGAGAACCTGATGGACATGAACCACCAGTTCCTGCACCGCAGTCTGATGGGCCGGATACGGGCCCGGCTGCTGGACGTGCGGGAGGGCGAGGACTGGCTGGAGGCGGACTACTCCTTCTCGCGCACCGAGGGCAAGCAGTCGCTGGGCGAGCGGCTGATCATCGGCAGCGGCAGCACCGACAAGTACGCGGACCTGATGACGATCCGCACCGGCTACCCGTACCAGACGCTGCGCTACTGGACCGACGGCAAGCGCGAGGAGCCGCCGGCGCTCGACCTGTGGAACGCGTACGTGCCCACCGACCAGGCGCAACACCACAACCACACCTACGGGTTGATCATGGTGCAGAAGCCGCCGGTGCCGGGGGTGATCCATCTGCTGTGGCCGGTGATCACGCTGTTCACCGAGGGGATCTTCGGGCAGGACCGGGTGATCGTGGAGGCCGAGCAGCGCGCGTACGAGACGCAGGGCGCCGACCTCAACAACGAGGTGTTCCCGGTCATCCAGTCGCTCAAGGCGCTGCTGGCCCGCCGCGGGGTGCCGATCGAGCCGTAGGACCGCGGGAGGCGGGCAGCGCGATGCCGTCGGCCCGCCCGCGCACCGACCGGTGTGCGGGCGGGCCGGAACGGCTCAACGGCAGGCGATGGCGAAGGAGTTGTCGCCGGAGGCCGCCGCGGGACTGGTGGAGACGGTGATCCCGACGTACGGGCGGTCGCGGTCCGGCGCGATGTCCGAGACCTTCCCGCTGTAGGTGAAGCTCCTGCCGCCCTTGGGGAACTGGGCGGTCTGCGGCGAGACCAGCTGGACCGAGCCCTGGGGGTTCGGGGTGGAGCTGCGCCACCACACGGCCCGCAGGGTGCCCGAGCTGCCGTCGTAGCGGACCCGGACCGTGGCGCTCGCGGTACGGCCGTCGGAGGTGCACTGGGCGTCGGTGACGGCGACGGAGGTGACGTGTGCCGAGCCCGCCGGGTCGTGCGGCTGCGGCGCGGTGGTGCGGCGGATCGTGGTCGGCGTGGTGGTCGCGGCCGGCGCGGACGTGGCGGTGGCGGGCGCGGTGGTCGGGGCGGGTACGGCCGACGTCGCGCTCGGGGACGGGGTGGTGGCGGTGGGCGAGGCGGTGGTGGCCTCCGGCGACGGTGAGGCCGCGGAGGCGGTGGCAGCCGGGGACGCGGCGGTGGTCAGGGCGGCCGACGGCGAGGGGTCCGCGGCGGCCGCGGTGCCGTGCTTCCCGCCCGTCGCCACGGCGGTGACGGTGATCGCGCCCGCGACGATGACGGCCGCGGCCGCGAGCAGCAGGCCCTTGCGGCGCCGCCGCCGGCCGGGCTCCTCCCCGGCACCGGCACCGGGAGCGGCGCCCTCGGTGTAGTCCGCGGTGACGAGCGGCACGAGCGCGACACCGGAGCGCGCCGGCTCGCCGGGTGCGGGCGCAGGTGCGGGCAGCGGTACGGGCACGGGTGCGGCCGCGCCCGCCGGTACGGCGTCCGCTCCCGGCGCCACCGCGAACGTACCCACGAGAGCGGCGAGTTCGGCGCGCCCGCGCTCCTCCCACGCGGCGCCGTACGCCGCCACGGCCACCGCTTCCAGCTCCACCGCGAAGTCGATCGCGCTGCGCGGCCGTTCGGCCGGCTCGGCCGCCAACCCCGCCGCCAGCAAGGGCTGTACGGGCTCGGCCGCCTTCCCCTCGGGCAGGCAGGCGTGGCAGGTGGCGGTGGCCGCGAGCAGGTCCGCGGGGATGTCGGCGGTGCTGGACGTGCCACCGAGGTCGACGAGCGCCGGGGTGCCCTCGGCCGTCACCAGCAGGTTCGCCGGAGGGCAGGCAGAGCCGCCCGAGATGCCCGCCTCATGGGCGGCGGAGAGCCCGAGCAGCGCGCCCTTCAGCACGGTCAGCGCCGCCTCGGGCGAGGTCGCGCCCTTCGCGTCGAGCAGCGCGGCCAGGGTGACGCCCTCGACCGGTTCCCGTACGGCGGCGGCGTGCGCGCCGTCCTCGACGTAGGCGAGGAGTCGTACGGTGTACGGCGATTCGAGGGTGGCGAGCCGTTCGGCCTCGGCGCGCAGCCGGGCGCGGAACCGGGCGTCCCCGGCGAGTTCGGGGGCGAGGTAGGTGATGGCGACCTGGGTGCCGTCGGCGTCGCGCGTCGCCCGGACAACCTGGCCGGTGGGGACGGCGGCGGGGCCGGAGGTGTGGGTGTAGCCGGGGACCTGCCAGGCGGGCGCGGGCGGCTCGGCGGGGGTGGCGGTGCCGGGAGCGGCGGGGGTGGTGACGGCCTTGTCCGGGGCGGACTTCGCCGCGGGGCGGGCGGGCGCCTTCTTCGCGGTGCCGGACGGGTTCGTGGCCGTGGCCGCGGCCGTGGCTGCGGGCTTGGGCGCGGTTGTCGGCGGAATCTTCGGCGTCTTCGGCGTCTTCGGCGCGGCCTTGGACGTCGTCCTTGGGCCTGCGCTCTGGGCGGGGGCCGCCTTCTTCGCGGCGGTCGCCTTGCGTGCCGGGGTGGACGCGGCCGCCGCGGCCTTCTTCGCCGGTACGGCGGCGCGGGTTCGGGCCGCCTTGCGTGCCGACGTCCCCGCGGGTGCGCCGGCCGGGGCGGCGCCCTCAGCCGTTTCCCCGGAGCCGGAGCCGTCCGCCGCGCCCTCGGCGGGAGCAGCGTCCTTCGGTGCGGGCCGTGTCGCCGGGGCCTTGCGGACCGCCTTGGCCGCGGGCCTCCCCGACGGCTGCTGCGCGGACTTCGGCGCGGGTTCCTGCTCGGGCTTCCGCGCGGGCTGCTGCTCCTGCTGCTCCGAGGCCCCGCCGCCCTCGCCGGGTATGCCCGCACCCGCGTCCTTGCCCGTGCCCTGGTGGTCGCTCACCTGAATCCGCCCCTCGCGCTGCCCCTTGTGGCGGAACTGCCGCTCGCAGCTCCCCGACGCCCTGTTCCGTACTCGGATTCCACCGGCGGCCGGGCCGATCTGCCGGGGCCCACGGCGTCCGGCAGCCGCCCGGAGACCGGAGAGGAGGGGCCGTGAGGGTCAAGAGGGTACTGCCACCGGCAAGTTGTCGGGGACCGGGCCGACCGCACAGGGCGGGAGAAGAGCGGCCCGGCCCCGTGGGACACGGAGGGCGGGAGCGGTGCGCGGACGCGAACGCGGCCGGGATCAGGCGTTCTTGATGCCCACGCCGCCGTAGAAGCCGATCTCGCGCTCGTCGGCGGTGGGCTCGGAGTCCGGCCGCCAGAACGGCACTTGCGCGACGCCGGGCTCGATCAGGTCGAAGCCGTCGAAGAACCGCGCGATCTCGGCGCGGTTGCGCAGGTTCATGCTCGCGGTGGCGTTGGTGTACGCGGTCGCGGTCTCGCGGCGGTCGTTGAAGTCGCTGGTGGCGTGCGAGAGCACCAGGTAGCTGCCGGCTGGGAGCGCGTCGCGCAGCGTGGCCACGATCCGCTCGGGTTCCTCGGCGTTGGTGACGAAGTGCAGGATCGCCACGAGGAGCAGGGCGACCGGCTGGTCGAAGTCGATGACCCGGTGGACGTCGGGGTGGTTCAGGATCGCCTGCGGGTCGCGCAGGTCGGCGAGGACCACACTGGTCGTACCGGCCTCGCTCATCAGCGTGTTGGCGTGGGTGTTCACGATCGGGTCGTTGTCCACGTACGCGATGCGCACGTCGGGCGCGACCTCCCGGGCGATCTCGTGGACGTTCGGGGAGGTGGGCAGCCCGGTGCCGATGTCGAGGATCTGCCGGACGCCGGCGCCGACCACGTGCCGCACCGCGCGTTGCAGGAACGCCCGGTTGGCCTGCACGCCGATCCGTGCCTCGGGCGCGACGCCGATGAGCTGCTCGCCCGCCTCGCGGTCCACCTGGTAGTTGTCCTTGCCGCCCAGCAGGTAGTCGTAGATCCGCGCGGGATGCGGCCTGCTGGTGTCGATCTCGTCGGCGCGGAAGCCGTTCTGCGTCACGCTGCGCTCCTCTCTCCGTGACGGGTGCCCGCCCCTCCCGCGAACGCCCGTGCGCGAAGCGTCTCACGTCAACGTCCCTGCGTACGAGGGGGGTTGCTGTTGTGGGAAGCGCCGCCACGGGGTGTGCGCGGGCCGCCGCGCTGTGTCGTACGAGCGGGGTCGGCGGGGTCAGTCGATCGCGCCGCCCGCGCCGTCCGAACGCCACGGCAGCGCGGGCACGGTGGCCTCGGGCTTCTCGAACCAGCCCTCGGGCTGCGGCGGTCGCGGTATCTCGCCGCCCCGCCGCAGCGTGCGGCCGTCGCGGACGTGCCGGCCGACGAGGGCGCCGCCGAAGACCACGAAGCCCACGCCGACCAGCCAGGTGACCACCGTCAGCACGTTGCCGACCGGGCCGTAGGTGACCGCGTTGGACTCGAGCATGGGGGCGAAGAACAGGTGCGAGAAGATCCGCAGCCCGGCCAGGCCCAGCATGGTCAGGACCGCGCCGGGCAGGGCGGTGCGCACCCGGACCGAGCCGTAGAGCAGGAAGTTCTGGCCCCAGGCGAAGAAGAGCACGCCCAGGGCGAAGGTGAGCAGGATGCGTACCGCGCTCGGCACGGGGCCGCTGCCCAGCACCGCCGCGCTCTGCGACTCGCAGAACAGGTAGGCGGTGAGCACCGCCAGCCACACCGCGCGGCGCCAGTCGCGGTGCCACGGGCCGGCCGGCAGGTCCCAGATCTTGCGGTAGCCGGTCTCGACGCTCGCCACGAAGGACAGCCCGAAGTACGCCGCCGTGGCCAGGCTCCAGGCGCCGGTGGTGCTCAGCACGTGGTTGGGCGTGGCGAACATGCTGCGCATGCTGCGGGCGCCGTTGCCGTCCAGGCCCATGCCGTCGATCACCCACTGCGCGAAGCCGGGCCGGTGCTCCCACGGGGTCGCGGCGGCGACCACCACGAGCAGCGGCATCAGCGTGACGAAGCCGAGTGCGGCAAAGCCCATCGAGCGGTGCATCAACTCGATGTGCGACGCCTGCTTCGACAGGCGTCCGATCGCGGATCGCTTCCAGACGTCCGTCAGTCCAGCCATGCGTCACCTTCCCGCAGCGTTAGGGCTTGTGGATACCTGGCGGAGTACCCCGTGCGCAACTCCGGCCCCGGGCAAGCCCGGTGGCAGGTCGGGCGCGGCGCCCGGCAGCGGGTGTCCAGGGGTTGGGGCGGCCGCGGGCGCGGGGCCGGTCGCCGCGCGCTCAGCCCTTGCAGACGGTGAGCTTCAGCGCCGCGTCGATCGCCGCGCCCTGCGCGTCGGTCAGTTGGTGGCCGGTGCTGCTGAACCGCTGGGCGGCGAGGTGGTCGGCGGTCTGCGAGTCACCGTTGATCACGGTGCACTGGAGGCGGCCCTCCTCGATCACCTGGTTCGGGTCGGCGGCGAGCGACGGGTCTATCGCCTTGAGCGCGGCGAGGTACGTCTGCCGGTTCGCGCCGCTCGGGGCCGGCGGCCGGGTCGCCGTGGCGCCGGTGGTCGGGGCGGCGGTCACCGACGCCGTCGCCGGGGTGGTCGGCTCCGACGCGCTCTTGTCGCCGCTGCCGGAGGAGCACGCGGTCGCGCAGAACGTGGCGAGTGCGGCGGCGGCCACGGCCGCGGCGGCGATTCGGGTACGCATGCGGCCACCTTGCCCCACCCACCGCCCGGCTGCCGACCTCTGTGACCGTGCTGTGACAGCACCGCAGCACGCCCCCGCCGCCGGCGGTCCGGGCCCGCCGGATACCCCGCCCAGCCGAGCGGGTCCGCGCGCCCGGCGTCCGGACCGGGCGCGGGCGAGGCGTACCCGGCAGGGCGGGAGCACACGACCGGAAGAGGCGGCGATGGCAGTGACGCGTGACGGGGAAGTCGACTTCGAGACCGAAGCTCCGGTGGACGGCTCGCTGGACGTCGTCTGGAGGCATGGCGTGCGCGCCCGATGGCAGCAGGAGCCGCCCGTCCAGACGCACTGGTACGACCCGCACACCGTGCTGCTCCGCCAGAGCAAGACGGTGAACTACGAAGCGCCTTTCCTCTTCCTCCTCTTCGGCAACGAGCGGGCCCTGCTGCTGGACTCCGGCGCCACCGGGGACCCGGCGGCGTTTCCGCTGCGCGCCACCGTGGACGGGCTGGTGGACCAGTGGCTGGCCGCACACCCGCGTGAGGGGTACGGCCTGGTGGTGGCGCACACGCACGCGCACGGCGACCACGTGGCGGGGGACCCGCAGTTCACCGACCGGCCCGGGACCGCGGTGGTGCCGAAGGAGGCGGACGCGGCGCGGGACTTCTTCGGGCTCGGCTCGGACGCGGCGGCCCTGGGGAGCGCCCCGGTCTCCTTCGACCTCGGCGGCCGGGTGCTCGACGTGCTGGCCACGCCCGGCCATCACGACTCGTCCCTGACCTTCTACGACCGCTGGACCGGCATCCTGTTCACCGGCGACACCGTGCTCCCGGGCCGGCTCTATGTCGCCGACTTCCCGGCCTTCCTCACGACGATGCGGAGTTTGGCCGAGTTCGCCGGAACCCACCCGGTCACCCATGTGCTGGGTTGCCACATCGAGATGGCGCGGCGGCCAGGGCGGGACCACCCGCTCGGAGCGACCTTCCAGCCGGGCGAACGGGCCCTCCAGATGACCCCCGCCCAGCTCGTGGCGATACGCGACGCGGCCGTCTCCGTCGCCGACCGGCCCGGCGTGTACCGCTTCGACGACTTCGTGATCTACCACGAACCCGGAAAGCGGGAGACCCGCAGGCTGCTCGCCCGGGCCCGGTGGCGCAAGGCGCTGGCGGCCCCGCTGCGCGGCTGACGCGGCGTGCGGAAGGTGCGGGGGCGTGGCCCGGTGAGAGGCGCTGCCGGGCCGCATGGGCGCGGCACAGCGGAGAGTTGCGGGGGCGTTACCGGGTCTTGACTGAGCGGATGCCGTCCCGGGGCTCCCGGAGAGCGGGACCGCGGGGTTAACGTATGCCCTCACGTCCCGATCTGGGGGAAACATGCGCATCTGTGCCACCTTCCGCACCACTGGTGTCAGCGCGGGGCTCGTGGCGGTGGCCGCGGTGTGCGGGCTGCTGGCCGGGTGCTCGTCGGGCGGGGCGGACGGCGGTGGCGCCCGGAGCGCGGCCACGGCCTCGGAGCAGGCGGTGGCGGTGGGCCTGACGTCGGCGGAGCAGGTGGCCTCGACGCTGGAGCGGAGCGTGTCCACGATGACGACGACGGTCGTGTACACCGCGGCCACGGACCCGGACCACCTGCTCGGCACCTCGCGCGGCTACCTGTCGAAGGTGGCGTTCGCCGACTCCCGGGTGCAGCCCGCCGACGTGGAGGGCACCAAGGCGGACGCGGTCGTCCGCGGCGGCAGCATCGAGACGTTCGCGACCGCGGCGCAGGCGCACGCGCGGGCCCGGTCGATCGAGAGCGGCGCCCAGGGCACGGCGAGCGCGGGGGAGTACCACTACTACGTCGGCGCCTCCCTGATCCGGGTCTCCCAGGTCCTCACGCCCGCGCAGGCGAACGACTACGAACTCGCCGCGAGCAGCCTCGGCTGACGCGACCGCCCGGCGGCGGGCGGACGCCTCAGTACACGTCGCGGACGTACCGCTTCTCCGCCGCGAGCCGCTTGACGTACGCGTCGGCCGCGTCGCGGTCCAGGGCGCCGTGCACGGCGGCGACGTCGCGCAGCGCGCGGTCGACGTCCTTGGCCATGCGGGCCGCGTCGCCGCAGACGTAGAGGTGGGCGCCGTCCTGGAGCCAGCGCCACAGGCGGGAGCCGTGCTCGCGCATCCGGTCCTGGACGTAGACCTTCGCGCGCTGGTCGCGGGAGAAGGCGGTGTCGAGGCGGGCGAGGGTGCCGCCGTCGAGGTGGGCGGCCAGCTCCGCCTCGTAGTAGAAGTCCGTCGCGCGGTTCCGCTCGCCGAAGAACAGCCAGTTCGGGCCGCGGTCGCCGCGGGCGCGGCGCTCGTCGAGGAAGCCGACGAAGGGCGCGACGCCGGTGCCGGGGCCGATCATCACCATCGGGGTGGCCGGGTCGGCGGGCGGCCGGAAGTTCGGGGCGCGGCGCAGCGCGACGGGCACCTCGGCGCGTTCGGCGGCGTCGGCGAGGAAGGGCGAGCACACGCCCTGCCGGGCCCGACCGCGCGGGCTGTCGTAGCGGACCACCGCCACGGTCAGCGCGACCTCGTGCGGGTCGGTGAGCGGGCTGGAGGAGATCGAGTACTGGCGCGGCTGGAGCCGGTGGAGCACGCCGGCCCACTCCTGGGCGGTCGCGGACACCGTGTACTCGGCGAGCACGTCGACCGCCTGGCGGCCCCAACTCCACTGGGCGAGACGGTCGTTGCCGTCGGCGCGGAGCATGTCGCGCAGCCGGCGGTCACCGGTGCGCTCGGCGACGAAGCGGAGCAGGGCCGGGGTGATCCGGGTGATGTCGAAGTGGCGGTGCAGCGCCTCGCCGAAGGGCAGTGAGACGGTCCCCCCGCCGGCCACGTCCACGGCGGTGGCGCCGTCCAGCCCCGTCACGGCGAGCCATTCCGCCACGAGGTCGGGGGAGTTGACGGGGGTGACGCTGAGCGCGTCCCCGGCTTCGTAGCCGAGCGGCACCTCGCACGCGCGGGTGTCGAACGTGAAGCGCCGCACCTCCTTGGTCGCGCCCGGGCCGCTGAGCAGGCGGTTGCCGGTCAGCAGCGCGGTCACGGGCCGCCCGGCGCGTGCGGGGGCGGTGCGGGCCGCGCCGGGCGGGGCCGCGGGCGGCCGTGCGGAGGCGGGCGGTGCGGCGGGCGCCGGTACGGGCGCGGGCGGTGCGGCGGGCGGCGGTACGGGCGCGGGTGCGGGCGGGAATACGGGCGCGGGCGGTGCGGCGGGCGTCTGCCCCAGGGTCGTGAGCATTCCCTCCAGCCACGCCCCGGCCGTGTCCTCGTAGTCGGGCTCGCAGTCGGTGCGGGGTGCCAGCCGTACGGCGCCGAGTTCGCCCAGCCGGTGGTCCAACCGCCGCCCGTGGCCGCAGAAGTCGTCGTAGGAGGAGTCGCCGAAGGCCAGTACGGCGTAGCGGCGGCCCTCCAGGCGGGGCGCGTCGGAGGCGGTGAGCGCGTCCCAGAAGCCGGCGCCGTTGTCGGGCGCGTCGCCGTCGCCGTAGGTGCTGGTGATGAGCAGCAGGTCGGCGGTGTCCGGCAGGGTGCGGGGGTCGGTGGTGTCCATGCCGGCCAGGGCGGGACGGTGGCCCGCGCCCGCCAGGCGCTCCACGACACCGGCCGCGAAGTCCTCGGCGGTGCCGGTCTGCGAGGCCCACAGCACCACGACATCGCGTACGGGGGGCGGCGCGGGCCGGTCGGGCGGCGCCGTCGCCGCGGGGCCCTGCCCGGACTGCTGGTCCGGCCGGTACGGGGGGTGCGGTTGCGGTGCCTCCGGCGCGCGCGAGTACATGCCCGCGAGGACGCCGTTGACCCAGCGCGCGTGGGCGGGCCGGAACGGCGCGTCCGGGGGCAGCACCGGCACCCCGGGAGCGCCGGACTCCAGCCCGGCCAGGAACCCGACGAGGTACTGCCGTTCGTCCGCGCCGAGCACGGGCGGCGGATCGGTGAGGCCGAACAGGCCGACGGCACCGGCGAGTCCGGCGGGTGCCGCAACAGCAGGCGCCGCGACGGCGGGTACGGCGGCGGGTGCGTCCAGCGCCGGGGCCGGGGCCTCCGCGAGAGCCGGGGCCTCCCCGGCAGCCCCGAGATCCCCGCCTTCCGCAACGCCCCCGCCTACCGCGACGTCCCCGCCTTCCGCGGTCTCCCCGACCGCCGCGGCCACCTTCGCCAGGGCCACCGCGCACACCTTGAACTCCGGCTGGAAGGAGATCGGGTCGACGGCGTCATTGGTCACCGCGTTGACGCTCAGGTCCTTGCCGAACAGGTCGTTCCAGTGGAAGGGCGCGAAGCAGCAGCCGGGCAGTACCCGGTCGGTGACCACCGCGGGCAGCAGCGCCCGGCCGCGCCGGGAGGCGACCTCGACCGTGTCGCCGTCGGCGATGCCGAGCCGGTCCGCGTCGGCGGGGTGCAGCTCCACGAACGGCGCCGGGTTGAGCCGGTTCAGCTTGGCCACCCGCCCGGTCTTGGTGAGGGTGTGCCACTGGTGCGGCAGCCGTCCGGTGTTGAGCGCGAACGGGTAGTCGTCGTCGGGGAGTTCGGCGGGCGGCAGGTGCGGGCGGGGGAAGAAGGCGGCGCGGCCGCTCGCGGTGGGGAAGCGCGGCCCGTCCGGCCCGGTGTACCGGATCGGATTGCGGTCGGGCCCGTCCGGGTCCGCGGCCGGCCACTGCACGGGGGTGCCGCGCAGCCGCTCGTAGCTGACCCCGCGCAGGTCGTAGCCGGTTTTGGGGTTCCAGGCGCCCTTGAGTTCCTCGAAGACCTGCTCGGCGCCGGTGTAGGTGAAGGCGTCGGCGTACCCCATCGCGCAGGCGATGTCCGCGATCAGCCGCCAGTCCGCGGTCGCCTCGCCGGGCGGGTCGAGCGCGGGCCGGGCCAGCGTGAGGTTGCGCTCGCTGTTGACCAGCACCCCTTCGGCCTCGGTCCACATCGCGCCCGGCAGCACCACGTCGGCGTGCGCGGTGGTCTCGGTGTCGGCGAACACGTCCTGCACGACGACGAGTTCGGCCGCCGCCAGGCCCTCGACGACGGTCGTCCGGTTGGCGACGGAGGCCACCGGGTTGGTGCAGATGATCCAGCACGCCTTGATCTGCCCGGCCGCCATCCGCCGGAACATCTCCACGGTGCCGCCGCCGGCGCCGTCCGCGCGGATCGTGCCGGGCGGCAGGCCCCACAGCTCCTCGGCGGCGGCCCGGTCCTCGTCGACCAGCACCGAGCGCTGCCCGGGCAGCCCCGGGCCCATGTAGCCCATCTCGCGGCCGCCCATCGCGTTGGGCTGGCCGGTCAGCGAGAACGGCCCGCTGCCCGGGCGGCAGATCGCGCCGGTGGCCAGGTGCAGGTTGACCAGGGCGTTGGTGTTCCAGGTGCCGTGGGTGGACTGGTTGAGCCCCATCGTCCAGCAGCTCATCCACTCCCGCGCGTCACCGATCAGCCCGGCGGCGGCGCGCAGGTCCGCCTCGGCGACCCCGGTCAGCTCCGCGACGGCCGCCGGCGGGTAGTCGGCGAGCAGCTCCGGCATCGCCGCCCACCCCTCGGTGTGCGCGGCGATGAACTCCGGGTCGGTGCGGCCGGCCTCGACCAGCAGGTGGAGCAGTCCGTTGAGCAGCGCGAGGTCGGTGCCCGGGCGCAGTTGGAGGAAGACGTCGGCCTTCGCCGCGGTGGCGGTCCGCCGCGGATCGACGACGATCAGCTTGGCGCCCGCCTTGACCCGGTCCATCATCCGCAGGAAGAGGATCGGGTGGCAGTCGGCCATGTTGGAGCCGATCACCAGGAACACGTCGGCGTGCTCGAAGTCCCGGTAGGACCCGGGCGGTCCGTCGGCGCCCAGCGACAGCTTGTAGCCGCTGCCCGCGCTGGCCATGCACAGGCGGGAGTTGGACTCGATCTGGTTGGTGCGCACGAAGCCCTTGGCGAGCTTGTTCGCCAGGTACTGCGCCTCCAGGCTCATCTGGCCCGAGACGTAGAAGGCGACCGCGTCCGGGCCGTGCTCGTCGATGATCGCCCGCAGCCGCGCGGCGGTCTCCGCCACCGCGTCGGCGACCGGCACCGGGGCGGCCGGGCCGCCGCGCTCGGCCCGGACCAGGGCGGTGGTCAGCCGGCCGGGCGCGGCGAGCATGTCCGCGGTCGTGGCGCCCTTGGTGCACAGCCGGCCGAAGTTCGCCGGGTGCTCCTTGTCGCCGGAGACCTTGACCACGCCGCGCCGCCCGTCGGGCCCGGCGGCCACCTGGAGCACCATGCCGCAGCCCACCCCGCAGTACGCGCACACCGTACGCACCCGCCCGTCGCCCTCCGCCCGCTGCTCGGCGCCGGACAGGAGTTCTGGCCGGGGTCCGGACCGGGGCTCGGGCAGGGGTACGGACACGGGCGGGGGCGCGGGCACCGGCGCGGTCGCGGTGGCGGGCACGGTCGCGGGCACGCGGCTCCCCTCTCGGGTACGGCTGACCGTCGCACCGTACGAAAGGCCCGTTTCGCCGCGGTCACACCCGCGAAGCGCGGCCGGTTACGCCCCCTGCACAGCCCCGGGCGGCCGGGTGTGAGGGCGCGGGCGGGCCGCCGGTGCCCGCCGCGGCTCAGCCGCCGTTCACCAGGCGGATGTAGCGCACCCAGTCCCAGTTGGGCCCCGGGTCGGTGTGGTCGGTGCCCGGCACCTCGACATGGCCGATGATGTGCTGCCGGTCCTTGGGGATGCCGTACTTGTCGCAGATCTCGGCGGTGAGCGCTGCGGAAGCGTGGTACATCGCGTCGGTGAACCAGGACGCGTCGTCGACCCAGCCCTCGTGCTCGATGCCGATGCTGCGGGTGTTGTACGACCAGTTGCCCGCGTGCCAGGCGACGTCGTGCTCCCGGACGCACTGGTCGATGGCGCCGTCGGCGGAGCGCACCACGTAGTGCGCGGTGGCGGCGTGGGCCGGGTCCTGGAAGAGGGTGATGGTGTCGGCGAAGGTCTCCTGGGTGACGTGGATGACGACCATGTCGATCGCATAGGTGGTGGGGCGGTTGGACGCCGTGTAGTTGGCGGTGCTGGCCGGTGCCCAGGTGGCGCCGGGGTAGTCGACGGCGCCGGCCGCGGCGGCCCGGCCGCTGCCGGTCCACAGCCCGCCCGCGAGCGCGGCACCGGCGGCGGTGCCGAGCGCGAGGCCGCCGCGGAGTAACGACCGGCGGGTGTGGGGGAGTCGGGGACTGCTGGGGCGTTCCATGGCGGGCTCCCTGAGAGGTCGCGAAGCGGTCGGGACGTTCGAAATGGTCGGGTCCATGACAAGTACCGGCCCGCCCATCCTGGGGTCCGGCGCCGCGACCTGCCAAGCGCTTCGCGCAATGGCAGAGGTCCATGCCACTGGCGGACCCGCCGCGCGGCCCCACCCGGCCGCCTGCGCGCCGAGTTTGCCCACTCACACACCGTAGCCACCATGTCCCAGCCCTCTTCCCCGCACCGATAACGACTGATGCACGCTCACATCACTTCACGGCCACATCGACTGACCGATTTGCCTGCTCTCTCTATACCCTGACTGTTTTGTTCCTATGCCCAACTCTCTGATACGGCTTGGAAAACGACTCCGGCTCTATTAACGTTCGATAACGCAGCGCGGTCGTCACCGCCGCCGCCAGGACGGCGGACCGCGCGCTTGCCGAATCCCGTCCGCGGGAACCGGGGACCCGAGAAAATGGGGTGAATCGGGCAGTAGTCAGGCCCGTAGGAGACCTTCTTCCTCCGAACCCGTCAGCTAACCCGGTAGGCGAGAGGGAAGGAAAGGAGAGCGCCCGTCGTGGCGTCCGACCAGCTTGCCTACGCCCATGCCCGGCTCGACGGCCACCTCGCCGGCCAGGAGCGGGACGACTTCCACTTCCCCCGCCAGCGCGCCAACGCCGCCGCGGCGAACGGGACTTCCGCCGCGATGACCGCCCCGGCCCCCACCCCCGCGTTCGCGGCCTACGCCAGTGTCGGCGCCGCCGGGCTGGCCCCCGCGCCCGCCGCCGACTCCGCGGCGCGCCCCGCGCCGTACCCGCTGCCGGATGCCGCCCCGGCCGGTGCCCCGCTCGCCGGGATGCCCGTGTACGACCCGACCGTGCTGGCCGGCGCCGACTCGACGTCCATACTGCCGCGGCCGGTTGAGGAGCCGACCGCGGAGCCTGCCGTGGAGACCGTCCGCGACCCGGAGCCCGCCGCCGATGCGGAGCCCGCGACCGCGCCCGCCGCGTTCGTCGAGCCCGCCGAAGCCGCGGAAGCCGCCGAAGTCGCCGAAGCCGCCGAACCGGCCGCCCCCACCGACCCCGGCGCCGCCCTGTGCGCCCGCCTCCTCGGCCAGGTCGCCGCCCAACGCGAGGCCGTCGCCCGCGTCGAGCGCGAGGCCGCAGAGCAGGCCGCGGCCGCGCAGGCCGCCCGGGAGGCCGCCGAGCGCAAGGTGCGCGAGCAGGTCGCCGCCGCGAAGGCGGCCGCCGAGGAGAAGGCCCGCGAGGAGGCCGCCGCGGCGGCCCGCGCCGAGGCCGAGCGGCTCGCCCGGCTCGCGGCCTCCTACATCAAGCCCGTCGCCTGCGCCACGCTCGGCGCCGCCTTCGGCGAGGCCGACCCGTGGGCCAACCTCCACAACGGGCAGGACTTCACCGCGCCGACCGGCACCCCCGTGCACGCCGTGCACGGCGGCACCGTCACCTCCGCGGGCTGGGCCGGCAGCGACGGCTACCGGGTGGTCCTGACCCTCGACGACGGCACCGAACTGCGCTACTGCCACCTGTCGACCATGGTCGTCACCGACGGCCGGGTCACCACCGGCGACACCATCGGACGGGTCGGCGCGACCGGCAACGTGCCCGCGCCGCACCTCCACCTGGAGGTCCGCCCGGACGGCGGCGCCCCCGTCGACCCGCTGCCCTGGCTGCGCGCCCACGACGTCACCATCTAGTACCGCCGGGCGACTTGGGCGCCCGGCCCCCGCACGGACGGCGCCCCCGCCGTACGCCGTGCGCCGCTCCCGCACCCCTCTGACGACCCATCGCACCCCACCGCCCCGGCGGCCCTGGCGACCACCCCCCCGGCGCCGGGGCCGTCGGTCGTTCCGCGCGGACGAGCGGACGAGTGGCCGGACCCGGGGTCGGGGAGGGGCGGCGCCGGGCCCGTCAGGCGACGGTTGAGGCGGCGGCGGTGGGGTCGGCCGTCGGGGCGTAGTGCGCGGCGAGGTCGACCAGCGGGATCAGGTCGGCCGGGGAGGAGTCCCCGTCCAGGACGCGGTACTCCACGGCCGTGAGGATCGCCAGCCGCTCGGTCAGGCCCCACCGCGGGTTGGTCTCCGCGGCTATGAGCTCGGCGGCGGTCTGCTCGACGGTCTGCCCGGCCGCGTGCCCGGCGTGGACGCGGTCGCGCACCCGCAGCAGGTAGTCCGCGTACGCGGAGACGTCCGCGGGCGTCATGACGGGGCCGTGGCCCGGCACGACCACGCGCGGGTCGCAGGCCAGGATGCGCTGCACCGCGCGGTGCACCTCGGTGAGCGGCCCGGCCCAGTGCACCGGGTGGTCCTCGCAGAAGATGACGTCGCCGGCGCAGACCACGCCCTCGCCGGGCAGGTTGACGATGAGGTCGCCGACCGTGTGCGCGGGCCCCACCTCGATCAACTCGACTGCCAATCCGCCGACTTCGAGGTCCAGATGGCCGCTGAAGGTGCGGGTCGGCGGCACCGCCTCACTCACCCCGAAGTCGCCGTAGCGGGCGAAGTGCCGCTTCAGGTAGGCCCCGAGCGGCGTGGCCGGGTCGCAGTCCGCGACGAGCCGGGCGAGTTGGGACGGGCTCGGCTCCTTGCACAGGTGGGCGTTGGTGGCCTCGGTGCTGATGACCTCGGCACCGGCCGCCGTGAACAGCCCGTTGCCGTAGGAGTGGTCGCCGTTGCCGTGGGTGTTGACGACGGTGGTGATCCGGGTGCCGGCCGGCAGCACCTCGTCAGCCAGTGCGGCCAGGTGGCGGGTCAGGTCGGCGGTGTACGGGGTGTCGACCAGCAGCGCGCTGTCCCGGTCGGTGATCAGCACGCAGTTGGCCAGGCCCCAGGTGTCGTGCCCGTCGGGCAGCCACAGGTGGACCGCGGGCGTCAACGCCTCGAGGCGGCGCGGTGGTTCGATGCTCATGGGGTCCCAGTCTGCTGGTCCGGTGGAAGGCGGTGGTCAGGGGGGTGGCCCGCGCGGTCCGCGGCGGGCGGCCGCGGGGCCGGGCCGCCCCGGGCCTCGGCGGCGTCCACCGGGCCGGGCGCCGGGGCGTACATCGGCTCCTGCGGCGCCGGCCGCTCGCCCTGGTCGAACAGCACGAACATCAGCCGCCCCCCGGGCACCCCGAACGGCTCCGCGGCGCACAACGTGGCCCAGCCCGGGCCGAGTTCCGGGTGGTGCAGCGGCCGGGAGCCCTCGGCCCGCGGCTGGAGGTACTCCGTGGTGGGGGAGTCGTAGCGCGGGCCCACCACCGGGTCGCGCCGGATGTCCGCGACCAGCCGCGTCAGCGTCCGGTCCGTCGGCCGGGCGGCGGCGCGGGCCCGCAACTGCGGTACCAGCAGAGGCAGCCAGCTGTTCTCCCAGTCGGTGAGGACGTGATCCCGCGCGACCGGGGCGAGCAGCATCCAGCGCATCACGTTGCGCGGCACGCCGTGCGGCGTGAACAGCCGGGTGAACGCCGTGTTGTACGCGACCAGGTCCCAGGCGGCGTCGCTGATGTACGCGATGTCCTGGGTGGCGGCCAGCACCCGCCGCCACGGCCGGGGCACGGAGCGGCCGACCTCCGGGTCGAGCGGGAAGGCGGGCGGCGCGCCGGTCGCGTAGAACACCAGCGCCTCCCACTCCTGTTCGGTCAGCCGCAGTATCCGGGCGATCGGTTCGAGCAGCCCGGTGTCGATGGTGGCGAGCCGGCCGCGCTCCACGTAGCCGTACTTGTGCTCCGGCCAGCCCAGCAGCCGCGTCATGTGCTCGTGGGTCAGCCCCGCGACCTTGCGGCCGCGCGGTTCGGCGCGCGGTGACAGCCCCAGCGCGGCCGGGTCCTGCCGGGCGCGGGCCCGGGCGAGCAGCGTCCGCATGGCCTGGCGGTCGGTCAACGGTGCGTCCTTCGGGTCGGGTCGGGGCGGGGCGAGGCCGGTGCGGCTGTGCGGCGAGTCGGTTGAGCGGCGGGTCGGTTGAGCGGCGGGTCGGCGGAACGGCGGAGCGGCGGGCGCGGGTGCCGGCCGGCGTCATCCGCGCCCGGGCGACAGCTCGGACGGGTCCAGCGCGCGGGCCAGTTTGTAGCCGACCTCGAAACGGCTCCCGGCGCCCAGGCGTTCCATCAGCGCGGCCATCACGTCCTCCACCTCATGGCGCTCGATGCCCAGTTTGCGGGCGATGCGGTCGTCTCCGTAGCCGTTGGTCATCAGCCGGATCACCGCCCGCTCCAGCGCGCCGAGCGGCGCGTGCCGCAGACCGGCCCCCGCGAGCGGCAGCGGAGTGGCGCGCTGCCAGTACGACTCGTGGATGGCGGTGAAGGAGCGGACGAGGGCGTCGCCTTGGATGCGCAGCAGCGAAGGCCCGTCGGGGTCTGCCGGTTGGGGCGCGGGGTACCCGGGGGCCGGGCCCGGTAAGGCGGTTGGGCGGGGGACGGACGTCCGGGGTACGTGTCCGGGGGCGGCCGGCGCCGCGGCCCGCCGGCGCGCGTCCTGCCGCACGGGCCGGTCGTGGGAGGGCAGGCAGACCGTGTGCCGGTCGAAGATCAGCAGGTCGTGCGCCACATGGTCGATCACCCGTACGGTGACGCCCGCGTCGGACAGCGCCTGGAGGAAGCGGGCGAGGGCCGGCTCGTGCAGGGACGCGCGCGGGTACACCGCGCGGACCCGGACCCCGCGCCGGGCCAGCGCCGCGTCCGCGGCCAGCCGCCACTGGAGTTCCGGCGGATCGAGCGGCGGCGGATCACGGTGCAGGGTGTCCGCGTACGCGTGCGTCGCGGCCGCCAGGTCCCGCAGCACCAACTCCCCGGCGTGCGGCCCCGGGAACCGGTCGACCGCCACCTGGTGCTGCTCCGGCAGACCGTCGGCCCACCGGTCCGCGGCGGGGTCCGCGCCCGCCGCGCCCGCCGTCCTGCCCGCGCCGGGGCCCGACACGGGCCCGCCCACCGGTTGTTCGGAATCCATCGCCGCCCGATCTCCGTGGCCCGCCGCGCGCGCCGAACCGGCGTCCCCCGACGCGTACGAGCCCCCACGGGTCGGGAACCGACCCATCAGGCACAGAGTGTTACAGCAGCATCACTGGATTTCCAGGCCGAATCCGTCCAGGAAATCAATCCCCCCAAAGAGTACGCCGGGTGCAAAGCGGGGGATACGGTGTGCGCCCCGCGTGCACCGCGGTTCCGGCGCGCCCCTACAGGTGCTTGGGCGGGTGCGGCGGGGGACCGTACGACGGAGGAGGACCGTAGGGCGGCGGGGCGCCGTAGGGCGGTGGGACGTGCGGCTGCGGCGGCTCCCACGCGGCGCGCGGCGGCGGCACGTACGGCGGCGCGTACGGGGCCCCGTACTGCGCCCCGTACGCGGCGGGGTAGCCGTAGGCGGCCTGCGGCCCGTACGGCCCCTGCGGCCCGTACGGGAGCGGCGGCGGCATCCGGCGGGCCGGCGGCTCGTCGAGCGCCACCGCGTGCGCCAGGGCCGGCTGGGCGAGCGCCCTGCGGTGCCACAGGTGGGACAGCAGTTCGGCCTCGCGCGCGGCGAAGTCCGGTTCGGGGGCGCCCCGTTCGGCGGCCGCCCGCAGGAACGCCAGGTGCGTGGCGAACGCCGTGTAGTCGCGGACCGCCCGCGCCGCCTGCTCGCCCACCAGCCGCTTCGCCTCGCGCCTGGCCTCCGCCCGAATCCGCATGGTGCCCAGCGCGTTCGGCTCGCCGACCGCGAGCCAGCCCGCGGCGGCGTACGGCGGCAGGGCGCGGCGGACCGTCCGCAGTTCGTTGGAGCGGGCCCAGAACGCCAGCCACAGCACCAGCCCGAACACCGGCACCATCACCGACACGTACACCGTCAGGAAGCCGAGCGGGGACAGGGAGGAACTGCCGTTCCAGGTGCCGTGCAGCACCATCGCCAGCAGCCAGCCGCACAGCGGCGGCACCCACCGCCAGCGCCAGTGCAGCCCCGGGCGCAGGGTGGCCGCCAGCGCGAAGCCGATCCCGGTCATCGACGTGAACAGCGGGTGGGCGAAGGGTGTCATCAGCACCCGGACCACGAAGGTCGCCACCGTGGTGCCGATCCCGCCGTCGCCCAGCGCCTTGTCCTGGTCGAAGGCGTTGCCGAGGTAGAGGATGTTCTCGGTGAAGGCGAAGCCGGTCGCGGTCAGCCCGGCGAGCACGATCCCGTCGAGCAGCGACTCGATGTGCCGCCGCCGGAAGAGGAAGAGCAGCAGCAGCGCGCTGCCCTTGGCGGTCTCCTCGACCAGCGGCGCGACGAACGTCGCCCCCCACTGGTCGGACTGCGAGGGCGTCGCGGAGAACGCCGAGGCCAGCAGCTTCGCCCCGTACTCGTTGGCGAAGATCGCCACCAGCGTGGCGGCGCAGGCACCCCAGGAGAAGGCGAACACGACGTTCTGCCAGGGGCTGGGCGCCACGTGGTCGAACCACAGGTAGGCCCAGACGATCAGCGGCACCGGCAGCAGCGCCAGCGCCATGCCCACCAGGAAGGGCTCGGTGCCGATGTGGTGCCGCAGCACCGCCAGGATCACCACCCCGCACACCGCGAGCGCGGTGAACAGCGCACCCGTCCGTACCGCCCGGCTCTCCCAGAAGGCGCGCCGCGGCCCGTAGTGCGCCGTGGTGGGCTCCTGCGGCGCGTCGTCCCCGAGGGGGGCGTCCGGCGCGGAAGGGTACGAATGTGTCGTCACCATGACGACAGTACGGGGGTGGGCCGGGGCCGCGCGAGGGTGCGGGACAACCTGCTCCGGCGGCGGCCTCAGACCCGTACGAAGAGCAGGTCGCGCACCACGTGGCCCTTGGCCAGGCCGGTCCGTTCGAACTTCGTCAGGGGGCGGAAGGACGGCCGCGGCGCGAAGGTGTCGCCGTACCGGTTCGCCAGGCCCGGGGCGTCGGTCAGCACCTGGAGCATCTGCTCCGCGTACGGCTCCCAGTCGGTGGCGCAGTGCACCACCGCGCCGGGCCGCAGCAGCGGGGTGGCCAGGGCGAGGAAGTCCGGCTGGATCAGCCGCCGCTTGTGGTGCTTGGCCTTGGGCCACGGGTCGGGGAAGTACACCCGCAGCCCGTCCAGGCTGGCGGGCGGCAGCATGTCGCGCAGCAGCACGATCGCGTCGCCGTTGGCCACCCGCACGTTGGTCAGGCCGTCGCGGTCGGCGAGCGCGAGCAGGTTGCCCTGGCCGGGGGTGTGCACGTCGACGGCGAGGATGCCGGTGCCGGGGTCGGCGGCGGCCATCGCGGCGGTGGCGTCGCCCATGCCGAAGCCGATCTCCACGACGACCGGCAGCCGCCCGCCGCCGGGCGCGGGGAACAGCGCGGCCAGGTCCAGCGCGGTGCCGTCCAGCTCCACGCCCCAGCGCGCCCAGTGCCGTTCGATCGCCGCCTCCTGCGCCTTGGTGAGCCGGCCGCGCCGCGCGTGGAAGCTGCGGATGCGGTGCTCGCCGCGGGACCCGGCGGGGTCGGGCGCGGGCCCGGCCGGGAACTTCACGGCGGGCGCGGGAGCAGGGGCGGAGGAGGTGGTGGGCGTCGGCACAATGCCGTCGATTCTACGGCGGCGGCAGGGCGCGGCGGCGTGCCGTACGGGCGTGACCTTGCGGACACGCCCGATACGGCGCGCGGGTACGGCCCTGCTCCCGGGCGCGCCCGCCTACGCGGGGGCCGCCAGCAGCGGGCGGGCCCGCTCGCGCAGGTCGAGCACCTGGGGGTCGTCGTTGTACGGCTCCAGGCGGTGCAGGAGGTCGCGGACGTACTCCGTGGTGCGCGCGGAGGAGATCCGGCCCGCCACCTCGACCGCCTTGACGCCCGCCGCGCAGCACGCGTCGAGGTTGCCCGACTCCAGCTCGGCGACCGCGGAGACCACCAGGCGCAGCCCGTGCGAGCGGACGAACTCCTCGGTCGGCTTGGCCAGCGCCTGTTCGGTGAAGCGCTGCACCTGCCGGGGCAGGCGCAGGTCGCGGTAGCACTCGGCGGCGTCGGCGGCGAGCCGGTCGTAGGAGTAGAAGCCGAGCCAGCTGGGGTCGGCGTCGCCGGTGCGGGCGCGCTCCAGCAGCGCTTCGGCCGCCGACAGGGAGGCGCCGCAGGCCGCGGCCTCGCCGGCCTTGGCGTGCGCGCGGGCCTCCACCAGGTGGAAGAAGCTCATGGTGCGGGCGGTGGCCAGGCCCCGGTTGCGCTCCAGGGCGGCCTGCGCGAGGTCCACGCCCTCGTCGGAGAAGTTGCGGTAGGTCGCCTGGAGGGACATCGACGCCAGGACGTAGCCGCCGAGCGGGACGTCCGCGGCGGCGCGGGCCAGCCGCAGCGCCTGGATGTAGTACCGCTGCGCGGCCTCCTGCTGACCGGTGTCGAAGGCCATCCACCCGGCCAGCCGGGTGAGTTCGGCGGTGGCGCCGAACAGCGCGCGGCCCACGTCGTCGCTGTAGGAGCCGAGCAGCAGCGGGGCGGCCTCCACCCGCAGGCACTCCGGCACCATGCCCGAACGCCAGTCGCCGCCGCCGTACTTGGAGTCCCAGCGGCGCGCGTCGTCGGCGGCCTCGCGGAGTTTGGTGACGTCGGCGTGGCCGACGTGCGCCATGCCGGGGGCGGGCGCGTCGCGGGCCACGGTGGCGTCGGCGGGGGTGATCAGCCAGCGCGAGGCGGGGGTGACGTAAGCGCTCACTGCGAAAGATCCGGCCAGGCTCTGCCAGATGCCGCCGCCGCCCGGGCCGCGCCGTCCGGCGAGGTCGAGTCGCCACAGATCGGTGGCTGATTTCACCGCCTCCCCGACGTCCCGGGGGAAGGCGAGGCCGACCTCCGGCGCCGGGTCGGCGTCGGCGAGACCTATCTCGTGCAGCGGCACGGGACGGCCGAGTTTGCTGCCGATCGCGGCGGCTATCAGGTGGGGTGCGGCGCCCTGCGGCACCATGCCCTTGGTGACCCAGCGGGCCACCGACGTCTTGTCGTAGCGAAGCGTCAAACCGCGTTGTGCGCCAAGGTCGTTGACCCTGCGCGCGAGTCCGGCGTTGCTGATGCCCGCCATGGCGAGAAGGGTGCCGAGCTTCTCGTTCGGCCCGCGGTGTTCTCTGTTCACTGCGGTTCACCTCGTGATGCCGCTTGGGGGCAGGCCGGCCCGGCCTGGTGATGTCGTCCGGGGGTACGGGTGTCGCCCTCCCCCTGGAGCCCGATTCGGCCACCGCGGCGGCCGCGGTGCGGCCGGTACGGTACTTGCGGCGGGCACCCGAGCCGCGCTTACGTGTGCGAACCGGGTACACCCAGCGTAGTTCGCTGCATCCCGACCGTTAAGAGGCTCGTGGCGGATGGCCGGAAACGGACGGGTGCCCGCAAGCGCCCCGCGTGCGATGCGCGCACGATCCGGCGTGTGCTCCCGGTATATGTGGCCGTGCGCCCGGCTGTGCGCTCTGTGCCGTGCCGTCCCCGCCGCGGTTGCATGGGGCCATGGGTCGGCCCGCGGGCCCCGGCAGGCGGCTATGCCGGGGTGGAGCGGGCCAGGGGGTTCCGCTGCCACAATCCCCGCGGGTGGCGGACCGGCCCGGGCGGCGTCCGAACGCCTCCCGGGCCGTTGACCCCGTGGCCGGTTCTGTAAAGACGATTCCACGGCGAACTGCCGGTCCGGGACACGTTCCGTGACCGCCGCCGATCACCGCGGAGGATCTGCCGGGCACTCGCGCGGCATATCAACTGCGGCATGTGCCGCGGACTTTGGCGCGAACCAGACGTTTCGCCGCCGGGCCGCGGCCGGCCGGCGCACGCCTCGGTCCGGGTGGGTCGTGTCCCCGGGCCGGGGGCGCGACCCGGCCCGGCTTGGTGCACCCGTGCGCCTCCTTGCGCGTCTCCACGTGGCAGCATGGTCTTTCGGACGTCAGACGTGGCGGCCCGGCGGGGTGAGCGGTAGCAGCAGCGGAACCGGGCCCTGCCGGCTGTCCACAGCCTGTGGAGGCGGCGATGCGGTGGTTGGTGGGGTGGAGCAGTGCCACCGCGGGTCCGTTGCCCGGTGCGCGGTCCCGCGCACTCCAGCCCGTCGGCGCACAGCTCCTGTGGGGCGAGGCCGATCCGCTGTGGGCGGTGGGGGACTGGCGCCCCGACGAGGTGCGCGTGGTGCACGCGGACCCGGGGGCGAACGCCAACGGGCGGGCCGGGGCGAACGGTTCCGCGGCCGGAACCGGCGGGTACGGGAGCGGATCGTACGGGAGCGGCTCCTACGGCGGCGCGTCGTACGGCACCGGCTCCTACGGCGCGGGGGGATACGGCGCGGCCGGTTACGCGGCGGCGAACGGCCTGGGCGGGGACGCCGGTTCGAGTGGCGCGGGCGCGTACGGCGGTACGGGCAACGGCAGTTCGCACGGCGTGGCCCGGCTGGCCGTACTCGGGCGGTGCGGGGCCACCGACGCCGAACTGCGGGCCGGCCTGGTCGCGGCCCGCGGCGGCGCGCTGCGGCACGTCACCGCCTGGCCCGGCAGCTACACCGCGGTCCTCCAACTCGGCCGCCGCATCACGGTACTCGGCGACCTCGCCGGCGCCCTGCCGGTCTTCCACACCCGCTGGCGCGACGGCACCGCCTACGCCACGGCCGCACTCCCGCTGGCCGACCTGATCGAGGCCGGACTCGACGTCACCCACCTCGCGGCGACCCTGGCCTGCCCGGACGCCCCCGAGGCGCTGCTCGACGGGACGCCGTACCTGGGGGTGCGGCGGGTGCCGCCCGGCCATGCGCTGATCCTTCGCGACGGCGCACCCGAGGTCACCGGCTACGAGCCCGCCGCCTCCCTGGCCGCCGGCCACCAACCGGCCAGCGCGGCCGACGGGTTGGCCGCAGTGGAGGGCGTGCGCGACGCGCTGCTGGACGCGGTACGGGTCCGGCTGGCGCAGCCGCGCTTCGTGCCCGACGGCGCGCTGGACGGGGCCGGACCCGCGCCCGGGATCGGCGCGGACCTGTCGGGCGGCATCGCGTCCTCCACACTGGCGCTGCTCGCCGCTGGGCTGCCCGGCATGCCCGGCACCCTGCCCGGCGCGCCCGGGTCGCTGGCCGGGGAGCGGCTGCTCGCGGTGACCTTCAACGACCTGGTGGGCGGGCGCGGCGACGGCGACGGCGGGCCGGACGGGCCGCACGCGCACGGCTCGGCCGCCGAACTGGAACGGGCCCGGGAGATGGGCGCCGACCCGCGGCTGCGGCACGTCGTGGTCCCCGGCGGACCCGAGGCGCTGCCCTACGCCGACCTCGTCGCCGGATGGGCCGAGGGCGCGGGCGGGCTCGGCGCGCTCACCGACGAGCCCGGGCCCGCGCTGGTCAGCGCCGAACGCCACCGGAGGCGGCTGGCCGCGGGCGGCGCGGACCACCTGATCGGCTACGGCGCCCGCCAGGTGCTCGACGCCCACCCGGCGCGGCTGGCCGACCTGCTGATGGACCGGCGCCGCCGCCACCTGCTGCGCCCGGTCGCCGCGCTGACCCGGGCGGACGGCGGCGGCACCCTCACCGGTTCGCTCACCTCCGTCACGGTGCCGCTGACCGTGTACCGCGCCGCACGCCGGCTGGCCCGTACGCCCTACCGGCAGGGCGTCGACGACGTGGCGGCCGCGCTGCTGCGGCGGGACTTCGGGCTCGGCGGACCGGACGGCCCCGGCGGTTCGGGCGGCGGCGCGCTGTCCGCGTCGCTGGCCGCGATGGTGTGGGTCCGTTCCGGGCCGGCGGCGCGCTGGCTGACCGGGGAGGCGCTGGCGGAAGTATCGGTTCGGCTCGCGGACGCGGCGCGGCGGCCCTGGCCGCTGGAACGGCCCGGCGAGCGCCGCGCCCGTGCCGCGCTGGCCCGGCACGCCGCGAACTACCGGGTGCTGGAGCAGGCCGCGGCCGTACCGAGCCAGCGGCTGCACGCGCCTTTCCTCGACAACCAGGTGGTCCGCGCCTGCCAGGCCCTGCCGGGCGCGCTGCGGGTCCGGCCCGGCGCGCGGGCGGAGGTGCTGCGGGTGGCGCTGTCGGGTGCGGGGGTGCACGGCCTGCCGAACGGCTGGGGCAGCGGCCCGTCCGCCGCCGCGGGGACCTCGGCGGTACGCGTCGGGCTGCGCGCGGCGCTGGACCCGCTGCTCGACCTGTTCGAGGCGCCGTTGCTCGCGGACGCGGGGCTGGTCGACGCCCGGGTGCTGCGCGGGGCGTTCCGGGCGGCCGCTTCGGGAGCGGCGGAGGACGGCGTCAGCGGCGCGCAGGTGCTCGCGCTGGAAGGGCTCGGGGAGATCGTGGCGGCCGAGCTGTGGCTGCGGCGGCTGCTGGGGCGGCGCGGGTCGTGCTGGACGGGGACGGACGCGCCCGAGCAGCGCGCGCTGGCCGGGGGAGTCCAACGGCTCACGCTGTGACGGGGCGCGTGGCGTGCGGGCGGCGCCCGGGCGGGGCGCCGCGCGGTGCCGTGCGGTGTGTGCGGTCTGTGCGGGTGCCGGTCGGCCGGGCGCGCGGGCCGGACTGTCCGGGGTGTCCCGCAGAATGGGGGAGCGGGCGGCACCGTCGTACGGCAGCCGTCCGCGCGCAGGGGCACCCGGGAAGCGCCGGGCGCCGCCGGACGTGACGTGAGGCGAGGTGCGGTCGCGATGACCGTGTGGGACGACGTGGTGGGCCAGCCCGCCGTGGTGGCCGAACTGGCCGCGGCCGCCCAGGCCGCGGACGCGCTCGTGTCCGGCGGCCAGGGCGGCGAGCCCGGCGCCGCCCCCGCCAACGCCTCCCGGATGACGCACGCCTGGCTCTTCACCGGCCCGCCCGGCTCCGGCCGCGCCACCGCCGCGCGGGCGTTCGCCGCCGCCCTCCAGTGCGTCAGCCCGGACCGCAAACTCGGCGCGCCCCCGGGCTGCGGCTTCTGCGAGGGCTGCCACACCGCCCTGATCGGCACCCACGCCGACGTCGAGACCGTCCGCACCGACCTGCTCACCATCGGCGTGAAGGACACCCGCGACCTGGTCCGCCGCGCCTCCCTCTCCCCGGCGGGCGGCCGCTGGCAGGTGATCGTCCTGGAGGACGCCGGCCGCCTCACCGAGGGCGCCGCGAACGTGCTGCTCAAGGCGATCGAGGAGCCCGCCCCCCGTACGGTGTGGCTGCTGTGCGCGCCCTCCGTCGAGGACGCGCTGCCCACCATCCGCTCCCGCTGCCGGCTGCTGACGCTGCGCACCCCCTCCCCGGAGGCCGTCGCCGACGTCCTCACCCGCCGCGACGGCATCGACCCCGACCTGGCCGCCCGCGTCTCCCGCTCCACCCAGGGCCACATCGACCGCGCCCGCCGGCTGGCCACCGACGAGTCCGCCCGCACCCGCCGCGCCAACGTCCTGCGCCTCCCGCTGCGCATCGCCGACATCGGCGGCTGCCTGCGCGCCGCCCAGGAACTCGTCGACGCCGCGGGCGAGGACGCCAAGGCCGTCGCGGAGGAGGTCGACGCCAAGGAGACCGAGGAACTGCGCGCCGCCCTCGGCGCCGCGGCCGGCACCGGCGGGCGGATGCCGCGCGGCACCGCCGGGGTGATGAAGGACCTCGCCGACCGCCAGAAGCGCCGCGCCACCCGCACCCAGCGCGACACTCTCGACCTCGCGCTCACCGACCTCGCCGGCTTCTACCGCGACGTCCTCAACCTCCAACTCGGCGGATCACCCGACCGCGTGGCCAACATCGAGGTCATCGACGGCATCGAGCAGATCGCGGCCGCCTCCCGGCCCGAGCAGAGCCTGCGGCGCATCGACGCCGTGCTCGCCTGCCGGGAGGCGCTCGACCGCAACGTGGCGCCGCTCCTCGCCGTCGAGGCCCTCACGCTCGCGCTGCGCGCCGGCTGAGCCTTCTCCGGGGCCGGGGCCGGGGCCGGGGCCGGGGCGGGCCGGGCGCCCGGGTCGGGCGGCGCCTGAGCCGGGCCGGGCGGGGTGGGCCGGACGCTCGGGTCGGGCCGACCTGAGCCGACGCCTGGGCCCGGGACCCGCGCACCCGGACCCGCACCCGGACCCGGACCCGGACCGCACCTGACCGGACGCCCGGCACCCTCCTCCCTTCCTCACCGTTCCTCCCCTTCCTCCCCCGGCAGATCGCGACCTTGTCCTGCCTTCGGGTGATCACCGCGCCCGGGCGCAGCCGGGTACCGCCCACCGGGCGGCCGCCGATGCAAGGTGCTGGCAGCGCCCCCGCCACCCGCCGTGTCCCCGCGGAGCCGCTGCCGTCCCGGAAGGGCCCTGCCGTGGCCGACGCCGTACTCGTACTCCTCCTCCTGCCGGCGCTGGGCGCGGCCGTGCTGCTCGCGGTGCGCGCGCTGCGGTACTGGTACGGCCAGCGCGCCGGCCGGGTGTACGAGCTGCCCGTCGACCACCGCGGCACCCTGCTGCGCGCGGGCGCCTCGGGGGTGACGGCACTCCTCGCCGCGACCCTCGCCGTACCGCTCCTGCACGACGCCGGTGCCGTCCCGGGCCGTACCCGTGCCGTGGCCGCGCGCATCTCCCGGCCCACCGCCGTGCCGCCGACGCGCGTACGCACCCCGGCCGGCACCCCGGCGCCCGCGCCGCCGCCGGAACTGCGCCTCCTCGGGCACCCTGCGGGCGGCACCCTGGAGGAGCTGCGCGACGGCACCCGCGTATGGCTGCCGCACCGCTACACCACGCCGGCCGCGGCCGGCGTCGCCTATCCCGTCGTCATCGTCCATGCCTCCTCGCTCTCGTCGCCCTCCTCGGCGCGTTCCTCCTCGGCGCGCTCCTCGCCGTCCGCGGTCCCGTCCGGTTCGCCCTCGCCCGGTTCGTCGTCCGGTTCGTCCGCCGCCCGGTCCGGCTCCTCCGCCGCGGCGGACCTGTACTCCGCGTTCGCCGCGCAGACGGACCGCGGCCGTGCCAACTCCTTCCTCCTTGTCACTCCGCCCAGCTGCACCACCGACTCCGCGGCCGTCCTCACCGAAGTGGCCGCCCGCTACCGGACCCTGACCGCCCGCACCGCGCACGGCGTGATCGGGTTCGGCACACAGGCGCCCTGCGCCGTCCGCGAGGCGCTGTCCCACCCGGACCGCTACGCCGCCGCCGTCGGCATCTCCGGCGACTACCCCGCCATCGCCCGCCCGGCCGGCCGCTATCCGTCCCTCCTGCTCGCCGCGGCCACCACGCAGACCGCACAGCGCGCCTCCGCCGTACGGCTGCGCAGCTCGCTCGGGGCGACCGGCGACCAGGTCCGGCTCTTCGACGGCGTACGCAGCGCGCGGGACCTGCCGGCCAAGGCCGCCGCCTACTTCACCGAGAAGCTGGACAGCCCGGCCCGTACCCCGACGGCGAGCCTCACCCCGACGCCCAGGTCGCCGTTCGCACCGAGCGCCACGCCCACGCCCACTGCCCCGGCCGCCCCGAAGGCCACCTCTCCCGCCGGGCCGCCCCGCCGCCCTTCCACCGCGACGGCACCCGCCAGGACACCTGCCTCGGCACCCGGCACCACATCCGCGGCCGCCACCAAGGCCCCGCGTGCACCCCACTCCGCACCGGCGCCCCGCGCGCCGTCCGCACCCCACTCCGCACCCAGGCCCTCCGCATCCAGCTCCTCCGCGCCGCCGCCCGCGCACCGACCCGCCACGGCGCCCTGATCACGCACCGTCCACCCGTACCGCCCACCCGCACCACTCACCCGCCCCTACCCCGCGCCCAACCGCGCCCTCATCCTCATCCGCCACTGTGGCCCGGCCAACCCCACCAGCCCCACACCTCTTGAATGCCCACCCACCCCCTCGTCACACCTCGTAACCACCCGTAAAACCCGGAATCACTCAAAAGGCGACAGGCGTGGCGAACCTCGGCGCCCCACGCCGGATACGCTCGCCTCACGTCAACGGGAGGACCCGAGCCGCCGATGCCAGCCGCCAAGCACTCCATGCGCCTGCTCCGCATGCCCGCCACCGTGATCGCGGTGACCGGGCTGCTGCTGTCCGCCTGCTCGGGAGGGGGCGGTCACAAGGCGGCCGCGGACTCGCCCGGCGCCTCCGCCGGGTCCACCGCCGCGTCCTCCGGGGCGGCCGGCTCCGCCGCGGGCGGCATCAGCGCGAACCTGGCGTCGTACTACAACCAGAAGATCAGCTGGCACAGTTGCGGCGTGTCGGGCTTCGACTGCGGCACGATGAAGGTCCCGCTGGACTACGCCCACCCCGTGGCCGCCGACGACCTCAAGCTCGCCGTCGCCCGCAAGGCGGCCACCGGCAAGGGCGGCAAGCTCGGCTCCCTCCTGGTCAACCCGGGCGGCCCGGGCGGCTCCGCGATCGACTACCTCCAGTACGCGGCCCTCGGCTACCCCTCCGCCGTCACCTCGCGCTACGACATGGTCGCCGTCGACCCGCGCGGCGTCGCCCGCAGCCAGCCCGTCGAGTGCCTCACCGACAAGCAGATGGACGCCTTCACGGCCGTCGACACCACCCCCGACAACAGCGCCGAGATCAAGGCCGTCACCACCGCCGACCGCACCTTCGACAACGGCTGCGAACACCGTTCCGGCAAGCTGCTCGCCCACGTCTCCACCGTCGACTCCGCCCGCGACATGGACGTGCTGCGCGCCATCCTCGGCGACAAGAAGCTCAACTACATCGGCAAGTCGTACGGCACCTTCCTCGGCGCCACCTACGCCGGGCTGTTCCCCAAGAACGTCGGCCACCTGGTGCTCGACGGCGCCATGGACCCCTCGATCAGCGCGCTCGACAGCAGCCGCACCCAGGCCGGCGGCTTCGAGGTCGCGTTCGACGCCTTCGCGAAGGACTGCGTCGCCCGTTCCGGCTGCCCGCTCGGCACCACTTCCGTCGCCGACGCCGGCAAGCACCTCACCGCGCTCTTCGCCTCCCTCGACGCCCACCCGCTCAAGACCGGCGACGTCTCCCGCCCGCTCACCGAGGCCCTCGGCACCACCGGTGTGATCTCCGCGATGTACGACCAGTCCGCCTGGCCGAGCCTGCGCAGCGCCCTCACCGACGCGACCAAGGGCCAGGGCGACGCGCTCCTCCAGCTCTCGGACAGCTACTACGAGCGCGACGACAGCGGCAAGTACAGCAACCTGATGTACGCCAACGCCGCCGTCAACTGCCTCGACCTGCCCCCCGCCTTCAAGTCCCCCGCCGACGTCGAGAAGGCGCTGCCCTCCTTCCGCAAGGCGTCCCCGCTCTTCGGTACCACCCTCGCCTGGTCGTCCCTCGGCTGCGCGTACTGGCCGGTCGCGTCGACCGGCCACGCCGCGAAGATCACCGCCGACGGCGCCGGCCCGATCCTCGTGGTCGGCACCACCCGCGACCCGGCGACCCCGTACGCCTGGGCGAAGTCCCTGGCGTCCCAGCTCTCCTCGGGCCACCTCCTCACGTACCAGGGCGACGGCCACACCGCCTACGCCCGCGGGTCCTCCTGCATCGACTCCGCCGTCAACGCCTACCTCCTGGCGGGCACGGTCCCGCCCAACGGCAAAACCTGCTCCTGACCCGCCCCCGCCCCGCAACCGGCCCCCCCGCCCGACCCCGCCCGGCCCGGTGACCACCCCGGTGACCAGCCCCTCCCCATGATCCCCCCGCGGTCCCGACCACCCCCGGGAACCCTGTAGACTTTCCCCCGCTGCTGCTGACACCCTTGTCCGAAGCAGTGCACCACCCGCACCAAGCCGCCTTAGCTCAGTTGGCCAGAGCAACGCACTCGTAATGCGTAGGTCTCGGGTTCGAATCCCGAAGGCGGCTCACCCGAAACCCCAGGTCGCACAGTTCGCGACCTGGGGTTTTTACGTTTCGCCGGCGCTTCGTCTGTCCGACAGGCCGACCGGTGGCGCTTGCAGAGGTCCGAGGGAGCGCGAGGGGAGCGCAGCGGCGCCTGCACCCCGACGTGGAAATACACATCCGCGAGGTGCAGTTCAGCGACGGCTACGTGCCGCTGCGCAGCGGCGAGATCGACGTCCTCCTGTGCTCCCGGCCCGTCGAGGAGCCGGACCTGACCGTCGGACCGGTGCTCGTCCGCGAACCCCACGCGCTCGCCGTTTCGGCCCGCCACCCCTTCGCCCGCCACCCCTTCGCTCGACGCGCCTGCGTCCGCCTCGACGACCTCGCCCGCGACACCGTGCTGCGCTCACCGCGCTCCCTCCCCGACTACTGGGACGCGCACCACGTCCCGGCGCGCACCCCGGACGGCCGCCTGGTCGAACGCGGCGAGGACGGGGAGACCGTCCAGGAGCTCATTGCCCTGGTCGGCGCCGGACGTGGCATCTACCCCGCACCCGCTCAGTGGTCAGGGTCCGGTGTCGGCTCGTTCCTGGTCCGTCGCGGCCCAGGACGCGAGCAGGAGCAGGGAGTCGTGGTCCGGGGTGCCCGGTTCGGCGCTGTACGCGGTGAGGGTCAGCCCGGCCTGGCCCGGTAGCTGCATGGTGTCGAAGTCGAGGGTGATCTCGCCGACCGCCGGGTGGCGGAACGCCTTGCGTCCGGTCTGGTGCAGGCGCACGTTGTGCTTGGCCCAGGCGGCGCGGAACTCGTCACTGCGGGTGGCGAGTTCGCCGATGAGTCCGGTCAGTTCGGTGTCCGATGGGGCGCGTCCTGCTTCGGTGCGCAGCAGGGAGACGGTGGTGTTGACCGAGGTGGCCCAGTCGGGGAAGAAGCCGCGGCCGGCGGGGTCGAGGAACTGGAAGCGGGCGATGTTCACCGGGGCGGGGGCTGTGGCGGTGAACAGGGGGGCGTACAGGGCGCGGCCGAGGTTGTTGACGGCGAGGATGTCGAGGCGGCCGTTGCGGATGAAGGCCGGCGAGCCGGTCATGGACTCCAGGACCCGCCTGAGGCTGGCGGGGACGGTGGCCCCGGTCCGGCGGGTGGTGCGGCGGGTCGGCCGCCGGCGCTGGGCGGCGGCCAGGTCGTGCAGGTGGGAGCGTTCGGCGTCGTCGAGCTGGAGGGCGCGGCAGAGCGCGTCCAGGACTTCTTCGGAGGCCCCGGCGAGCTGGCCGCGTTCCAGGCGGGCGTAGTAGTCGATGCTGACTCCGGCCAAAAGGGCGACCTCCTCGCGGCGCAGCCCGGGCACCCGGCGGTTTCCACCGCCGAAGGCGGGCAGCCCGGCCTGCTGCGGGGTGATCCTCGCGCGGCGGGTGGCGAGGAACTCGCGGATCTCCTGGGCGGTGTCCATGCCGTCCAGGCTAGGCGGGGTGGAGCAGAGGTGGGGGGTCCTGTCAGTACCTGTAACGACGGTGCCTTTCCCGGGCCTGTGAGCTGCGGTTTTCTTGAAGTCGGCAGGGATGCGGCGCCGCGCCGACGGCACCGCGGCCTCCGCTGGAGATGCCGTCGGGCCGCCGGTGGCGGACGGTGGGTCCGAGCCGTATCCGTGCCGGTCCATGTGTTCGTTTCGTTGCAGGGAGTCATCCGATGGCCAAGTTGTCCGCACCCCAGGAGCTGGCCGGTATCGCGCCGAAGCTGGTCGAGGTCAGCAACGAGGTGCTGTTCGCCGACGTGTGGGAGCGGCCGGAGCTGTCGCCGCGCGACCGGAGCCTGGTCACGGTCAGCGTGCTGGCCGCTCTGTACCGCACCGAGCAGCTCCCCTTCCACCTGGGCAAGGCGCTGGAGAACGGGCTGAGCGTGCAGGAGCTGTCGGAGGCGATCACGCACCTGGCCTTCTACGCCGGCTGGCCCAACGCCATGACCGCGATCACGCAGCTGAAGAAGATCGCCGACGAGCCCTCCGCCTGAGCACAGGCGCGACCGCGACCCGGGAAGACGGCACCCGGAAAGACGGCACCCGGGAAGACGACACCCGCACCGCCCGGTGAGGCGGGGCCGAAACAGAAGGAAAGAAAGAACGACATGGCCGGCAACGGATTTGACCAGATCTTCCCGCTCGGGGAGAAGAACGACGCTTACGCGCAGTACTTCGTCGGCCAGAGCTACCTGGCCCCGCTCGCTACGGGGAGTGTTCCCGTCAGCAACGTCTCCTTCGAACCGGGCTGCCGCAACAACTGGCACATCCACCACGGCACCGCCGGCGGCGGGGACCAGATCCTGCTGTGCACGGCGGGCAGCGGCTGGTACCAGGCCGACGGCGAGGCTCCGGTCAGCATGGAACCGGGAAGCGTGGTCCGCGTCCCGGCGGGCACGAAGCACTGGCACGGCGCGAAGGCCGATGCGTGGTTCTCCCACGTCGCCTTCATCACGCCGGGCGAGAACGTCAGCAACGAGTGGCTCGAACCCGTCGCCGACGAGGTGTACGGGCAACTGCCGAGGAACGGAGCGAGCGCATGACCGTCCTGGACGAGACCTACACCCTGTCGAACGGCGTCGAGATCCCCGCGCTGGGGCTCGGCACCTGGTTCATCGACGACGACAAGGCCGCCGACGCGGTCCGCGCGGCCGTCGAGATCGGCTACCGCAACATCGACACCGCCCAGGCGTACGGCAACGAGCGCGGCGTCGGCGAGGGCGTGCGCACCTGCGGGGTGCCGCGTGACGAGCTGTTCGTCTCGACCAAGCTCGCCGCGGAGATCAAGGACTACCAGCATGCGGTCGACGCGATCGACGGCTCGCTGGCGAAGCTGGGCCTGGACCATATCGACCTGATGCTGATCCACAGCCCGCAGCCGTGGGACGACTTCCGCGGCGGCGACTACGCCCAGGGCAACCGTGAGGCGTGGCGTGCCCTGGAGGACGCCCACCTGGCCGGCACGATCCGTGCCATCGGCGTCTCCAACTTCCAGCAGCAGGACCTGGAGAACGTCCTGGACGGCGCGCGGGTCGCCCCGCACGTCAACCAGTTGCTCGTGCACGCCGGCAACACCCCTTCCGAGCTGCTGGCCTACTGCGCGAGCCGGCAGATCCTCGTCGAGGCGTACTCGCCCATCGCCCACGGCGCGATCCTGAAGAACGCCGAGGTCAGGGCGATGGCGGAGAAGTACGGCGTGTCCGTCCCCCAGCTGTGCATCCGCTACACCCTCCAACTGGGCACGGTGTCGCTGCCCAAGACCGCGAACCCCGACCACATGCGGTCCAACGCCGAGGTCGGCTTCGAGATCTCCGGCGCCGACATGGACCTGCTGCGCAGCCTGCGCGACGTGGACTACGGCGAGCACAGCGCCTTCCCCGTCTACAGCGGCAAGTGACGCCCCCTGTACGGCGACAAGGCGCCCGACGTGCCCGACGCACCTGGCCTGCAGGCAGTGGCCACGGTGCTGCTCACCAAGACCGTCGTCGGCGCTGACCATCCGCAAGGTTCCGCTCGAAGGCGCTGCGCCCGGCGGCGAACACGGCGAGGTCGATCGCGAGGAGCAGGCCGGCGACGGTCCACCTCGCGACTTCCCTGAAGCGGGTATGGACCAGCTCGACGTTCTGGGCGGTGTTGACGCGGATCTGCTTCTGGCGGGGATGGTGTGTCGCCGACGCGACGACGTCCCGTTGCCGGCCGCGGTGTCCGTCGACGGTCCAGCTGTAGAGGCAGGTCGGGAGGCCCTCGAAGGTGCCTCCCCTGCATTGCGTGAGGGTGGCCGTGACGGTGGCGGTGGGGCCGCGCATCAGCCGGTGGTCGCCGACCGCACCGTGCGCGAGGTGCAAGGCGCCCCACAGCGTTGCCGCACAGACGGCGGAGCAGACCACCCACACGTAGTTGCGGTGGAAGCCGTGCCACCAGGCCGTCTTCGCCGGCACCACCGCGATCACCACAGTGGCGAGGACGACCGATACGAACACCACGACGCGGACCCGGACGGCCCGTTCGTGGTCGTACCAGGGCCAGGCCGCCCAGAGCACGGGGAGTTGCCACACTGCGGCCGACCTGCTCCAGGCCGACCGCCCGGGGACCCGCCCGGTCCGCACCTGCCCGGTCCGCACCTGCCCGGTCCTGGTCCTCGCACCGCGGCTCACGCCGGTCCCCTCCGGCGGTCCCCGACCGACCGCACGAGCCGCCGGACGCGGCGCACGAGCCACTGGACCAGGCGGAAGACCGTGCGGATGCGGAGGTAGATGACGACCGTCAGGAACGTCCCGGCGGCCGCCATCATCGGGCCGTCGAAGACGAGGAGCACCACGAACAACAGCAGGGCGGACAGACAGCCGATCTGCCGCAGGCGGGTCTGGGTCGCCGTCTCCAGTGCCGGGACCGGGCCGCTGCCGCCGAACTGCCGCCGTACGACGTCCCGCTTCCGTTCCAGGGCCTTCCGGTCGGGCTCGGGAGCGACGGCGTACGCCTTCTCGGCGAGCTCGATCACTGTCCGGCGCTGCTTCCCGTTCGGGACGAGCCCGACGTAGTGGTCCTGCAGGTCTCCGACCAGGTCGTCGAGCCCGGCGGCGAGCAGGTGCGCGGCCTCCTCGCGCCGCGGGGCCGGGACGAGCGGGCCCAGGCGGGTCAGCTGTTCGAAGGCCGGCACCACCTCCTGCTCCACGAGCAGGACGGCGTCCTGGTAGCCGCGGTCCGCCCGCTTCCGCTCCACCGCGGCCAGCCCGTCGGCGACCGTCCGCACGCCCTCCCGCGCCACCTCCTCGAACACCTCGGTGACCGGCCCGGCGAACACCGCGTGCCGCGCCCACCGCGCGCAGAGCTCGGGAAGCCCGGGCGCGAGGTCGGCGTCCGCGGCCATCTCGCGGAACGGGGAGACCAGCAACCGCGGCACAGCGGCGACGACTTCGTCCGCCTCCACCGCACCGAAGCGCGCGTCACCCAGCGCCCTGACCCGTTCGGCGACGTGCCGCGCGAACTCCGGTCCCCCGCACAGCGCGCCCCAGGCGTCCGCCGCCCACCCCCACAGCTCGACGCGCTCCTCCGGCGCGGCCTCGCGGTACCCGGCCGCCGCCTCCAGCGCGAGGGCATGGCACCGCACCGCCTCGTCGTGCCGGCGGTGGACCGGGTCCGGGCAGGAACAGCCGAGAGCCGCGCCGTCCCACAGCCACAGCAGTTCGTCGGCCAAGCGCCGCCGCGGGTCCGAGAACGCCTCGACCGCCGCGCACACCTCCTTCGCGCCGAAGGGCCCGGCCAGCGGGGAGCCGGCCGCGCCCGGCCAGGTCGCTGCCACGTCCTGCCGGTCCTGCCGGTCCTGCCACTCCTGCCGGAACCGCTGTACGCCGGACTCCCGTGTGTCCGCCGGCAGACCGGTGACGGCGAAGGCGTTGCGCCGGTACAGCCGGATGCCGGCCAGCTCCGCGCACCAGGACACCTCCTGCGACACCTCCTGCGGGGCCGGGCCGTCGGCGACCGGCTCACCGGGCGCGGCGCCGCGCATCGTCTCGGCCATCTGTCCTCCGTAGTTCTGTCCGTGCCGTGCTGCCGTCCCGCACAGGCAGGCGAGAACGGCCCGTGGGCCATCGGTGTCCAGCTCACCCCGGGCCCGGGGTTGTTCGACACCTCCGCCCCGGGGGCGAACAACGGCTCACGGGCCCGGGTGCTCCAACGGCGCTGCCGGGACGGGCGGTTCGGGCGCGCGCCGAGCTGAGGCGGGGCCGGTCCGGGGGCCGCCGGATTGTTCGCCACCCTCGGCGGGGCTGCCGAACAAGCCCGCCGGGCGGTGGACTTGTCCTGCGGCGGGCCGCGCCAACGCGGTTCGGCCGGCAGATCCTCCACGGGGGTGGGGATCTGCCGTGCCCGCTCGGTCGAGACGGAGGAACGGAGGAGAAGGATGGAAAGGACGGACCGGCAGTCCCGGACCGGCCGGTGGCGGCGCGGGCGGGGTGCCCGCCTCGCCGTCAGCGCGGTGGTGGCGGTGCTCGTCGCCGTGGCGGGCCCGGCACAAGGCGGCCCGCGGGCGGCCGCCGCGGCGCCGTCGGACGACGGTGTCTCGGCGGCGGAGCGGTACGGCTGGGGGACCCCGCTCCCCGACGGCACCGACGAGTTCGACTACGGCTCGCCGTCCCAGCCCGCGCCACCCGACCCGGCCAAGTGGGAGACGGCGGGGGACAGCGACGGCTGCTGGCCGGGCAACGGCGGTCACGGGCAGCGCTGCCCGCAGAACGCGCGGGTCGTGGGCGGCGTGCTGGAGGAGGTCGGCGACGGGGACGGCACCACGGGGTGGCTCGCGTCGCGGTTCGGCCAGCAGTACGGGAGGTGGGAGGCCCGGGTGCGGTCCTACCCCACGGGGGCGGAGGCCGCGTGGACGTACCACCCGCTGCTCATCCTGTGGCCGGACTCCGAGAGCTGGCCGCAGGACGGGGAGTACGACTACCTGGAGGACGAGGTGCCGGGAGGCGACTGCGCGCAGGCCAACATCCACTACCCCCAGGACGCCGGCGTGCCGACGCAGCAGGAGTCGGCGCAGAAGTGCGGTGTCGACATGACGCAGTGGCACGACGTGGCGGTCGAGTGGACGCCGGACCATGTCACCGGCTACCTCGACGGTGCGGAGTGGTACAGCTTCTCCGGCGGCGCCGACGACGTACGCCGGTGCATCCAGTGCGCCGGGTCGCTGCACCAGACCCTCCAGTTGGACGCGGTGCGCGACAACGACACCGACCCCGTGCAGAGCGCCGTGTACGAGGTGGACTGGGCCCGGGTCTACGCCCTGTCCTGACCGCTGCTCGTCACCGGCACGGCGGGGTGAAGTCGAGCGGGCCGACGTACTTCTTCCACAGCGGCTCGGTGAGGGTCGGCCCGACGGCCGCGCAGATCCGGGCGGCGTCGTGGTCGGCGCGCAGGTCCCACAGCCGGAGCGTGGCGTCCCACGAGACGCTGGCCAGGGTCCGGCCGTCGGGGCTGTAGGCGACGGCGGTGACGGCGTCGGTGTGGCCGGTCAGCGGCTGCCCGAGCGCGGCCGGCCGGGTCGGGTCGGAGACGTCCCACAGTCGCACGGTCCGGTCCAGGCTCCCGCTGGCCAGGGTGCGGCCGTCGGGGCTGAAGGCGACCGAGGACACCCAGTCCCGGTGCCCGGTCAGGGTGCGGGGCCGGCTGCCGCCGGCGGGGGAGCGCTGCGCGGCGGCGACGTTCCACAACTTGACGGTGCGGTCCCGGCTGCCGCTGGCGAGGGTGCGCCCGTCCGGGCTGAAGGCGAGCGCGGTGACGGAGTCCTCGTGGCCGGTCAGCACCGCGGCCGGTCGCGCCGTACGGCCGGTGACGGTCCACAGCCGCACGCTGCCGTTCTCCTCGCCGTCGGCCAGGGTGCGCCCGCCGGCGGCGAAGGCGAGGGACGTGACCGGACCGCCGTGCGCGGCCAGGTCCTCGCCGAGCGCCGCGGGCCGGGCCGGGTCGGTGACGTCCCACCGCCGGATCACGCCCTCGGCGCCGGCCGCGGCGAGGGTGCGGCCGTCGGGGCTGAAGGCGACCGTGTCGACCTCGCCGGCCAGGCCGGCCGGCGACCCGAGCGCGACCGGGTGCGCGGGGTCGGCCACGTCCCACAGCCGTACGGTGCCGGCGTCCCCGACTGCCGCCAGCACATGGCCCCGCGGAGCGAAGGCCACCGCGTGCACCGCGGCCGGGAACTCCAGCGGCGGGCCCACCGCGGCCGGCCGGCCGCTCGTCCGCCACAGTTGGACGCCCTTGTTGCTGTCCGCGGTCGCGACGAGTCGGCCGTCGGGGCTGTACGCCGTCGCCGCGAAGCCGCCGTCGGAGCCGGCCAGGACCGTGTCCGGCAGGGTCCAGAGCCGGGCCCGGCCGTCGTAGCCGGCGCTGGCCAGCCCGCGTCCGTCCGGCCGGAACCGCACCGACCAGATGCCGTCGGTGTGGTCGGTCAGCGGTCGGCCGAACGCGACCGGATAGCGGGGGTCGGTGACGTTCCACAGCCTGATCGTGTCGTCGTAGCCGGCGCTGGCGAGCATGGAGCCGTCCGGGCTGAAGGCCACTGACCAGACCGCGGCGCTGTGGCCGGTCAGCGGCTCGCCCAGCGCGGTGGCCTCGGCGGGGTCGCTCACGTCCCACAGCCGGACCAGGTCGTCGTTGCCCGCGGTGGCCAGGGTGCGCCCGTCCGGGCTGAAGACGGCCTGGTAGACCCCCGCGGTGTTGACGGCCAGTACCCGCAGCAGGACCGGCCGGGCGGGGTCGGTGACCCGCCACAGCCGCACGGACCCGTCGATGCCCGCACTGGCCAGGGTGCGGCCGTCCGGGCTGAACACGGCGGAGTCGACGTCCCCGGTGTGCCCGGTCAGCGGCCCGCCCAGCGCGGCCGGCCGCCGCTGGTCGGTGACGTCCCACAGCCGCACGGTGTGGTCGTCCGAGGCCGTGGCGAGCGTACGGCCGTCCGGGGAGAACGCCACCGAGGTGACGAAGTCCGTGTGCCCGGACGGCAGTTCGGCCAGGGACCTCGGGTGGGCGGGATCGGCCACGTCCCACAGCCGGGCGCGGTCCGCGGCGTCCGGGGCGCTTCCGGCGGTGGCCAGCGCGGTCCCCGCGGTGGCCAGGGTCCGGCCGTCCGGGCTGAAGGCGACCTGCACGGCGCCCTCGACCTTCCCGAGGAGCCGGGGCCGGGTGGCGGTGGTGACGTCCCACAGCCGTACGGGGCCGTGGTCGTCCGCGGTGGCCAGGACCCGCCCGTCCGGGCTGTAGACGGCCGCGGTGACGATACCGGCGCCGATGTCCAGCGGCGTCGACAGGGCGCTGCCGGAGTCGGTGACCAGGTGCGTGTAGAGGTCGGGCAGCGGGCGCAGCCGGTCGGCCGCGAGGTCGAGGGAGGCGGCGAGCGAGGTCTGCGTGTCGCGGACCGCGTCGGCCTCGGCGGTGATCCGGTTGAAGACGGCGGTGTTGCGCGCCCGCTGGGCGCCGGCCCGCTGCTGGAGGGCCACCACCGCCGCGGTCGAGGTCAGCAGGGACAGCACGGCCAGCAGTGCGACGAACAGGCGCCGCCGGCGTACGGAGCGGGAGCGGCGGCGCAGCGACAGGGTGAGGAACTCCCGCTCCGCGGTGTTGAGGGACGGGTCGCCGGGAGGGAACGCCTCCGCGGCGTCCGCGAGCCGGCTGCCCTGGTACAGCAGCGCGGGGTCCCGCTCCGCCTCCTGCCAGGCGGCGGCGGCGTCGGCGAGCCGCCGGTGCGCGAGCAGGCGGTCGCGCTCCTCGGAGATCCAGGTGCGCAGCCGGGGCCAGGCGGTGATGAGGGCTTCGTGGGCGAGCGCCAGGGTGCCGTCGCTTCCGCCGCCGGGGCCGCCGGGGCCGCCGGGGCCGCCGGGCAGGTGGGTGCCGTCTGCCGGGCTGTCGCCCGGGAGGTGGGTTGCGCCGTGTGCCGTGTCGTCTGCCGGGCCGTCCGCCGGGGCGGCGAGGGCGTCCGGCGCGGTGGGCGGGTGCGCCGCCGCGTCGACCGTGAGCAGCCGGGCCCGTACCAGCTGTTCCACGACGGCGTCGGTGGTCTCCCTGTCCTCGCCGGCGTCTATCTCGGCCCGGTCGGCGGGGCGGCGGGTGTCGGGCGCACCGTTGCGGCCGGGGACGACCAGCCGGAGCAGGATGCGGCGGGCGGTGCCGGCCTGCGCCGGGGTGAACTTGCCGTAGACCTCCTCGGCGGTCCGGGCGACCGCCTGGCGCAGCCCGCCGACCTGCTCGTAGGCGGCCAGCGTCAGCACGTTGCCCTTGCGGTGCCGCCATGTCTCCAGCAGGGCGTGGGACATGAGCGGCAGCCCGCCGGGTTCGCCCTCGACGGCGGAGAGCAGCTGCTCCGTCAACGCGCTCTCCACGCGCAGCCCGCGCACCGTCGCGGGCCTGGTGATCGCCGCCCGCAGCTCGTCCCGGCTCATCGGGCCGGTCAGCACGGAGCCCTCCTGGAGGGCGGCGACGAGCTCCGGTTGCCGGGTGCAGTGGCCCAGGAAGTCGGCGCGCACCGCGACGACCACCCGCAGCCGGCTGCCGGGCTCCTGCGCGGCCAGCAGCCGGCGGACGAACTCCTGCCGCTCCTGCGGGTCGGGACGCAGGGTGTACAGCTCCTCGAACTGGTCGACGATCAGCCAGGTATCGCCGTCGCCGTCGCCGCCGTCTCTGTCGCCGGGGGCCGGCCGCAGCCGGTCGCGGTGCGTGGTGAGCGGGCGGGGACCGGGCGTGAGGATGCGGATCGCCGCGGGGCGCGGGGCAGTTGGGTCGGCGGCGCCGAGCCGGGGGATCAAGCCGGCCCGCAGCAGCGAGGACTTGCCGCTGCCCGACGGGCCGAAGACGGCGGTGAACCGGCGGCTGCCGGACAGGGCGACCAGCCGCTCCAGTACGGCGTCGCGGCCGAAGAACAGGCCGGCGTCGGCCGGTTCGAACCGGGACAGCCCCCGGTACGGCGGGGCACTGCCGCTGCCGGCGGCGCGCAGGGCGCTGTCCTCCTCGGCCGCGCGCCGCCACCGCTGCTCCCACTCGCCGGGGTCCCCGCCGCAGAACCCGGCGAAGGACAGCGCGACGGGCAGTGACGGCAATCGCCGCCCGGCCGCGGCAGTTGACAGGGTGCTGACCGCGAGCCCGGTCGCCCTGGCCATGTCCCGGTAGGTCGGTGTGCCGGACTCCTCCCGGAGCGCGCGCAGTTCGGAGGCGAACCGCTGGACGGGCCCTTCTTCCGGGTCCACCGGGCCCTGGGGCCGACCGGGCTGCGCCGCGTCCGTCATACCGGTGAGCCCCCGCCCTGCTGCGTCTCCTGGCCTGTCCACTTACGCTACTGAACCCGGCAGCGTGGTGGGGGCGGGATGCGGTGGAACCCCGGGCCGTACGCGCGCCCGCGGCACTTGGCGGTGCGGGGCGAGCCCGTCCGAGCGCCCTTCACGGCAGACCGCGGGGAGGGTTCGAGATGATCGGCGGGACGGCAGGGTGTGGCGGGTGAGGGAAGGAGCGGGTGATGGGTGGCGAGGCGGAAGCGGTGCGGGGGTTCTGGCGGGGGCTGGGGCTGGCCGGGGGGATCGACGTGCACACGCACTTCATGCCCGAGCGGGTGCTGCGGAAGGTGTGGGAGTACTTCGACACCGCGGGGCCGCTGGTCGGGGGGCTCGAGTGGCCGATCACCTATCGGCGGGAGGAGGAAGAACGCGTCGCGCTGCTGCGGGAGTTCGGGGTGCGGGCCTTCACCTCCATGGTGTACCCGCACAAGCCCGGGATGGCCCGGTGGCTGAACGGCTGGGCGGCGGACTTCGCCCGGCGGACCCCGGACTGCCTGCACACCGCGACGCTCTACCCGGAACCGGACACCGCGGACTACGTACGGGAGGCGCTCGACGCCGGCGCCCGGGTCTTCAAGGCGCACGTCCAGGTGGGGGCGTACGACCCGGACGACGAGCAGCTCCGGGCGGCGTGGGGGCTGCTGGCCGAGAGCGGCACTCCCGTGGTGATGCACTGCGGCTCGGGGCCCGCGCCCGGCAAGCACACGGGACCCGAACCCGTGGCGCGGGTCCTCGCCCGGTTCCCCGGACTGCGGCTGGTGGTCGCGCACATGGGCATGCCCGAGTACGAGGAGTTCCTCGACCTCGCCGAACGCCACCCGCAGGTACGCCTGGACACGACGATGGCGTTCACCGACTTCACCGAGGGCTTCATGCCCTTCCCCCGCAAGGCGCTCCCACGCCTCGCCGACCTCGGCGACCGCATCCTGCTCGGGACCGACTTCCCCAACATCCCCTACCCCTACCTCCACCAGCTCCAGGCCCTGGAACGCCTCGGCCTCGGCGGCGACTGGCTGCGGGCCGTGTGCCACGACAACGCCGCCGCCCTCTTCCGGCCCGGCGCCCCTTCCTGACCCCCGGGCCGGAAGAGGGCGGAGGCCGCGACGTCAGCGGTCGGCGGTGCCGGGCGGGACGACCCACCGGGTGGGCTGCTCGGTGAGGGAGGCGATCATGTCGAAGTCGCCGTCGTAGTGCAGGACGGTCAGGCGGTTCCGTTCCGCGGTGGCGGCGACGAGGAGGTCGGCCAGGGACAGGGCGCGGTGGAACCCCGCGTTGAGCGCGTGGCGCTGGACCTCCAGCGCGCGGGTGAAGGCCGCGTCGTCCGTGTGCAGGTAGTCGAAGGCGTGCAGCCAGGTGCTGATGCGCAGGGCCTCCGCGCAGTCCCGCGCGGAGTGGACCATCTCGTATTCGGTCGGAGAGCACACCGCGAGCAGGTAGCGCTCGTGGAGGGGCCCCAGGACCTCTTTCACACCGGGCTTCGTCCACCGCGCCAGGGCGGACTTGTCGATCAGGTAGCGGTCCCGCATCAGGCGGCGCGGCCTCCGTCGTGGCTCCCGTCGCGCTTGAGCGAGCCGTCCGCGTGGCGCGGGCCGGTGCTCTCGACGATCTCGCTGAAGTCGAGTTCACCGGCGTCCATGGCGTCGAAGAACTCCTGGCGCAGGTGGCGCTTGACGGCGTCCTCCATGGCCAGGCGCACGGCCTTCGCCTTCGTCCTGGTGCCGAAGATGCGCATGGCCTCGGTGACCATGTCCTCGTCGAGGTCGATGACCGTTCTCGCCATGAGGATCGCTCCTGTCCCGATGATGCCCTTCCCAAACGATACCTCTTTTTCGGCACAGGCGATATCGTTTGCAGTGGCGGGGCTCAGGCGGAGCGGGTGGTCATGTCGCCGGTGGGCGGGGTGCCGGGGGTGCGGGCGTAGTGGAGGTGGGTCGTGCCCTTGGCGGAGGCGGCCGGGGGGTGGAGGAGGGTGAGGTTGGTGGGCACGGTGCCGTCGGCGAAGACCTTCTTGCCGACGCCGAGCAGGATCGGGTGGACCCACAGGTCGAGGCGGTCGAAGAGCTGCTCGCGCAGGAGGGTCTGGACCAGGTCGAGGCTGCCGACGACCCGCACCTGCTCGTGGCGCTCGCGGACCTCGCGCACCGCCTCGGCCAGGTCGGGGCCGAGCTGCGTGGACCCGGCCCAGGACAGGTCCGGGCGGCCGCGGGAGGCGACGTACTTCGGGACGCGGTTGAAGAGCTCGGCGATCCAGCCGTCCTCGCCGCCCTGCTGGTGCGGCCAGTAGGCGGCGAAGATGTCGTAGGTGCGCCGGCCGAGCAGCAGCGCGTCGGTGCCCTCGTACGCCGCGGTGATCTGGGCCCCGGTGGTCTCGTCCACCAGCGGGGCCTGCCAGCCGCCGTAGGGGAACCCCTCGGGGTCCTCGTCCGGCCCGCCGGGCGCCTGCCCGACGAGGTCGAGGGTCGCGAACAGTTCGATCTGGATGAGGCCCACGGTGTGCTCCCGTCGCTGCGGATGGTGCGGTCGGCGGGTAGACCGGCGGGCGCCCGCGAACTCATCGGTGCGGCGCGTCCGGGTGACGGGCCGGCCGCGCCCCGCCTTCGGTCACACCTTTGGCACGGGCGAGCGGCAGGGCGCCGCGCCGGCGCCGGGGGCTGGGAGGATACGGCCATGGCGACCAACGGGGGCGCGGGCGGGCAGCCCGGGGACGAGGACACGCGGACGGCGACGAGTTACGAGTTGGAGCCGCCCGCGCCACCAGCGGAGAACGGCCGCAGCCCGAACCCGAACCCGAGCGAGCCCGAGCGCGAAAGCGGCGGCGGGCGGCTGGTCGGCGGCCGCTACCGCCTCCTCGAGCGCCTCGGCTTCGGCGGCATGGGCACCGTATGGCGCGCCCGCGACGAGGTCGTGGACCGCGACGTCGCCGTGAAGGAGCCGCGGCTGCCCGAGCACCTGACGGACGCCCAGCGGGAGACCGCCCACCTGCGGATGCAGCGTGAGGCGCGCGCCGCCGCCCGTATCGACCACCCGTCCGTGGTGACCGTGCACGACGTGGTCGTGGAGGACGAACGGCCCTGGATCGTCATGGAGTTGGTGCGCGGCCGGTCGCTGGCCGAGGTGCTCGCCGAGGGCACGCTGCCGGTGCGCGAGGCCGCGGGGATCGGCCTCGCGGTGCTCGGCGCGCTCGGCGCGGCCCACGAGGCCGGGGTGCTGCACCGCGACGTGAAGCCCGCGAACATCCTGCTCGGCCGGCACGACCGCGTGGTCCTCACCGACTTCGGCATCGCCCAGGTCGAGGGTGAGGAGCCGCTGACGGAGACCGGCGCCTTCATCGGTTCACCGGAGTACATCGCGCCCGAACGGGTGCTGGGCCAGCGGCCGGGCCCCGAGTCCGACCTGTGGTCGCTGGGAGTGGTGCTCTACCAGGCGGTGGAGGGTGTCTCGCCCTTCCGCCGCCAGGCCACGCCGTCGACCTTCCAGGCCGTCCTGCTCGCGGAACTGCCCCCGCCGCGCGCGGCGGGCCCGCTCACCGCACCGCTGCTGGGCGTCCTGCGCAAGGAGCCGGCGGCGCGTACGGCCCCGGCGCGGCTCGCCGACGAGCTGCGGGCCGTCCTCGAACCGCCGCGCGTCCCGCCGCAGTCGGCGCCGCAGCCGACCGCGCGGGCCGGGGCCGGGGCACCGCCCCCGGCAGCGGAGGAACCGCCGGCCGGGCCCGTCGGCCGCGCGATACGGGCGCTGCGCCGCAGCCGCCGCGCGCAGGCGGCCACCGCCGCGGTGGTCGCGGCAGCCGTCGCGGGCGCTGTGCTCCTGACCGTCGGCCCGTTCGGCGGCTCTGGCCTGCCCGAGGGCTGGAAGTCCTACCGGGAGCAGAGCGTCGACGCCACCTTGGCGGTGCCCGGCGACTACGTGCGCAGCATCGCCGACGCGAAGGTGACGTACACCGACCCGCACGGCGTGTTCACGGTGGCGCTGTCCCGCACGCGCGGCGAGAAGAGCAGCGCCGCGGGCGTCGCCAACGCCAACCTCCAGTGGTACAAGGGCGGTGGTGAGGTCTCCTACTCCGACACCGTCGAGGACGCGGACGGCCGGGTCGTCGAGGCGACCCAGCAGGGCCAGGCCGCGGCGCGGCTCGACGTCCACTACACCGAGCTGAAGGACGACGCGAAGACGGCCCTGCGCGAACTCGAACTCGACGTGGTCAGCGGCGAGGGCGACCTCTACACACTGGACGTGACGATGCCCGCCTCGGCCGCCCAGTCCGCGCAGGGGCAGCGGATCTTCGACGACGTCAGGAAGCACCTGACGATCCACACCCTGTGAGCCCCGGGCCAGCCCGCGCCCGCCGAGGTGGCGGACGGCGCGGGCGGCCGGGGGCCGGGGGCCGGGGTGCCCGGGTGCCGGGGCTGCCGGGGTGCCCGGGTGCGGGGGTGTGCCGTCACAGCGTGAGGTAGCCGCCGTCGACCGGGAGCGCTGCGCCGGTCACGTAGGAACTCGCCGGGCCGGCCAGGAACAGCAGCGGGCCGTCCAGTTCGTGCGGCTCGCCGACCCGGCGCATCGGGGTGCGCCGCTCCACCCAGCCGCGCCCCTCCGCGGTGTCGAGCATGTCCGCGGTCATCTCGGACCGGAACCAGCCCGGGCACAGCGCGTTCACCCGTACCCCGCGCGCGGCCCACTGCGCGGCCAGTTCCCGGGTCAGGTTGACCACACCGCCCTTGCTCGCCGCGTACGCGGCCTGCGGGAGGCTGCCGCTGCCCACCAGGCCGTACACGGACGCGATGTTGACGATGCTGCCGCGGCCCCGTGCCAGCATGCCGGCGGCGACCTCGGAGCTGAGCGCGAAGACCGCGGTGAGGTTCACCGCGACGATCTCCGCGAAACTCTGTTCCGACTGCCGCTCGGCCGGCTCCACCCGGGACAGCCCGGCGTTGTTGACCAGGACGTCGACCGGCCCCAACTGCCCGGTGACGACCCGCAGCGCCTCCGCGCGGTCCGCCGCGTCGGTGATGTCGCACGGCACGGCCAGGCTGCCGGGCAACTCCGCGGCCAGCGCCTTCAGCGGCGCCTCGCGGCGGGCGGCGAGCGCCACCCGGGCGCCGGCCCGGGTGAGCACCCCCGCCAGGTGCGCGCCGAGGCCGCCGGAGGCCCCCGTCACCAGGACCACTCGGCCGTCGAGGCGGAACTCCCCTGCGGGGTAGGGGACATGGGCGGCCGGGGAACCCTGGGCGTCGTACGTGTCCTGCCGGTCAGCTGCCATCGGGGGCTCCCGCGGCACCGGCCCGGCCGAGCGTGCTGCCCAGCGCCACCCGCATCCTGGCCACGGCCTCGCCGCCCTGCTCGAAGGCGACCGCGAAGGCGAGGCCGCCGCCGTCCGCGGCGGGCGCGCGCAGGATCTCCGAGCGCAGCACGATGTCGGCGTCCAGCTCGGCGAACCGCAGGTACTCGGCGGTGAGTTCGGCGAGGTGGAGCTTGGCCGCGGCCAGGCCGTGGCGCTCACCGGCCAGCAGCAGGCCGAGTTGGCGTGCCGCCTCCATCATCACCGGGCCGGGGACGTGGTCCTGCGGGTGGTCGAACATGCTCGGGTGCCGCAGTGGCACCCGCAGCAGCGCCGTCAACTCCCCGCCCCGCAGCGCCATGTCGTGCAGCACCACGTTGTCCGCGCGGGTCCGGCCGACCAGGTGCGGGCCGATCGGGCGGGCCGGGGAGACGGCGGGCAGGTCGTCGGAGGAGGGCGGTTCGGTGGTGCGGCCGCTCATCCGCAGCGTCCGGTAGATGTCGTCGGGGCGCAGCGCGGTGTCCACCCGGACGGTGCCGATCGGCCGGCCGGCGGCAGCGACGTCCACCTCGTGCACCACCCGGGAGACGGCGCCGCGGTACTCCTTCACCAGCGCGGCGCGGCCGACCAGGTCCAGGTCGAGCGGGCGGGCCGGGGCGTGCAGCGGGCGGGGGTCGGTGATCCGCAGGCCGGCCTCGGCGGTGATGGACTTGGTGCCGGGGCCCGCGTCGTGCTGGAGGTGCATCGCGCAGAGCAGCATCTGCCGCACCGCCTCGAAGACCGCCAGCGGGTCGTGGCCGCCCGCGGTGCCCAGCCGGTCGGCGTAGTAGCTGTGGTCGGGGGGCAGTTGGGCCGAGGCGCGGAAGTCCCGCTCCCCGACGGACTGGAAGTCGGTGAGGAACACCTCGGCGACGGCGGCCCGGTGGACCAGGTGCCGGGGGATGGTGCGTTCGGTGCTGAGCACGGCTTCGGGCTCGGCGCCGATGTCGAGTGTGGTCATGGTGCTGCTCCAGCTGTGGGTGGGGTGGTCGGACAGGTCAGCGCGAGGTGCGTACGGGGGCGGCCGGGCGGACCGGTGCGGCCGGGACCGGCGCCGCGTCCAGCGCGGCCAGCTCCTGTGCGGCCTGCGCGGCGTCCTGGAAGTGCACGGCCCGCCAGCCGGCGGCCTCGGCCCCGGCGCAGTTCTTCGCCAGGTCGTCGACGAGCACGCACTGCCACGGCGCGCGCCCGGCCCGGGCGGCGGCGATCCGGAAGATCTCCGGTTCCGGCTTGCGGCAGCCCACCGCGTACGAGCAGACGATGCCGTCGAAGTGCGCGTCGTCCACCATGTACCGGCGGTGCCGCTCCCAGCTCGGCGGCAGGTTGGAGAGCAGGCCGACGTAGGCGCCGCGGGCGCGCAGCGCGGTCAGCTCGCGCAGCCAGTCCTGGTTGGCGCCGCGTCCGGCGAACCAGCGCTCGCCGAACGACGACAGGTCCACGGCCAGGCCGAAGCCGTCCGCGAGGACCTCCTCGACCTCCTTTTCCCAGTCGGGCTCGCTGAGCAGCGGGATGTCCAGCACGCCCATCGAGTCGGTGCCGTGCGCCTCGCCGACGAGGCGCATCGCCTCCTTCAGCGCGTGGACGGGGACGCCGGTCCGCGCGCCGAAGTCGCGGAAGGTGACGTCGACCGGCGGGGTGAGCACCCCGCCGAAGTCGGTCCAGACGGCGAGCCCGGGCGGCGGTCCGCCCGTGCCGGACCGGTCGGTGATGTCGGCCATGTCGGCTCCTTCAGAATCGGTTGCGCGAGAGCGGAAGTCGGAGGGCAGCGAACGGGGCGCATACAGCTGACGGAGCGTCACAACTGGTAGAGCAGCCCGCCGTAGTACCAGCCCGAGCCCACCGCGGTGGACAGCACCAGGTCGCCCGGCTTGAGCACGCCCGCGGCGGAGAACTCGGACAGCGCGATCGGGATGGAGGCGCAGCCGGTGTTGCCGCGCTCGGCGAAGTTGGTGAGGAACTTCGCCGGGTCCAGGTCCAGGCCCGCCCGCACCCCGGCGTGGATGGCGTTGTTGCCGGGGTGCGGCACCAGCCAGTCGAGGTCGGCGGTCTTGAGGTCGTTGCGGCCCAGCAGCGTGTCCGCCACCCGCAGGCTGGAACCCACGGCCAGTTCGATCAGCTCGGGCCGGGGGCGCAGCCAGCCCTCGGGCGGCCGGGCGGCGACCGCGTCGGCGCGGGTGGAGTCGCAGTCCAGTACGGAGTCCAGCAGGCCCCCGGGCTGACCGGGCGCGCCCTTCTCCAGGACGACGGCCCCGGCCGCGTCGCCGAAGACCAGCTGGCCGCGGGTGCCGGGGCGGGCCCGGTGCGAGAAGCGGTCGGCGGCGACCACGACCGCGCGCCGCCACCCCGGGTGCGCGGTGAGCAGCGCGGCCGCGGTCTGCACCCCGTGCACGAAGCCGGTGCAGGCGCCGCAGACGTCGAAGGCGAGGGCGCCGTGCGCGCCGAGCGCGGTGGCGACCCCGGGGGCGATCTCCGGAATCCACTGCCGGTCGGTCCAGTTGGCCAGGACCACCAGGTCGAGTTCGGCCGCGTCGCGTTCCGCGTTCCGCAGCGCGGCGGTGGCGGCCTGGACCGCCATGTACTCCAGCGTCTCGTCCGCCGCGGCGGTGTGCAGGCCGCGCACACCCAACTCGGCGGCGTCCTGCGGGGTGTGCTCGCGTCCGCCGAGGGTGATCGGACCCTCGTCGTGGCGGCGCCGGGCACGCGGGAAGTAGTGGCCGAGCCCGGCGAAGCGCAGCCGTGACCCGGCCCAGGTGCGGCCCTCGGCGCGGGCGTGGGTGTCGGTGGGCATGGAAGCTCCTGTCGCGGTGAGGTGGGGCGGGGGGAACGCGGGGGGATGCGGGGGGATCGGGGCGTGGGGGCCCGGTGTGGGGGGATCGGATGCTGCGGGCCGAACTGGCGGTGCAGGCAGAGCCGTTGACGGGTCCGGGCGGCCGGGTCAGCGGTAGACGCCGGCCGGGTCCAGCGTGCGCAGCAGCGCCAGCTCCTCGGGCGTGACGGGCTTCTCCGCCTCCGCCCGGGAGGCGTCGCTGTCCCACGAGGTGCGCTCGGCGACCATCCGCTGCGGGTCGGCGTCCTCGCCGCTCGCCGGGGGCAGCCAACTGGCCAAGTGGAAAGGCTCGTTCGGGTCGTCGCGGCGGAACCGGCCGAAGTCGCTGACGACTTCGCGGACCCGGTCGCCGGGACTGGTGCGGTAGGTCAGCGCGGTGACGTAGCGCCGGGGCGAGGCCGGGGCGATCACCACGCAGTCCGTGGTGGAGGCGATGTCGTTGGCGCCCCCGGAGCCGGTCAGCCAGCGGCCGTCCCGGGTACGGCTGGTGTTGATGGCCCCGGACCCGTCGATCTCGGCCGCCGCCAGTACGCCGAGCGCCCGGGGGTTGGCGGCGACCATGCCGCCGAGGATCTCCGGGATGCCGGCGAGCATCTCGCTGTGCTCGGCGTGGTGGAGGCTGAACAGGAACACGTCGCCCTCGGCCGGTGCGAAGCCGCACATGCCCAACTCGGCCACCACGGTGACCTCGTGGCCGCCGGCCCGCAGTTGGGCCGCGGCCAGCCACGCCGCCATGTGCGAGGCGCCGATCCCAGCCAGCAGCGTGTCGTGGCCGCCCGCCCGTACCCGGTCGGCGACTGCCCGGGCGCCCAGCACGATCAGCCGCTCCTGACGGCTCGGCTCGGCCCCGTCCGCGGGGTCCGCCGCGGCGGGAGCGGAGGCCGGGGGCGCCGTCGGGGAAGGCGCGGGCACGGAAGGCGCCTTGGCGGCCGCGGACGGCTCGCGGGCCGCGCGGCACGCGGCCAGCTCGGCGCGGGCCACCTCCTCGAACACCGCGAAGTCGTCCGTCCCGTCGTCCGTTCCGCCGGCCGCTCCGCGGGCCGTCGGGTCGGCCGCTTCGCGGGCGGGCAGCGCCAAGGACGCCCGGCGGGACGGCCCCAGACGGCGCAGGTAGCCCTCGTGGCTGCCCGGTTCGGCCACCCACGTCCGGTACCAGTCGGCACCGCGCTGCTCGCCGTGGCAGGATTCGACGATCTCCGTCAGGAAGGCGTAGTCGTCCAAATAGCCCTGGACGCCGCCGAGTCCGCCGGTGCGCAGCGACTGCGGGTGGGCGCCGAGCGGTGCCTCGCACAGGCCGAGGACGCGCTGTCCGGGGATCACGACCCGGTCGGCGAGGGTGCGCAGCACCTCCCGGGGGACGATCCGCTCCACGGAGGCGAGCACACCGCGGCGGGCCGCGTACGCCGCCCAGGCACCCTCGCCCAGCGGCGGCACCAGCGCGATGTTGCCGTCCTCGTCCGCGAGCACGCCGTGCAGCAGCGTCAGGTCCGGGCGCAGCGGCGCGAGCAGGGTGACCGCGCGGTCCGGGTCGGCCGGGTCGGGCACCTGGTGCAGCACACCGTCCTTGTCCGCGGCCAGGTCGGTGCCGGCCAGGGAGGCGGTGACGGCGTACGGCAGGCCCTGCGCGCCGGCGATCAGCCGCTGCTGGTAGCTCAGCAGCGACCACGCCTCGAAGGCGAACGGCCGCCCGGCGAGCAGGTCCCGGTAGAGCGGGTTGGGCCGCGGGGAGGGGTAGGTGTCCCCGGCGAACCCGGCGATCACCTTGTCCGCGACACCGGACAGGGCGAGCGCGTGCGCGGAGGAGTGCACCGCGGTGGTGCTGACGGTCAGGTGCCCCTCGTCGCCGAGCACCCGGCACAGCGCGTACGTAAGGGCGTTGGGCCGCGACGGCGTGCCGGCGAGGTGGACGTGGTCGCCGGGGCGGACGAACTCCCGTACCAGCGCGTCCGGGTCGGCGGCGATCAGCGGGCGGCCCATCAGGAGGCTCCCGGCGCGCCGAGCACCGCCACGGAGGTCTGGCTGCCGAAGGCGAAGGACATCGACACCGCCAGTTCGACCTTGGTGGGGCGGGCGCCCTCCAGGACGTGGTCCTGCTCGCACTCGGGGTCGGGGGTGGTGAAGTTGATGGTGGGCGCCAGGGTCTGGTGGCGGATCATCAGGCTGGTGGCGGCGGCGTTGATGATGCCGGCCAGGCCGAACGTGTGGCCGTAGATGGGCTTGTTGGAGCTCAGCGGCGGCAGCAGCCCGGGGCCGCGCTCGGGGTAGAGGGCGCGCACCGCGCGGCTCTCGGCGATGTCGTTGTAGCGGGTGGCGGTGCCGTGGGCGCAGAAGTAGTCGACGTCCTCGGCGTCCCGGCCCGCCTCGGCGAGGGCGCGGTGCATCAGTCCGGCGGTGACCTTGCCGGTGAGGTCCATGGTGGTGGCGTGCGCGGCCTCGTTGAGGGTGGCGGCGGAGAGGATCTCGGCGTACGGGCGGGCGCCGCGGGCGGCGGCGTGCGAGGCACGCTCCAGGCAGAGCACCACCGAGCCCTCGCCGAGCGCGAAGCCCTCCCGGTCGGCGCTGTACGGGCGCACCGCCCGGGTCGGGTCGTCGCGCTCGGAGGAGAGCACGCCGTGGCCCATCGCCCGGTAGCAGGCGGCGACTTCGGCGGCGATCGGGAACTCGTGCCCGCCGACCAGCATGACGTCGGCGGCGCCGGAGCGCAGTTCGCGCAGCGCCAGCTGGATGGCCTGGTGGCCGCCGACGCAGGCGTTGCTGACGGTGGTGACCAGGCCCTGGGCGCCCAGGTGGATGGCGGTCAGGGAGGCCGGGCAGCCGGGCAGCCCGCGGAACATGGCGCCCTTGTCGGCGAAGGCCGCCGGGTCGGCGCCGGTCAGTACGTCGCGCCACCAGGCGAACGGCCCCCGCGAGGAGGACATCAGGACGCCGAAGCGCTGCGGGTCCACCCCGCCCGGCGCCAGCCCGGCGTCCCCGCGGGCCTGTGCGGCGGCGGACATCGCGACCAGGATCTCCCGGGAGTACTTCGCGGCGTGGCCGGGCGCGAGTTCCGGCAGGAACTCCCGGTGGTCGAAGTCCCGTATCTCGGCGGCGGCGTGGACCGGGAGCCCCGCCTGTGCGGCGTCGAAACGGGTGAGCGGCCCCACCTGGGAGCGGCCCCGGGAGAGGTGCTCCCACATTTCCTGTGCGTTCCTGGTACCGGGAAGTACGGCACCGATTCCGGTGACGACGATCCGGTCCGTCGGGCCCCCGCGAGAATACGCCGATCGCGGAGCGTCGAAATTCGTTCCGTTTTCCGGTTCTGTGTTCTCCATACCGGAGACGGTACGGAGTCCCGCCGGGCCTTCCCCGTGCCCTCGGGTACCGAATCCAGGGGTCGACGGTACTTCCGGTACCGGCGGGAATTGCGGCCCTGCCGAAAGGCGGCGGGAAAACGCGGAAGGGGCCGTCGGCCGTGGAATCGGCCGGCGGCCCCTTTTCGGGGCGGTGCAGAAGGCGGATCAGAACGCGGGTCAGAAGGCGGTGCAGAAGGCGGGTCAGAACGCGTACGCGCGCAGTTCGCGGTGGGCCAGGGACGCGCGGTGCACCTCGTCGGGGCCGTCGGCCAGCCGCAGGGTGCGCGCGTGCGCCCACAGCGCCGCGAGGGGGAAGTCCTGGCTCACCCCGCCGCCGCCGTGCGCCTGGATCGCCTTGTCCAGGACCCATTCCGCCATCGCGGGCACCGCGATCTTGATCGCCTGGATCTCGGTGTGCGCCTGCCGGTTGCCGACGGTGTCCATCAGCCAGGCCGTCTTGAGCACCAGCAGCCGGGCCTGCTCGATCCGCACCCGGGCCTCGGCGACCCACTCCCGGACCACCCCTTGCTCGGCGAGCGGCGCGCCGAACGCCACCCGGCCGCTGACCCGTTCGCACATCGCGGCCAGCGCGCGTTCGGCCATGCCGATCAGCCGCATGCAGTGGTGGATACGGCCCGGGCCGAGTCGGGCCTGCGCCATGGCGAAGCCGTCGCCCTCGCCGCCGAGCAGGTGGGAGACCGGCACCCGTACGTCCTCGAAGAGGATGTCGCCGTGGCCGCCGTGCGGGCCGTCGTCGTAGCCGAAGACGGTGACGCCGCGCCGCACCTGCACGCCGGGGGTGTCGCGGGGCACCAGCAGCATGGACTGCTGCCGGTGGCGCGGCCCGCCGGGGTCGGTCTTGCCCATCACGACCAGCAGCGCGCACTCCGGTGCCATGGCGCCGGAGGACCACCACTTGTGGCCGTTGACCACGTAGTGGTCGCCGTCCCGCTCGATCCGGGTGCCGATGTTGGCCGCGTCGGAGGAGGCGACCTCGGGCTCGGTCATGCAGAACGCGGAGCGGATCTCGCCGGCCAGCAGCGGGTGCAGCCAGCGCTCCTGCTGCTCGGGGGTGCCGAAGGCGGTGAGCAGTTCCATGTTGCCGGTGTCGGGGGCCGAGCAGTTGACCGCTTCGGGTGCGAACTGCGGGCTGTGCCCGGTGATCTCGGCGAGCGGCGCGTACTGCGTGTTGGTGAGTCCGGCGCCGAACCGGCGGTCGGGCAGGAAGAGGTTCCACAGGCCGCGGGAGCGGGCCTCGGCCTTGAGTTCGGTGAGCAGCGGCGGGCGGGTCCACGGCTGGCCGGCCGCGTACTGGGCGGCCAGCGCGCCTTCGGCGGGCAGCACCCGGTCGGTGACGAACGCGCGCAGTTCCTTGCGCAGTTCCTCGGTCCTGGCGTCGTAGGAGAAGTCCACGGTGTCACTCCCCGGTGGCGGTGGCGGTGGCGGTGGCGGTGGCGGATCGGCGGGCGGTCGCGGCCAGTACGGCGTGGCCGCGCTCGACCAACTGCGGTATGCAGGCGGCGAGATGGGCGTCCTCGGAACCGGGGCGCGGGTCGCGGGAGGCGCGGAAGAGGACGTTCTCCAGGATCACGGCGAGCTTGTAGTAGCCGAACGCCGTGTACCAGTCGAGGTGTTCGAGCCCCGCGCCGGTGCCGGCGGCGTACCGCTCGGCCAGGACGGCGAACTGCGGTCGGCCGGGGGCCTGGGCCGGGCAGCCCAGCGGCGCGTCGGCGATGCCGGCGAAGCCCTCCCAGTACACCCGCAGCAGCCCGAGGTCGGTGAGCGGGTCGCCGAGGGTGGACATCTCCCAGTCCAGCACGGCGGCGATCTCGTCGGCGCGGCCGAGTGCGAACAGCACGTTGTCCAGCTTGAAGTCGCCGTGGACGACGGCGGCCCGGCCCTGCGGCGGCAGCCGGTCGGCCAGCCGCGCGTGCAACGCGTCGGCGCCGGGCACCGGTTCGGTGCGGGAAGCCTCGGACTGGGCGCGCCAGCGCCGCAGTTGGCGCACGAGGAAGCCCTCCGGCCGCCCGAAGCCGTCCAGCCCCACTGCCGCCGGCGGCACCTGGTGCAGTGCCACGAGCACGTCCACCAGGGTGTCGGCGGCCGCCGCGACCTGCCCGGGGCTCAGCCGCGCCAGGTCGGCGTCGGTGCGGTGGACCAGGCCGTCGACGTGGTCCATGACGTAGAAGGGAGCGCCCGGCACCGCGGTGTCGGCGCACAGGCCGTGGGTGCGCGGGACGGGCACTGCGGTCGGGTGCAGGGCGCTCAGCACGCGGTGCTCCCGGGCGACGTCGTGCGCGGTGGCCAGCGCGCCGTCGAGCGGCGGGCGGCGCAGCACCAGGCGGCGCTCGCCGTACTCCACCAGGAAGGTCAGGTTGGAGCGGCCCCCGGTCAGCGGGCGGACCGCGGTGAGCCCGCCCGCCTCGTGCGGGAACTTCCCGGCGAGCCAGCGCTGGAGTGCCGCTGGGTGCACGCCCGGGGGGATGGGGATCGGCGCGGGGATGTCCATGCTCGCGTACGCTCCTCGGCTGGTTCCAGGGTCGCGGTCGTCTCACGGCCGCAGGTCCCGGTACGGCCGCCGCCGGACGGTCCGCCGCCCGGGCGCGGCCGTACCGGGACCTGCGCCGCCGGTGACGCTAGGTCCGGCCGCGCCGGGGCGGCAACGGATCTTCCCCCTAAGCGGGAGGCCCTGGACCCAAGGAGGCAGTCCCGCTCACTCCGCGGGCGCAGGCGGCCGGACCGAAAGGGCGTGCCGGAAGACGTCGTGCGGGTCCCACTGCCGCTTGACCTGCTGGAGGCGCGGGTAGCCGTCCTTGAAGTACAGCGCGTGCCAGGGGGTGCCCGAGGTGTTCCAGCGCGGGTCGGCGAGGTCGGCGTCCGGGTAGTTGATGTAGCTGCCGTCGGTGGCGGTGTCCGGCGCGGGCACCCCGCCGGTCGCCGCGTACAACTGCGCGTAGAACTCCCGGATGCGGGCCACGTGGTGCTCGTCCTCCCGCGGGTCCTCCCAGTAGGTGCCCAGGTACGCCTTGAGGATGGAGTCGCGCTGCGCGGCCGCGGTGGCCTGCGGTGCCACCCGGTTGACCGCCCGGCCGTAGGAGAACAGCAGCGCCACGGTGTGGCCCTGGTAGCCCGGTTCGGACAGGTGGCGCCACAGCGTGGCGATCTGCTCCGCGTCGTAGGGCCGCCGCAGGTAGGCGCCCTTGCTCTTGGAACGGGTGGCGGCGCCGCGGTTCTCCACGTCCCGCTGCACCGAGTCCAGCCAGGGCAGCTGCTGGTAGCGGAGCCGGTACGGCGCCCGGACCCCGTCGCCGACCGCCGCCACGTAGGCGCGCAGCCGCTGGTCGGCGTCCGGCAGCGAACCGTCGATCTGCGCGGTGAGCACCACCTGGCCGACGCTGCGCTGGTTGAGGTAGAGCCCGCTGTACAGGGTGTCGTAACCCCCGTCGCCGGCCGCCTCGTCGTGGGCGTGCCAGGCGCCGTGGTTGCGCACGATCCGGCTGAAGTCGGCCTCGCCCAGGCCCTCCCAGGGCCACTCCAAGGCGACGGTCAGCACCGAGCGCGGCGGGCGGGGCAGCGCGGACGCCTCGGCGGACGGGCCGCGCGGGAAGTCGGCGTCGTCGGGCGAGCGGAACAGGTAGCGGGTCACCACGCCGAAGTTCCCGCCGCCCGCCCCGGTGTGCGCCCACCACAGCTCGCGGTGCGGGTCGTCGGGGCGGCGGGTGGCCAGCACCGTACGGGCCCGGCGGTCGGCGTCCACCGTGACGACCTCGATGCCGTACAGGTGGTCCACGATCAGGCCGTGCGAGCGGCACATCGGGCCGAAGCCGGCGCCCTGGACGTAGCCGCCCAGGCCGACCGAGGGGCAGGTGCCCGCCGGCAGCGCGGCGCCCCAACCGAGGTACAGCGCACGGTAGGTGGGGCCGAGCTGGGCGCCGGCCTGCACGGAGAACGCCCGGTGCGCGGCGTCGTAGCGGATCTCCTGGAGCGCGGACAGGTCGACCAGGCTCTGCACCGCCGGGCCGTCGACCAGGTTCTCCAGGCAGTGGCCTCCGCTGCGCACCGCGAGCCGGCGCCCGCCGTCGACGGCGGCTTGCACCACGGCGGCCACCTCGGCGGCGGAGGTGGGCAGGTGGATCTCCTGGGGGCGGCCGGCGAAGCGGGTGTTGCGGCCGCGCGCGGCGAGGTGCGGGTAGCGGTCGTCCGCCGGGGTGACGGCGGGTATCCGGGTGGGTATTCGGGCCGGTGTCCGGGAGCGGGATGTCCCGTGCTCGGCGGGGGCGGCGCCCGCGACTGCGGTCATGGCATGTCCTTGGGGCTGGTGGGAAGCGTACGGGTACGGGTACGGGCGGACTCGCGCAGCGCCAGCACGCCCGAGAGCAGCAGTGCCGCGGCGGCGGCCAGCACCCCGGTGCGGGCCACGGCCGGCCAGCCGCCGTGCGGCCAGACAGCGCCCGCGGCGGCGGAACCGGCGGCGCCGCCGAGGAAGTAGGCGGTCATGTAGACGGTCGTGATGCGGCTGCGCTCGCCGGCGCCGGCGGCGCCGAAGACGGTCGCCTGGTTGGTGATGTGCGCGCCCTGCACGGCGAAGTCGATCAGCAGGATCGCCGTGACCAGGACCAGCAAGGTGCCCGAGCTGCCGGAGCTGACCGCGAACGAGACCGCGATCAGGGCGAACGCGCCCAGCGTCACCGCGGTCTGCCGGCCCCGGTCGGCCAGCCGGCCGGCGAGTGAGGCGCCCAGCGCCCCGGCCGCGCCGACCAGCCCGAGCGCGCCGATGGCGCTCGCCCCGAAGTGGTACGGGGACTGGGTCAGGCGCAGCGGCAGCGCGGTCCACAGCAGGTTGAAGGCGGCGAAGCCGAGGGCGCCGAGCAGGGAGCGCCGCACCAGCAGCGGGTTGCCGCGGACCAGCGGGCCGAGCGAGGCCAGCAGGCGGGCGTAGTCCCGGAGCGCGGCCGCGGTGCTCCCCGTGCTCGTCGCGGCCGGCGTGTGCGGTGTGTTCGCTGCGTTCGCTGCGTTCGCTGCGTTCGCTGCGGCCGTCGCGGCCGCCGTGTCCGCCGTGTCCGGTGCGGCGGGCGGGCGGCCGGGCAGCACCGCCCGCACCAGCAGGCAGGTGCCCACCATGAACACCGCCGCCAGCCAGTACACCGCGCGCCAGTCCAGCAGCTGGGTGAGCGAGCCGGCGAGCGTACGGCACAGCAGGGTGCCCAGGATGAGCCCGGTCATCACAGTGCCCACCACCTGGCCGCGCTGCTCGGGGTGCGCCATGTCGGCCGCCTGCGGCACGATCACCATCGCGGAGACGGTGACCAGGCCGAGCAGGAAGAACAGGCCGAACAGCCAGGCGCCGGAGGCCAGCGGGATCAGCGCGAGCACCGCCGCGGTCGCGGTGAGCAGTACCGTCAGCAGCCGCCGCCGGTCCAGCGCGTCGCCCAGCGGCACCAGGGCGAACAGGCCGAGCGCGTAGCCGAGTTGGGTGCAGGACACCGCCGGGGTCAGCGACTGCGGGGTGCGGTGCAGGGCGGCCGCCATGCTGGGCAGGATCGGCTGGATGTAGTACAGGTTGGCCACGCACAGCCCGCAGGCCACGGCCAGGGCCAGGATGCGGGCGCTGCGCGGGCCGTGGAAGACGGCGGGCCCGGCCCCCGCCGCGGTGGCCGCCGCGGCGGGGGCCCCGGGCGCCGGGCCGGGCCGGGCCGGGGCCGGCGCGTCCGCACCGGCCCCGGCCCCGCTGCCGCCGGTCACAGCAGCCCGCCGCCGTTGACGTGGATCAGCGAGCCGTTGACGAAGGTGTTCTCCAGCGCCTGGAGCACCGCGGACGCGACGTCGTCCGGCTGCCCGACGCGGCCCACCGGGGTGGCCTCCGCGGTGGACTTGAACAGGCCCTCGCGGGCCTCGTCGGGCAGACCCGACCACAGCGGGGTGTCGATCAACCCGGCCACCACCACGTTGACCCGGATCGGCGCCAGCTCCAGCGCCATCGACTGGCCCATGGCGCCGATGCCCGCGTTGGCCGCGGCGGTGACGGTCAGGCCCGGGTACGCCTTGAAGCCGGCGCCGCCGGAGATCAGCACGATCGAACCGGTCGCCGCGAGCTTCGGCCCGGCGTGCCGGACGCTGAGCAGCTGGCCGACGATCTTGGTGTCGAGGCAGCGCCGGATGTCCTCGGCGGTGACCTCGTAGACGGAGCCGGTGGCCATGTCGCCGGGGCACACCACCAGGTGGTCCAGGGCGTCGACGCCGGCGAAGAAGGCGCGCAGGCTCTCCTCGTCGGTGACGTCGACGACCGCGGTCCGCACCTGGCCGCCGATCTCCTTCGCCGCCTGCTCCAGCTTGTCCTGGGAGCGGGAGGCGATGGTGACCTCGGCGCCGGCCTCGGCGGCCTGGCGGGCGACGGCCTTGCCGATGCCGGAGCTGCCGCCGATGACGACGACGCGGGTACCGGAGAGGGAATTCGAAGGCATGGTTCATCTCCATCGTGACGTGGCTGCCCGGCGGTCGTCGGACGCGTCTCCCGCCGGCCTTGCGCCCTCAGACTGCCGCCCGCCGGAATCCCCCAGGAAGGCAATTCCTTGTACTGGTTGATTCACCACCACCTTCGCGGCGGACCCCCCCATCTGGTGGTCGGAGCACCAGCCACCGGCCTCGACTCCGCCTCGGCGGGGTGCCGATGATGAAGCATCGGCTTTACCCGAAAGCCGGAAATCAGGCCCGGAGAAGGAGGCTCGGGATGACGACAGCATTTCCCCGCCCCGAAGGCGCCCCCGGCACCACCGTCGACACCGTTCGCGGACCGGTTCCGGCGGACAGCCTCGGAGTGACGCTCTCGCACGAGCACATGTTCGTGCTCAGCCAGGAGTTCCAGACCAACTACCCCGCGCTGTGGGACGCGGCCGGCGGCGTGCGCAGCGCCGTCGCCCAGTTGCAGCGCGCCTACGACGCCGGGGTGCGCACCCTGGTGGACATGACGGTCATCGGCCAGGGCCGCGACCTCGACCTGGTGCTGCGCGTGGCCGCGCAGACCCCGCTCAACGTGGTCCTCGCCACCGGCGTGTACAGCCTGGACGGGGTGCCGCTGTTCGCGCGGTTCCGCGGCCCGGGCACCGACCTGGAGTCCGAGGACCCGCTCGTCGAGCTGCTGACCGGGGACATCACCGACGGCATCGGCGACACCGGAGTGCGCGCCGGGCTGGTCAAGTTCGCCTGCGAGAACGCCGAACTCGCCGCCCACGACCACCGGATGGCGGCGGTCGTCGCCGAGGTGCACCGCCGTACCGGCGTGCCCGTCGTGGTCCACTCCAACCCGTTCGAGGGCAACGGCGTCGACCTGGTCCGGCTGCTGGCGCGCGAGGGCGTCGACCCCGAGCGGGTGGTGATCGCGCACGCCGGCGACTCCCCGGACCTCGGCTACCTGCGCGCGCTCGCCGACACCGGCTGCATGCTCGGCTACGACCGGTACGGCATGGTCCCGTTCGCCCCCGACGAGCAGCGCAACGAGACCCTGGCCGCGCTCGCCCGCGCCGGCCACCTCGCCCAGCTGCTGGTCTCCCAGGACTACGCGGTGCACATCGACTACGTCACTCTGGCGCAGCGCCAGGAGATGTGGCCGGACTGGAGCTACACCCACCTGTTCGAGCGGGTGCTGCCCAAGCTCGTCCAGGAACCCGGCATGGACGAGGCCGCGGTCGCCACCCTGCTGGTCGACAACCCGCGGCGGCTGCTGCTGCGCAGCCCGGTGCGGGCCGCCGCGCAGGAGGTGCGCCATGCCGTCTGAGGCCGTCGCGCACCCGGCCGCGGGCGACGAGCCGTGGCTGAGCCTGGGCACCGACCTCCTCGTCGACGAGGAGCACGTCAAGTGCTGGGTGGAGCACGTGCCGCCCGGCGAGCGCCGCCCCCTGCACACCCACCGGCACCCCTGGGTCACCGTGGTGCTCTCCGGTGCGTACGTCGAGTCGCTCGACGAGCACGACAACCGGATCAAGACCGGCACCCTGATGAGTGGTCAGGTCGTGCACAACGACGCGTCGGCCCTGCCGCTGCGCCACTATGTCCGCAATCTCTCCGACCAGCCCCTGGTGATGGTCGCCATCGAGCTGCGCGAGGCGCAGCGACCGGAAGGAAGCGCGCCGTGAGCGACGAGCACTTCGAACCCCCCGCCGGCCCCGCCCTGGTGACCGGCGCCACCTCAGGACTCGGCACCGCCGTCGCGCGGGCCCTGGCCGAGCGCGGCTGGACCGTACTGGTGCACGGCCGCGACGCGCGCCGCACCGACGCGGTCGTCGCCGAGCTGCGCGCCGCGGGCCACCGCGCCCACCCCTACCTCGCCGACCTCGCCTCGCTGCGCGAGTGCGCCGAGCTGGCCCAGCGGGTGGCCGCCGACCACCCCAGCCTGGAGCTGGTGGTCAACAACGCCGGCGTCGGCTTCGGCGCCGACCAGCGCCGCCGGGAGCTGAGCGCGGACGGCTACGAGCTGCGGCTCGCCGTCAACTACCTGGCCCCGGTGGTGCTCACCCGGATGCTGCGGGCCCCGCTGCGCGCCGCCGGCCGCGCCCAGGTGCTCAACATCGGCTCCGTGGGCCAGTCCCCGCTGCCGCTGGACGACCCGCAGTTCACCCACGGCTACAGCGGCTCGGAGGCGTACACCCGCAGCAAGTTCGCGCTGGCCGCCTTCACCTTCGCCACCGCCGAGCAGTACGGCCGCGACGGCATCCAGGTCAACGTCTGCCACCCGGCGACCTACATGGACACCGCGATGACCCACGACTCGGGGATCACCCCCTGGACGAGCGTCGACGAGGGCGTTAGCGCGGTGCTCACCGCGGTGCGCGCCGGGCAGCGCGGCCGTACCGGGCTGTTCTTCAACGGCACTTCCACCGCCCGGGCGCACAGCCGCGCCTACGACAAGGGCTTCCAGCAGCGGCTGGCCGACCTCACCTCGAACCTGCTGTCCCGTGTGGAAGGAGTGGAAGCGGCGGTGTGGTGACCGCGGCGCCGGCGCGCTGCCGCTCGTCGACCATCGCACCGAGCTGCACCAGCACCCGTTCCTGGGCGATGGGCAGGTGCGTCACCAGCGTCGCCTGGATGTCGCCCAGGTGCAGCTTGACGTAGTCCAGCTCGATCCGGCCCAGCACCGGGTGGTCGAAGCGCCGCCGGTCCGGGTGCGCGGTCTCCACGCCCATGCCCTGCCACAGGGTGCGGAACAGCTCGCTGCGCTCCGCCAGTTCGGCGACCAGCCGGGTGAAGGACGGCTGCACCAGGCGGTCGGCGGCCTGCGCCCGGAACAGGGCCACCGTGTGCAGCGCGTGGTCCTCCCACTCCGGGTACAGGTCCTGGGTGCGCGGGTCGAACGTCATCAGCAGGACGTTCCGCTCCTCGGGCGGCAGCGTCTCGAACCAGGGGAAGAGCACGCACAGGCCCTCGTTCCACGCCAGCACGTCGAAACGCTGGTTGGTGATCAGCGCGGGCAGCGGGTCGAGCAGGCGCAGCAGCGCCAGGTAGGTGCCCGGCAGTTCGCGGGCGTCCCGCACATGCTGCTCCGGGCCGGGCTGGGGCAGCTGACCGGCCAGCCGGAAGAGGTAGTCGGTCTCCACCGGGTCGAGCTTCAGGGCCCGGGCGAGGCTGGCCAGCACCTGCCGGGAGACCTTGATCCGGCGGGCCTGCTCCAGCCACGTGTACCAGGTGAGGCTGACCCCGGCGAGCGCGGCCAGCTCCTCCCGCCGCAGCCCCTTGGCGCGGCGCCGGCCGAACGGCTGCGGCACCCCGGCCTCCTGCGGGGTCAGCGCCTCCCGCCGGCTGCGCAGGAAACCGGCGAGCTCCCTGCGCTGCTGCTCCTGGAGGTCCGTCTGTCGCGGGTGGTCCATCACGTCACTTCCTGTCCGGCTCCGTCGGCGGCCCCCAGCAGGTCCTCGGCGGACCGGCCGACGCGCGTCACCACGGCGTCCGGCCGAACCCGTACGGCCGTCCCGGATCGTATCCGCAGCGCCGAGCGCAGCCGCGGCGACTCGACCGCCCGCACCGCGGGGGCCCCGCCGGCGGAGGCGGCCGGCGCGGGGGCGCCGCCGCCGAAGAGCAGCACGGTGTCGCCCTCGCCGCCGAGCACGTCATGCAGCCAGCCGCCCTGCGGCAGCGGCAGGTCGGGCAGCCGCCCGCCCTCGGTGATCCGCCCCGAGCGCCGCCCGGCGCCGGGATAGGTCAGGGTGAGCTGCGCCTGCCGCGGCACCACCACCCGGTCCAGCAGCCCGGCGTGCTGCGCACCGCGCAGCAGCGTGTCGCGCACCGCGGCCTTCCAGCCGGTCAGCATCCACAGCCGGGTCTGCTGGTCGGTGTCGCGCACCACACCGCGCGCCACGTGCAGCCGCTCGCGCTCCCAGTCGTCCAGGCACCGCTGGGGTGCGGCGCCGAGGACGACCGGGGCGAGCCGCCAGGCCAGCGCGGAGACGTCCTCCAGGCCGGTGTTGAGGCCCTGGCCGCCGGCCGGGCTGTGGATGTGCGCGGCGTCGCCGGCCAGCAGCACCCGCCCCACCCGCCACCGCTCGGCCATCTTCCGGTGCACCCGGAAGACCCCGGTGCGGCCCTCGCCGGCCAGGTCGAACGGCACCGGGCAGCGCTCGGCGGCGGCCTGGCGCACCACCTCGGCCGGGTCGGCCACCTCGGCGTCCGGGGCGACGCTGACGAACGCCCGGTACAGCCCGCCCGGCAGGCCGACCACGACCAGCACCCCGGCGGGCGTCATGAAGTAGTGCGCCTCGTCGTGCGCGAGGCTCGTGCGCCACTCGCCGTCGGTGAGCAGGAACTGCTGCGGGTAGGACGCCCCGGTGAAGGGCACACCGAGCCGGTCGCGCACGGTGCTGTGCGCGCCGTCGCAGCCGACGAGCCAGGAGCACTCGGCGCCGCGGGCGCCCTGTGGGGTGCTCAGCGCCAGCTCGACGCCGTCGGCGTGCTGCCGGAAGTCCTCCAGCCGCACCCCGAACTCGATCGTGCCGCCGAGCGCCCGGAACCGCTTCCGCAGCACCTGCTCGGTCTGCTCCTGCGGGATGGACAGCGCGTACGGGTAGCGGGTGCCGCGCAGCTTGTCGAAGCGGGTACGGGCCAGGCGGCGCGGCCCCGAGTGGTAGTTCTGCGCCCGGATGACGTGGCCCAGGCGCGCCACCTCGTCCGCGGCGCCGACCCGGCCGAGCGCCTCCAGGCCGCGCGGCCACACGATGATGGCCTTGGCGTGCGGGTGCGGCCGGTCGACGCGTTCCAGCAGCCTGACCGGGACCCCGCGCTGCAGCAGTTCGCAGCCGAGGGTGAGCCCGACCGGTCCGGCCCCCACGATCGCGACGGGTGGTTGGGACATGGCCATCCTCTCCGTTTCCTGCGCTGTCTCCTGTGTGCTGTGCTGTTGCCGATCCGCCGGCGAGCGGGGTGACGCGCTGTCAGATCCCGCCGCCGGTGCTGATCAGGCCGCCGTCCACGGCGAGGGTCTGCCCGGTGACCCAGTCGGCGTCGGAGGACGCCAGGTAGGCCACCGCGGCGGCGATGTCCTCGGGCACGCCCAGCCGGCCCAGCGCGTAGCCGGCCGCGACGCTCTCCTCGCGGTCCTCGTAGAGCTTGGCCGCGAAGCGGGTCCTGACCACGGCGGGGGCGACGGCGTTGACCCGTATCCGCGGCCCGACCTCCTGGGCGAGCTGCGCGGTCAGGTGGATGAGCGCGGCCTTGCTGGCACCGTAGGCGCCGATGCCGGTGGCGGGCCGCATCCCGGCGACCGCGGTCATGTTCACCACGGCGCCGCCGTGCGCGCCCATCCACGCGTCCCGGGCCCGGGCCGTCCAGCCCACCGCGGCCAGCACGTTGACCTCGAAGACCTTCCGCAGCGCGTCCGGCGGCAGGTCGAGCACCGGGCCGAACACCGGGTTCACGCCGGTGTTGTTGACCAGGACGTCCAGCCGCCCGAACGTGTCGAGGGTGCGGGCCACGGCCTCGGCCTGGTGGTCGGGGTCGCCGGTGTGCCCGCTGACCGCCAAGGCGTGGGCGGGGCCGCCCAGTTCCTCGACCGCCTGCTTCAGGGCGTCCTCGCGGCGGCCGGTCAGGCACACCCGGGCGCCCTCGGCGACCAGCCGTTCGGCCACCGCGCGGCCGATGCCGCGGCTGGCTCCGGTGACGAGCGCGGTCCGCCCGCGAAATCGGGTGCCGTCGTGGTTCACGGTCCTTCGCCTTCCTGGTCGGGAGCGCCGGGTGGCGCGCCGGGGCTGGGGGAACGGGAGCTGGGGGGGAACGGTGCGGTGCGGGCCGGCCGGGGCCCTGCGGTGTCAGGTGCGGGCCGCCTCGGGGAGCGCGGCGGCCTGCGCGGCCTCGGCGCTCTCCGGGATGCGCACGGCCGCCTCGGCCGGAACCGCCGCCTGCTCCCGGGTCCTGGACCCGACGACCGCGACCAGCACCGTGGCCGCCGCGCAGAACCCGGCCATGACCCACATCACCGTGTGCAGACCGCCGGTGTACGAGTCGACGGCGACCTGCCGGAACGCCCCGCGCGCCGACGGCGGCACGCTGCGCACCGGACCGTCCAACTGCCCCTGGTTCAGTACGGCGGCCAGCGCGGCCGGCCGGTGCCCGTACGTGCCGGTGAAGCCGTCCAGGCTGCCGCCCAGCCGCATCCGGGTGGTGGTGACCAGGAGGGTGCCGGTCACCGCGATGGCCACCGCCTCACCGCCCAGCCGCATCGTGTTGAACATCCCGGCGGCCATCCCGGCCCGGTCCGGGTGCACCGCGGAGACCGCGGCGCCGTCCTGCACGCCGAAGGCGATCCCGACCCCGATCCCGATCAGCGCGTACGGGCCGAGCACCGCCCAGTTGCCGATCCCCGGGTGCAGCACCGTCAGCCAGGCCACGCCCAGCGCGGGCAGTCCGACCGAGACCGTGACCAGGTGCCGGATCTCGATCCACCGCAGCAGCGCGCCGGCGACCAGCGGCATGAAGACGGTGGGCACGGTGAGCATCAGCAGGTCCACACCGGCGTGCATGGTGGTCTGGCCGTTGACGGCGGTCAGGTAGCTCGGCAGGTAGACCAGCAGCGGCGTGAAGCCCGCGACCATCGCGACCGTCGCCACGCACAGCGACGCGAACCGCGGCTGCCGCAGCAGCGACAGGTCGGCCATCGGCCGCCGCTGCCGCGTCTCGACCACCACGAACGCGGTGAACAGCAGCACGCACACCACGTACGCGGCGAGGTTGAACGCCGACGCCCAGCCCCACTGCGGCCCCTCCAGCAGCGCCGCGATCAAGGTCGCGAGCGCGCCGGTGAGGGTGAAGGTGCCCGCCCAGTCCACCCGGGTGGACTCCGGGTCGCGGGACTCCGGCAGCAGGGTGGCCAGCGCCACCACGCCGGCCCCGACGATCGCGGGCAGCAGGAAGACCGCCCGCCAGCCGAGCGTGGTGGACAGCACCCCGGACACGAACGGCCCGAACGCCTGCCCGATGCCGACCGTGGTGCCGAAGACGGCGAACGCCCGGGCCCGGGCCGGGCCGTCGAAGGTGTTGGCCAGCACCGCGCTGCCGGAGGTGAGCACGGCGCCCGCGCCGATCCCGGCCACGGCCCGGGCCAGGTCGAGCATGAGGATGCCGCCGGCCAGCGCGGACAGCAGCGAGCAGAACGCGAACACGGCGCTGCCCACCAGGAAGACCCGCCGCCGGCCGAACCGGTCGGCGAACGCGCCGCTGGCGAGCATGAAGCTGGCGAACGTGAGGTCGTAGCCGTTCACGATCCACTGGTTGGAGGCCAGGCTGTTGTGGAAATCCGCGGCCACTCCTGGCATCGCCACCGAAGCACCGGTCAGCGAGATGGGCAGAAGCAGGCAGGCCAGCACCACTGTGACCAGGATGACGGCCGGGTGCCGTGCCGGTGCCGATGTGGCTTTCATCGACTTCCCCTCGGAAAGAGACTCGTGCGGTGAATTCGCATCGTGTTTCGACCCTAGGAGCGCGGCGCCCCGGGGTGAATTCCGCTTCGGATACCCCCGGATACCACTTTCGGGTAATCCCGCAGGCCGGGCGGAGGAGTACCCCGGTGCCGGCGCGCCAGCTACCGGGGGTACCGGATTCCGCCCGGCCGGGGTGGCACATGTGCTGGCATCAGCGGCACCACGCCCGCCGCCGCGTACGGCGCCAGGATGGGAGCCCCAGCGGAAGCACGAGGAGGAGAAATGACCGACACGTCGTCACGACGACTGCCCCGCGCCATGCTCGGCGGCGTCCTTGAGGTCTCCGCGGTCGGACTCGGCTGCATGGGCATGGCGGAGTTCTACGGCCGCACGGACGAGGCCGAGTCGATCCGCACCATCCACGGCGCCCTGGACCTGGGCATGGACTTCCTGGACACGGCCGCGATGTACGGCGCCGGACGCAGCGAGGAGATCGTCGGCAAGGCGCTGGCCGGCGGGCGGCGCGAGCGGGTGGTGCTGGCCACCAAGTGCGGCCTGGTGCGCACCGCCGACGGGGTGCGGGTGGACGGCCGCCCCGAGCAGATCCGGCGGGACATCGAGGAGAGCCTGCGCCGGCTGCGGACCGACCGCGTCGACCTGTACTACCTGCACCGGATCGACCCGCAGGTGCCCGTGGAGGAGTCGGTGGGCGCGATGGCCGAGCTGGTGCGGGCCGGCAAGGTGCGCTACCTGGGGCTGTCCGAGGCCGGTGCGGCCACGGTCAAGCGCGGGCACGCGGTCCACCCGATCACCGCGGTGCAGAGCGAGTACTCCCTGGCCAGCCGCGACCCGGAGCGCCAGGTGCTGCCGACGGCACGGGAGTTGGGCATCGGGTTCGTCGCCTACAGCCCCTTCAGCCGCGGTCTGCTCTCCGGCGAGGTCACCTCGCGGGCCGACCTGACCGACGGCGACATGCGCAGCGGGCTGCCCCGGTTCAGCGCGGAGAACCTCGGGACCAACCGCGAACTGGTCGGAAAACTCGCCGCGCTCGCGGGGGAGTTCGGCTGCACGCTGCCCCAACTCGCGCTGGCCTGGCTGCGGGCGCAGGACGTCGTACCCATCCCGGGCGCCAAGTGCCAGGACCACATGGCGGTGAACGCGGCGGCGGCCGAGGTCGTGCTCGACGCGGCCCAACTGGCCCGGATCGAGGAGCTGCTGCCGGTCGGCGCGTTCGCCGGGGAGCGCTTCCCCCCGCACCTGCTGGCCACGGTGGAGCAGGACTGACCGCAGGTCCGGCTGCCTGCGGGCCCGCCCACCCGGGGCCGGTCCGGCGGGCGGCCGGTCAAGCGGTCAAACGGGGCGCCTGGTCAGCCGGTCAGCCGGTCGGCCGGTCGGCCGGTCAAGCGGGCGGCCGGTCAGCTCATGGCGAGCAGCTCGCGCCGGTTCGCCACGCCCAGCTTGCCCAGCACGTTGCTCACGTGGTTCTTGACCGTCTGCCGGGCCAGGTGCAGTTCGGCGGCGATCTCGTCGTTGGAGCGGCGCGCCAGCAGCAGGCCCAGCACCTCCTGCTCGCGGGCGGTCAGCCGTACGTCGAGCTGCGGCTCGTACGCCTGGAGCAGCGCCTGCGGCGGCCGGTCACCGCGGTCCGGGCCGAGGTACCAGGCGCCGCGGCCGGCGGCGAGCAGCTCCACGGAGTGCAGCAACTGCCCGGCGTCCGCGGACCGGTGCACGAAGCCGTCGGCGCCCGCGATCATGCAGCGGGCCATCAGCCCGGGATCGCTGGACGCGGAGAAGACCAGCACCGACACCGGCCGGGCGAGCGCCTTCACCTGCTCGCACAGCGCGATGCCGTCGCCGGGCGCGGTCAGGTCGGGGTTGGTGACGAGCAGGTCGGTACGCCGCTCGCGTATCCCGCGCAGCGCCGCACCGGCGTCGCCGACCTCCACCACGACGTCCGCGCTGCCCGACCGCCGCAGCAGCGCGGCCAGAGCGTTACGCGAAAGGGGGAACGGGTCGGCCACCACGACGGTGCGGTAGCGGGACAGCGGCGGCGGCACAGCCTCAGTGGACATGGGGTTTCCTCATCAGGGTGAGTGGTGCCCGGTCCGTCGGCGCCGGCGGACGCCCTTGGGTAGGGGAACGCTAACCCCGCCCGCCTGCCGCGGAAGGCTCCGCTGACCGTAAGAGGAACGTGACTTCTCCCTTCTGCGCAGTGCCCGATGCCTCGCCGGTGGGCGGCCGATCTCCCGCTGGTGGCATTTCCCGTATTGGCGGCGGACGCGTTTCCCCGCCGGACTCTTACCGCGGGTTGCCGGGCCACCTGTTGGCAAGAAGCGGGTCGGCTATGCTGGGCGCAGCTCAGCGTCGAAACAGGGGCATGCACGCCGGCCTTCATCGGACACGGGCAGGGGGAGCAGCGTGCACAACGAACAGACCGACCAGGGCTGCCCGGTCGGCGAAATCGCCGAGCAATTCACTGCCCGGATACCGGAGTTGGTGGCGGGTTACCGAGCCCGGCTGCTGGCGGTGAACAGTCCGCTCGCGTGTGACCAGGCCGCGTGGGAACAGTGCGAGTTACAGGCCCTGCGTATCCTCGGCGACTGCGCGGGAACCCTCGCCCGGGGTACGGCCACGGTCACCGAGACCCACATCAGCGAGGTGCTGGACCTGGGCAGTGAACGGGTCCGGCAGGGCGTGCACCTGACCCACTCGGTGCGGGCCGGCATGATCCTGTCCGACCTGGCGCTCACCGCGCTGGAGGAGTGCGCGGCGGGCGCCCCCGCGCCGCTGCTGCTCCAGGCCGTGCGGGCCCTTCAGAACGGCGTCGGCCTGCGGCTGGAGTCCGGTTCGATCGGCTACGACTCCTTCCTGCTGCACCGGGTGCGGGAGATCCACGACCAGGACCACCGCCGGCTCGCCCGGGAGATCCACGACCAGATCGGCAACGCGCTGAGCCTCGCGGTCCGGAAGATCGAGCTCTACGAGGTCGAGCGCGAGCGCGCCGGCGAGCAGCTCTCCGGGCACGTCCGCCAGTCCAAGGACGCCCTGCTGGAGGCGATCGGCCGCAGCCGGGAACTCGTCACCGAACTGCGCCGGCCCGCCGTCATGGGCTCGCTGGAGACCGCGCTGAAAGGGTTCGCCGCCTCCCTCGGGGAGTCCGGCGCCCCGGTGCAGCTATGGGTGCGCGGCCTGGACGAGTGGGTGCCGGCGCCGGTCGCCGAGGAGCTGTTCATCATGGTCCGCGAGTGCCTGCGCAACGCCTGGACGCACGCCGCGGCGCCCAACATCGTGGTGCACATCGACATCGCCCCGCATGAGATCCAGGCAGAAGTCATCGACAACGGCACCGGCTTCGACGTCGGTGCCGTGCGCTCCGGCGGCCGGACCAACGGGCTGCTCAGCCTCCAGGAACGGGCCGACCTGGTGGGCGGCACCCTGCACATCGACTCCGCCCCGGGCCTCGGCACCCGGGTCACCATCTGGGTCCCCATCCGTGAGGAGCAGGCAACTCCATGAGCACTGTCAGCGAGCCCGTCGGCGAGGACCCGATCCGCATCCTGGTCGCCGACGACCATGTGCTGCTGCGCGAGGCCCTGTGCGAACTGCTGGACACCGAGCCCGGGTTCGAGGTGGTCGCACAGGCCGGCAGCGGCACCGAGGCGGTGGCCCTGGCCGGCCGGCACCGGCCCGACGTGCTGCTGCTGGACATCGAGATGCCCGAGAACGACCCGCCGGAGACGGTACGCCGGCTCCTGGCCCAGCAGCCCGGGCTGCGGATCATCGTGCTGAGCATGTACGACGGGCAGCAGCTGGTGCAGAAGCTGCTCTCGCTCGGGGTGCGCGGCTATCTGCACAAGGGCGCCGAACGGCACACCCTGGTCTCCGCGATCCGGCAGTCCGCGGGCGGCCGGAACACCGTCACCATCTCCGTCTCCCCGGACAGCCTGCGCCCGGGCGCGGCCCCCCGGACCGGCCAGGAGGCGCTTTCCACCCGGGAGTTGGAGGTCATCACGCTGGTCGCGGAGGCGCTGAGCAACCGGCAGATCGCCAGCCGCCTCGGCATCACCGAGGGCACCGTCAAGCGGCACCTGCGGAACATCTTCGCCAAGCTGGAGGCCGTCTCCCGGATCGACGCGGTCAACCGGGCCACGGCGCTGGCGCTGATCCCGCAGCGGGCCGCCGGAGCAGGGGCCGAGCCCACGGGCCGCCGCTGAGCTACGGCGGCCGCTTCCGCGACCTCTTCCGCGACCTCTTCCGCGACCTCTTCCGCGACCACTACCGGCCGACGCAGTCCGCCGGGTCCAACCGCCGCCCGGTGACGTCGGGTTCCGCGTCGCACACCAGGAACTCCACGGCGGCGGCCAGCTCCTCGACCAGCTCGTCGACCTGCTTCTCGCCGGCCCGGCCACCCTCGCGCGGGGTCCGGTGCCCGGCCGCGGCCACGGTGACCGCCGACACCCCGAAGGGACCCAACTCCTCGGCGAGCAGCAGGGTGATGGCGTCCAGCCCGGCCCGGGAGACCAGTTCGGTGACATGCGGCGGTCGCGTGGACGGCGGCGGCACCACGTTCACGATCCGGCCCCGGCCGCTGTCCACCAGGTGGCGCTGCGCCGCCCGGCTGAGCAGCAGGGGTGCGCGCAGCCGGGCCCGGATCACCCCGTCCCAGTCCGACTCCTCCTCCAGCGGGCGCAACTGCCCCGCGGGCCGCACGTGCTGGGGGAGGTTGACCACCACGCTGGGCGGGCCCAGGGCTTCCACCACGCGCAGCACCGCGGCCTCCGCCTCGTGCAGGAAGCCGAGGTCGGCGCCGAACGCCCGTACCGACGCCCGGTGCTCGACCATCGCGTCGAGGGTGCCGACGCACCACGACTCCTTCAGGTCGATCGCCGCCACCGCGAACTGCCGTGCCGCCAGCCGCCGTACCACGGCGGCGCCGACGCCACGGCCGGCTCCGGTCACTATCGCCACGGGGTGGGGGGATGTCGACACAGGAATCTCCTTTTCCGGAAGCGCCGGCAGCCGTTCGCCCGTCCCGGCAGGGCTGCACCGGCCTGCGTGGTCCCACGCTATTCGACGGTGGAGCGCGCCGGGGCGGGGCTGCTCCGTAATCGGCGGGCCGATGCCCCGAAAGTGACATGCGCGCTGCCACCACAGCGGCACGCACCTGGTCCGGCAGCGGGTTTCCGGCCTGATCTCACCCGTCCTTCACCCGATCCGCACCCGGCCCTCACCTGGTCCGGACCTGCGGACATACCGCGGTTCCCGGTGCGGGCTACTCCTTTGGGCGAACTTCCCGTAACCCTTCCAGTGCGCCCGCGTGTGTCCCGGACGAGGAATATATTCGCCCCGGTTGCCCGCATAGTGTCCGAGCCATGCAGACGGATATCGCACTGACTCGAGCGGCTCGCCCGCAGCGAAACGGCGTGGCCGCATTCGCGAACCACGTGCACGGTTTTCTGCTCGAATCCCGGCCCGCCGTCCAGGTCGTATTCATGCTGCGCTTCTTCGCGGCGGCTGCGCTGTCCGGCGGGCCGGCGGACGGCCGGCTGTGGTGGGCCGCCGCGGCCTGGTCGCTGGCCACCATGGCCGTCTACGTCGTCAACGGCGTGATGGACGTGACCGAGGACCGGGCCAACGGCTCCAGCCGGCCGATCGCCCGCGGCGCGCTGCCCGCCCCGGTCGCCACCACGCTGGTCGCCGCCGCGTCGGTGCTGTCGCTGGCGCTCGCGGCCGCGGTCGACGCCCGGGTGCTGCTGCCGCTGGTGGCGCTGCACCTGGCGTGCGGCTACGCCTACTCGGGCCCGCCCTTCCACGGAAAGCGCCGCGGCAGCACCACCGCGCTGCTGGTGCTGGGGCTGGGCGTGCTCACCTACGCGGCCGGCTGGAGCGCGGGGGGCCGGCACGCGGGCCTGCCGGTGCTGCTGCTGGGCGTGGCCATGTCGCTGTGGATGGCGGGCGTGGGGGCGCTGGCGAAGGACCTCTCGGATGTCGCGGGCGACGCGCTCGGCGGCCGCCGGACCCCCGTCATCGTCTGGGGCGAGGTGCGCACCCGGGCACTGACCGCGGTGAACGCGGTCCTGATCGGTGCCGGCTTCCTCACGGCGAGCCTGCTGCGGGCCACCAGCCTGGTACCGGTGGCGGCGGTGCTGCTGCTCGGCGGTGCGGCGGTGGCCGTCCTGGTCGCCACCACCCGCCACGGCGCGACCCGAGCGGTGCGCCGACTGCCCTACCGGGCCTTCATGTTCACCCAGTACGCGGTCCAGCTCCTGGTGCTGGCCCGCTTCCTCCTCGGCCTGGTCCACGGCTGATCCGGCCCCGGCCGCCCTGGGGCTCCCCGCCGACCGCGGGGAGCCCCACCGGCGCGCCCGGGGCCGCCGCGTCAAGGGGATACGGCCCCCCACCGGGCCGCTGACGGGGTCGCCGTCCCCCGCAGGAGCTACGCGGGAGTGCGCACTTCATGGTGACGATTCCGGCCCGCCCGCTCCGTAGCGTTCCGGTCAACCGCGGTGGACCCGCCGCGGTCGGGATCGGAGGGTGGCGTCGATGAAGCTGGTGTGGCAACTCGGGGCGGTGGCGGTGGTCGCCTTCGCCGGCGGGCAGGTCCTCGGTGCGGTGGAGGGGGCCTGGCCGGCCAGGTGCGCCGCCGGCGTCGCCACCGCGGTGCTCGCGGTGCTCGTCTACGGCTGGGTGGTGCGGCGGACCGAGCACCGGCCGTCACTGGAGGTCTCCCGGCAGGGCGCGGCCGGCGGGCTCGTCCGCGGCATGCTGATCGGCGCCGTGGCGTTCGGCCTGGTGATCACCGACATCGCGGGCATGGGCTACTACCACGTGCACGGCCGCGGCAGCGTGACCGGCGCCGTCGGCCTGTTCGGCTTCATGGCCGCGGCCGCCGCGACGGAGGAACTGATGTTCCGCGGTGTGCTGCTGCGGATCGTCGAGGGCCGCTTCGGCACCTGGACGGCGCTGGTGGCCGTCAGCGCGGTGTTCGGCGCGCAGCACCTGACCAACGCCGACGCCACCGTGTGGGGCGCGGTCGCCATCGCGATCGAGGGCGGCGGAATGCTCGGCGCCGCCTACATAGCGACCCGCAAGCTGTGGGTGCCGATCGGCCTGCACTTCGCCTGGAACTTCGCCGAGTCCGGCGTCTTCAGCACCGAAGCCTCCGGCAACGGCGCGAGCAAGGGCCTGCTGGACTCCACCACGTCGTCCGGCCACGCGCTGGTCACCGGCGGCTCCTTCGGCCCCGAAGGCAGCCTGTACTCCGTGGTGTTCTGCTCGCTGGTGACGCTCGGCTTCCTGCTGCTGGCCCGCCGCCGCGGCCACGTCCTGCCCCCGCGCCGGCGCGTCGCCGCCGCCGTCCCGGCCGCCGCTACAGTCGCCCGGTGACCCAAGTCCCGATGCCGCAGCGGTGGCGGCCGTCCGCACGGTGGCGGGTGCCCGAGCGGTGGCGGCGGGTCGGCGCCGCCACCTGGTACGTCCCGCTCGGGCCCGGCCTGCTCGCCGCGTCCCTGCTCGCCGAGCCGCACGGCCACGGGACGCAGCTCGGCGGCGTGGCCGACCGCCACTTCGGCGCCCTAGCGGTCGTCACGATCGCCCTGGAGTGCCTGCCGCTCGTCCTCAGCCGCCGGTGGCCCGTGCACTGCCTCGCGCTGGTCTCGGCGGGCTTCTGCGTCGACCAGCTGCGCGGCTACCACTCGGTGGCCGGCACCGCGCTGCCGCTGGCCCTGCTGCTCGCGGGATACCGCGTGGGAGGTCGACGGCGCCTGGTCGCAGCGGCGTTCACCGCCGGCTACGCGGCGCTGGCGGTGGCGCTGGCCCGGATCGCCGACGGCGAGTCCGTCAGCGGCTTCGTGGCGTTCTACCTCGCACTGGCCCTGGCCTGGGGCGCGGGCGCCTGGCTGCGCGCCAACCGGGCCGCGGAGGCCGAGCGCCGCCGCCGCGTCGCCGAGGACACCCGCAGCGCCGAACGCACCCGCATCGCCCGCGAGTTGCACGACGTGGTGACCCACCACGTCACGGCGATGGTCGTCCAGGCCGAGGCCGCGCGCTACCTGACCGCTGACCCGGACCGGCTCGACCAGGCCCTGTCGGCGGTCACCGACACCGGCCGGCTGGCGGCCGCCGACCTGCGGCACCTGCTGGACCTGCTGGACCCCTACCAGCCGGCCGGCGACCGCACCCCGGTCGTCGGGCGGCTGGCCACCCTCGTCGAGCAGACCCGACGGGCCGGCCAGCCGGTGGAGTTCACCGAGGAGGGCGCCCCGCCAGAACCGGCCGGCAGCTCCGACCTGGTCGCCTACCGCGTCGTCCAGGAAGCCCTCACCAACGCCCTCAAGTACGCCCACGGCAGCCGTACGTCGGTCCGCGTGCGGCACGCCGGGAAGGAGATCACCGTGGAGGTCGGCACCGACCCGGGACCCGGCACCGCGCCGACCGCGGCCCGCGCCGCCGGGGCCGCCCGCGCCGCGGAACTCGGCGGCAGCGGCCGCGGCCTGGCCGGGCTGCGCGAACGCGTCGGCGTCCTGGGCGGCGAGTTCCGCGCCGGACCCGGCCCCGACGGCCGCTTCGTCGTCCACGCGCGGATACCCGCCGGGAGCCCGTCGTGAGCGCCCCGATCCGCGTGCTGGTCTGCGACGACCAGATGCTGGTCCGCACCGGCCTGGTGACGATCATCGGCGCCCAGCCCGACCTGGAGGTCGTCGGCGAGTGCGGCGACGGCCGGACCGCCGTCGACCTCGCCGGGCGGCTGCGTCCCGACCTCGTCCTGATGGACGTGCGCATGCCGGTCCTCGACGGCATCGAGGCCACCCGGCAACTGGCCGGCGCGGGCGTCGCGCACCCCGTCAAGGTGCTCGTGGTGACCACCTTCAACCTCGACGAGTACGTCTACGAGGCGCTGCGCGCCGGTGCCAGTGGTTTCCTGCTCAAGGACGCCCCGCCGGCCCGGCTGCTCAGCGGCATCAGGACGGTCGCCTCCGGCGCGGCCCTCCTGGACCCGGAGGTGACCCGGCAGCTCGTCGGCCGCTACGCCGCCCGTATCCGCCCCGCCGACGGCCCGGCCCCGCAGACGCCGCTCACGCCGCGGGAGGCGGAGGTGCTGCGGCTGATCGCCGAGGGGCTGTCCAACAGCGAGATCGCCGCGGCCCTCACCATCAGCCAGGAGACCGTGAAGACGTTCGTCTCGCGCATCCTCGCCAAGCTGCACCTCCGCGACCGCGTCCAGGCCGTCGTCTACGCCTACCGCCAGGGCCTGGTGACCTGAGTCCGCCCGCCCGCGGCTGCCGCCCGCCGGCGGGGGACGCGGTCAGCGGGCGGACGTGCCGCACCGGCCGAACAGCGCGAGCAGCCGGTCGGTGTCGGTGCACTGCGCCGGCGACGGCGGCCGGCCGGCGCCGAAGAGCCCCGCGCGTTCGACATCGCCCAGCACGACCGGGGCCAGCGCGAGCAGGGTGCTGGCGAGGTCCGCGGGCAGCGGCGCCGGCACACCGGTCGACGCGCCGATGTCCCAGGCATGCACGGCCAGTTCGAACGCACCGGTCAGCGCGGTCAGCTCGACGTCCCGCCGCCCGCGCGGCGCCCGCCCGGCCACCGTGATCAGCTCCTCGACCGCCAACCCGGCCCGGACGCAGCCGACGTCCGTCCGGGAGACGGGCACGGGGCCGCTGTCGCCGAGGAGTTCGGCCAGCACCTCGGCCGAGTCCGCGACGTGCAGCACCAGCGTGCCCAGGTCCCAGGCGGAACACGGGGTGGGGCCGGCCGGATCGGCCCGCAGGGCCCCGTCCAGGCAGCCCCGCATGACGCGGGCGGACCGGACGAGGAGGTCGAGCGCGTGCGGTGCCCCGGTCATGGCCGCCGCGGCGGCAGCGTCAACGGCAGCCCGAAGCCCGGAAACAGCCCGTCCCCGAGGAACACGGTGATCCGCGCCACCAGCCCGCCGCGCGGCTCGACCACCTGGATGGCGTGCGCGGTGAACGTCCCGTCGTCCGCCTCGGTGTACGTCGCGACCGCCGGGTAGCCGTTCGCCGACGTCGCCAGGCCCCGGCGGGCCCGGCTGAACACCCGGCGGACATGGTGGTCGAGCACGGCCGCGCGGCCGCGGAACCAGACGGGGATCGGCGGCATCTCGTACTCCACGTCCGCCACGAGCAGTTCGGCCAGCGCCGCCACGTCCGCGGCCTCGAACGCCCGCAGGTAGCGGTGCAGCAGACCGGAGTCCAGGTCGGGCGGGGCGACCACCCGGTCCTGCACCGGCACGTCGACGGCCAGGGTCGCCCGTGCCCGCTGGAGGAGGCTGCGGACGACGGTGACGGTCACCCCCAGCGCCTCCGCCGCCTCCGCCGGGGTGTAGCCGACCACCTCGACCAGCAGCAGGGCGGCGCGCTGCCGCACCGGGAGCTTCTGGAAGGCCGCGACCAGCGCGAGCCGGGTGCTGTCCCGCAGTGCCACGACCGTGGCTGGGTCGTCCGCCCGCGCCGGCCCGGCGAGCGCGGACGTCGGCGCGGGCTCCAGCCACGAGACGCGGTCCAGGTGCGGGAGTTCGGCCGGACCGGCGTCGGGCACCCCGGTGCCGAGGCCGGAGGGGAGCACCCGGCGGTGGGTGCTGCCGAGCGCCGTGAGGCAGGTGTTGGTGGCGATGCGGTAGAGCCAGGTCCGCAGCGAGGAGTGGCCGTTGAACTTCGGGTAGCCGCGCCAGGCCCGCAGCAGCGTCTCCTGGACCAGGTCCTCGGCGTCGTGCAGGGAGCCGACCATGCGGTAGCAGTGCGCGAGCAGCTCGCCGCGGTAGGGGTCGGCCAGTTCGGCGAAGGGGCCGCCGGTCGGCGTGTCGGCGTCACCTGACATCGAACTCCCCTTCCTCGGCAGGCGAGTTGGCCGCACCGCCGTCGCGCGTCTCCGCGCCCGGCCCCGCTCCCGTACGGGAACCCGCACCCGAATCCGTACCCGCTTCCGTACGCTTCGCGCGTCCCGGCGCGAACAGGCCGGTCACCGCGCCGGCGAAGGCGAGGACCGCCGTCGTGGCGATCGCCGCGGTGAACCCGTCGGTGAAGTCCGCCGGGGAGCGGTCGCTGCCGTGTGCGGCGAACACCGCGGCGGCGACCGCGATGCCGAGCGCCCCGCCGACCTGCCGCACCGTGTTGAACGTGCCGGCCGCCTTCCCCATCGACGAGGGCGGTGCCGCGCTCATCACCGCGGTCTGCTGGGCCGGCATCGCCATGGAGGTGCCGACCCCGGAGGCCATCAGGGCCGCGGCCATCTCGCTGTACGGGCCGTGCCGGTGGGCCGCGACCGCCAGCCAGACCAGCCCGGCGCCCTGGAGCGCCAGCCCCGCCGAGATCAGCACCCGGGCACCGATCCGGTCCTGCAACCGGCCGGCGACGGGGGCGACGAAGAACAGCGGCACCGTCCACGGCAGGAACCGGACGCCCGCGCCGAGCGGCGAGTTGCCCAGGGCCACCTGGAGGAACTGGGCGAGGAAGAAGACGGTGGCGAACAGCGACGCGGTGAGCAGCAGCGCCGACAGGTTGCCGGCCGCGAACGCGCGGTTCCCGAACAGCCGCATGGGCAGCATCGGCCGGCTGGCCCGCAGTTCCCACCCGATACACGCCGCCAGCAGCACCGCGCCGCCGGTCAGGGTGCCCACCACCTCCGCTCCGGACCAGCCGGCCGCGCCGGAGCGGACCAGACCCCACACGATCGCGCACATCGACCCCGCGGCCAGTAGCAGGCCCAGCAGGTCGGGCCGGGTCGAACCGCCCTTCTCCTCGGTCAGCTTGGCCGACGCGACGACCAGGACGAGCGCGATCAACGGGACGTTGATCCAGAAGATCCACTGCCAGGCAAGGCCCTGGGCCACCGCGCCGCCGACCAACGGACCGCCGACGACGGCCAGTCCGGTGACGGCGGCGTAGATCCCCATCACGGTGCCGCGCCGGTGGCCGGGCGTCGCCGCGGTGAGCAGCGCGAGCGAGGCGGGCAGGATCAGCGCCCCGCCGGCGCCCTGGACGACCCGGGCGGTGATCAGGGTCCCGACGTTCGGCGCGAGCGCGCAGGCCGCGGAGGCCAGCGCGAAGACGATCAGGCCGAGCAGGTAGGCCCGTTTGCGGCCGATCCGGTCGCCGAGTTCCGCGCCGGGGATCATCAGCGCGGCGAAGCTGAGGCTGAACGCGTTGACCGTCCACTCCAGTCCGGCCATGGACGCGCCGAGGTCGTGGCGGATCGTCTGGAGGGCGGTGGCGACGACGAGCTGGTCGAGGGCGACGATCAGGCTGGCCGCCGCCGTGGCGGCGAGTACCCAGCCCAGTGGCGCGGGCGGTCCCGGCCGCGCGGTGATGCTCATGGTGAGTGGTCCTTCCGGTAAAGGGGGCCTGGCGGTATCGACTCGCGGGGGCCGCCTCGTTCACCGGTCGGCGGAGGGGCTCTTCGGGTTGCGGTCGGGTTGCGGACGGCTTCCCGGGCCCGCGACCGGTGAACCGCGCCCGCGGCCGGGGTCGAAGAAGGAGAGGACGCACACCGCCCCGGCATCCGGGCCGGCGCGGGAGACCCGACGGAGGCCGTTCATGAGCACGATCGCGATCATCAGGTACCAGGTACGGGCCGAGGCCGCCGAGGAGAACCAGCGGCTGGTGGAGAAGGTCTACGCCGAACTGGCCGCGGGCGAACCCGGCGGTCTGCGGTACGCGACCTTCCGGCTCGACGACGGCGTGACCTTCGTCCACGTCGCGCTCACCGAGGGCGCGGGCGACCCGCTGCGGACGGCGAGCGCCTTCCAGGAGTTCCAGCGCGGCATCGGCGACCGCGTCGTGCCCGGCACCCTCACCCGCGGCGAGGCCGCGCTCGTCGGCGCGTACCGCTTCCTCGGCGTGTGACGCGTGACGTGTGACGGGTCCGCCGCGGTGCGGGAGAACTCGCCGCGGAGGGAGGTGTGTTGCCCGTAGCGGCGGCCCGAGACGCTTTTCCCGGCCTTTTGGTTCCCCGGGGATTGCGGCGGAACGCGCACCTGGGAAGATCATGACGCGGGGCGCGGCGGGGGCCGTGCGAGGAAGCGCCCCGGCGGCCGTGCCGTTGGTGGCGTGCGGTCCGCCCGAGCCGTCAAGAGCGGGGAGCGATGGGGTCGTTGGAGGGTGCGCGCGGCGCGGACCGGATCGCACGGGCCGAACGGGCCCGCGAGGCGCAGCGAAGGCGGCACCCGCTCACCGCCGAACCCCCCGAGCGGTCCCGTACGGCGTACGCGTGCGCGGGGCTGGCCGGGCGGGCGCCGAACGGCGGCCGTGACGTCACCACCGTCGAACTCGCCCCCACTGCCCGGCGGTTCACCGCGCTCCTGCTCGATCTGCTGATCGCCGCGGCCTCGCTGGCGGTGCCCGGCGCGCTGGCCGCCGCGCTTCAGTACGCGGTGGACCGCCATGGCCAGGGCTGCTTCCTGCTCGCCTTCTGGCTGCTCGGCTTCGGCTGGCTGACCTGCTACGGCGCGGTGTTCGCCACCCTGTGCGGCGGCACCCCCGGCATGCTGCTCACCGGGCTGCGGCTGGCCCGGCTGTGGGACGGCCACACCCGCCCGACCTGGCGGCAGGCGGTACGGCGGGCCCGCGCCATGGCGACCCTGGGCTGGCTGGTCCCGGGGGTCAACGTGGTGGTCGTGCTCAGCCGGCTCGGCCACGTCCTGGCCCGGCGGCCGTACCACCACAGCACGTTCGACACCGCCGCGCGCACGGTCGTGGTCCGCCGCCCGCCCGGCCGCTGACCTCGGGCCTTCCCCCGGACGCCGACCCAGGGAACTCACCACCGCCGTTTTCCGTCTACAGTCCTGTAGTCAGACATGGCTGGAGGACGGCGCCGCGCGGCGCCAGGAAGGCGGCGGCCTCGTGAAGCGGTCCCGACACGGCGGCGGTGGCGGCGCGGGCAGGACGGGGGCGGCCGTCGGCGCCGGGGCCGAACTGGCCCTGTCCAAGGTACCCGAGGCCACCGCGCTGTTCTGGCTGACCAAGGTGCTCACCACCGGAATGGGCGAGACCACCTCGGACTACCTCGGCCGCGTCCTGGGGCCGGTCGGCGCCGGGGCGATCGGGCTGTTCGGGCTGGCCGGCCTGCTGGCGCTCCAGTTCCGCGCCACCCGCTACTCGGCGTGGACGTACTGGTCGGCGATCGTCATGGTGAGCGTCTTCGGCACCATGGCCGCGGACGTCGTGCACGTGGTGGCGGGCGTGCCCTACGCGGTCTCGGCGGCCGCCTTCGCGGTGATCCTCGCGGCGCTGCTCACCGCCTGGTACCGCAGCGAGTGCACCTTGTCTATCCACAGCATCCGCACCCGGCGGCGCGAGACCTACTACTGGGCCACGGTGCTGGCCACGTTCGCGCTGGGCACCGCCGTCGGCGACCTCACCGCGGGCGGCCTGCACCTGGGCTACTTCTCCTCCGGCGTGCTGTTCGCCGCGCTGATCGCGGTGCCCGCCGCGGCCCGGTTCGGCTTCCGGGCCGACCCGGTCGCCACCTTCTGGACCGCCTACGTGCTGACCCGCCCGCTCGGCGCCTCCTTCGCCGACTGGATGGGCGCCTCCACCGCCCACGGCGGCCTCGGCTGGGGCACCGGCCCGGTCAGCGGTGTCCTCGGGCTGCTCATCGCGGCGCTCATCACGCTGCTGTCCCTCCGCTCGCCGCAGCGCAAAGGCGGCTCCCCGAGCCCCCGGCCGGGGGTACGGGAAACCGCCTTGCACTGACCGCCGGGGCGGGGGTCAGGTCACAGCTCCGTGGCCGCCGCCGCTTCCGCCTCGGCCTGGGCCCGCGCCTGCGCGCCGGACAGCCGGCGCAGCGGGACCTCCTTGATCGTCAGCATCAGCAGGAACGCCAGCAGGGCGACCCCGGCGACGATGATGAACACCAGGTGCATCGAGTCGGCGAAGCCCTGCTTGAAGGGCGCCGCCAGCGCCGGGTCGAGGTGCTTGAGGAACGACGAGTCGGTGACCACCGACTTCGCGCTCTTCGGCGACAGCGCGTCCGGGTGCGCGGCGACCGCCTTCTGGAAGTCCGGGTGCGACTTCGCCTTGCCGAGCGCCGTGGTGATCTTCCCGCCGACCGTGCTGAACAGCACGGACAGGAAGATCGCGGTGCCCGCGGTGCCGCCGAGCTGCCGGAAGAACGTCGCCGACGCGGTCGCGGTGCCCATGTCCTGCGGTGGCACCGCGTTCTGCACCGACAGCACCAGCGTCTGCATGGTCAGGCCGAGCCCGGCGCCCATGAGCAGCATGAAGCCCATGGTCTCCGGCAGCGGGGTGTCCCACTGCACCTTGAAGTGGAAGAGCAGCATCGCCACGACCATCAGCGCGGTGCCGATCACCGGGAAGATCTTGTAGCGCCCGGTCCGCGACGTGGCCTGGCCGGTGCCGATCGAGGCGGCCATCATCCCGAGCATCAGCGGCAGCATCTCCAGGCCCGACCGGGTCGGGCTGGCGCCCTTCACGATCTGGAGGTACTGCGGGATCATCAGCAGCCCGCCGAACATCGCCATGCCGACGAGCAGGCTCAGCAGGCTGGTGCGGCTGAAGACGTTGTTGCGGAACAGCCGCATCGGGATCAGCGCCTCGTCGCCCATCCTGCGCTCGACGAAGATCCAGGACACCACGCCGACGACGCCGATCACGTAGCAGAGCAGCGCGCGCGTCGACAGCCAGCCCCACGTCTCGCCCTGCTCGGCGATGAGCAGCAGCGGCACCAGGCCGACCACGATGGTCAGCGCGCCCCACCAGTCGATCCGGTGGTCCCGCCGGGTGTGCGGCACGTTGAGCACCCGGGCGACCACGAACAGCCCGATGATCCCTATCGGCACGTTGACCAGGAAGACCCAGCGCCAGCCGGCGATGCCCAGCACCGAGTTCTGCCCGGCGAGGAACCCGCCGATCAGCGGGCCGGCCACGCTGGAGGTGGCGAAGACCGCCAGGATGTACCCCTGGTAGCGGGCCCGTTCGCGCGGCGGCACGATGTCGCCGATGATCGCCAGCGCCAGCGACATCAGACCGCCGGCCCCGAGGCCCTGGAAGGCCCGGAAGACCGCCAGCTCGATCATCGAGGTGGAGAAGGTGCACAGCACCGAGCCGACGATGAAGATGCTGATCGCCGCGATGAAGTACGGCTTGCGGCCGTGTATGTCGGACAGCTTGCCGTACAGCGGCGTGGCGATGGTCGAGGTGATCAGGTAGGCGGTGGTGGTCCACGCCTGCTGGTTCAGCCCGTGCAGGTCGTCGGCGATGGTCCGGATCGCGGTGCTGACGATGGTCTGGTCGAGGGCGGCCAGGAACATGCCCAGCATCAGGCCGCTGAGGATGGTCAGGATCTGGCGGTGCGTCAGCCCGCCCGGCGCGGCGGCGGCCGCGGGCGCCGCCGGCTCCGGGGCCGCCCCTGACGGTGGTGAGGTCCGGCTGCTACTGCTCACGTGACGTTCTCCTGGATCTGACCCGGGATGCGGGCCCGGTGGCGGTGCTGAGGTCGGAGGGGGCGGCGGTGCCGCCCGGCGCGCCGGCGCCCTGCGCGGGGGCCGGCACGCGGTCGTGGCCCGGCGCGCACACGGGCCGTACGTACTGCTCGCCGAAGTCGTCGTTGAACCGGGCCAGCAGGCGGCCGAGTTCCCGGCGGTCCCGGGCGGGCCAGGCGGCGAGCGCCTCGGCCAGCTTCTGGTCGCGCTGCGCGCGGTAGCGCTGCACGGCGGCGAGCCCCTCCCCGGTCGGGGAGAGCAGGGCGCCGCGGCCGTCCTCGGGGTCGGGGCGCCGCTCGACCAGGCCCCGTTCGACCAGCGAACGGATCTGCCGGCTCACGGTGGACAGGTCGAGCAGGGTGTCGGCGGCCAGGTCGGTGGCCCGGCGCGGGCCGCCCTCGGCGAGCCGGCCCAGCAGCACCCGGTCGCCCCAGCCCTCGTCCCGGGCCCGCTGCTTCCAGGCGCCGATCAGCCGCGTCAGCCGCGCCATCTCGTCGCCGACGGCCGCGCTCTCCTGTATCACGTCGGAAGGGTCGGCCGCGTCCGTTTCGGTATCCGTCGCCCTCGCCCCCTGTTGTCCGATAAGTATTTGTTTGCCTTCAGCAACTTATATTAATTGCTGGGGGCAAGCAACTGAGTAAGCAGGGGCGTCCGGAAGCTACTCGATCGCGTCGTCCTGCGTCGTACTCACCCGGTGTACGCCCCTGAGCTCCGCGAGCGCCGACGCGAGCTCCACCACCGGCCGCGGACCCTGCACGGTCAGGAACACCGTGACGGTCCCGCGCTGCTCCGGCTCGTGGTCGTGCTCGGCGGACAGGTCGACGACGTTGAAACCCATGTTCGTACAGGACTCCAGCGCGGTCCGCAGCACCCCGCGGCCGTCCTCGTAGTCCAGCCGCAGCCACGCGGGGGAGCGGGTCGAACCGGGGATGCGGGCGGCCAGCGGCGCGAAGCCGAGCACGATCACGAAGTGCGCGGCGGCCACCACCAGCGCCAGCACCGGCAGCCCCGCGCCCGCCGCCATGCCGATCGCGGCCGTCATCCACACCACCGCCGCCGTGGTCAGCCCGCGCACCACGTCCTGCCGGACGAAGATCAGCCCGCCGCCGATGAAGCCGATCCCGGAGACGATCTGCGCCGCCACCCGCGAGGGGTCCAGCACGGTGTGGCCGCCGAGCACGTCGCCGAAACCGTACTTCGACACCAGCATGATCAACGCCGAACCGAGCCCGACGAGCGTGTGCGTCCGCATCCCCGCGCTCTTCTGGCGCACCTCGCGTTCGAGGCCGATCGCCGCCGACAGGACGAACGCGAGCCCCAACTCCCCGATCTGCGGCCAGCCCTGGCCGGCCGCTTCACCCCACATCGCCACATTCATCCCGTCACTGTAGTAACTGCCGCCGCGGCAACGGCATCCCCGCGCCCGAACATTCAATCGGCCGGCGCCTCCCGGACCACGTCCGCCGGGTCCTTGTCGTCCCGCAGCCCCAGGAAGCGGGGATGGCGCAGCATCCCGTCCCCGGTCCACTCGGTGAAGGCCACCTGCGCCACGAGCACCGGCTCCGCCCAGTGCGCCGCCCGCTCGCGCACCGGGTCGGCGAAGGGCGACGACGGCCGGGCCAGCGCCTCCAGCCGCGCCCGCAACTCCCGCAGCAGGCGGTCGCGGTAGCCGGTGCCGACCTTGCCCGCGTAGCGCAGCGCGCCGCCCGCGCCGCTGTCGTCGTCGTGGTAGCCCACCAGCAGCGCGCCGAAGCCGATCCGCGAGCCCGACGGCTCGGTGAAGCCGCCCACCACGAACTCCTGCCCCGCCAGGCACTTCAGCTTCAGCCAGTCGTGCGAGCGGCGCGGCTGGTACGCGGCGTCCGCGCGCTTGGCGATCAGCCCCTCCCAGCCCCGCGCGCAGGCGTCCGCGAGCAGCGCCGGGGTGTCGCCGTCGTAGTTGCGGTGCGCGGTGTACCGCAGCGGGCCGCCGAACTCCAACGCGTCCCGCAGCAGCGCCTTCCGGGTCCGCTGCGGCACCCGGGTGGTGTCCCAGCCGGCCAGCGCCGGCAGGTCGAAGACGTAGTAGTGGACCGCCACCGGGCTGGCCCGCACCGCCCGCGGGTCGGTCAGCCCCATCCGCTGCTGGAGCCGCGCGAAGTCCGTGCGGCCCGCCCGCAGCGCCACCACCTCGCCGTCCACCGTGAACTCCGCGCAGGGCTGCGCCGCCAGCGCCGCCACCACCTCGGGGTACGTCGCCCCCAGGTCCCGCCCGGTGCGCGACAGCAGCCGCACCCCGTCCGCGTCCCGTACGGCCAGCACCCGCACCCCGTCGAGCTTCCGCTCGAACAGCCAGCGGTCGTCGAACGAACGGCGGTTGCTCGGCGTGGCGAGCATCGGCGCGGGCGGCACCCCGGCCCGCGCCGGGTCGGCCGGGCGCAACAGGTGCGCGGGCACCGCGGCGGCGGACGGGACGGGGCCGGCGCCCCTGGCGGCGGGGGTCAACGGTCCGAGTGCCAGGTCGGGCCGCCCGCCTCGGCGACCTGCGCGAGGGTGCGGCCGGTCCGCGTGCTGCGGGCCAGGTGCGGGTCGGGGGTGCCGCGGCGCCGGGCGCGGCGCACGTCCTCCTCCGCCGCCCTGACCAGCAGCCACGCCTCGCCCTCGGCGTGCCCGCTGTCGTCCTCGGTGCCGGGCTCGCCGGACCGGAAGCGGGTCAGCGACCAGCGGCCGCGCAGCTTTCCGCCGACCAGCCGGAAGGAGGCGTGGCCGCGGGCCAGCGCCTCGGCGAAGGGGATCTCGCGGCCGGACCGGTCGGTGCTGGCGTTGCGGTAGCCGCCCGCGTCCCAGACGATCACGGTCCCGCCGCCGTACTCGCCCGCCTCGATGACCCCTTCGAAGTCGCGGTACTCCATGGGGTGGTCCTCCGTCGGCACCGCGAGCCGCTTGTCCCGCGGGTCGGTCGAGGGCCCCTTGGGCACCGCCCACGACTTGAGCACGCCGTCGACCTCCAGCCGGAAGTCGAAGTGGGTGCGGGTCGCGTCATGGATCTGCACGACGTAGGCGGGGCCGCCGCCCGCGGGAGTGCCGCCGCCGCGCGGCTCGGCCGTACGGGCGAAGTCGCGCTTGCGGCGATAGGTGGCGAGGCGGTCGCGGCGGCGGTCGCCGCGGGTAGCCCGGCGGTCGGTGGTCACGGCGCCTCCTCGCGGGTGCGGCTCAGTGCTGCCTTCCTGTCGGCTGACCACTCGTACGGCGGACAAACCTCGCCTTGACATGGGTAGACCTGTCTGTCTAGTCTCAGAACAAGCTACTAGACAGGTCTGTTCAGTTCCCCGAGGGATTCACAAGGGAGAAGCCATGTCCGTCCCCCCGGCCAGTGAGGCAGCCACCCGGAGGAGGAGTGCGCCGACGCCTGCGGCGCCGGGTGCCGCGCCGGGCGCGGCACCCGGCGGTGGGCGGCATCTCGGACCCACCGCCGCGCTGGTCCTGCTCGCGTCGATCATCATCTCGCTGCTCGCCGCCTCCAGCGCCCCCACCCCGCTCTATGCGGTGTACCAAGGCGAGTGGGGCTTCTCGCCGATCACCACCACCGTCGTCTTCGGCGTCTACGCGGTCGCGGTGCTGGTGTCCCTGCTGATCTTCGGGAAGATCTCCGACCACATAGGGCGCAAGCCCGTGCTGTTCGTCGCGCTCGCCGCGCAGGCGGTCGCCATGGTGGTGTTCGCCACCGCGGGCGGGGTCGGCGTGCTGATGGCGGGCCGGGTGGTCCAGGGCGTCGCGACGGGTGCCGCGCTCGGCGCGATAGGCGCCGGTCTGCTCGACATCGACCGGATCAAGGGCTCGGTCGCCAACTCCTTCGCGCCCCCGATCGGGACCGCGGTCGGCGCGCTGGTCTCCGGGCTGGTGGTGCGGTTCCTGCCCGCGCCCACCCACCTCGTCTACTACCTGCTGCTCGGCATCTTCGCGCTCCAGGCGCTGGGCGTGGCGGCGCTCCGGGAGCCGGTGACCCGCAAGCACGGCGCGCTGTCCAGCATGGTGCCGGAGATCAAGCTGCCGCGCTCCGCGCGCGGTGCGATCGCCGTCGCCGCGCCCGTGCTCTTCGCGGTCTGGTCGCTCGCGGGCTTCTACGGCTCGCTCGGCCCGGCGATCACCAGCCGCCTGGTGCACTCCGACTCGGTGGTCTACGGCGGGCTGGGGCTGTTCGTGCTGGCCGGGGCCGCCGCCCTGTCCGTGCCGCTGCTGCGGGAGACCGCGAGCCGCACCGTGATGGTGGCCGGCGTGATCGCGCTGATCGTCGGGGTGGCCGTGACCGTGCTGTCCATAGGCTCGGGCGGGGGCGGCGCCGGTGCGGTGACTGGCTTCTTCGTGGGCAGCGCGGTGGCCGGGTTCGGCTTCGGCGCCGGGTTCCAGGGCGGTATCCGCCTGGTCGTCCCGCTGGTGGAGCCGCACGAACGGGCCGGGGTGCTCTCGCTGCTGTATGTGGTCTCCTACCTCGGCATGGGGGTGCCCGCGGTGATCGCCGGCGTGCTGGTGGTCCATGGCGGCGGTCTGCTCGACACCGTCCGGGAGTACGGCGCCGCGGTGATCGTGCTGGCCGCGGCGGCGCTCGCCGCCCTGCTGCTCGGCCGCCGCACTCCCCAGGCGGTCCGCGAGAGCTGACCCGGCGCGCCGGGCCGAATACCCGGCCGTCGGACCGTTCCTCCGGTACGGTGCCGCGATAGACTAGACAGGGTTGTCTGAGAGGTGATCGGGATGGTGCAGAAGGCCGTGCCGGAAGGACCGGCGAAGGAGTCCAGGCCGGCGAGGACCTCCGCCCGCGAACGCCTGCTCTTGGCGGCCAACGAGCTGTTCTACGCGGAAGGCGTGCAGTCGGTCGGCATCGACCGCGTCATCGAGCACGCCGGGGTGGCCAAGGCGTCCCTGTACAACTGCTTCGGCAGCAAGGAGAGCCTGGTCCGGGCCTACCTGGACTACCGGCGGGAGCGCAGCGTCGACCGGATCACCCGGGTCCTGACCCGGTTCCGCACCCCGCGGGAGCGGCTGCTCGGCATGTTCGACGCGCAGGGCGAGTTGATCACCTCCCCGGGGTACAACGGCTGCGCGTTCGCCGCGGCCAGCGCCGAAGCGCCGCGCGGTGGCTCCGTGGAGAAGGCGACGGACGAGTACCGCGCCTGGATGCGGGGCCTGTTCGCCGAACTCGCCGCGGAGGCGGGGGTCGCCGACCCCCAGGGCCTCGCCCGTCAGCTGCACCTCCTCTACGACGGCGCCACCCTCAGCTCCCAGCTGGACCGGGACCCCACGGCCGCGTCCGTCGCCCGCGAGGCTGCCGCCGTGCTGGTGGACGCCGCGCCGAAGGTGGCGCCCGCGGACGGCGAGGCGGCGACTCCGGTATCAAATGCCGCGGCCGCCGCGAATATCGCAAAACTTGCGATCGATGCGGATTTGGGGCGTGTTCGACCCGGGACCCGTGGGTAGGCAGTCCAAAGGACCGCCAATGCGGGCAAACCGTCACGGCGTCGGGTGGCCACAAAGCCGCCAGGAGTTTTACGCTGAGTAAGGATGCGGCAGCTTCGGGATGGAGAACCGAAGGACATCCGGCGTCAGAAGCGACTGCACATGCGAAAGGGAGGTGGCTTAGATGGCCACCGATTCGACTCATTCGCCGACGTCTCCGTCGACGCGCTCCACCATGGAGGACCACCCGGACATCAGGTCCCTGCGGGACCAGTACGCGGTGGTGGGGAACAAGCCGATGGCCGGTGTCATCGAGGGCCTGTGCCTGCTCACCGGCCTGTATCTGGCCATCTCGCCCTGGGTGGTGGGCTTCACGGGCCTCACCAGCCTGCGGGTCACCAACCTCGTGGTGGGCATCGCCCTGGCCGTGCTGGCCATGGGATACGGCTCGGTTCTGGAGCGGACCCACGGACTCGGCTGGGTCGCGATCGCGATCGGCGTGTGGACGATCATCGCCCCGTGGGTGGTGTCGGGTAACGCCGACATCCACAAGACGATCTGGAACAACGCGGTAGTTGGTGGTGTTGCGTGCCTGCTTGGTCTGGCCACCATGGGCATGGGCCTGATGAAGCGAAGGGTCCGTACCTGACCGGTGCCCGCTCGTAAGAGCGGTCGGCAAGAAAAGCCGGTAGCGCACCGGAGAGAAAAGCGCGGGCGACTCCTCCCTTTCGATCGGAGGGGCCGCCCACGTGTGTGTCCGGGGCCCGTTGTTCGGGGCCACTTGTCCGGGGGAGCTGTGCGGGGGTCAGTCCAGGCCGTGCTGACGGGCGTAGCGGGTGGCGGCCGCGCGGTCGCGGGAGCCGGTCTTGGCGAAGATCCGGTTGATGTGGGTCTTCACGGTGTTGCCGCTGAGGAAGAGGTCGCGGGCGATCTCGGCGTTGTTCCGGCCGCGGGCGATCAGCGTCAGGATCTCGGCCTCGCGCCGGGTCAGCCCGTCCGGGAGCGCGCCGCGCCGCGCCGGCTCCCCGTCGGGGTCCGCCTCGGGCGCCGTACCGGAGTCCGGCGCGGCGTTCGGGCCGGTCGCGGCCAGCAGGGTGGCCTGCACCTGGGGGTGCAGCACCGTCAGCCCGGCGGTGGCGCTGCGCAGCGTCTGCGCGATGTGCAGCCGGTCCGCGTCCTTGGTGAGGTAACTGCGCGCGCCGGCGCGCAGCGTCTCCAGCACCGACCGGTCGTCGGCGTAGGTGGTGAGCACCACGATCGCCACGTCCGGGTGGTCCGCGGTGAGCCGGCGGGTGGTCTCGATGCCGTCCATCACCGGCATGTGCAGGTCCAGCAGGATCGCGTCCGGCTGCTGCTCGGCGACCACCTCCAGCGCCTGCCGCCCGTCGGCCGCCGACCCGACCACGTCGATGCCCGGCAGCAGGTCCAGCATCAGCACCAGCCCTTCGCGGACGGCGGCCTGGTCGTCCGCGACCACCACGCGCAGCGCGGGCTCACCGGCCGCGGCACCGGCGGCGCCACCGGCCGCGGGAGGAGCGCCGGTCATGCCGTGGCCCGCGCGTGTCGTGGCACGCGCGCGGTGACCTGCCAGCGGCCGTCCACCGGGCCCGCGGTGAGGGTGCCGTCGAGCAGCAGCAGCCGCTCGCGCATCCCGGTCAGGCCGTAGCCGCCGTCCACCGTGGTGAAGCCGGTGCCGCCCGGCCCGGCCGGTGCGGCAGCGTCCCGCGGCGGGTCGTCCGGGGGCGGGGCGCCGCGGCCGAGCGGGTTGGTGAGGGTCAGCGTCACGTCCTGGTCCCCATAGCGCAGATCGACGGTCACGGGCCGGTGCGGCGCGTGCTTGGCGGCGTTGGTCAGCGACTCCTGTGCGGTGCGTACCAAGGCCAGCGCCTGGTCCGGCGGCAGCGCCGTCGCGCCGCCGGCCACGGTCAGCGTCACCGTACTCCCGTGCCGCTGCTCGTGGGTGGCGGCCATCCGCGCCAGTTCGTCGGCGAGCGGCGGGGTGTCGGTGCGCAGCGCGTGCACGGCGCGGCGGGTCTCGGTCAGCCCGTCGGAGGCGATCCGCTGCGCGGTGGTCAGCACCTCGACCGCCCGCTCGGTGTCCTGGTGGTCGGTCAGCAGGGCGCGGGCGGCCTGGATCTGGATGCCGAGGGCGCCGAGCGAGTGGGCGAGCACATCGTGGATCTCGCGGGCGATCCGGGTGCGCTCGTCGAGCACGGCGACCCGGCGCTGTTCGGCGCGCAGCCGTTCGGCCTGGGCGAGCAGCGCCTTGTTCTGTTCGGCCCGGACCCGGTAGGCGCGGCGGTTGAAGCCCGAGAGCAGGCCCACGGCGAGCAGCAGCGGGATGCCCTGGGCGGCCTTCGGGTCGGCGGCGCTGAAGAGCAGGCCCACCTCGGCGGCGAGCACCGCCGAGGCGAAGACGCACCAGCCCTCGAAGTGCCGGATGCCGGTGGCCGCGTCGATGACGGCGATCATGGCGACGCCCACCAGCGTGGTCGCGCCCGGCTGGACCGCCACCGCGGTCGAGATCGACGCGGCCAGCGACTGGACGACGGTGCGCCGCACGGTGTGCTCGTCACGGGTGAGCAGCAGCGCCCAGAGGGTGAGCGCCCCGGACAGCAGGTAGCCGGCCACGACGGAGGGGTGTTCCACCGGGCCGTAGGCGTGGTGGGTGAACAGGTCGACACCGAACAGGACGTAGGCGCTCGCGCGGATCAGCCAGGTCGCGGAGGTCAGCACATCGGCACGATAGTCGGCCGGGTCGTGGCCGGGCCCCGGCCGGACCCCGACCCGGCCCCGTGCGGCCGTCACAGGAAACGCCGTGCGGCCCGGCGGTCGTCGCGGTGGCCCCGGCCGCCGCGGTCGGGGGCGCCGTACCGGCCGCCGGAGCCCGGGCCGTACGCCGGGCCGTGCCCCTGGCCGTAACTCTCGTCGTAGCCGTGACCGTACCCGTGGTCGTACGCCTGGTCGGACCCCTGGTCGTACGCCTGGCCGTACTGGTCGTCCTGCCGTTCGTACGGTGCCCGCGGCCGGTGCGGGGCGGCGTCGTCGCGGCCGGTGAGGCGGGCGCCGAGGTCGGAGAGCCGGCCGGCGAGGAAGACGGAGCCGTCCTTCTCGCGGGCGAAGGGGATGCCCGCGGTCAGGGCGCGGCGGGTGATGATCGCGGCCTGGCCGAGCCGGTTGACGCCCAGCAGCAGGACGACCGGCGCGGTGGAGGCGGCGACGTGGGCGCCCAGCGCGCTCGCCAGGAGGGTCATGACCAGCCGGGAGGCGACGAGCGCGGCCCACAGCAGCAGGCCGCGGACCGGCATCCGCCCCCACAGGCCGCCCTCGCGGTTCTCCAGCCGCATCATCGCGCCCTGGCCGGCGCCGATCGCCGCCGCGATCAGACCACTGACGACCAGGCACGCGATGTCGGCCGCGTGCACAGGGTGGCTGCCGCTGTCGAGCCGGGTCAGGCCGACGACCACGAGGATCGCGGGCAGCAGCAGGACCCGCTTGCCGCGCAGCGACTCGCCGAGGAGCTGGCGGCCGATCACGTAGGCCACGATCGCGATCACGGCCAGTACCTCGAGCACGGGAAGCTCCTCCGGTGGGTGTCGGCGGCCCGGTCGGGCCCGTCGGCGGCGACGTTACGGAGCGGGGCGGGCGCGGGCGTCACACCGCGGGGTGAGGCGCGGGGTGATCCCGGGGGTGAGGGCGCGGGGTGACCGCGCGGCGGGCGGGCGGCGCCGGTCACCCCGGATCTCGCCCCGCGCTACGGCGCGGTCGTACCGGTGCGGGGGCGAGTCTGTGGGCGCCGCGTACGCCACGGCCGGCCCCAGGTCCGGCCTCGATGACAGGAATCCGCTCATGTCCACGCTCACCCAGGCCATGGTGATCAACGCCGCCGTCCTCTTCGCCGTGCTGGAGGCGGACCTCGGGCCGCACCGCAAGGTCGGCGCCTTCCGTATCCTGCGGCCGCTGCTGATGGCGGCGGCGATCGTGCCGCTGTTCGTCGAGTCGCCCGCCACCCGCGGGTACGGGCTGGGGGTGGAGGTGGTCGCGGTGGTCGTCGGGGCGGCGTGCGGGCTGTGCGCGGCGGGCCTGACCCATGTCTACCGCAGCCCCCGCACCGGGCGGCCGGTCAGCCGTACCGGATGGGCGTACGCGGCGCTGTGGGTGGTGGTGATCGGCGCCCGCGCGGCCTTCTCGTACGGCTCGGAGCACTGGTTCTCCGCGCAGCTCGGGCACTGGATGCTGGCGCACCGGGTCACCGCCGACGCGCTCACCGACGCGCTGCTGCTGATGGCGGTGGCGATGACGCTGACCCGTACGCTCACCCTCGCCGCGCAGGCCGCGGCCGTACGGCGGCAGGGACGGGGCGCGGGACCGGCGGCGCTGGCCTCCGCCTGATCCGCGCCGGTCCGGGACGGTCCGGGACGGGTCACTCCGGCGCACCGCCCGGGGTGCCCCGCAGGGCGGAGGCGGTGGCGGCGAGCAGCGACATGCCCGCCGCGGTCGCGAAGACGATCACCAGGCCGTGGTGGAAGGGCGCGGAGATCAGGTGCGGGAAGAACTCCTTGCCGGTGAGCACGTCGCGGTTCTTCGCGGGCAGGGCCGCCAGTGTCCCGGAGGGCTTCAGCAGCGTCTCGACGGGGTTCACCCCGAGGAACGCGGAGAAGACCGTGGAGACCGGCGGGAGCGTCGCCGCCTGGTGGGCGACGTCCGCGGGCACGCCCTGGGCGCGCAGCCCGGCCTGGAGCGTGTGCGGCAGCCGGTCGGCGAGCCCGACGATCAGCAGGGAGAAGAAGACGCCGATCGACAGCGAGGTGCCGGAGTTCTGGAAGGTGGAGCGCATCCCGGAGGCCGCGCCGCGGTGCGAGGCGGGCACGCTCGACATGATCGCCGAGGTGTTGGGCGCGGAGAACATCCCCGAGCCCATCCCGTTGAGCAGGATGAGCAGCGCGAACGCCCAGTAGGGGAAGTCGATCGGCAGCAGGAGCAGCCCGACGAAGCTGGAACCGAACAGCACCAGCCCGCCGGTGGTGAACCAGCGCACCCCGAACCGGTCGGAGAGGGTTCCCGACACCGGGCCGGCCAGCAGGAATCCGGCGGTCAGCGGCAGCAGGAAGATGCCGGCCCACAGCGGGGCGTCCTCGAAGGCGTAGCCGTGCAGCGGCAGCCAGATGCCCTGCAACCAGATGATCAGCATGAACTGGAGGCCGCCGCGGGCGACGGAGGCGAGCAGCGCGGCGGCGTTCCCGGCGGCGAAGTGCCGGTCGCGGAAGAGCCCGAGGTGGAACATCGGCTGCGCGACCCGGGTCTCGATGAGCGCGAACGCCAGGAGCAGCACACCGCCGCCGATCAGCCCGGTGAGCACCTTGGGGCTGCTCCAGCCCATGGTGTGGCCGCGGTAGGGCTGGATGCCGTAGGTGATGGAGACCAGGACCAGCCCGCAGCCCGCCGCGAAGGTGAGGTTGCCCCACCAGTCGATGCGGGCCGGGTTGCGGGTGGAGATCTCGCGCAGCGAGCGGTAGGCCCAGATGCTGCCGAAGATCCCGACGGGGACGTTCACCCAGAACACCGCGCGCCAGTCCCACGCCGACAGCAGCCCGCCGAGCACGAGTCCGATGAACTGCCCGGACAGCGCGGAGATCTGGTTGATGCCCAGGGCCATGCCGCGCTGGCGGGCCGGGAAGGCGTCGGTGAGGATCGCCGCGGAGTTCGCCATCAGCATCGCGCCGCCCAGCGCCTGGACGATCCGCCAGCCGATCAGCCACAGCGCGCCGTGCGTGCCGCGCGCGGGGTCGAAGGAGAGCGCGACGGAGGCGAGGGTGAAGACGACGAAGCCGAGGTTGTAGATCCGCACCCGGCCGACGATGTCGCCGAGCCGTCCGAGGCTCACCACGAGCACCGCGGTGACGAGCAGGTAGCCCATGATCATCCACAGCAGGTAGCTGATGTTGCCCGCCGCGAAGGGGTCGAGGTGGATGCCGCGGAAGATCGCGGGCATCGAGATGATGACGATCGACGCGTCGACCATCGCCATGAACATCCCGAGGCTGGTGTTGGACAGCGCCACCCACTTGTAGCGGTCGGGGCGGGTACCGGGGCCGGGCGGCGGCTGCTGTTCGGACACGTCGGATGGTCCTCTCCCTGGGTTCCCGCGATGCTCCTGTGTCGATTGTCGTCACGCCGATGGCGTTGTGCCACGGGGACGTAACAGGCGCTGACTTGGGCGGATGAGCCGTGCCAAGGTCATCTTGTCAGCAGGGCGGGCACCTCGTGAGGGGCTCGGGCCGCCCGCACCGCCACCGCTTCCGGTGGGGGAAGCGCCGAAGTGAAAGAGGGACACCATGCGTATCCGGACTGCTCGTTGGGGACTGTCGGCCGCCGTACTCGTCGTCGCGGGGCTGGCGCTGACCGCGTGCGGACCCGAGGACGCCACCGACGCCGCCTCCACCGGCACCCCGGCCGCCACGAGCACCGCGCAGGCCGGTCAGCCCGCCGCCTCCACGTCGTCCGACAACGGCAAGGGCTCGTCATCGGGTTCGCAGTCCGGCGCCGCCAAGCAGTCCGGGGTGAAGTGCACCGACCAGATCAACTACGCGGGCGACCCGCGGTCCAACGCCGAGATCAACAGCATCGGTGAGGAGACCGGCACCTGCCCGGCCGTCGAGTCCTCGGACTCCTCCGGCTCCTCCAGTTCCTCCGGCGGCAGCGACGACGGCCAGCAGAGCACGCTGGTCGGCAAGATGAGCTACCTCGCGCCCGGCAAGCTGATCGTCAAGCCGGACAACGGCGGCACCGACCAGGCGTTCATGATTTCCAACGCCACCACGATCCTCGGCGCGGCCGCCATCTGCGGCGCCGACGACGGCAACGTGACCATGGACAGCAACGGTTACGGCACCACGAAGTGCACCATCGACCAGCTGGAGACCGCCGCGAAGACCGGTGCCGTCACCGTGCGCGTCACCCTGGACTCCTCGCTGGCCGCCGCGGTGACCATCGCCGAGAAGTACCACCCGTAAGCAGCACCGGCGAGTCGCGCGCGCGGGCCGGCCGGCCCGCCCGGCGCCGGGCCGTGTCCGCGAAGCCCCGTACCTGAGACGGGACTTGGCGGACACGGCCTACGTCGTTGCGGCGTCGAGGGCGGCCAGGCCGCGCAGCACCGCCGCCTCCTCCGCGCTCAGGCGGTGCGCCCGGGCCAGGTCCAGCGCCTCCTGCCAGCAGGCGCGGGCCGCCGCGCGGTCGCCGCGCGCCAGGTGGGCGCGGCCCAGCACCTCCAGGACGTCCGCCGCGGTGGCGCGGTCGCCCAGCCGGTCGAGCAGCGCCAGTGTCTCGGTGAGCGCGTCGACCGCCTCGGCCGGGCGGCCCCGCGCGAGCTTGGCCTCGGCGAGGCTGGTGAGGGTGCGGGAGATGCTGGTCAGCGAGCCGCGGGCGCGCCAGGCGGCCAGCGCCTGGCGGTAGCACTCCTCGGCGGCCACCGGGTCGCCGGCGAACAGGTGGGTGTCGCCGAGGTTGCCCAGCACCGTGGCCACCCGGTCGACCGCGCCCAGCGAGCGGTGCAGGGCGAGCGAGCGGCGGCCGTGCTCCAGCGCGAGGCCGTACTCGCCCGTACTGCGGTACAGGGCGGTGAGGTTGGTGAGGATCGCGGCGACGCCGTGCAGGTCGCCGGACGCCTCGAAGCGGCTGCGGGCGGCGAGCAGGTGCGTAAGGCTCGGCCCGTACCGCTCGGCCATGCCGTGCGCGACGCCGAGCCGGCTGTGCATCCAGGCCAGCCCGAGCGCGTCGCCGCGCGCGGTGACGCAGGCCATCGCCTCCTCCAGGCAGGCGGTCCACTCGCCGTTCCACCAGTACACCTGCGCGTAGCCGAACAGTCCGGCCGCGGTGCGCCAGGCCACGTCGGACCAGCCGTTGGCGACCGCGACGGTCAGCGCCGCCTTGATCGCGGGCAGTTCGCGGACACACCAGTGCAGCGCGTCCTCGTCGCCCGCGAACCCGACGGGCGGCAGGGGCGGTTGCTCGTCGAGCGGCGGCAACGGGTGGCCCTCGGGCGCGAGTACGGTCAGCGCGGACGCGACGGTGGCGGCGTACCAGACGGTGACGCGGCGCAGCGCGGACCGGCGCTGCCCGGCGGTGAGTTCGGTGCGTCCGCACTCCGCGGCGAACTCGCCGACCAGGTCGTGGAAGCGGTACCGGCCCGGCCGGGGCGCCTGGAGCAGGTGGGCGTCGACGAGCGCTTCGAGGACGTCGTCGGCCGCGTCCGCGGAGCCCAGCCCGAGCAGCGCGGCCGCGGCCGGTGCGTCCAGGCCGTCGCCCGGCCACAGCCCCAGGGTCCGGAACGCCTCCGCCGCCGCCCGGTCCGCGGGCGCCGGGCTGTCCCGCATCGCCACGTAGCTCATCGCGAAGGTGTCCCGGACCGCGAGGCCGCCGGTGGACAGGGCACGCAGCCGGGCGCCGTCCGGGCCGTCGAGGCGCGCGGCGAGTGCGCTCAGCGGCCAGTGCGGGCGGGCCGCCATCCGCGCACCGGCGATCCGCAGCGCCAGCGGCAGACCGCCGCAGGCGGCCAGCACCCCTGCGGCGGCCTCGGGTTCGGCCGCCACCCGCCGGCTGCCGCACAGCGAGACCAGCAACTCCCGCTGCTCGCCCGCGGACAGCGGCGCCAGCGTCAGCCGGGTGGCGCCGGGCAGTTCGCCCAGGGCGCGCCGGCTGGTGATGACCACCGCGACGTCGCCGCCGCCCGGCAGCAGCGGCGTCACCTGGGCCGCGTCGCCGGCGTTGTCCAGCATCAGCAGCACCCGCCGCCCGTGCAGCGCGTCGCGCCACAGCACCGCCCGGTCGTCCGGGTCCGCGGGCAGCGGCTGCCCGTCGGCGCCGAGGTCGCCGAGGAAGCGGGCCAGCAGGTCGGCGGGGTCGCGGGCGTCACCGGCGCCGAAGCCGCGCAGGTCCGCATAGAGCCGGCCGTCGGGGAACTCCGCCCGCAGCAGGTGCGCGGCGCGGAGGGCGAGCGCGGTCTTTCCCACCCCGCCCATGCCGGAGACCACCGCGATCCGGGGCCCGCGCCTTTCCGGGCCGCCGCGCAACGCGGCCAGCAGTACGTCGAGTTCGGCCGCGCGCCCGGTGAAGTCGGGGGTGTCGGCGGGGAGTTGCGACGGTGACCCGGTCCCCGTCCCGGTCCCTGCCCCTGCCCCAGCCCCGGCCCCCGCCTGGGCCGCCGTCCCGGCCGCCGCCGTATCCGTGCTCGGTGCGGTTTCCGCGGCTGAGTGGGCCGTCACCTCGGCGCCGCCCGTACCGCCCGTACCGCCCGTACCGCCCGCGCCGCCGGCCGCAGGCTCCTTCGGGTCCGCGGGCGCGGTCAGGATCTCCTGGTAGGCGGTGCGCAGGGCGATGTCGGGCTCGACGCCCAACTCCTCGACCAGGGTGCGGCGCAGCCGGTGGTAGACGGCGAGCGCCTCCGCCTGGCGGTGGGTGCGGTGCAGCGCCAGCATGAGCTGGCGGTGGAAGGTCTCGCGCATCGGGTGCGCCGCGGCCAGGCCCGCCAGTTCCGCGGCCAGGCCCTGGTGCCGGCCGAGCGCCAGCTCCGCGTCGAACCGCCACTCCAGGGTGAGCAGCCGCGCCTCGGTCAGATGGGCGGCCAGCGCCCGCAGCGCGTCGGAGCGCAGCGGTACGTCCGACAGCGGGTCGCCGCGCCACAGCGCCAGTGCGGCCCGGCACTCGTGGAGCACCGCGGTCCAGTCGGCGGCGCGGTGCGCGCCGCGGGCGGCCGCGTGGTGGCCGAGGAAGGTCCACACGTCGAACTCGCCGTCGGCGACGTCCAGGACGTAGCCGGACGGGGCGGCCCGCAGCCGGGAGCCGTCGCGGCCGTCCTCGTGCAGCACCCGGCGCAGCCGGGCGACGTGGTTGTGGAGGGACGCGGTGGCGGTGGCGGGCGGGGCGTCGCCCCACAGCGCGGACTTCAGCTGGTGCAGCGGCACCGCGCGGCCGGGCGCGGCCAGCAGGGCGGCGAGCAGGGCCCGGACCTTCGCCGAGCCGATCGTCGGGGGAGCGCTGCCGGGGCTTCCCCCGGGTATGTGGCCGCGGCGCCCGCCGGGTACGTCGCCGGGGCGCCCGCGGGGTGTACCGCCGGGTCTGTCGCCGTCCGGGTCGTCGTCGGTGACGACCGTGACCGTGCCGAGCAGGCCGAACCGCATCCGTGGACCTCCCAGGCCGGATCACTCGCCCGCGGCCCGCCGCTCGCTTCCGGACGGGGCCGGTGGGGACGAAGCGTTAGGCGCATGTTAGCGGGCGGTTGGCGGGCGTCCCCATGATGAAGCCGTCGGGTCCGGCCGCCGCGGGTGCGTGCGGAAGCCCACCTTCCGCGGTACGGGGGCAACCGGTGCCGCGGCCGGACCCACACACCGCCCGCCCCTCCCGGGCCGCGGCTCCCACCCAGGTGCGGGCATGGCGTTGCCGGGCCGCGGGCCCGCGCGCTGCCAGACTCGGGCCATGCGTAAATTCTCGCTGGACGCACAGGTGCGCGAACACCTCCGCCAGGCCGCGGCCGCCTCCAACGGGCGCAGCGCGCAGACCGTCTACGGCGGCCACGAGCAGGCACTGCGCCAGACGCTCATCGCGCTGACCGCGCAGACCGTGCTCTCCGACCACGAGAACCCGGGTGAGGCGACCCTGCTGGTGCTGCGCGGCCGGGTCCGGCTCACCTGCGGGGAGGACGCCTGGGAGGCGATGGCCGGGGACCTGCTCGTGATGCCGCACGACCGGCACGGCGTGGAGGCGCTGGAGGACAGCGCGGTGCTCCTGACGGTCACGAAGCGGCGCTGAAACCTCCGCATCGGTGGCTTTTGTCACGCCGTGCGGGAGCATTGCGGAAACCCGCCGCCCGGCCGCGTACGGGCATTTCCGCGCAGGTCACGGCGGGGGTGGCGGCACCGCACCCGGGTGTCCGGAAGGCGGGAAAAGGGTGGCTGGGTCTTCCCGTTCACGAGCTTTTTGCGCATGCTTTGAGTACCCGGGTGTCCGTCCGTAGGGCTGACCGGGTGACAATGCGACACTAGAGAGCTGTGAGTCGGCCATAACGAAACGAGGATCATCCCATGTTGCGAAACGGGTTGGAGCCGTGGCACCTGATCGTGGTGGCGATCGTCGTCATCGTGCTGTTCGGTTCGAAGAAGCTTCCTGAGGCCGCCCGCGGTCTCGGCAAGTCGATGCGCATCCTGAAGTCCGAGGCGAAGGCGATGAAGACCGACGACGGCGGCTCCGCCGGCGGCGCGCCCACCGCCTCCACCACCCCGGCGCCCGAGGCGATCACGCCCAGCGACGTGGTGACGGCCAACCAGGCCCAGACGCAGGAGCCCGCGACCGGCTCGGTGAAGTAGCACCGGCCGACCACCGACCCCGCCTATCGGCGCCGCGGCCGCGCGCGCCCATCGACAGGCCCCCCGCTTCCGGGACCCGGCAGTCTTGGTACGTTCAGGACGTCCGGGTGCGGGAAGCGAACGAGGGGGCCTGTGGTGTCGTCGGGGGCGGGTACGGGGGCTGGGCACGCGGGGGCCGGGAACGCGCGGGCAGAACCGGCCGCGGCGCGGACGGCGGAGCCGGCACCGGCGCCGTACCTCCGGAGTTCATCGCGGGCTTCCCCGAGACACTGGCCGAGATATCCCGCAGCTGCCGCACCCTCACCCGCGCCGAGCGCGAGAGCCGCCGGGTGCTGGGCGAGCACGCCGCCGACTCCGGGTTCGGGCTGCGCGAGCTGACCGCCGTCCACCTCGCCGAGGCCCGGCGGGCCTGGCCGCAGCTGCCGGGGGTGGCCGGCGCGCGGGACGCGGGCGAGCTGCGCCGGGTCGGCAGCGCGGTGCTCGCCGCGCTGGAGACCGGGATCGCCGCCCTCGCCGAGGGCCACGCCCGGGCCCAGCGGCACGCGGTGCGCCGTGCCGCGGCGGCCCGCCGCACCTTCATCGACGACCTGCTGTACGGCCGTACGGACCCCGGGCGCATCGCCGAGCAGGCCGAGGGGTTCGGGCTGCGGCTCGCCGACCGCCATGTGGTGGGGGTCGCCGCGGCGCCCGTCGGCGAGGACTACCACGAGACGCACCCGCTGCTGCACCGCGTCGAACGCGAGCTGGCCGGGCGCTTCGGCGACCACGACCTGCTGGTCGCCGCGAAGGACGGCCGGATCGTGTGCGTCGCCCCCACCGGGCAGCAGCCCGCCTTCGACGCCTTCGTCAAGCTCGCCGCCTCCTCCGGGCGGGTCGCCGTCAGCCGCCCGCACAGCGGTGCCGCCGGGGTGGTCCGCTCGTACGAGGAAGCGCTCAGCGCGCTCGACCTCGCGGACCGGCTCGGGCTCACCGGGGCCGTGCTCAACTCGGCCGACCTGCTCGTCTTCCCCGTCCTCATGCGGGACCGGGCGGCCATGTCCGACCTGGTCCGCACGGTGCTCGGGCCGCTCGTCCACGCGCGCGGCGGCGCCCAGCCGCTGGTCGACACCATCTCCGCGTATGCCGCCGCCGGCTACGTCAACGCGGAGGCCGCACGCCGGCTCGACCTCAGCGTCCGCGCACTGTCCTACCGGCTCGAACGGATCGCCTCCCTCACCGGCTTCGACCCCGACGACGCGCTCCAGCGCTACACCCTGGAGACCGCCGCCCTCGGCGCCCGCCTCCTCAACTGGCCCACCCGCCCCCTCTAAAACCCCTGCGGGGCGGCCCCCCAGGGGCGCGGGGAACTGCGCGCCAAGCCACGGCGGACCGGCAGACGACATCGCACCCGGAGGGGCAGCCCCCCGGGGGCGCGGGGAACTGCGCGACAGGCCACTACGCACCCGCGGACGACATCGCACCCCGAGGGGCAGGAACTACTCCTCGCACCCCGCCGCATCCTCCGCCTGCGCGGCCGCGCACTCCGTGCGCAACCCCGCACTGATCGCGCGCCCGATGTCGCGCAGAACATCGAGCTGCTCGGGCGTGAGCACGTCGAAGAGATGCTCCCGCACCGCCGTGACATGCCCGGGCGCGGCAGCCGCAAGCGCCTCGAACCCCGCAGCCGTGAGCTCGCAGACCCACCCCCGCCGATCCCCGTCGGCGGGCCGCCGCCGCACCCACCCGTTCTTCTCCAGCGCGGACACCGCATGGGAGAGCCGGCTGCGCGAGGAGAGCGACGCCTCCGCCAGCTCACTCATCCGCAGGCACCGCCCGTCCGCGTCGGACAGCCGCACGAGGATCTCGTAGTACGCCATGGGCATCCCCGAGTCCCGCCGCAGCTGACGGTCGACGTAGGCGTTGAACTCCACGCTCGACGTCATGTAGGCCCGCCAGATCTCCTGCTCCTCGTCGGTCAGCCAGCGCACGTCGTCCATGTCCCCAGCATACGGGTGGTTGAACTCTCAATACCAGCGAGGTAGTGTGTGTGAAAGCTCAACGAAACGACTTGCTGATCTCCGTACCATTCCGAGGAGCCCTCCCCATGAGCACGCAGACCGAAGTGATCGACGGTTACGTCGCCGGCACCTGGAAGATCGACACCGTGCACTCGGACGTGTCGTTCTACGTCCGCCACCTCGGCGTCTCGAAGGTCCGCGGCCACTTCGCGGCCTTCGAGGGCACCATCGTGACCGCCGAGGACCCGCTGGAGTCCACCGTCAACGCCGTGATCAAGACGGAGTCGGTGAGCACCAACAACGAGGGCCGCGACGCCCACGTGCGCGGCGCGGACTTCCTCGACGTCGAGCAGTTCCCCGAGCTGACCTTCTCCTCCACCGGCATCCGCGCCAAGTCCGCGGAGGTCTTCGAGGTCGACGGCGACCTGACCCTGCACGGCGTGACCAAGCCCGTCACCCTCGCCCTGGAGCTGAACGGCTTCGGCACCAGCTTCGACGGCAGCGCGATCGCCGGCTTCTCGGCCGCCACCGAGATCAGCCGCGGCGAGTTCGGCGTGACCGGCGGCGCGGCCGGTGCCGCGGTCGGCGACAAGATCCGCATCGCCCTGGAGATCGAGGCCGCGAAGGTCGACGCCTGAGCGTCCTGATCTCCGCTGCCTGACCGGGGCACGCCCGCCCCACCCCGCGTACGACGGCCGTCGCAGGTGCCTGACCGGTGCCTGCGGCGGCCGCCCGCGTTTCGGTTGCAGGCGGACCCGGACATCTCGGTGGCGCCAACTCTGCCGGGATGCGGAAATGCCGTACCCGCCCGGACACTGCCACGATCTGTCCCGGCAGGACCGACCGGCAAGGCGGTACGGCAAGGGGGAGGCGCATCCGGCATGGGGGAGTTCGTCGATGTGTGCCTCGGCTTTCCGACGGTCCTGTTCGGGGGGGCGCTGGTGGTCGTGGTGGGCTTCTGGGGTCTGGTGCTGGTCGGCGCGGCCGACTCGCACGGCCCGGGGCACCACGACGCCGCCGGCGGGCACTCCATGGAGTACGGGGGTTCCCATGGAGCAGCCCCCGCCGGCGGCCACGGCGTCGTGGGACACGACGCGGGCTCGTACGGCGGGGGCTCGTACGGTGCGGGCGCGGACGGCCACCCGGGCGTATCCGCGCCCGGCCACCCGGACGCTCACCCGCACGGCCACCCGGACGCCGACGGTTCCCACGGCGAACACCCCGGCGGCTCGGGCCTGTTGGCCGCCGCCGGACTCGACGGCGTACCCGTCACCGTGGTGTTCTCCCTGCTCGTCGCGCTCGGCTGGTTCCTGAGCCTGGCCGGCTCGGCCGCGCTGGACGGCGCCGGGCTGCACGGCCCCGGCCGCGCCGCCGCCGACCTCGCCCTGGTCGCCGCCGCGCTGTTCGGCGCGTGGCTGGGCACCTGGGTGCTGGTCCGCCCGCTGCGCCGCCTCTACCCGCACGAACGGCCGCCCTCCCGGGGGGACTTCGTCGGCCTGGTCTGCGTGGTGCGCACCGGCACCGTCACCGACCGGTTCGGCCAGGCCGAGGTGACCGCGCCCGACGGGTCCACCGCGATCGTCCAGGTCCGGCGCCCCGACAGCGACACCGGCGGCCCGCTGTCGGCCGGCCGTACCGCGCTGCTCTACGACTACGACCCGCAGGGCGAGTTCTTCTGGGCCGCGCCCTACGCGGACCCCGCGGCCGGACCGCCGCCACCGGGCGCCCGCGCGCTGCCCTGACCTCGGCGCCACCCAATCCCCCCAACCGCCCCCGCACGCACGGCACCTACTCATATCCGCTTCACCGCATCGAGGTTGATCCGTCATGGATGCCACCGTCATCGGGATCGGCGTGCTCGTCGCCGTCCTCCTGCTCATCGCCCTGGGCGTGGCCGTCACCGTCACCAAGCTCTTCCGCAAGGTCTCCCAGGGCCAGGCGCTGATCGTCTCCAAGTCCAAGCACGTGGACGTGACCTTCACCGGCACCGTCGTGCTGCCGGTGCTGCACAGCGCCGAGGTGATGGACATCTCGGTGAAGACCATCGAGGTGCAGCGCACCGGGCGCGAGGGCCTGATCTGCCAGGACAACATCCGCGCCGACATCCATCTGACGTTCTTCGTCCGGGTCAACAAGACCAAGGAGGACGTGATCAAGGTGGCGCAGGCGATCGGCACCGAACGCGCCAGCCACCAGGACACGTTGCAGAAGCTGTTCAGCGCGAAGTTCTCCGAGGCGCTGAAGACGGTCGGCAAGCAGCTGGACTTCGTGGACCTCTACACGCACCGCGAGCACTTCCGCGACCAGATCATCCAGGTGATCGGCACCGACCTCAACGGCTACCACCTCGAGGACTGCGCGATCGACTTCCTGGAGCAGACCCCGCTCACCCAGCTCGACCCGGCCAACATCCTCGACGCGCAGGGCATCCGGAAGATCACCGAGCTGACCGCGATCGAGCACGTGCGCACCAACGAGTTCCAGCGCACCGAGCAGAAGGAGATCACCCGGCAGAACGTCGAGGCCCGGGAGACCATCCTGGAGCTCGAACGCCGCCAGTCCGAGGCCGAGATCAAGCAGCGCCGCGAGGTCGAGACGCTGCGGGCGAAGGAGGAGGCGGTCACCGCCAAGGTGCAGGAGGAGGAGCGCCTCGGCGCCCAGGGCGCCTTCCTGCGCACCGAGGAGCAGTTGGGCGTGCAGCGGGAGAACCAGGCCCGCGAGGTCGCCGTCGCGCAGAAGAACCGCGAGCGGGTGATCGCGGTGGAGAACGAGCGGATCGAGAAGGACCGGGTGCTGGAGGTCATCGCCCGCGAGCGCGAGACCGAACTCGCCCGGATCTCCAAGGAGCGCGAGGTCGAGGGGGAGCGGCGGGACGTCGCCGACGTGGTGCGCGAGCGGATCGCGGTGGACCGCACCGTCGCCGAGCAGGAGGAGTCGATCAAGCAGCTGCGGCTGGTGCAGGAGGCCGAGCGGGAGCGGCAGGCGCTGATCATCACCGCGGAGGCGCAGGCGCAGGAGCGGCTGGTCAAGGACATCAAGGCCGCCGAGGCCGCCGAGCAGGCCGCGCAGCACAAGGCCCGCGAGTCCCTGACGCTCGCCGAGGCCCGCCGGCAGGCCGCGCAGATGGACGCCGACGCGAAGATGCGGCTGGCCGAGGGGGTGCGCGCGGAGGCCGCGGCCAAGGGCCTGGCCGAGGTCGAGGTGCGCGAGCGCAGCGCCGCCGCCATCACCAAGGTCGGCGCGGCCGAGGCCGAGGCGACCACCGCCCGGCTGAAGGCCGAGGCCGAGGGCGCCCGCGCCAAGTCCCTCGCCCAGGCGGAGGGCACGGCGGCGCAGGCCACCGCGGAGGCCGCGATGATCGGGGAGAAGCTGAAGGCGGAGGCGGCCGGGCTGACCGAGAAGGCCGCCGCGATGGCCGCACTCGACGACGCCTCGCGCGGCCACGAGGAGTACCGGCTGCGGCTGGCCGCGGAGAAGGACGTCCGGCTGGCCGGGCTCGACACGCAGCGGCAGATCGCCGAGGCGCAGGCGGCGGTGCTGGCCACCGGGCTGGAGAAGGCGGACATCAGCATCGTCGGCGGCGAGGACGTCTTCTTCGACCGGCTGATCGGCGCGGTCAGCGCGGCCCGCTCGGTGGACTCCTTCGTCGCCAACTCCGAGACGGTGCGGGCGGCGGCCGCGCCGTGGCTGGACGGGTCGGAGCGGTTCACGCAGGACGCGACCCGCGTGCTGTCCTCGCTGGGCGCGGGGTGGGGCGGGATGAGCGTGGCCGGGCTGCTCGGCCGGCTGATCGCGGACGGCGGCCCGCAGGCCGGCGGGTTCCGGCAACTCCTGGAGCAGGCACGGGCGATGGGGATCGCGGACGAGGTCCTGTCGGGGGTCGTGGGAGCCGCTGCCGGGGGCGCCGCGGGGGTTCCGGGTGCGGCGGGCGCCGCCGGTGGGCCCGCGCCGGTGCCGGCCGCGGCGACCGGCTCGGCGAACGGACTGGCGAAGAAGTGAGCGAGCAGGTCTCCACCGAGGGGCCGGCCGGGGACGCCTACCAGGTGCTGCGCACCCGGCTGACCGGGACGGCACACGAACTCGCCCGCCGCGCCGAGGCGTTGAACGCGGCCCGGCAGGAGGTCTTCGGCTCCGCCGAACTGCGGCTGGCCGGCGCCGAGCGGATGCGCACCGCCCGTCCGGCGCTGCCCGGCGACATCGCGCCGGTCGGCTCCTGGCTGCTGTTCGCGGCGAACCCGGCCGAGGTCGAGGACGTCGCCGACGTCTTCCAGGTCCGCCCGGCGGACGACCTGGAGGGGGCCGGTGAGGCGGCCGGGGAGGCGACCGGGCCGGCCGGGCTGCTCGACGACCCCGGCTTCGTACGGGACTTCCACGAGCTGTACCGCTACTACCGGCAGACCCGGGTGGTGCGGGTGCGGGCCTGGGAGGGGCGGCTGCTCGCCGTCTTCCGGACCGGCGCGGGCGCCGCCGACGTCAAGGCGCTGGGCTGGCGGATCGGCCGCGACGGCCGCTGCGCGTACGAGGGCACCGCCCGCGAGGAGCCCGCCGAGCCGGCGGAGACGGTGCGCTGGAGCGCGGTCGGCCGCGAGGCGTACGTCCCCGGCCGCCACCCGCACATCGCGCTGGCCGCGCCCGACGGCGGCACCCTCACGCTCGACACGACCGGCGGCGTCCTCGCGCTGCGCACCGGTGGCGCCGTGCACGAGGAGCCGGTCGACGACGCCCTCCAGTCGCTGGCGGACGCCGACGTCGCGTACGCGGGCGCCGGGCCGCTGGTGCTGCTGCGGGTGCGCCCCTACCGGGAGTCCGCCGACCGGCACTTCGCGGTCAACACCCGCACCGAGCAGGTCGAGCGGATCGACGCGCTCGGCCAGGTCTGCCTGCGGCTGCCGGACGACCAGGGCGTGGTCTTCCCCGGCGGCTACGTGCTCGCCACCGGCGGCACCCGCACCTTCGACCTGGCCGACCTCGCCGGCCGCGCCGAACCGGCCGCCGAGCCGGGCGCGTTGCCCGCTTCCGGCGAAGTCGCCCCGGCCACCCTGGAGTTCGAGCGCGTGGTGCGCTCGGCCAACGGCGAGGACGTGCTCTACGTCTTCCACGCGCCCGCCGACGGCCACCGGCTGCTGCTGCCGTACAACCTCATCCGCAAGGAGGCCGCGGCGCCGCTGCACGTCCAGGGCAGCGCGCTGTACGAGGACGGCACCCTGATCACGCTGCGGCCCGCGGAGGGCGGCGAGCCCGGCCGGGTGCACACCCTCCAGCGCTGGCACACCCCGTTCCTTTCCGACACCTGCGCCGCCGCCCGCCCCGTCGGCGACGGCCCGCTGGCCCGGATCGGCAACCCGGACCTGGTCCGGGCGGTCTCCGACGCGCTGTCGGTGGCCCGCGCGGCGCTCGCGCCCGAGCCCGCCGCGGCCGTCTACGAGGCGCTGGGCAGCGCCGCCGAACGCGTCCTGGACCGCCACCACTGGCTCGCCGACCCGGCCGCGCAGGACCTGGCGGCCCCGCTCACCGTGCTCCGCGACACCGCGCGGCAGGTGCTCGCCGAGTACGCCCGGGTGCGGGAGTCCGCCGCGCAGGCCGCCGCGGCCGCCGACGAGGCCGAGGCGCGGATCACCGCGCTGGGCCGCCGGGTACGCGGTGAGGCCGCCGCGTCCGCGGACGAGTGGGTCGCCCGACTCACCGAACTGCGCTCCTGCCAGGGCCGGTTGGCAACCCTGCGGGAGATGCGGCAGGCCGACCCGGCCCGGCTGGACGCACTGGACGCCCTGCTGGCGAAGGAGTTGGCCGAAGCGGCGTCCCGCGCCGCCGCGCACTTCGCCGACGAATCCGCCTTCGACGGCTACCGGCAGCGCGTCGCGGACATCGCCGCGCAGATCCCGGCGGCAGGGACCGCCGCCGGCACCGAGCCGCTGGCCGACGCGCTGGACGAGCAGGCCGCGGGCCTGGCCACCGTCACCGAGACCGCCGGCACCCTGGAGATCACCGACGCCACCGTCCGCACCCGCATCCTGGCCACCGCCGCCGACGTGCTCGGCGCGGTCAACCACGCCAGGGCCGTACTCGCCGCCCACAGAAGGGAGTTGCTGGCGGCGGAGACCGGCGCGGAGTTCGCCGCGCAGAGCGCGCTGCTCGCCCAGAGCATCGGCGCCGCGCTCGACGCGGCGGGCACCCCCGAGGCGTGCGAGGAGCAGCTCGGCCGCCTGCTGGTGCAGATCGAGAACCTGGCCACGCGCTTCGCCGCCGACGAGGAGCGCCTCGCCGCGCTCGACGCGCGCCGCGAGGAGGTCCGGGAGACCTTCGCCGCCCGCAAGCAGGCGCTCGCCGACGAACGGGCCCGGCGCGCCCAGCGGTTGACCGCCAGCGCCACCCGCCTGCTCGACGGCATCCGGCGCCGCGCGGCGACCCTGGACAGCGCAGACGCGATCCACACCTACTTCGCCTCCGACCCGCTCGCGGCCGAACACCAGCGGATCGCCGCGGAGTTGCGCGCCCTAGGCGACCCGGCGCGGGCCGCTGAGCTCACCGCGGCGCTCGCCGCCGCCCGCCAGGCCGCCACGGCCGCCCTGCGCGACCGCCTCGACCTGTACGAGGACGGCGGCGCCGCGATCCGCCTGGGCCGGCACCGCTTCGCGGTCAACACCCAGCCGCTGGACCTCGCGCTCGTCCCGCACGCGGGCGGCCTCGCCTTCACCCTCACCGGCACCGACTACCTCGCGCCGGTGGACGACCCGGCCTTCGCGGCCACCCGCGCCTTCTGGTCCCGGCCGCTGGTCTCGGAGTCCCCGGAGCTGTCCCGCGCGGAGTTCCTCGCCGGCGGCCTGCTGCTGGAACGGCTCGCCGCGGGTTCCCCGGCCGCCGCGGACATCCCCGGCGCCGTACGGGCCGCCGTCGCCGAGCGCGCGTCGGAGGGGTACGAACGGGGCGTGCACGACCACGACGCGGTACTGCTCCTCACCGCGCTGGCCGAACGCGCCGCGCACGCGGGGCTGTTGCGGTACTCCGCGGCCACCCGCGCGGGCGGACTGCTGTTCTGGACGCAGGCCGCGCCTCCCGCCGAACAGGCCGCCTGGACCGCCCGGGCCCGCTCGCTCAGCCGGGCGAGGGCCGCCTTCGGCGGGGCGGGCGCCGGGCAGGCGCTCGGCGAGCTGGCCGCGGAAGTCGGCGCGCGGGCCCGGGACTTCCTTCTCGGCGCCGACCTGCCCGCGCCCCTGGCGCCGGAGCCGGCGACGGACGCCCTGCTGCTGGGGGAGTACCTGGTCGCCGAACTCGCCCACGACCAGGAGGGGTTCGTGCTCGGCCCGGGCGCCCGGGCGGTCGTGGCGCGGCTGACCGGGGCGCTGGGCGGGCCGGACGCGGTGCCGTACAAGGAGTTCGGCGCCGATCTCGACGCGCTCGGCGGGGAGTCGGGCGCGGGCCTGGCTGCGCGCTGGCAGCTCGCCCGCGCCTGGCTGGACCCGTTCGCGGACGGCCCCGACCTCGTGGAGGCCGCGGCCGGGCTGCTGTGCGGCGCCGGCACCGTACGGTACGAGGTGGACACCGACGTCGAGGTGACCGTACGCGGGCTGCTCGCCGTCCACCCCCGGGCGGTGGACGGCACGATGACCCTGCGGCTGGACGAACTCCTCACCCGGGTACGGCGGTTCACCGCCGAGGACGTGCCCGCGTACCGCGCCTACCAGCGCCACCGTACCGCCGTGGTCGCCGCCGAACGCGAACGGCTCGCCCTCGACGGCTACCGGCCGCGCCCGCCCGCCTCCTTCGTCCGCAACCGGCTGCTCGACGAGGTCTACCTGCCGCTGGTCGGCGACAGCCTCGCCAAGCAGTTCGGCCCGGCCGGCGGCCTGCTGATGCTCATGTCCCCGCCCGGGTACGGCAAGACGTCCCTGGTGGAGTACGTCGCGAGCAGCCTCGGGCTGGCGCTGGTCAGCGTCTTCGGGCCCGCCCTCGGCAGCGGCACCACCTCGCTCGACCCCGACCGCGCGCCCGACGCCGCCGCCCGGCGCGAGCTGGAGAAGGTCCGGCTCGCCCTGGAGATGGGCTCCAACGTGCTGCTCCACCTCGACGACATCCAGCACGCCTCGGCGGAGTTCCTCCAGAAGTTCATCCCGCTGTGCGACGCCCAGCGCCGGATCGAGGGGCCCACCGGGGCGTACGACCTGCGCGGCAAGCGGTTCGCGGTCTGCATGGCCGGCAACCCCTACACCGAGTCCGGCGCGGTCTTCCGGGTGCCGGACATGCTGGCGAACCGGGCCGACGTGTGGAACCTCGGGGATGTGCTCACCGGGCGCGAGGAGCTGTTCGCCTTCTCCTACGTCGAGAACGCGCTCACCGCCAACCCCGTGCTCGCGCCCCTGGCCGGGCGGGACCGGGCGGACCTCGACCTGCTGGTGCGGCTCGCCGCCGGCGACCCCACGGCGCGCCCCGCCGACCTGGTCCACCCCTACGCCCCGGACGAGCGGGACGAGATCCTCGCCGTCCTACGGCACCTGCTGCGGGTCCGCGACACCCTGCTCACCGTCAACGCCGCCTACATCGACTCCGCCGGGCGCTCGGCCGAGTCCCGCACCGAGCCCCCGTTCCTCCTCCAGGGCTCCTACCGCAACATGAACCGCCTCGCCGCGCGGATCACCTCCACCATGAACCGCGCCGAGGTCGACGCCGCCCTCACCGACCACTACCGCGCCGAGGCCCAGACCCTCGCCCACGGCGCCGAAGCGGCCCTCCTCAAACTCGCGGAGCTGCGCGGCACCCTCACCCCCACCGAAGCGCTCCGCTGGTCCCGCCTCAAAGCCCCCTACACCCCCTGACCGCCCTCCCGCCCCCCGCCGTGCTGCGGGCTGACGTCTGTCGGCCTGCCGGTACCGTCATTCGCTCTTCGTGCGCAGCTCCCACGGCTGCATGCCGAGGAGATGCGCGATATTCCCCTGCATCTCGACAGCGGACGGCAACGGGCGCCACAGCACGGACAGTTCGATGATCTTGCCGTCCGGGTCGAAACGGGCGTAGTCCATCCCGTTGACCACGGTGTCCTCGATCTGCAGCCGGAAGAACGCGGACTGGTGGGCCTCGCCGCTGAGAACTTCCTCCGTGGTGAGGTCGCCCAGCGCGTAGACGGCCTGCAGAACGTCGGCGACGGCGTCGCGGCCGGTGACCGGCTCGTCGAGGATCGGGCTGTTCAGCACCACGTTCTCGGCGAGGCACGAAGCGACGGCGGCCTTGCCGGCGCGGCCGTCCACGCACGCAAGGAGGGCCTCGAAGGCGGTGCGGTGCTGAGCGGACGTGGCCATGGCTACTCCTTGATGGTGCGAGACCGAAAGCGGGTCGGCCTGCCGATGTATGAGACAGAGTATCAACTTGAGAGTCAGTCTCAATCCGCTCGGTCGACGGCTATACTCGCGTGTGATGGACACCTCACCCAACCTGGGCGGTCGCGCGGCCGCGGCGCCGCTGCGGAGCCGGGCCCGCGAGGTCATGAAGTCCCAGGTGATCGCCGTGGCGTCACGGCTCTTCGACGAACAGGGGTTCGACAACACCACCGTCGACCAGATCGCCGCCGAAGCGGGGCTCTCCCGTGCGACGTTCTTCCGGTACTTCAAGACCAAGGAGGACGTCGCGCTCGACGGCCTCAATGAACTGGGCCGGCGGGTCGCCGCCGCGTTCGTCGCGCAACCCGACGGAGAACGGCCGTGGACCGCCCTTCGCCATGCGTTCGACGTCATGACCGGAGAACACGCGAGCGACCCCGACCGCTCCCTGCGCTTCTTCAAGATGATCTGTGAGACGCCCTCGCTCAAGGCCCGGCACTGGCAGAAGCAGCAGCGCTGGCACGAACTGCTGGACCCGGAGATGCGCCGCCGGCTCGGCCGCCCGCCCGCCCCGCACGACCCGGCGGCGGCCGCGCTCGTCGGTGCCGGCCTCGCCTGTCTCGACGCAGCCACCGAAGCATGCCTGGCCTGCGACGGAACCGAAACACTGGCCTCGCTTCTCGACCGATCCATGGGAGCGTTGGACGGCTAGGCCGGGGCCGGCACATCCCGCCTGGCCGACGGGGCCTGGCGCGCGCAGTTCCCCGCGCCCCTGGACTGGGCGGTTGCCCCTTGCGGCGCGCGTCTGCCTGCGGGGGGGATTGTGGTTTTGCGCTTCGCTTGGGTCCCACGCGCCCCCGTCGGGGGTGCTCGCGGTGGTCCGGTGCGGGGCGGTGTGCGCTGCGGAGCAGCCGCACGTGCTCAGGGGCGCGGGGAACTGCGCGAAGGGCCACGACGCGCCCGCACGTAGGGGCGTACCGCAGGGGGCGCCCTCCCCACCCGTAAAGAGCGCTACGTGCCGGAGATGAGGGTCGGCACGGGCAGGGGGAGGAGGAGCCTGCGCAGGAGGGGGAGGAGGGCGAGGGAGAGCAGGGTCCCGAGGAAGAGCCCCGCAAGGACGTCGTGGGGGTAGTGGACCCCGATCCACACCCGGGACGCCCCGAGGAGGAGCGCGAAGGGGACGGCGATCAGCCCGAGCCGCCGGTCGACGAGAAGGAGCGCTACGGCCGCGGCCGCGGCGATGGCGGAGTGGTTGCTCGGGAAGGACCAGTCCCCGAGCGCGGGGCACGCCTCGACCGTCGGCGCGACGTGCAGCGTCTGGCAGGGCCGTTGCTCGGTGAAGAAGGACTTGACCGCGTCGTTCGCGAGGTAGGCGAGCACCACGGCCACCGGCACGGCCAGCACCCCCGCCATCCGCAGCCGGTCACCGCTGCCCCGCGCCCGCCACCACGCGCCGACCATGAGGACGGCGAACACCCCGAGCCCGTAGTCGCTGAAGAAGCGGACGACGTCGTCGAGCGGCCCGGGCGTGTGCTGCGCGAGCCGCACCACCCAGCGGTAGAAGCCGGCGTCGAACTGGGCGTTCATGAGCCCTCCCGTGAGGTGACGGCGTGGCGGCCCTCGCCGTTGGTACGTGTGCGGTCGCGGTCGCCGCCCGTACGGCGCCCGCGCCGCAGCTCGAGGGCGAGCGGGAGCAGCGACAGGAGGACGACGACGGCGACGATCGGCAGCAGGTAGTGGTCGACGTTGGGGACGGAGGAGCCGAGGGCGTATCCGGCCAGCACGAGTCCGACCGTCCAGACGGCGCCGCCGACCGCCTGCCAGAGCGTGAAGGTCCGGACGGGGACGGCCAGCGCCCCCGCCAGCGGGTTGAGCACGGTGCGCACGACGGGCACGAAGCGGGCCAGTACGACCGCCCGGGCGTGGCCGTAGCGGGCGAGGAGTTCCGTGGCGCGGGCCGCGCCTTCGTGCAGGCGGCGGGCCCGGGAGCGGGCGAGGAGCGCGGGCCCGGCGCGGCGCCCGAGCAGGTAACCCGTTTGGGCGCCCAGCAGCGCGCCGGCGAGGGCGGCGGTGAGCACCTGCCACAGCGTGAGGTGGACGGTGCCGGAGGAGCCCGGCGCGCACAGCAGCCCGGCGGTGAACAGCAGCGAGTCGCCGGGCAGGAAGAACCCGACCAGCAGCCCCGTTTCGGCGAAGAGCACCGCGGCGATGCCGAGGGCGCCGAAGGACGCCAGGACGGAGTTCGCGCTGAGCGGATTCATCGCGAGGTCCACCGCGAGATGCGCGGCCGGGACCGCGCCATGGGCGAGGTGGACGGACTCGGGCAGGGGCATGGCGGTGGGGCCCTCCCATAATGGTTCCGGGGGCGCGTGCCGCGCCGCCGACCGACTACAGTGATGTAGTCGGTCTACAGCACTGTAGACGAACTGGCCGGAAGGGGCGATCGAGCCATGCCGGAGCCGAGCGCGGGCCGCCGCCCCGCGGGCGAGCTGGAGGCGAGCGTCCTGGCCGCCCTCTGGGCCGCCGGCGGCCGCCCGCTGACCCCCGCCGACGTGCAGCGCGAACTGGGCACCGCCCTCGCGCGCACCACCGTCACCACGATCCTGGCCAGGCTGCACGAGAAGGGCTCGGTCAGCCGGGCCCGCTCCGGCCGCGGCTACGCCTACCTGCCGGTCCAGGACTCCCCGGGGCTGGCCGCCCGCCGGATGCGCAGCGAGCTGGACAAGTCCGCGAGCGACGACCGCGGCACCGTACTGGCCCGCTTCGTCTCCGGGCTCGACCCGGACGACGAGAAGGTGCTGCGCGAGCTGCTGGCGCAGGCGGAAGGGGCGGAGGGGGCCGCGCCCGGCGCCGCCGGTCCCCGCCCGGACGAGGCCGTGGACGGCAGGGCAGCGGACGGCGGGGCCGTGGACGGCGGGGCCGTGGACGGCGGGGTCGTGGACGGCGGGGCCGCCGCACGCAACGGGGAGGCGCCGTGAACATCGCCGTCTGGCTGCCCCTGCTGCTGCCGCTGCTCGCGGCCCCCGCCGCCCGCCGGCTGGCCGCCGCTCTCCCGCCGCGCGCCGCCGCCTGGCTGCTGGCCTCCTCCGCCGCGCTGCTCGCCGCGTGCAGCACCGCCGCGCTCGGCCTGCTCGCCGGGGCGGGCGCGCTGCGGCTGCCGCCGGTGGCCGCGTTCGGCCACCTCGTGCTGCCCGTGGTCGGCGACCAGGTGACCGTGCCGGCCGCCTGCGTGGCCGCCGTGCTGCTCGCCGCCGTCGCGGTCGCGCTGGTCCGGGAGGTCCGCCGCCACCTGCTGCTGCCCGCCCGGGCCCGGCGCGAGGCGGACCGCTACGGCTCGGCCGCCGGCGACCTGACCGTGCTCAGCGACTCCCGGGCCGACGCGTACGCCCTGCCCGGCAGCTTCGGGCAGCCCGGGCGGATCGTGGTCACCTCCGGGATGCTGCGGGCGCTCGACCCGGCCGAACGGGAAGTCCTCCTCGCCCACGAGCGCGCCCACATCACCGGACGCCACCACCTCTTCCTCACCGTGCTCGCCCTCGCCTGCGCCTGCCACCCGGCGCTGCGCGTCCTGCGCACGCCGCTGTCCTACGCCCTGGAGCGCGGCGCCGACGAGGCCGCCGCCACCGCCGTCGGCGACCGCAAGGTGGCCGCCCTCGCGATCGGCCGCGCGGCCCTTGCCGGGCACACCGCCGCCGTCCGGCCGCACGCCGCCCTCTCGGCCACCACCGGGCCCGTGCCCATGCGCGTCTCCGCCCTCCTCACCCCCCGCCGCGCCCGCGCCCCCCGCGCCCTCGCCGCCCTCCTCGCCGCCGCCCTCACCCTCTCCGCCGGCTGCGCCCTGCACGCCGCCTACGACCTCCACGGCTCCATCGAAGTGGCCCAGGGCGAGCCCCGCTGACCCCCGCCGGGAGGGTTGGCCGACGCACCGCCGGTGGCAGGGAGCCTGCCCGGGCTTACGCTCCCTGGCATGAATCCCGTGATCGAGGTTCTGGCCGCTTCCGAGGTGGACCGCCTGGAACACCTCTGGGGGCAACTGCTGGGCCACCACAGCCGGCAGGCGCCGCACCTGGCGGCCCTCGGTGCGGTCCGCACCCCCGAGGAGTCGTGGCGGCTGCGGCGGGGGCAGTGCCTCGCGTGGCTGCGGGAGCCGCTCGCCGCCGTACTGGTGGCGCGGGACGCGAACCAGCTGCTCGGCTACGCGGTCGTGCGCGTCCTCGACGCTCCCGGTTCATGGCAGTGGGGGGACCGGGTCGGCGTGCTCGAAACCCTCGTGGTCGACGAGGAGGTCCGGGCCGCCGGAGTGGGGCGGGCCCTCGTCGGGGCCGCGCGCGAGCGTCTCGCCGGGGAGGGGGTCCAGGTCATGAAGATCTCCGTCATCGCCGGCAACGACGGCGCCCTAGGCTTCTACCGCCGGGAAGGCGCCGTCGACTTCGTGGACACCCTGCTCATGCCCGTCGCCGACTGACGCTGCCCGCCATGCGGGCGAAGAAGCCCAGGTGCCGGAAGGGCGTGGCCCCGCGAGCGTAGCTGCGGTTCGCCGGACCACCCCGCGCCCGACCCGCACCCCCTTGCCCGTTGGACGGGAAACCCGCGCCCGACCCGCACCCTGCTCTCCGGGCACACCGCACCCTTGGGCCACAGGGGTGCCCCGGAGGGGCGGGAGCGGGGTGCCGTCGAGGTACGCGCCCGGGTGCGCACGGCTCTTGTCAGGGCTCGGCCGGAGCAGTACGTTCCGGGGGCCAGCGATGTGACAACGATGTCAAGACATGACCGAGGGGCACCATGCGCCAGCGAATCCTCAGACCTGTGCGGGCCGCCGTCGCGGCCGGCCTGCTGGCCGCCGGCCTGGCGGCCGTCCCGGCCGCCGCACAAGCGGCCTCCGCGCCGGCGGACCCGGCGGCGCTGGTCGCGCCGCTGGCCGGCACCGCGGCGGGGGGAGGGACATACCCGGGTGCCACAGTGCCGTTCGGCATGGTGCAGTACAGCCCGAACACCGAGTCCGCCGAAGGCGGGGGCTACGAGTACGACAACCCCACGACATGGGGCTTCGGCCTGAATCACCTGTCGGGCCCCGGCTGCGCCGCGATGGGCGACGTGACGTCGCTGCCGCTGACGGGCGGCGTCACGTCGCTGGACCCGCACGCGAACGAGGTGACGTTCGACCACGCGACGGAGGACGCGCACCCGGGGTCGTACGCGGTGGACCTCGCCGGGGTGCACACGGAACTGACCGCCACCACCCGCACCGGGTGGGCCCGTTACACGTTCCCGGGCAGCGCCACGGCCGGCGTGCTGGTGAGCCCGGGCGGCGGCTTCCGCGGGGTGTCGAAGGCGAGCATCAGCGTCGTCGGGGACCACACGCTGGAGGGGTCGGTCAGCACCTACGGGTACTTCAACACCTGCCCGTCCAAGAGCTACAACCAGTACACCGTCTACTTCTCGATGCAGTTCGACCACGCGTTCAGCTCCTTCGCGACCGGCAGCGGCACCGCGGTGAAGACCGGGCAGGCGTCCACCACGGGGACGGGCAGCGGCGCGTACGTGACCTTCGCCGGACACGACGTCACCTCGAAGGTCGGCATCTCGTACGTCTCGCTCGACGGCGCCCGCGCCAACCTCTCCGCCGAGGGCACGAACGGCTTCGGCTTCGACCACGTGCGCAGCGCCGCCGCCGCGCAGTGGAACACGATGCTGTCGCGCGTCGGGGTCCAGGGCGGCACGGACGAGCAGCAGAAGACGTTCTACACGTCGCTGTACCACTCGCTGCTCGACCCGAACGTGTACTCCGACGCGAACGGCGACTACACCGGCTTCGACAACGCGGTGCACCACGAGTCCGGCGGGCACGCGCACTACACGGCGTTCTCGATGTGGGACACCTACCGCACCCAGCAGCAGGTCCTGGACCTGGTCGCGCCCGAACGCGTCGCCGACATGGCGCACAGCCTGCTGGAGGACGCGCAGCAGGGCGGCTGGGTCCCCAAGTGGCCCTACGCGCAGTACTACACGAACGAGATGGTCGGCGACCCGGCGGCGAACCTGCTCACCGACGCCTACCTCAAGGGCCTGCTGCGCCCCGGTGACGCCCGCCCGATCTACCAGGCGCTGCTGAAGAACGCGACGCAGCTCCCGGACGCCGCGCAGACCCCGTTCGAGGGCCGCACCGGACTGGCCGAGTACCTCAACCAGGGATACGTCCCGTACGGCAGCACCGGCGACTACACCTCCGCCGTCTCCGACCAGTTGGAGTACGGCGTCAACGACTGCTCGCTCGCGCTGTACGCCGCCAAGCTCGGCGAGAAGGCCGACGCCGCCCGGTTCCTGGACCGCTCGCAGCGGTACCTGAACGTCGTCAACCAGCAGTCCGGCTTCGTGCAGCCGCGCCTGGCCGACGGGTCGTGGCGCGCGTCCTTCGACCCGAAGAGCGAGACCGGGTTCAAGGAGGGCTCCTCCTGGCACTACACCTGGCTGGCGCCGCAGGACGTGACCGGCCTGGCGAAGGCGCTCGGCGGGACCGCCGCCACCGTCGCGAAGCTCGACCAGTTCTTCTCCTACGGCGACCTGACCGCGGACCCGGCAGGCGTCGCCAGTGCGAAGTGGGGAGCGGAGGACCAGTACAACCCGTACAACGAGACGGACCTCCAGGCGCCCTACCTGTACACCTACCTGGGCCAGCCGTGGAAGACACAGGACGTGGTGCGCGCGGCCGAGACGCTGTACAACACCAGCCCCACCGGGGTCACCGGCAACGACGACCTGGGCACCATGTCCAGTTGGTACGTGTTGTCCTCGCTCGGCCTGTACCCGCAGTTCGCGGGCGGTGACCAGTACACGCTGACCAGCCCGCTGTTCAGCCACGCCGTGGTGCACCTCCAGCAACCCTTCTACCGCGCCAAGCAGTTGGTGATCGACGCGCCCGGCGCGTCGGCGGCCAACCGCTACATCGACGGCGTGACGGTCGGCGGCAGGCGCCTGAACACCAGCGTCATCAGCCACAGCGCGATCGTGGCCGGCGCGACCCTGCGCTTCGACCTCGGCTCCAAGCCGAGCACCTGGGCGACCGGTTCGGCCACCCCGGTCTCCGCGTGCTCCGCGACGGCGCACACCGCCGACGTACGGATCACCGGTGTCACCTCCACCCCCGGTGCCGCCGGCGCCGCGGGCACGATGAAGGTGCAGCTCGCCAATGCCGGGAACACCGCCGCCACCCATTTGACGGTCGGCGCGAAGGCGGCCTGGCCGGTGGCCTCGGGCAAGGTGGCCGCGATCAGGCCCGGCGGCACGGCGACCGTCACTTTGCCGCTCACCCCGCCCGCGGGCACCGCGCCCGGCAGCTACCCGGTGACCGTGACCGCCGGCTGGTCGAGCAGCGGCGGCAGCGGCGGCGCGCTCACCACCTTCACCACCGCGCCGTACCAGGTGGCCGCGACCTCCCTGGCGCAGCTGTACGACACGGTGGGCACCAGCCCGGACAGCGACCGCGGCGTCGGCAACCTCGACGGCAGCGGCAACAGCCTGTCCCGCGACGCCCTCGCCGCGGCCGGGCTGACCCCGGGCGCCCAGGTCCAGGTCGGCGGCGCCACCCTCACCTGGCCGACGAGCGACGCGGGCACCGCCGACGACGTCGTGGCCGCGGGCCAGTCGGTGCGGCCGGCGGCGCAGGGCGGCGCGAGCACCCTCGCGTTCCTGGCCACCGCCGGCGCCGGCGGCCCGATCAGCGCCACCGGGCGGATCGAGTACACCGACGGGACCGTGCAGCCGTACACGCTCCAGGTGAGCGACTGGACGATGCACCACGACAAGGACCCGCTGCTCACCGGCGAGACGGTCGCGGCCAAGATGTCCTACCGCAACCTCGCGACCGGCGCGCAGCAGACGAGCACCTACGTGTTCGGGGCCGCGGTCCCTCTCGACGCGTCCAAGACGGTGGCGTCGGTCACCCTGCCGTCCGGCTACTCGGGGCGGCTGAACCTCTTCGCCATGGGCCTCGGCTGATGCGCTGAGGGCCTCTCCCACCGCCCGCCGCGGGGCCGTCCACTCCGCGGCGGGCGGTGCGGGAGGATGGGGGCATGGACTGGCTCGATACGGCGGACACGGAGGTCGCGGCCTCCCGGCTCGCCGGGGCGGGGGAGCAGTGGACCGGCGCCGCCGCCGAGGCGTACGCCGACGTCGTACGGCAGGCGGTGGCACGCGGCTGGCAGGACGCGGACCTGGTACGGATGGCCGGGCGCGAGCTGGGCACCGACCACCACCGGCTCGCCGAGGCCCTCGCCGCGCGGCCCGGGCGCAAGGCGCTCGCCGCATACGTGGCCGACCAGCGCCTCGACCGCTTCTCGGCCGCCCTCCTCGTCGTCGAGCTGCTGCGCCTGTACGCCACCCTCCCCCCGATCACCGCCCTCACCCCGCCCCCGCCCCCGCACCCGGGGGAAGGGGCCGCCGCCGGCACCGCCGGGAAGGCGCTCGCCCGTATCCGCGCGCTGCTCGCGAAGGCCGAGTCCACCGGCTTCCCCGAGGAGGCCGAGGCGCTGTCGGCGAAGGCCCAGCAGCTCATGGCCCGGCACAGCATCGACACCGCCGCCCTCGCCGCCGCGAACGGCACCGGTCCGGACGCCCCGGCCGCCCGCCGGATCGGCGTGGACCGCCCCTACGAGGGCGCGAAGGCGCTGCTGCTGGACGCGGTGGCGGCCGCGAACCGCTGCGAGTCGGTGTGGTCGGCGGAGTTCGGGTTCTCCACCGTCGTCGGGCACCGCGCCGACCTGGAGGCGGTCGAGGTGCTCTTCACCTCGCTGCTGGTGCAGGCCGACCGCGCCCTGCACCGCGGCCGCACCTCCCGCTCCCGCGACTTCCGGGAGTCCTTCCTGATCTCCTACGCCGCCCGGATCGGCGAGCGGCTCGCCGCCGCCACGCGTGCCGAGGTCGCCGACGCCGCCCGCACCGCCGGCCCCGACCTGCTGCCCGCCCTCGCCGCCCGCGACCTCGCGGTGCGCGACACCACGCGCCGCCTCTTCCCCCGCACCACGGCGACCCGCCTCAAGGGCCGCGACCCCGACGGCTGGCGCGACGGCCGCACCGCCGCCGACCACGCCCGCCTCGGCGGAAGTTGAGGGCGGTTCAGCCGCGGGCGGTGTCGATGACGCAGAAGCGGTTTCCCTCGGGGTCGGCGAGTACCACGAAGTCCGCGTCGTCCGGGTAGCTGTCCCACTCCACCCGCCGTGCGCCCAGCGCCAGGAGCCGTTCGACCTCGGCCGCCTGGTCGGCGGCGTCGCCGGCGTAGAGGTCCAGGTGCACCCGCGGGTGGTCCTGGACCTCGGTCGCACTGCGCTGGAGCGCGACCTGCGGCCCGGTTCCGTCGGCGGGCACCAGCACCACCCAGTCGTCCTCGGGCGCCTCCCGGGGCACATAGCCCAGCGCCCGCGTCCAGAACGCCTGCGCCCGCGCCACGTCGGCGGCGCCCAGCACCACGGAACCGACCCTCAGCATGCCGCGCACCCTTCGCCGTTGATCCACGTCCGCCCGGCGCAGTGTGCCGGGCCCGGGCCGAACCGGGCAAGGGCCCGGCGGAGTCAGGTGGCCAGGGGGGTGAGGACCATCGGGCGGACCTTGCCCTCGATCATCGCGCCCAGGCCGCGGACGGCGACGGTGTCGGGGCCGGGGGCGACGTGGACCGGCATGTTCGTGGCCTCGCGGAGCATCTGGTCAAGCCCGGGCATCTGCGCGCTGCCGCCGGCCAGCATGATGCCGCGCTCGGCCAGGTCGGAGACCAGGTCGGGGGCGCAGCGGCGCAGCACCGAGGTTATGCCGTCGAGCACCGCGTTGAGCGGGGTCCGCATCGCGTTGCGCACCACCTCGGTCTCGACCAGCACCGAGCGGGCCAGACCGCTGGCCATGTCCCGGCCGTAGACCTCGGTGGTGGTGGGCCCGCCGGCCGCGGCCGCGCCGAGCACCTGGTGCAGCGGCCGCACCGCCTGGCTCGGCAGCATCAGCGCGTGGTTGCTGCGCAGGTGGTCCACCACGGACCGGTCGATCGCCTCGCCGCCGACCGGCACGGTCTCCGCGGCCACGATCGCGCCGAGCGACAGCACCGCGACCTGCGTCGTACCGGCGCCGCACACCACGATCATCGTTGCCTCGGGGTGCTCCACGGGCAGGCCGCAGCCGACCGCGGCGGCGATCAGCGTGTCCACCAGCTCCACCCGGCGCGCGCCGAGCCCGTACAGCGTCTCGACGGCGGCGCGGCGGGCGACCGGGGCGCTGTTGTGGGGCATGCACACCGCGGCGCGCATCACCGCGGTGCCCCGCAGCCGCAGCCAGCGCCGGCCGAGCTTGTCGCCCAGCACGTGCCGCAGCATCCGCTGGGCCATCTCGACGTCCACGACGACGCCGCCGGAGACCGGGCGGACCACCCGGATGTGGGCGGGGGTGCGGCCGGCCATCAGCTCGGCGTTCTTGCCGACGGCGATCAGCGCGCCGGTGCGGACGTCCACCGCGGCGACGCTCGGCTCGTCCACGACGACGCCGCTGCCGCGCAGGTGGACCCGGGTGCGGGCGGCACCGATGTCCACCGCGACGGTGCAGCGGCGCAGCTGGGGCAGTGTGGGGGAGAGGAAGGTGGGGTTGGGGTTCACAGTGCGCTCCCGTACGGCAGGTTCCGCGGGTGGTAGGTGGCCAGCGCCCAGATCACGAAGGTGTCGATCGCGATCATCACGATCGCCCAGATCGGCTGGTAGGGCAGGAACATGAAGTTCGCGATCAGGTTCAGCCCGGCGATGAAGATGCCGATGTAGCGGGCGAATGACAGACCGCGCAGCAGGAAGTAGCCGACCAGCAGGGCGATCACGCCCAGGACGAGGTGGATGACCCCCCAGGCGGTCACGTCGAACTTGTAGACGTAGTCACCGCGGGTACGCACGTAGACGGAGTCCTTGGCGATGCCGACGATTCCTTCGAGGACGGCGAGCACGCCGTTGATCATCAGCATCAGCCCGGCGAAGACGGCGCCACCGGTGGCCCAGGCGCTGCGGGTGTCCTCGCGCGGGTCACGGCCGGTGGAGCCCTGGGGTATCGACCCGGAAGACGGTCCTTCTGAAGGAGAGTGGCTCATGACACGAGGATTGGCCCGTCCTGCGGGCCGGGCCAGTGATGATGCGCCGAACGGGCTGCCGCCGTACGGGTCGGTCCGCGCGGGGGCGCGGCCGCGTGCGTAGGTGGGCGGGGGCCGGGCGTGGTACGCGCACCGCCCCCGTACGGCGCGGAGGCGCGGTACGGGGGCGGCGTGGGCGGGGCCGTGCGGGACGGGCGCCGGGCGGGCTACTCGGCGTCCTCTAGGCGGAAGCCGACCTTCAGGCCGACCTGGTAGTGCTCGATCTCGCCGTCGACGATGTGCCCGCGCACCTGGGTGATCTCGAACCAGTCCAGTTCGCGCAGGGTGCGCGAGGCGCGGCGGATGCCGTTGCGGACGGCGGCGTCCACGCCCTCGGGGGAGGTGCCGACGATCTCGGTGACGCGGTAGGTGTGGTCGCTCATGGCGATGTCCCTTTCGTGTGGGGGAACTCGGGGAACTCGGGGAACTCCGGGTGAGCCAGGGGGACTTGGGGCGGGCGCGGGGAACGCGGGGGGCCCGGCGCGCTCGGTCTCAGTGGTGGAACGCGGTGGCCACCGCCTCGGAACGGTTCAACGGGTGCGGCTGGCGCCGCAGTTCGGGCAGCAGCGCGGCCACGTCGTCCATCAGCAGGTCGGCCAGGTCCGAGGAGAAGCCGTTGCGGCACACCACCCGCAGCACCGCCAGATCCTGCCGGTTCGCCGGGTAGGTGTACGCCGGGACCAGCCAGCCGCGTTCGCGCAGCCGCCGCGAGACGTCGAACACGTCGTACGCCGTCACGTCCGGCGCGGTGGTGACCGCGAACACCGGGAGCTGGTCGCCCCTGGTGATCAGCTGGAAGTCGTCCAGGGCCTCGAAGCGGCGGGCGGTGCTGGTGGCGACGTCCCGGCAGGACTGCTGCACCGCGCGGTAGCCGTCGCGGCCCAGCCGCAGGAACGAGTAGTACTGCGCGACCACTTGGGCGCCCGGGCGGGAGAAGTTCAGCGCGAAGGTGGGCATGTCGCCGCCGAGGTAGTTCACCCGGAAGACCAGTTCCTCCGGCAGCGCCTCCGCGTCGCGCCACAGCGCCCAGCCGACACCCGGGTAGACCAGGCCGTACTTGTGGCCCGAGGTGTTGATCGACGCGACCCGCGGCAGCCGGAAGTCCCACGTCAGGTCCGGGTCGAGGAAGGGGGCGATCATGCCGCCGGAGGCGCCGTCCACGTGCACGGGGATGTGGATGCCGGTGCGCTGCTCGTAGTCGTCGAGGGCGGCGCAGATCTCCGCGACGGGCTCGTAGGAGCCGTCGAAGGTGGAGCCGAGGATCGCCACCACGCCGATGGTGTTCTCGTCGCACAGGGCGAGCGCCGCCTCGGCGTCCAGGTGCAGGCGGTCGCCGGTCATCGGGGCGAGCCGGGGCTCCACCTCCCAGAACGTGCAGAATTTCTCCCAGCACACCTGCACGTTGGCGCCCATCACCAGGTTCGGGCGGGCGGTGGCCGGGTAGCCCGGGGTGCGCTTGGACCAGCGGCGCTTGAGCGCCATCCCGGCCAGCATGCAGGCTTCGGAGGAGCCGGTGGTCGAGCAGCCGACGGCCGCGTTCGGGTCGGGCGCGTTCCACAGGTCGGCGAGCATCGACACGCAGCGCCGTTCCAGCTCGGCGGTGCGCGGGTACTCGTCCTTGTCGATCATGTTCTTGTCGACGCACTCCGCCATGAGCACGTTCGCCTGCGGCTCCATCCACGTCGTCACGAACGTGGCGAGGTTCAGCCGGGAGTTGCCGTCGAGCATCAGCTCGTCGTGCACCAGCTGGTAGGCAGCCGCCGGGGTCATCGGGCCGTCCGCCAGACGGTGCTTGGGCGGGGCGGTCTGCATCGCGCCGACCGGGTCGGCGTCGCCCAGGTAGAACGGATTGACGGAGACCTCGTGCGACGAGCCCGAGCCCTTGTGCAACGACATGGCGGGGAACCTTCCCAACAGCGGAGCCGTGAGCGTGACCGTACGTGCCCGACGTTACGACGACCCGGCCGCCCGCGCAGGGGGTACGGCCGGTCCTCAGGGCTCCCGCGCGAGCAGCGCTTCCTGCGTGAAGCGGTGCAGGGCGCGGGCGAACGCCTCCGCCTCGGCCGGCGGCCAGTGGGCCAGGTAGGCGTCGAAGCGCTCCGCCAAGCGGGCGCGCATCCGCGTCACCACCCGGGTGCCCTCGTCCGTCAGCACCAGCAGGTTCGCGCGGCGGTCACAGGGGTCCGGCTCCCTGCGGAGCAGGCCCGCTGCCTGCAAACGGTCCGCGTGCCGGCTCACCACCGAGCGGTCCAGCCCGATGTCGTGGCCCAGCCGCGCGGCGCTCTTCGGGCCGCCCCGGGCGAGGCCGCTCAACACGGGATACGTCGCCTCGTCCAGCGCCGGGCCCAGCCCCGCGGTCAGCTCCCCGTACACCACGGCACGCGATTCCCGGCGGACGATGTCCCCGAAGTCCTCCGCGATCCGCTCCCCCGCACTGCCTTCCCTCATCCACCCACCTTAATTCCCCCACCCCCGCAGATCCCGCCCCTTGCGGTCCCTCGCCATCCGCGGGTGCGTCGTGGCTTGGCGCGCAGTTCCCCGCGCCCCCGGCGAACCGGCAGGGAGGAACGCTCCACAAGGGGCAGGACCTGACACCGTCAGAAGCCGAGGGAGTGGAGGAGGGCGGCGTTCTGCTGGGTGGTGCGCCAGAGGCGCGCCTGGCGGTCGTGGACGTCGGCGACGGCCGCTTCGTGGTGGGTGAGGAGGGCGGCCGCGCGGGCGGTGAGGCGGGTGGAGAGGTCGCGGTCGTGGACGGAGACACCCCACTCGGGGCGTTCGATGTCGGCGAGGAAGTACGCCATCTTGGGGTGGGAGATGAGGCTGATGATGGGGGTGCCGCAGCCGAAGGGGACCATGCCGGCGTGGCCGCGCATGCCGATGACGAGCTTCGTCCGGGCGTAGGCCGCCCGGATCTCGTCGTTGTCGAAGTCGTACATGGGCACGACGGGGAGCGCCACACCGTGCTCGCGCCGCAGGTCGTAGGCGATCCGCTCGTCCTCCACGGTGTGCGCGACGCACCGCACCTCCGCGTAGGAGCCCAACGCGCGGACGGCGGAGGCGAGTTCGGCGAGGAAGTGGCCGTAGTCGTGCCCGAAGCGCAGCCCGGCGCGGTCGTACGCCGCGTTGAGGAGGACCGTGTCCTCGCGCTGTTCGGGATCGCGCCAGCCGCGGACGATGTGCCGGGTGACCGTGGTGGGGCAGGGCTGGAACCGCACCTTGTCATGGAGCTCGGGCGGCAGCAGGCGCCGCACCTGCGCGATCGACCCGTGGTTGCGCAGCCCGAAGAACGCCGCCTTCTCCGCCAGTTTCCGCAGCGCCGTACGGAACCGCTCGTGCCGGTAGGACTGCCCGTCGAAGAGGTTGAACCCGACCGCGTAGACGGCGATGGGCACCTCGATACGGTCGAGCAGGTCGTCGGGGACGTTCCACTGCCACGCGCTGTTGCCGTTGGGCATCGTGTCGGGCAGGAACAGCCCGCCCCCGCCGATCACCAACCCCCGCCGGGAGTTGACGCGGGCGAGGGCCGCCTCGTCGAAGAGCCGGTGGGCGTGCACGGAGTGCCAGCGGCGCGGCCCGGGATCGGGGTCGAAGGCCAGCCGTACGGCCTCGGGCAGCACCTTGTCCCCGGCGTTGCCCTGCTGCGGCATGTAGAACGCGACATGCGCCAACTGCTCCCGCGGGTCCGCCGGTTCAGCGGCCGGCGCGGTGGCACCCGCCTGCTCCGCGGGACCGTCGACCGCGGCGGCCCGCACCAGCATCTGCCGGCACGGCCGGTGCGTCGGGTCCGCGTCGAGCCCGGCCAGCGCCAACTCCCGTGCCGCGTCGTCGTCCCCGCGCACCCAGGCGATCTGGGCCAGCCGGGCGAAGGCGGGCGGCGCCCAATTCGGGGAGGCGGTCGCCAACCGCAGGTGCGCCCGCGCCTCTTCGTCCCGCGACACGCTCATCAGCGCCTGGCCGTACACCTCGTGCGGCCAGGCGTCGTCCACGGGTATGCGCACCGAGCCGAGCAGGTCCACCGCGTCCTGGTACTCGCCCGCGGCGATGTACGCGGCCGCGACCCGCCGCGCGCAGCCGACGTCTCCGGTCCGCGCGGCGTGCGGGGCGCCGAAGTGCACCAGCAGGTCGTGGTGCGCGGCGCCGGACAGAGCCATGAAACGGGCCTGGAATGCGGCGAGTTCGGCTCCGAAGTCGGCGGAGTCAGCCAACTTCGCTTCCTGGAGGTCGGGTTCGGCCGCCGCGAACACCCCTTCCGGGTCCAGCGGCACGAACTCCTCGCCCGCGAGAGCCAGCGCCTGCGCCAACACCCCCGCCGCGCCCCGCTCCCGCGGATACGCACCCTGCGACGCCACCTCGTCCAGCCGCGCGCAGAACGCGTCCGTCAGGTGCTCCCGCTGCACCACCAGTACCTGCGTGCCGGGCGCGTCCCCGCCGGGCCGGTACGGTGCCGCCGCCAGGCCTCGGCGCAGCGTCAGCAGCCTGCCGAGCGGGCCGCACACCACCCCCTCGGCGTCCAGCACGATCACCGTGTCGTAATCACGCAGCCGGAACGCCTCCAGCACGCCGAAGGCGCCCGGCTCGACGGCACCACCGGACGCCTTCGCCCACGACGCGAGCCGGGCCGCCGACTCCGTTGCCACACACCGTAGTTCGGCGCGCGGGTGGTAGGCGGCGACGCGCTGCGCGGCGCCCTCGGGCAGGCCGTCGTGCAGCACCAGGAAGTCCTCGCACACGGTCTGGTTGGTCAGGGCGAGGCCGCGCAGCAGCGCCGGCAGGGCGGGCAGCCGGTCGGCGTCGGCCCACACGGCGAAGGCGATCCGCCGCTTTCCGGTGAGCGCGGCAGCGGACGGGGGCGCCGCCGGTGCGGGGTGGGTGGTGGCGCTCATCGCAGTGAGATCACCGGTCCTGCGACGTTCCGGGCGCGTTCCATGACCCATGCTTTCTGGCTGGTGGCCGCCTCCTGGTCCGCGACGGGTATCGACGCCGCGCCGGGCAGGCGGAAGGGGGGTGTGCGGTGGAAGTCGAAGCCGATCAGGTCCAGCCGCGGGTTCACGTCGAGGAAGTCCAGCAGCCACATCGCCTCGAACGAGCAGGTCGGCTCATGCGGCCAACTCCCCTCGTCCAGACGGCCGATGCCGCGTACCGGCGCTCGTAGCGACTCCTCGCCGGCGTACCGCTGGGCGCCCGGGACCAGGCGGGTGCGGACGTCCGCGCGCCACGCCGCCGCGCTGTCGCCCAGCACCAGGCGCGTGGTGACCGGGCGGTCCCAGTTGAACACCTTGCGGTGGCCGGTGACATGGAGGTCGGTGCGGGTGCCGGTCGCGGCCGGGTCGATCACGTACGAGGTGAAGCGGACCACCACGTCGTACGAGTCGATCAGCTCGCCCAGCGAACCGTCCCGCACCGTAACGGAGTTGGCGACCAGGCAGACCGAGCGGCCGGCGAGCTGGTTGCGGAGCCCGCCGAGGTCGAGCCAGCCGGTGCCGGCGTACGTCGGGTCCGCGATCGGGGCGCGCAGGCGGTGGCGGTGCTGGTCGGCGTAGAGCCCGATCACCCGGGCGAGTGCGCCCGGGTCGTCCGCGGCGTGCGGGAGGCGCTCCTCGATGTGGCGCACCGCGGCCGATTCCAGGGCGCGTACGGTGCCGGGGGCGCCCTGCGGAAGCAGCGCGGCCAGGGCGCGTTCCTCCGGGAGGGCGGTGCGCAGTGCCGTCGCCCGCGTACGGGCGTGCGTGTCGTGCGGGGCCAGCTCCACGCAGCGGTCGTACGCCGCCAGGGCCGCTTCCGTGTCGCCCTGCGCTTCTAGGGCGCGGGCCCTCAGGCGCCATCCCGCGCGGTGGTTCGGGCGCAGCGGGAGGACGGTGGACGCGACGGTCAGGGCGAGGTTGCGGCCCGCGTCCCCCGCGGAGAGTGCTGCTTCGCCCGCTGACACGAGGGCGTCGAGCAGGTCGTCCGTCACGGCCGGGCTCACCGGGGTGTCCTGGCCGAGTTCGTCCGCCGACGGCAGGGCGATGAGGCGGCGCCGCAGCTGCGGGTGGTCGTCCTTGCCGCGGACCGCGGTCAGGGTGCCGCACACCCGGGCGCACTCTTTCAGGCAGTCCGCCACGGTCACCTGCGGCCACGTGCGTTTCCGCGGTGCCGCCGCAGCGGGTTTGCGGGCCTCTTGCGGTTCCGGCGCGCCCTTCTGGCGTGCGGTGAACCAATGGCCCCGGCTTGTTGTCACCGCGTGAACGCTACGGCGCCCCCGTAAACCCCCGATGAACCCGTCCTTACGTCCACCCCTCCCTGCGGGGCTCTCTCCCGCCCCCGGGCCCCGCCGTTGGGGTTGCTCCCCGTCCCCGGCCGCGCCCCGGTGGGTGGCTTGTCGCGCAGTTCCCCGCGCCCCTTCGGCTCGTCGCCGTTGGGGTTGCTCCCCGTCCCCGGCCGCGCCCCGGTGGGTGGCTTGTCGCGCAGTTCCCCGCGCCCCTGAGTACGTGCGGCTGCTCCGCAGCGCACGCCACCTCGCACCCGACGACGGCGAGCAACCCCGACAGGGGCGCGGGGAACTGCGCGCGAAGCCACGACGTACGCGCGGGTAGGCACGTGTCCGCAAGGGGCAATCACCCAGGGGCGCGGGGAACTGCGCGATCAGCCACTACGGACGCGCGGGTAGGGACGGGCGGTGAGGGGCACCCCCGGAGGGATACGCACCCCCGGAGGGATACGCACCCTCGGAGGGGCTATTCGAGGCGGGGCTGGTGCGCGGGGGCGGGGCAGATGCGGTTGCCGTCGCCGTCGAAGACGTAGAGGTGCGCGAGGTCGACGAGGAGCGGCACGCGGTCACCGCGGCACACCTGGATGTCGGGCCCGGTACGGACGACGAGATCCCCGGTCGGCGTCTCCGGAGACGCCGGGGGCCGGTCGATCACGGCGGCCTGGGACGGACCCGCACCGTTGTCCCGGGCAGCGGGCAGCGACCCCTGAAGGCGCCGCGCGGCCTTCTGCGCGAGCTTCCCGAGCCCACCCCCGGCGGAGCCGCCCGCGGCGCGCCGCCCCCCGGTCCGCGCGGCCGGCGCGGGCCGCGGCGCCTCCAGCTCGGGCACGATCGCGGGCCTCGACCCGGTGTCGAGGTGGACCAGCGACTCGTGCCCCTGGTACTCCACATGCTCGACGATCCCGCTGATCACGACCTCGCCCGCGTGCGCCTGGCTGGGCTGGGCGATCCGTACGGCCTCCGACCGCAGCCCGACGATGATCGGCCGCCCCTGCTGAATCCGCAGCATCTGGTGGTCGTAGCTGAGCGGCTCCGGCAGCCCCAGCCGCTGGCGGCCGAAGTCGATCCACATCCCTCCGCTGAGGGGAGCGATCACCGTCGCCTGGAGCAGATTGATCCGCGGGGTGCCGACGAACGCCGCCACGAACACGTTCTCCGGCAGGTGGTACGCGTCGCGCGGCGACCCGATCTGCTGGAGCACCCCGCTGCGCATGATCGCCACGCGGTCCCCGAGGGACATCGCCTCGGCCTGGTCGTGGGTGACGTACACCGTCGTGACGCCCATCCCGCGGGTGAGCCGGGCGATCTCGGCGCGCAGGTGGGACCGCAGCTTCGCGTCGAGGTTCGACAGCGGCTCGTCCATGAGGAAGACCGACGGGTGCCGGGATATCGCCCGGCCCATGGCGACGCGCTGCCGCTCCCCGCCGGACAGCTGCCCGGGGTAGCGGTCGAGGATCTCCTCGATCCCGAGGATGCGGGCGGTCTCGTCGACCCGCGGCCCGTGCTCCTCGCCGGGCATCTCGAACCGCAGCGGGAACCCGATGTTCTGCCGGCTGGTCATGCTCGGGTAGAGGGCGAAGTTCTGGAAGACCATCGCCATCTTCCGGTCGCCGGGCGCCAGGTCGTTGGAGTACTCGCCGTCGAGCAGCAGCTCACCGGTGGTGATGTCCTCCAGCCCGGCGATCATCCGCAGGACCGTGGACTTCCCGCAGCCCGAGGGGCCGAGCAGCACCAGGAACTCACCGGGTGCGATGTCCAGCGAGAACCGGTCCACGGCCGGCGACGGCTGCTTCGGGTAGTACTTGGAAACTTCGTGCAAGGTGATGGCGCGAGTCATAACGGGGAGCCGCCAGGTAGTTCGGACGCGGGTGGTGCGCGGGTACGACACAGGCGGGGCAGGGACGGCACAGGGGCGCGAGGGATGTGGCGTGTGCGACCTGCGGTGCTTGTGTGACGTGCGGTACTTGCGTGGCATGCCGGACTTGCGAAGTTGCGTGGTCGACGCTGGCCAGACCGTAGTGCACTACTCATAGCCAGCGGAACGCTTGTACCAACACTGGATTGATACTTTTGAGTCGTGATGAACCTCGCGCTCGGACCGAGCTGGCTCGACCCGAACCATCTGATCAACACCTACGGCCTGTGGGGCGTGCTGCTGGTCGTCTTCGCCGAGTCCGGACTGCTGATCGGCTTCTTCCTGCCGGGTGACTCCCTGCTGTTCACCACCGGGCTGCTGGTCGCGTCCGGCACGCTGCACCAGCCGCTGGCCGTGGTGGCCGCGCTGATCGCGGTGGCCGCGGTGGCGGGGGAGCAGACCGGCTACTGGTTCGGCCGCAAGGTCGGGCCCTCGATCTTCTCCCGGCCGGAGTCCCGGCTGTTCAAGATGGAGAACATCGAGAAGGCGCATGCCTTCTTCGACCGGCACGGGCCGAAGGCGATCGTGATGGCCTGCTTCGTGCCGATCGTGCGGACCTTCACCCCGATCGTGGCCGGCGTCAGCCGGATGAACTACCGCAGCTTCGCGACGTTCAACATCATCGGCGGGACCCTGTGGGGCGCCGGTGTCACCCTGCTGGGCTACTGGCTCGGACAGATCGCGTTCGTCCGCGACAACATCGAGGCGATCCTCGTGCTGGTCGTGCTCGTCTCGGTGGTGCCGGTCGGCATCGAGTTCCTGCGCTCGCGCCGCAAGACCGCCGCGCAGGGCCCGCAGCCGGGTCCCGCCGCGGGCGCCGAGGGCGCCGGGTACGGCTACGGCGAGGGCGCGCCGGGCGCCGAGCGGGTCACCGAGGCGGCTGCCGTGCGGGGTGGCCGGCACCGCGCGACGAAGCGCTGACGCGTTGGGCGGGGAGCAGCCCGGCAGACCGGAACCGGCGGAGGGGTCCGGGGCGCCCGAGCGGCAGGGGCCGGGGCAGACCGACAGCGGCGCTGCCGGCGCCGTGGACCTCGGCGCCGCGCTGACCCCCGCCGACGGCATCCCCGCCGTGGTGCTGCCGCCCGAGGGCGGGCCGTGGCAGGACCGGATGCGGGCGATGCTGCGGCTGCCCTCGACCGAGCGGCCCGCACCTCCCGGGGACCGGTCCGCGGTCGCCGGCGGGGGCGGCGGTTCGGTGCCGCGCGTGCTCGACCTCACCCTCCGGATCGGGGAGCTGCTGCTCGCCGGGGGCGAGGGCGCCGAGGACGTCGAGGCGGCGATGTTCGGGGTGGCCTTCGCGTACGGCCTGGCGCGGGTGGAGCCGACCGTGACGTTCACGCTGCTGGGCATCTCCTACCAGCCGTCGCTGACCGAGACGCCGCACACCATGAGCCGCACGGTGCGGCGGCGCGGCACCGACTACACGCGGCTGGCGGCCGTCTTCCACCTGGTGGACGGGATCACCGCGCACGAGGTGACGCTGGAGGAGGCGTACCGCAGGCTCGCCGACATCCGCCGCAACCGGCACCCGTACAGCTCGTGGGTGCTGACCGGCGCGGCCGGGCTGCTGGCGGGGGCGGCGAGCGTGCTGGTGGGCGGCGGGCCGCTGATCTTCGTGCTGGCCGCGCTCGCGGCGATGCTCGGGGACCGGCTGGCGTGGCTGCTGGCGGCACGCGGGCTGCCGGAGTTCTACCAGTTCGCGGTCGCCGCGATGCCCGCCGCCGCGATGGGGGTGCTCGTCGGGCACTACGGGCACTGGATTCCCGGGGCGACGAACCTCCAGTCCTCCGCGGTGATCACCGGTGGGCTCTTCGCGCTGCTGCCCGGGCGGGCGCTGGTCGCGGCCGTGCAGGACGGGCTGACCGGCTTCTACATCACCGCGTCCGCCCGCCTGCTCGAAGTGGTCTACCTCATCGTGGGCATCGTCATAGGGGTCACGCTCGTCCTCTATGTCGGGGTGCACTCCGGGGCGCGGCTCAATCCGGACCAGGCGCTGCGGGCGTACGACCGGCCGTGGGTGCAGCTGCCCGCGGCGATGGTGCTCACGCTGGCGTTCGCCGTGCTCCTCCAGTGCGAGCGCAAGGTGCTGGTGATCGCGACGCTCAACGGCGGCGTGGCCTGGACCGTCTTCGGGGTGCTCCACCAGCGGGCGGGCGGCAACCAGGTCGTCTGCACGGCGGCCGCCGCCGGGCTGGTCGGGCTCTTCGGGCAGCTGATGGCGCGCTACCGCTTCGTGTCGGTGCTGCCCTACGTCACCGCCGCCATCGGGCCGCTGCTGCCCGGGTCCGCGACCTACTTCGGGCTGCTCGCGCTCACCCAGCAGCACCAGTCCGCCGCGCTCAGCCAGCTGACGAAGGCCGCGGCGCTGGCGCTCGCGCTGGCGATCGGGGTCAACCTCGGCAACGAGATCGCGCGGCTCGCGCTGCGCGTGCCGGGCTCGGCCGGGCCCCGCCGCGCGGCCAAGCGCACCCGCGGGTTCTGAGCGGGCGCCGCGGTTCCCCGGGAGGCGTCACCGGCCGCCGGTGACGAAGTCCGCGAGTGCGGCGGCGACAGCTTCGGGCTGCTCGTCGGGGATGAAGTGCCCTGCTCCGGGCACGGTGACGCCGGTGACGCGGTCGGCCCAGGGGCGGATCGAGGCCGCCATGTCCGGGATGGAGCCGTGGCTGCTGGAGATGCCGAGCACGGGCACGGCCAGGCGCTGCCGCTCCAGTGCCTGGTGGTTCCTGCGCGCGGACTCGGCGGCGTCCCGGTAGTAGGCGAGGGAGGCGCGCAGGCCGCCGTCGGCGGCGAGGGCCGCCGCGTAGTGGTCGAGGTCGGCGTCGTCGAAGGCGTCGGGGGCGAGGGCCTTCACCTTGAGGAACCAGGCGACGTACTCCCGTTCGCGGCCCGTGAGCAGCGTCTCGGGCAGGTCGGGCACGAGGTGGAAGGCGAAGTGCCAGGTCTTCCAGGCCCGCTCCGGGTCGGTGGGGATCGTCTCCGGGAGGGTGACGCCGGGGATGCCGGCGTCGAGCAGGGCGACCCCGTGCAGCCGGTCGCCGTGGTTCAGCGCGAGGGAGAAGGCGACCCAGGCGCCGATGTCGTGGGCGGCCAGCCAGTAGTCGTCCACGCCGAGGGCGGCCACGGCGGCGTGGACGTGGGCGGCGACGGTGTGGGTGTCGTAGCTGAGGTCGGGGCGCTCGGAGTGGCCCTGGCCCGGCAGGTCCACCGCGATGACCCGGAAGCGGCCGGCGAGGGCGGGGATCACCTGATGCCAGGCCCGCCAGGTCTGCGGGAAGCCGGCGAGCAGGACGAGGGCCGGGCCGTCGGGCCGGCCGCCCTCGACGGCGTGCAGGCGGACGCCGTCGGCGTCGACCCAGCGGTGGGTGAAGCCGGCGAGGTCGTGCAGGGGCAGGTCGTGCAGGGGCAGGCCGGGGACGGGGCTGCTTGTGGGGCGCTGGTTCTGGGAGTCGGTCGTCACGCTCGAACGCTAACATATCTTGAACCAATCGGTTCAAGATGCGAGGATGGGCGGCGTCCGGCAGATCGACCGACCTGCGGACCGACCGACACACCGGCAGGGGAAGGCACGTGGCAGGCAAGAAGCAGTTCGACGTGGACACGGCGCTCGACGCCGCGATGGTGCAGTTCTGGCGCGCCGGGTACGCCGACACCTCCCTCGACGACCTGTCCCGGGCGACCGGGCTGAACCGCAGCTCGATCTACTCCTCCTTCGGCGACAAGGACACGCTGTTCCTGCGCTGCCTGGACCGCTACGCCGCGCGGTACGGCGAGAAGTACGACACCGCGCTGGCGGGTGCCGGCGCCGAGCCCGTCGCGGCGGTCCGCTCGTTCTTCGACGTCACCCTCGCGCGCATCGCCGACCCCGAGCTGCCCGACGGGTGCCTGATCGCCCAGTCGGCCATGGCGGTGCCCGTGCTGAGCCCGGCGGTCGCGGCGCACGCCAAGGAGGCGCTCGGCTTCCAGTTGCGACGCCTGCGCGCCGCCTTGCGGGCGGGCCGCATGGCCGAGCAGGACGCGGAGCGCTTCGCGCTGCACGCGGCGGCGGTGAACCAGTCGCTCGCCGTGATGAGCCGGGCCGGGGCGGGCGCGGAGCAGTTGCGCGCCATCGTGGACGTCACGGTCGGCGCGCTGGAGCGGGCGCTGCCCGCGGCCTGAGGCGGAGCGTCGCGTCGTACGGTGGAAACGGTGCGTTCAGAATGGAGGGATTGCGTGGAGGAGCGGGATCGCGTGCGGGAGCCGCAGGCGGGCAGGGGCGGGCGCCCGAGGAGCCAGTCGAGGAAGGCGGCGATCCTGGCGGCGGCGGGGGATCTGATGATGGAAGGGGGACTGAAGGCGGCGACGATGGAGGCGATCGCCGCGCGCGCGGGGGTGGGCAAGGCGACGGTCTACAAGTGGTGGCCGTCGAGGGGCGCGGTGGCGCTGGAGGGCTTCATGCTCCGCGCGGCGGACTCCTGGCGGCTGCCGGAGAACGCCTCGGCCGAGGAGTCGCTGCGGGTCATCGCGGTCGCCGCGGTGCGCCTGTTCACGCAGAGCCCGGCCGGTCCGCTGATGCGGGCGCTGGCCGCGGACGCGCAGTCCGACCCGGAGATCGCGCAGGCGCTGCGCGAGCAGTGGCTCTCGCCGCGGCGGGCGGTCACCACCGAGGTGCTGCGCGAGGGCATGCGCTCGGGCGAGCTGCGCCCGGACCTCGACATCCCCGCGACGATCGACATGATCTTCGGCCCGATCTACTTCCGGCTGCTCTTCGACCACGAGCCGATGGACGAGGAGTTCGCCGCGCGGGCCGTGCGGCAGGCGATGGCGGGGATCGGGGCGGGGGCCGGGAATAGCTCGGCTCGACCCGTTGCTCAAACTGAACGTGGCGTTCAGTAATGCGCCGCTCAACCCTCTGGAGCATGGAGAACCACCGTATGACGACCAGCGGCCCGTCCCCGTCCGCGCCCCCGACCACCGCGGCTCCCGCGACGTCGGCGCCGACCGTTGCCGAAGCCCCCCGCTCCCTGCGCTGGGTGATCCTCACCCTCGCGTTCGCCTGCGGCGCCAGCGTCGCGAACCTCTACTACGCGCAGCCCCTGCTCGGCCTGCTCAGCCACTCCTTCGGCGTGAGCAAGGGCACCGCCACCATCGTCGTGACCGCCACCCAGATCGGTTACGCGCTGGGCCTGGCCCTGCTCATACCGCTCGGCGACCTCCTGGAGAACCGCCGGCTCGCCTCCCGTACGTTGCTGGTCACCGCCGCCGCGCTCGCCGTGGCCGCGTTCTCCCCGGACTTCTGGGTCTTCCTCGCGGTGTCGGTGCTGATCGGCGTCACCTCCGTGGTCGCGCAGATCCTGGTGCCGCTCGCGGCGCACCTCGCCCCCGCCGAGTCGCGCGGGCGGCTGGTCGGCCAGGTGATGAGCGGGCTGCTGCTCGGCATCATGCTGGCCCGCTCCGTCGCGAGCTTCGCCGCCGCCGCGTGGGGCTGGCGCAGCATCTACGCGATCTCCGCGGTCGTCATGCTGCTCACGTCGCTGGCGCTGCTGAAGCTGCTGCCGGTCCGCAAGCCCGAGCACACCGCGCGCTACGGCACCCTGCTCGCGTCGGTGGTCGGCCTGGTGCGTTCCGAACCGGTGCTGCTGCGGCGGGCGTTGACGCAGGCGAGCATGTTCGGCGCGTTCACCGCGTACTGGACGGCGGTGGCGTACGAGCTCGCCGACCGCCACCACATGTCGCAGAACGGCATCGCCGTCTTCGCCCTCGTGGGCGCCGCCGGCGCGGCCTCCGCCCCGATCGCCGGGCGGCTGGGCGACGCCGGGCGCGGTGTCGCCGGGCGGGCGGTGGCGATCCTCACCGGACTGGTCGCGATGGTGCTGGCCGGGCTCGGCGTCGGCAACCTCGTCCTGCTCGCGCTCGCGGGCATCCTGCTCGACTTCGCGGTCCAGGGGCACCAGGTGCTCAGCCAGCGCGACATCTACAGCCTGCGGCCCGACGCCCGCGCCCGCGTCAACTCCGTCTACATGACCACCGTCTTCCTCGGCGGCGCCGCGGCCTCCGCCGCCACCGGCGCCGTACGCTCCGCCTGGGGCTGGACCGGCGTCACCACCATGGCCGCGGCCCTGACCGCCGTCGCCTTCCTCCTCTGGTCCCTCGACCACCTCCGCCCCACCCGGGGGTGAACGAAAGGCGTGGCGCGGCGCGGACGGCGTGCGGGATGCATACGGACTGGCGGTGGACGGCCGGCGCGTGCCCAACGAGCGGCCGGTGCGTTCAGCGCAAGGAGAGCAGCATGACGTCGTGCAGGTCGGCGCCGTCCCACGGTCGAGCCTCGCCCACCTTGCGATAGCCCCAGGCGCGCACCGCAAGTTCCATGAGGCCGAACGTGCGGTGCCCGTCCTCGCGGCGCATAGCGTCCGGCACCGGTTCGGCGAGTTGCTCCCACCATCTCGTGTTCGCGCTGAGCGGGTAGCCGTAGGCGATGCCGACCGGTTCGCCGCCCTCGCCACGAGCCAGGGCAGCGCGGAAGGCGGCCTTGCGCCCGAAAGTCACCCGCGGAGGTGGTGGGTGGTGTTTCCCACCAGGTGGATGTGGACGCGGCGTTCGGTGAAGCGCCATTGGCCGTCGTGGCGTGCGAAGCGGTCGTGGTAGCGGCCGGCGGCGACGGGTTGGAGGGGGAAGTCGGGGAGGGCCTGGAAGACGGTGACGTAGGAGCGGGCGGTGGCGGTGCCGGCTTCCTCGTCGACCTCGACGGCGATGTTGGTGGTGGCGTGGTGGGTGCGCGGGGTGCCGTCGTCGTAGCGGATCACGCTGTCGCGGAGCATGCGCTCCACCCCGCCGCCGCGGCCTTCGACGGGGGCGCCGCTGCCGACGAACACGGCGTGCTCGAAGAGTGCGCCGACCCCGGCGAAGTCCCCGGTGTCGACCAACTCCGCGTAGCGGACGATCAGATGGGTGATGGCGGTCTCACTCGCAAGGTTGCTCACCAGGCGGAATCTACCCAAGGTGCGCTGCTCACGGCGGTCGGGCGGCACCCGGGCAGCGCCCCCGCGGCAGCTCGGGAAAGGGGCGGGAGAGCTCGGGTACGCGCATGTATAGTTGCGGGCTGTTGTCAGTATTCGAGTGAATGACGGGCGACTTCGGGGGAGGCGCGCGGGCCGGGCCGCTTTCGGCGTCGCGCGTCGAAACGGGGTTACGCGTCATGCGAGTTCGGATTCGTACAGCTCTTCCCGCGATAGCCGCGGTCATCGTCGGCGGCGCGCTGCTCACCGCGTGCAACGACGACTCGGGTTCCTCCTCGGCCGACGCGAGCGCGTCGGCCACCACGTCGTCGGCCGCGCCGACCACCACCGCCGCGCCCACCACGAGCGCCACCGCGACCACCGACGGCAGCGGCGGTTCGTCCGCCACCGCGGTCACCGTGAACAAGTCGTTCACCGACGACGTGATGGGCGAGAAGGCCACCGTCCTGAAGTACATCAGCGGGTACCAGCCGTCGGCCGCCGCCAAGAGCAAGTTCTCCGCGCTCGCGGACGAGGAGGTCGTCCTCGTCGACGTCAAGGTCACCGCGAGCAGCACCTACTACGACACCTTCGGCGCCGACTCCTTCTACCTGACCGGTATGTCGAACGGCATCGACCAGGCGAGCACCACCATCCTCGACGACGAGATCAAGGCGGCCGGCTACCCGCCGCTCCCCGACGCCGAGACCGGCAAGACCACGACCGGCTGGGTCGTCTTCACGCCGGCCAAGGACACCACGAAGCTCGTCCTGCGCTACAAGCGGCTCGCCGCCACCACCTCCAACGGCAAGTCCATCGCGGCGAAGAACTTCGACATCCCGCTGAACTGACCTGCGCCCCGACATCAGCGGCCCGCCGGAATTCATCCGGCGGGCCGCTGCCGTCAACCGCGGTGCACCCCCGGAACCCCTTCCGTGCCGCCCGCAACAGGGGAGAATGGCCCACAGCCACCGTCCTTCGTGGAAGGAACCACCGTGCACCGCCGTGACGTTCATGCCCCGCACACCGCTCACCCTGCCCGCGACCGTTCGACGGCCGTCCATCCGTCACCCAGGACCGCCGGGCCCGAGGGCCCCCTGCTGAACCTGCAACGCACCGCGGGGAACGCGGCCGTGGCGCGCGCGGTGACCGCCGCCAGGACGGACGGGCAGCAGACCGCGAGGAGCGTGTCCGCGGGAGGCGTGTCCGCGGGAGGCGCGCTGTCGGTGCAGCGCGCGGAGCCGGAGATGCGGCCCACGCCCAAGGGCGACTCCTCGGGGTTCGGCGGCGCGCTCGACGAGAGCGACGTCAAACTGCTCGGCCAGGCGGCCGGCGAGGTCCACAAGATCATCGAGGAGGCGCGGGCCAAGGACCCGGAGAAGCAGGTGCTGCTCTTCATCGGCGTCGGAACGGGCAACCCCGCGGCCGCCTGGGGAAACCCCACGCACGGCGGCGTCGGCGGGATCACCGACAAGGACCAGCACTCGCCCGGCTTCCTGGAGAAGGCCGGCGAAGCGGGCTACACGGTGATCGCGGTCAACTTCAATGTCGGCGCCGGCAAGGAGATCGCCCAGTCCGGCGGCACGGGGCCCGTGGTGAAGCTGGACGTGCCCGCGAAGTTCCCGCTCGACGCGGACGGCCACGAGAAGGCGAAGGACGCCATGGCGAGCCTGCACGCGGCGGCCGGAACGGCGAACCGTTTCGCCGTCATGAACGCCGTGACGCAGACCGACTACCAGCCCCTCCTCGACCTGGCGGCAGCCAAGTCGAAGGGCCAGTCCGCCTACCTCAAGTCCTACATGCAGACCGGCCAGACCAGCGCCTTCTCCCCGATGAACAAGAAGCGCGGCCAGCACATCGAGGGCAGCAAGTTCGCCTCGATGAGCGACGTGTTCTTCGCGGACGCGGAGTAGCGCCCTCCCCGCCGCGTGGCGCAGGTCACGGGAACCGGGCGGGGCGGGTGGGCAATACGGGGTGTGAGTCACTCAATCTACGATCGGCTGCGCGGGGGTGACCCGGGGGCGCTGGCCGAGGCGTTCCGGGAGCACGCGGACGCCGTGTACCGGTACGCGCTGTGGTCCACGGGGAACTGGGCCACGGCGGAGGACGTCGTCTCCCTGACGTATCTGGAGGCGTGGCGCTCGCGGGCGGCACCAGAGGGCACTGGCGCGCATGCCCCGCGCGGAATCCGTCCCGGACTTCGCGGACGAGGTGACCGGGCGGCTGGTGGACGCCGAGCAGGTGGCGGCGGCGAAGGCGGCGCTGGAGGGGCTGCGGCGCAGCGAGCGCGAGGTGTTCACGCTGTGCGTGTGGGGCGGGCTGGACTACGCGTCGGCGGCCGAAGCACTCGGCATACCCGTCGGCACGGTGCGCTCGCGGCTGTCGCGCGCCCGGGCGAAGCTGCGCGACTCCGTCGGGCACCGGAACCTCCCGGGGGTCAGCGGACAGCTACGGCAGACAGGCAGCATTCCGGCTCGGACCGCTCAGGAGAACCTCGCATGAACACCGCCGAACGTGCCGCACACGACGCCGAAGCCACCGAACGTGCCGCACACGACGCCGACTTCGCCGCACACGACGCCGAACTCGCCGCACTCCGCGCGGTGCTCCCGCCCCCCGCCACCCCCGGCCTCACCCCCACCCGCCGCACGCAACTCGAAGCGCACCTGATGCGCGAAGTCGCCGACGGTACGCCCGCCAAGCCGGCCAACCCCACCCCCGCCTTCCGCCGCCGCCTCACCCCCACCCGCTCCATGTCCCTCGGCGCAGCCGCCGCCGTGGTCGCGGCCACCGTCATCGGCTTCGCCGTCACCGGCGGCGCCGGCCAGACCGCCGTCGCCGCCGCCCCCGCCCCCCTCAAGGTGGAGCACTCCCGCCCCACCGCCCCCCCTCGCCACGGTCGCCGCCCGCGCCGCCGCCTACGCCGCGACCCACTCCGGCGCCGCCCACCGCGGCACCCACCGCCGTGAATGGGCCCTCGGCATGTGGGACGACGGCAAGCACCAGCCGGAACAGGTCCCGGTCAGCGAGACCCGCGACCACTGGAACGCCGACGGCAGCGCCGAGGTGGAGGACATCTGGACGATGGACGCCACGGAAGCGCTGCTGCGCGAGTGGACCCCCGGCCCCGCCCTGACCGCCGCGATCGACGGCCTGCTCGCCCGGCAGTCCGGGGTACGGGCGCTCCGCCCGGTCGAGGACCGCGCGGGACGCCAAGGCCAGGCGTACGCCGTGGACTTCAAGGGCACCGTGCGCTGGACGTTCGTCCTCGACGAGCACACCGGCCGCATCCTCGGCACCGAGTTGTCCAGCATCAGGACCGACCCGAAGCTGCGGCTCAAGCCCGGTGACGTCGAGCAGTACGACGTCTACCTGGACTGACACCGGGCCCGCCCCCGCCCGGCTCCCGCCCGAAAGTTGCAGGTTGACTTGGAGCCAACTCGAAGTCCTACGGTCGCAAGCGCATCGACCAGTCGGGCAGATCGAGAGAAGGGCACCACCATGCGTGCGGCTACTACGTGGTTCATCACCGGGACGTCGTCGGGGTTCGGGCGGCTGTTGACGGAGCGGCTGCTCGGGAGGGGGGACCGGGTGGCGGCGACGTTGAGGCGGCCGGAGGCGGTGGCGGGGCTGCGGGCGGAGTACGGGGAAGACCGGCTGTGGGTGGGGGAGTTGGACGTCACGGACGGGGAGCGGGTACGGCAGGTGGTGGGGGAGGCGTTCGAGGCGTTCGGGCGGGTGGACGTGGTGGTGAACAACGCGGGGTACGGGGTGTTCGGGGCGGTGGAAGAGGCGGACGACGCGCAGATCCGCCGGGTGATCGACACGAACCTGCTCGGGTCGATCCATGTCACCCGGGCCGCGCTGCCCCACCTGCGGGCGCAAGGAGGGGGCCGCATCCTCCAGGTCTCGACGGCGGGCGGCCAGACGACCTACCCCAACTTCGGCTACTACCACGCCTCGAAGTGGGGCATCGAGGGCTTCTGCGAGACGGTGGCACAGGAGATCGCCCCGTTCGGCATCGGCATGACCATCGTGGAGCCAGGCGCGACGCCGACCGGCTTCGGCGCCGGGCTCGACCAGGCCCCGGCGATGCCGGAGTACGACGGGACGCCCGCGGGAGAGGTGCGCCGCGCGCTCGCCGACGGCACGTTCGGGCTGCCCAACGACCCCGGGAAGATCGCCGACGCGATGATCGACCTGGTCGATTCCGGTGCGACGCCGCTACGGCTTCCGCTGGGCTCGGACACGTACGACGACGTGCGCGCGTCGCTGGTCGCACGGCTCGCGGAGCACGAGGCGCACCGCGAGGTGGCGTACTCCGTGGTGCGGGACGACCTGACGTGATGACCTGACGTGACGGTGCCGGGCGGGGCGGGTGCTACGCCGGGTCGGGGCGGGTGGGCACGCACGGGGCGTTGAACTCCAGGACCGTCGTGGTGGCGGACCGGACGCCCACCCCGAGGACGAAGGAGGAGTGGGGGAGGGTCGCGGTGGTGCGGAGGGTGGGGGCGTCGGAGTAGTTGAGGGTGTAGCCGCGGGCGGTGAAGAGGGCGTCGGCGGCGGCGACGAGGGTCTGGGCCCGGGCGCGGGGAAGCGTGAGGACGACGCCGTAGACGTAGCGGAAACGGTGCTGCCCGGGGGCTTCGGCGCCGCAGCGGGTCCAGGTGTCGCGGTAGGGGGCGGTGGCGGGCGTGCCGATGGTGGGGCGGAGGGCGGCGAGGGTCTGCCGTACGAGCGCGTGGGCCTGGGCCGAGACGGCCCCGGGCGCGACGTCCCCCTTGTGGGCGGCCCCGCACGCGGCGATGAGGAGGGTGAGGAGGGCGGCGGCGATGCTGCCCGCGCGCGGGACCCCGGTCACGGCTGTTGCCGCAGAACGGCGTCGGCCACGGCACGTACGACGTTCAGCCCGCTGTCGATGACCGAACTGCCCGCGTCCTCCAGGTCGTTGAGAGCGCCGACCGGGTCCCCGGTGACGAGGTCGGCGGCCGCGCCCACTACGGTGCTCTGCGCTTGCCCGACCTCATGGAGCGCGTCCCCGGCGTCCTCCAGCGGCCGCCCCCAGTGCCCGCCGAGCGCGTGGCCGGCGTTCTGGAGCGCCGAGCCCGCCAACTCCTCGGTGCCCGCGAGCGGATCGACGGCGAAGTCCGCGAAGTTCGGTAGCACCCCGACCCGGTCCTCGGTGGGCATCGCGCTGACGTCCTTGGTCCGCCCGGTCACGATGGCGGCCATGTTGTCCAGGGACGGCCCGGCGTCCCAGTACTGGCTGTGCGCGTTCGCCGCGGAAGTGCCCGCCCCGGAGTCGAAGGTACGGCCGCCGAAGTCCCTGGACGTCGGATCGTTGCCGAAACGGTCGCTGTGCGTGTCGAACCAGTGCAGCGGCGAGGGCGAAAGGCCCAACTCCGGTATCGGGTCGAACTTCTTCCGGCTCGCCCACACATGCCCGGCCCCGATCCCGAGGTCGGACGCGTTGTCCACGGTGACACCGGGCGACCCGATGAAGACCACGTCGTCCGGCCGCATCCCGAACCGCGCGCACGCCTCGCCCACGAGCGTGGACCCGTAGCTGTGGCCGACCACCGTCAGATGTCCCCGACCGGTGTGCGACGCCCGCAAGGCGCTGACGAACGAGGCGAGTCGGGGTGCGCCGGTGTCGGCGAAGCCCTGCGACGCGGGACCGGGCACGTTCCACCCGGGGGCGTCGTAGCCGAGCCAGTACACGGACGCGGTCGAGCCGGGCCGCTTGCCGTTCGCGGCCTCGAAGAGCGCCAACGACCGGTCCACGTCGCCGCCGTCGCCGTCCGCCCCGGCCCCGGGTACGTACACGGCCGTGTTCGGCGCGGTGTCGGGGTTGCCGAAGGACAGCGCCACATGGCCCTTGCCCGCGGTGTCGAAGCCGAGCAGATACGTACGCGGGTGCAGGGGGTCGTCGATGTAGGCGGCCAACTCCTGCAAGGAAGCAGGGCAGTCCGGCTGCTTCACCCGCTCGGCCAGCCGCAGCCGGCTGAGCTTGTCCGCGTCCACCGCGGGCAGCCCCTGGAAGGCGGTGATGCCGTCGGGGGAGGCGTCGGCGTACGCCTTGAGGAAGTCCACGTCGTCCAGGTGCTTCGCCAGGTCGCTCGCCACGAGGTCCAGCCCCGCCTGGTCGTGCCGCAAGGTCGCCTGCTGGAAGAGGTACGCGTCCGCGACCGGCACGGAATACGGCTCGGGGACCTCAACCCGCGCATGTCCCTTGGCCAGTTGGGTCGCCAGCGCGTGCCGCCGCCGCAGGTCGGGCAGTTGGTCGCGGGTCCAGGACGCGATCGCCGCGAGCTTGCGCAGACCGGCGGTGTCGAGGCCGTAGCGCTCGAACTGGGCACGCAGCGAACGGCAGTTGGCGTCGAGCGTGCGCGCACCGGCGTCCATCTGCTTGATGGCCTCGCCGAGCACGGCCACGTCGATGGCCGCGAACTTCGTCATGGGGCCCCCGGGGAAGAGGAGTCGGGGACAGGCTACGGCGCCCGCCCCCGGACCACCTCACCAGCCGTGCTCGTGGTCCGACTGCATCTGCCGCGCCTGCCCTTCGGTCACCTGGAGCGGCTCCGCCTTCAAGGCGTTCTCCACGACCTCCCGCAGCCCGCCGGTCAACGTGTGCACGGAGTTCTTCCGCCCGGCCAGGTCCGCGTGGAACCGCGCCGCCTCCGCCGACCCGATCCACGCCTTGCCGCCCCCGAAGTCGGCCGCGGGCTTGTCCAGCACGGGCCGCATCGCGTCGAGCGCCTCGTCCATGTCCGCCAGCAGCGACTGGAGCCAGGCGCGCCGCGGGTTGTCCACCATCTGTCCGGTCATCTGGGCCCTCCCCGGTCGCGTAGCTCGGATGTCCGTGACGTTAGCGGACCGCGCGGGGCGCGCGGGTGGGCGGACATGGACGACCCGTGTGACGGGTGAGGACGAGGATGACCGATCTTGAGCTGATCGTGAGCGAAAGCTGACGTTCCGTGTACGTGAAGGGGTGTCAGGTCCTACGATCTGCTTCAGGTGAGCCTTTGTCCGGGCAAAGGGGCTTATTTGTCCATGCCCGCAGGCAATGCGGTGAGCCGTGACGGATCAACGAAAACGAAGGGGGCCAGGTCAGCGCCTCGACGGCCGTACGCGGCCGGGCTCTTGTCCTGGCTTTCAGGCAACTGGAAGGGAAGGAACGTGCGATGAGCGACAGCAACGGCAATGCGAGCAGCGACCAGAACCCCTCGGCGCGGCGGATCTACGCGAAGGAGCTGGGGCGGCTCCGGGAGCGGACGGGCATGAGCCTCATGCAGCTCGGGACCGAGACCAGGTACGAGCAGTCGTATCTGCACCGGCTGGAGAAGGGGGAGCGGCTCGGCTCGTCCGACGTGCCCCGGGTGCTGGACAAGTTCTACGACACCGGGGACCTGCTCGCCGACCTGTGGGAGCTGGCCAAGCGGGAGAAGACGCAGGGCCAGTATGAGGGCTTCATGGACGTGGAGGCCGAGGCTCGGAACATGCAGCAGTTCGTGGCGGGGGTTATCCCCGGGCTGCTCCAGACCGAGCGGTACGCGGCGTCCTTGTTGAGCACGGACATGACGGCCTCCCTTGACGAGGTGGCCCGGCGGGTGCGAGAGCGGATGGCTCGGCAGGCACGGCTGTTCGGCGGGACGAACCTGCTCGAATACCGAGGGGTGATCCATGAGGCGGCGCTTCGCAGCGCGCTGAAAGACCCCGACGCGTGGACGGAGCAGCTCGAGCGGCTGATTGCGGCCGCCGGTATGCGGCATATCACGCTGCACGTGATGCCGTTCGACGCCGGTCCGCACATCATGCTCGGCGGCTCGCTGACCATGCTGTGGCTGAACAGCGGCCGCAACATCGGCTACCTGGAAGGCAACGTCAGCGGTCAGCTCATCGAGGACGCGGAGGAGGCGGAGGAACTGCGCTTGGCCTACGATCAATTCCGGGACTTCGCGCTGTCGCCGGAAGAGTCCCTGGCCCTGCTTCGAACCACATTGGAGGACCACCAGACATGTTCATCGCAGCCAAGGACCTGAGCGGCGCCGCGTGGCGCAAGTCGTCGTACAGCAACGGCAACGGCGGCGACTGCATCGAGGTTGCCGACGGCTTCGCCGGTGTGGTCCCGGTGCGCGACTCGAAGGACCCGCAGGGTCCCGCGCTGGCGTTCTCCGCCGACGCGTGGGCGGCGTTCGTGGGCGCGGTGCGCGCCGACGAGTTCCCCACGGTCTGAACTGCTCCGCCGCCGAATGGCGCAAACGGCCGGCCCCCAGCCCCCGTTTGCGCCATTCCGCCGTCCCCCCGGGAGGCGTGGGCATCCTTCGTCACCGCAGCCCGCACCGACCGTCTGCGCACCGCCTGACCGTTCCCCCGCGTCCGATGGCGACTTCGCGCCATCGCCATCACACCGCGCTGGACTTCTTCGCCCAGCTCGGTTCCGTCCGGGTCGGTGACCGCCTCCTCGAACTCCACGCCGAAGCCGCGCCGTACGCGACGACAGAGGAGGGCCGCGCGCTGCGAGAACGTATCGGCTTCTCCGTCACAGGGCGCTGAAGAACCGGGTTCGCCGGGAGCGCGCGGAACGGCCCGGAGCGGGGAGCGCGCGACATGAGCCACCACGGCTTGACCTGGAGCGCGCACCAGATCCGAGCATGGCGGGCATGAACACCACAGACCCCGAGATCGTGCTCGGGACCATGGACTTCGGCACCCGAGTCGCCTCCGAGCGGGCCTTCGCGATCCTGGACGCCTTCGTCGCGGGCGGCGGCGTCTGGCTCGACACCGCGAACTGCTACTCCTTCTGGACCGATCCGAGCGGGGTCGGCGGCGCGAGCGAACGCGTCATCGGCGCGTGGCTGCGGGCCCGTCCGGGCGCACGCGACCGGGTGCGGATCGCGACGAAGGTCCGGCAGAACCCGCTGGTCCCGCACTCCTGGCCGGCGAGCGCCGAAGGGCTGTCCGCGCGGGCCGTCCACACGGGCGTGGAAGAGAGCCTGGCGCGGCTCGGCACCGACTGTGTCGATCTGCTCTGGGCGCACGCGGAGGACCGTGCGGTGCCGTTGGCGGATACGGTCGGCGCGTTCGGCGAGTTGGTCGCCAAGGGGGTCGCACTGCGGGTCGGGGCGGCGAACCATGCCGCCTGGCGCGTCGAGCGGGCCCGGCGGCTGGCACGGGAGCAGGGCGTGGAGCCGTGGAGCGCCGTACAGTTGCGGCACTCGCTGGTGCAGCCGCGCCCGCTCACCCCGGTTGCGGAGGCGGGGCACCGGATGCTCGCCGCGGAGGACCTGGACCTGGCGCGGGCGGAGGGGCTGGCCGTGTGGTCGTACAGCTCGCTGCTGTGGGGGGCGTACGTCCGCGCCGACAAGCCGCTGCCGGAAACGTACGATCACCCGGGGACGGCCCGGGCGCTCGCGGTGCTCTCGGAGGTCGCGGGGGAGTTGTCGGCCACGCCGAACCAGGTCGTCCTGGCCTGGCTGATGCGGCAGGGCATCGACCCGATCGTGGGCGCGAGCGGGGTGGAGCAGATCGAGGAGGCGCTCGCCGTGCGTGGGGTGCGGCTCGACGAAGAGCAGGCGGCGCGCTTCGCCGAGGCGCGGTAGCGGTGGCTGTGGCTGTGGCTGTGGCGGGCAAGGGAGTTCGATGAGCGGTCTCACCCCGGCGGCCACGGCCGACCGTACGGGCGTGTCGATCGACACGTTGCGGTACTACGAGCGCGAAGGGCTCATCGGCCCGATCGCTCGGACCGTGGGCGGGCGCAGGCAGTACAGCGAGGACGACGTGTTCTGGATCGGCCTGGTCACCTGCTTCCGGGCGGCCGGGCTCGGGATCACGGACCTGCGCGGGTTCGTCGCCATGCTGCGCGCCGAGCACTCCGCGCAGGACCGGGTGGCCTTCCTGCGGGAGCGTCGTACGGCGATGGAGCAGCAGGTGGCGGCGCTGCGGCGGGCGATCGGCGTGCTGGACGAGAAGATCGACCACTACAGCGGTGCCCCTGGCACGGACTGACACATGGCCGGGCCACTGCTTGGCGTGTGGGTCGGCTTGACCGGTGGGCGCGTCTTCGGATGAGCTGGCCGCATGGCTTTCATCCACAAGACCACGCTGGTGCCGAGCAAGGTGGAACTCGTCGCGCCGTGGCTGGCGGCTCAGCCGTGGTACGTCGGCACGGGGCAGGCGCCCGTCCTCGACAAGTCCGGCGGGTTCCGGCTGGACGATCCGGAGGGGGAGGTGGGCATCGAGTTCATGGTGGTCACCGACACCTCGGGCGAGGGCGAAGGGCGGGCGTACTTCGTGCCGTTGACGTATCGCGGGGCCGAACTCGAAGGCGCCGAGGACGCGTTGATCGGCACCACCGAGCACGGCGTGCTGGGGCGCCGCTGGGTGTACGACGGCGTCCACGACCCTGTGCTGCGGGCGGAGTTGCTCGCGCTGATCCAGGACCGGGCCGAGCCGCAGGCGCAGTCCGTCTCGGACACGCCCGACCCGACGGTGCTGCCGACCCTCAACGGCCCCGCGCTGCCCGTCGGCGCGCTCGCCACCGAGGTCGTCGACGGGCCCGACGGCACCCGCGTCACCGTGGAGACGCCCTCGTACGCCACCCACACCCTGCACCTGCCGCGCGTGCTCGACCCGGCCGCTCCGGTGCCGACCGACCCGGTGCCGCGCGCCCACCTCACCGGGCAGTGGCGGCCCCCGACCGCCGACGCGCCCGTCACGGGGGTGCTGGCGGTCCTCCACCCGGCGGCGGGCGCTTAGGCCGCCGCCTTGGTCTGGTCGTAGGGCTGGTGGACGTCGTGCGCGGCCAGGAAGGCGCGCACGGCGTCCACTTCGGCGGGGGACGCCGGCTCGGGGCGCCACAGCCGGACGCGGGCGGTGTCCGCGACGGCGAGGGTGTGGCCGTCGAGGGCGAGGCAGCCGGCCGGGCGGGGGAGCGCCGCCGTCCAGGTGCCGTCCTCGCTCTCGTACTCCCAGACCAGGGCGCGGGCGAGGATGCCGGTGAGCGGGTGGTCGCGGTAGTGGCGGGCCCAATCGGCGTACGGCCAGAGGCGGTTCTCGCGCCGCAGCCCGTACAGCCGGCGGCGCTCGGCGCTCAGGGTCTCCTCGATCCTGCCGGCCAGGTGCCGGGTCGCGTCGACGTTGTGCGACAGGTACCGGTCCTTGAAGCCGTTGGGCGAGCGGAAGGGCGCGGAGGTACGGGTGGTGGTGCCGTCGCCCTGGACGTCGATCCAGTCCACGGTGAGCCGGCCGGCGGCGGAGACGGTGAGGACTGCTTCGTAGTGGACGTTCATCCAGACCGCGCCCCGGCCGATCGGGCCCAGCAGCAAGGTGCCGTCCGGGCCGATGCCGTGGGTGGGTACGGTGCGCTCCTCCAACTGGTGCGGCGGGACCTTGAGGCGGGTGGCGGTCTTCTTGACCGTCCGGACCAGGTGCCGGTGCGGGTGGGCGCTGGGCTGGACCTCGCGGTGCACGGTCCACAGGGCGTCCATGGCCGACAGGTCGCCGAGCGCGGTGAAGACGGCGGCGGACAGGTCGTCGTCGCGTACGTAGTAGCCGTCCAGGACAGCGGCGTTCTTGCGGGCCACCGTCAGCAGGTCCGCGACCAGGTCCCCGAGTTCGGCCGGCGAGGCGCCGCGGGCGAGGTGACCGGCGGCCAGGGTGAAGCCGCAGGCGAGGGCGGTGGTGGGGGTGCGGGACGCCATGGCCATCAGTTCTTTGTACGGGATGCCGGGGTCGGTGCAGTCGCGCAGCGACCCGTCGGCCGCGAGGGCCCGGATCGCGCCCGCCACCAACTCCCGGGCGCCGTCCGCCTTGAGCAGCGCCTTCGTCTGCCGCTTCCAGGCGGTGTCGACCTTGTAGTGGAAGTCCCAGAAGGCGCCGGCCTGCCCGAGGTGCAGCACCAGCGCGGTCAGTTCCGGCGGCAGGCCCGTCACCCGGCTCCGTATGCGCTCCGCCCAGCCGTTGCCGGGGTCCAGCAGGTCGTCCACGTCGTCAGCCATGCCCGTCATCCTGGCAGGCGGCACCGACACGTCCGCTGCCCTGTGGCACGCTGGGCGGCGTGACGGGTGACGGGGGCGGCGCCGGCAGCGCCGAGGAGTTCACGGCGTACCGGCGGCGGATGTTCGGGCTGGCGTACCGCCTGCTCGGGTCCGCGGAGGAGGCCGAGGACGCGGTGCAGGACGCGTACCTGCGGTGGAGCCGCGCGGACCGGGCGGCGATCGAGCAGCCGGGGGCGTGGCTCGCCAAGGTCGTCACCAACCTGTGCGTGAACCGGCTGACGTCGGCCCGCGCGCGGCGCGAACGGTACGTCGGGCCCTGGCTGCCCGAGCCCGTCCTCACCGACGGCGGCGCGCTCGGGCCGCTGGAGTCCGCGGAGCAGCGGGACGCGGTGTCCACCGCGCTGCTGGTGCTGCTGGAGCGGCTGACCCCGACCGAGCGGGCGGTGTACGTGCTGCGCGAGGCGTTCGGCTACAGCCACCGCGACATCGCGGGCGTACTCGACCTGACCGAGGCCAACTCCCGCCAGGTGTACGGCAGGGCGGTGAAGCGGGTGGCGGCGCGGGAGACCCGGTTCACGCCCGCGGTGGAGCGGCAGCGCGAGCTGGTGGAGTCCTTCGTGACCGCCGCGCGTGAGGGGGACCTCGCCCGGCTCGAACGGCTGCTGGCGGAGGACGTGATCTGGTGGAGCGACGGCGGCGGCAAGGTCAGCGCCGCGCGGCGCCCGATCGTGGGCCGGGTGAAGGTGATGCGCTTCCTGGTGGGCACGGTGGGGAAGCTCGGGGCCGCCCCGGGCGGCGGGCTCGCGGTACGCGTCCTGGAGTCCAACGGTGGCCCGGCGGTGGTGGTATGGGTCGGCGGGCAGCTCTACGGGGTCGTCGGCATGACGATGCGGGGGGACACCATCGGTGGGGTGTGGTCCGTACTGAACCCGGAGAAGCTGGGCTTCGCGGCCCGGCAGCTCGCCGCCCTGTCCTGACGACGGAGCGGTCCGGGGGCGGTACGGGGGCGGTCCGGGGGCGGCGACGGACGGTCTTCGTCCGGGGCGTTTGGCGACTTCTGTCTCACGTGCCGCAGCGGCCGCCGTGTCAGAATCTCTCTGAGGCCGCGGGCGCCACGCGCCCGTGGGGGGAGGGGAAGCGCATGACGGCGGACACGTCGGAACCCAAGGTCGACAACCCGGTGCGGGAGCAACTGGTCACCCTGAAGGGCGATCTCCAGAAGCAGATGCACGAACTCGAGGGCCTCCTCAAGAAGTCCTCCTCCGATGTGGGCAAGGGCGCCACCTGGGTGGGGCCGACCGCTGACGCATGGCACACCGAGGCCGAAGGCCGGCGGAAGGACATGCTCGGGCAGCTCAAGAAGCTGATACCGCTGGTCGAGGCGGAGATCGCCAAATGTGACCCGAAGGTGACGCTCAGTCAGGCAAAATCGATGCGTGCCGACCAGGCACGGCAGCAGTAACGGCAGCGGTAACGGGTTGCAGCAGCGCGTAACGACAGCAGTGACGGTGGGGGGACGGCATGGGGGATCACGGCAGCGGGACACAGACGGGAAGCGGCGGATCGGGCACCTCGCCGGGCAAAGGCGGGACCTCGGGAACGTTCTCGGGGATCGACCCCAAGAAGCTCCCGGGCACGATCAGTTCGCTGCAACACGACGCGAACCGACTCCATGACGCCGCGGCGGGCTTCCTCACCCGGTTCGCCCAGCACGGCATCGACACGCAGCCGCTGAGCCGGCTGGTCACCATCGCCCACTGGGCGTCCGACCAACTGCCCGGGCTCCGCCGCAGGCAGCACCTGGCCGCGGCGCTCAGCGAGTACACACCGAACACCACGATGTTCTTCGTCCCCGACAACATGATCACCCCGGGCGCCGCGGCCAAGTCCGCCAAGGACGGCAAGGCCCTCGCGAAGCGCTGCGAGCAGCAGATCCAGGACCACGGAGGAACGGTCCCCGAAGACCTCTTCACCGACCTCGCCGCGCACTCGAAGGACGGGGACTTCCTCAACGCCTTCTACAGCGAACTCGGGCCCAAACGGCTCTCGGAGCTGTCCAGTTCGATGGCCGCCGACAGTAATGGCTCCAGCAGCAACTACTCCCAGCTGGTCTACGACCGCGACCTCATATCCCGTACGTTCGGCGCGTACACGCGCATAGCCGCCGAGGGGAAGACCAGCAAGCAGAAGCAGGACTTCTGGAAGGGCTGGTTCGACCGGTTCAACCACCCGGGCCACAACTTCCGCCCCGACCTGCTGATGCCCTTCGTCGACAGCGGCACCTACGACACGGACTTCCTCGTCGCGCTCGGCGACCGCACCTTCACCACGGACCGGTCCAAGGCGGTCGACGACCGCATGCCAGGCGCCGGCTTCTCCGACCCCTGGTCGGCCGACCACTACGTCCAGTACTTCGAGGCGCTCAGCAAGGACCCCGAGGCGGCGGGCGAGTTCATGGCCCTGCGACCGGACATCATCGAGAACGGCCTCTACAGGGGCGGCGGCAACACGACCGCCGACCGTACCGACGCCTTCGTCCTGGCGGTCAGAGCCGGCACCATCGACCTGCGCGCCACCGACACCGCGCTGTCGGACCGCAACACGGCCTGGCTCATCGCCTCCAACGCGTCCCACGACGCGTCCGACGACTCCGAGCTCCATCCGCTGCCGGCGGTCTCGCAGTTGTACTCCGAGATCATCGCCCAGCACTGGGACGACCTCGAGTACGCGATCACCTCGCCCGCGCACGACGGCTTCTGGTCCGGCAACTCATGGGACCCCAAGAAGTACGCGGAGGGGCAGGACCCCGCGCGCAAGGGGATCGAGATCCAGCCGGGCGCCTGGAAGTCCTTCATGGAGGCGGCCATCCGCGAGCCGCACGCAGCCGCGAGCATGAGCGCGTTGTTCGATGCGAGCAGGAAGCGCCTCAGCAATGACGCCGAAAACGCGAAGGTGACGAAGTCGGACCAGGACGCCGTGCAGTTCTCCAGCTTCAAGAGCGGGCTGCTGGGGAACTTCTACGGCACCGCGTTCTCCGACACGGAGAAGGCGCTCCAGGACGAGGCCGACACGTGGGCCGAGGAGATGACCAGCTCACGGACGGCGCTGATCGGTACGGCCTACGCGCTCGCCACCGGCAACTTCGACTCGGCGGTGGACATGGGCAAGGAGAAGGGCCAGGAGTACGCAACGGGCGTCCTGCAAGGCTGGATCGAGGACCTCGTCCGTGCCACGCCCGATGAGGCGCCGAAGGACCTAGTCGACGGGATCAAGGGCCTTCAGGACGCGCGGCTGAACACTGATTGGACCAGCACCATCGGCACACACGCCGGAGACCTCGCGGAGACCGACGAGAACCTCAGGTCGATCGATCCTGTCACTCTGCAACTGCCCGGGGAGGACAAGGCCCACACGTATACGGGTGACCCGCGTGGTCGCGGTGGGGGCCCGAAGTACATCACAGGGCCGGACACCGACTTCATCAGCGTGCTGCGGAAGTACGGTAGTACGGAGAAAGCGATCGCGCAGATGACGCCGCTCCAACGGGACACCTACAGCAGGTGGGTCGAGGACCCGGCGGTAGTGGCCAGACTCACCGGCCGGGGGGCTTTCACCACGCTCCTGGGCAGCCAGACCCCTTCGTCGTGATCAGCTGCTGGCGGGAATGATCTGCCAGGTCAGGACGCCGGTCGGAGGGTCGATGTCCTCCTTGGCGAAGAAGAAGCTCTCAAGCTTGTCGCCCGTGAAGGGGAACCGCAGGACGGCGCCGTCGCAATGCACGTACGGCATGAGGGCGGGATCGGGAGCGTCCATCTCCCACGAGAACCACACGTCCCCGGTGCCGGCGCAGGCTGCCTCCAGGACGTAGGCGTGGGCGTCCTTGAAGTGGGTTTCCCTCTTGATGAATCCCATGTTCTTGTTCACGGCCCCCGTCCAGTGCATTTTCACCTCGGACGACTTCGTGAGCTTCGCCTGCGCCTGCTGCCGGAGTTGGGCTTCGCTCCGGCTCGGGGTGGGCGCCGGCTTGTCCTTGTGGCCGCCGGAGGAGCAACCGCTCAGCACCACGGCGATCGCGGCGGCAGCGCTCAGCGCCCGCCATCGGCCTCTCGTCACTGCGAGCCCCCAGCCCTGTGTCCGTCGACACCCTCTGACCCTCAACGTATCCCACTTGCCGTACGGGTACTCCGCGTGGCGTTGTCACATCGGCGGGGGCCCGCCGGTTCCCTCTGGGTGAAGGGTGCTCCACGAGGGGGCGCCCGGTGGCGCGAGGGCGGTGGACGCGATGGTGGCGGGGTCGACACTGGTGACCGGGGGGACCGGGACGTTGGGGCGGCTGGTGGTGGAGCGGCTGCGGGCGGGCGGGGCCGACGTACGGGTGCTGAGCCGGCGGTCGCCGGCGCCGTACGGGGTCGACCTGCGGGTGGGGAAGGGGCTCGACGCGGCCCTGGAGGGTGTCGGCACCGTGGTGCACTGCGCGTCCAACCCGAGGGGCGGTGACGAGGACGCGGCGCGGCATCTGCTGGCCGCCTGCCGGGAGGCGGGGGTGGGGCACCTGGTGTACATCTCGATCGTCGGGGTGGACGAGGTGCCGTACGGGTACTACCGCAGCAAGTTCGCGGTCGAGCGGCTGATCGAGGAGTCCGGGGTCGGCTACAGCGTGCTGCGGGCCACGCAGTTCCACGACCTGGTGGTGCGGGTGCTCGCCGTCCTCGCGAAGGTGCCCGTCATGCTGCTTCCCGCAGGGCTGAGCGACCAGCCGGTCGACGCGGGAGAGGTCGCCGACCGGCTCGCCGTCCTCGCCGGGGGCCCTCCCGCCGGACGGGTACCCGACTTCGGGGGGCCCGAGGTGCTGTCCTTCCGCGACCTCGCCCGGACCTACCTCCAATCCACCGGGCAACGCCGCGCCCTCCTCGACGTCCCCCTCTTCGGGCGGACCTACCGCGCTTTCCGGCAGGGCGGCCACCTCGCGCCCGACGCCCGCCCCGGCCAGCGCACCTTCGCCCAGTTCCTTGCCGCCGACCGCCCGTGAGGGCCGCGCGGCTCCGCCGCGCGGCCGACCACCCACGTCCGGCTGGACGCCTCTCCTTCACCTCGCGGCAAACCCGCTGCGGCATACTGTCGACCGCAAGTGCCGGGCGGCAATACAGTCCGAACGCCCCGAAATACCCGCGAGGTTGACGACGTGCACACACACGGCAAGAGCCAGCAGAACGAGCAGCGAACCGCCGCCGCGCCGACCCCCGGCAAGCGCGGCACCGCGGCTCCCGGGCTGCCGCAGCACCTCTTCGGCCCGCGCGGCATCGGCGCGTTGCAGGGCACGGCCGGAAACGCCGCCGTCGTCCAGTTGCTGAGCGCTTCCGCCGGGGCGGCCCAGGAGGTCCACGAGCACGGCGCCGGCTGCGGGCACGAGCAGGACGCGCCGCCGGTGCAGCGCTCGGCCGTCCCCGACGTCCTGCGCTCCAGCGGCCGGCCTCTGGACGCCCCGACCCGCACCGACATGGAAGCGCGGCTCGGGGCGGACTTCGGGGACGTCCGCATCCATGACGACAGCAGGGCGCAGGCGTCGGCGGCCGAGATCGGCGCCCGCGCGTACACCTCCGGGAACAACGTGGTGATCGGCGCGGGCGGCGGTGACCGGCACACGCTCGCACACGAGTTGACGCACGTGGTGCAGCAGCGGCAGGGGCCGGTCGCCGGGACCGACAACGGGCAGGGGCTGAAGGTCTCGGACCCGGGGGACCGGTTCGAGCGGGAGGCGGAGGCGAACGCGGCGCGGGCCCTGGCCGGACCGGCGCCGGAGGTCCAACGGGCGGCCGAGCCCGGGGAGTCGGCTGCTTCCGTCGAGTCGGGCGCCTCCGCGCGGACGGGGGTGCAGACGGCGGTGCAGCGCTTCCTCGACCCTGCCGTCGCGCAGTCCGATGCCGAGCAGGCGCGTACGTACATCCACGAGCACGCGCGGCAGATCATCGGCACCTACACCAAGACCGCGCGCGAGGAGAGCTACAACCCCGACCTGAGCACGCAGGAGGCCCTGAAGGAGGTCTCCGGGCTGGAGGGCGACGAGTGGAAGGCCGTCGGCCGTGAACTCGCCCGCGCCGCCGGCGGCGGCCAGGTCGGCGCGGGGCTCGCACCGCAGCGGCTGCGGACCATGGTCGAGATCCTCAACCGGATCGAGCAGCGGAACCAGACCCACACCACGGCACGCGCGGACACCGAGGCGCTCAAGTTCGGCACCGAGTTCACCTTCACCGACCCGAAGCTGCGCGAGCTGGTGCCCCCGGACGGCGACGAGAAGGAGCATCTGAAGAAGGAACGCAAGCCGGCCCGCGACTACGCCTACGGTGTCATCGACAACTGGACGGGCAGGGTCCTGGCCAGGAAGACCCCCGGGGTCCGGGTGGCGGCGAGCGCGGTCAGCAGCGGCGTCAAGGCCCCGGGCAAGGCCGTACGGTTCACGTACACCAAGGGCGACGAGGTCGTCTTCCACTGGACGCTGGACGTCGACAACTCCTGCCTGGAGACCCAGACCATGCCGTCGACGGGCGGCCACCTCAACAGCGCGGACGTCTCGCAGATCATCCAGCACGACATCTTCGGCGTGGCCAGGTCGCTGCGACTGGAGACGGACGTCACGGCGCGCGGCGGCAGCGGCCACATCTCGGTGGACGTGGCGACGGCCTTCGGCGGCAGCGTCACGCTCTTCCTGCGCACGGTCGAGGACCTCCAGAAGAAGTCGGCGGAGTGGGTCAACTCCTTCCACGCGAACCCCGCGGAGGGGTACGACAAGGTGAACTCGCCCTGGCTGTCGGACCTGGCGTTCAAGCCGAACGCGGCACAGGGGGCCGCGAACCCGTTGCAGGGCCTCCAGACGCTGGTCTCCGAGCTGATCGCCGAGGCGCAGGAGGGCAGGCTGAACATCGCGGGTGCCGCCCAGCGGCTCCAGCAGTTCGACGCCCGCCTGACCAACCCGGCGGTGGCCGCCAACGATCCGCGCGGCGCGCACATCCTGTCCGAGATGAGCCACTACCAGGCCATCAACACCGAGCACGCGGGCGCGGAGGGGTCCGCCGCGCGGCTCGAACTGCGGGACGTGCCGGCGCAGACCGGGCTGGAGCGGCTGAACGCGGACCTCGAGCGGATCAAGGCCATGGTGATGCGGGTGCGGACGGCGGTGCGCGGGTAGCGCCTGGCGGCCGCGCGGTGTGCCGGGCTGGCGTGCTGGGCCGGCTTTTCGGCGGGCGGGACCCCTCCCGGGTGAGGTGCGGACGATGGGGGCGGGTCAACGCCGTTGGCCGGGAGGCGGGTCGAGGGGGTCGTCCGGATGTCGTGGGAGCCGCAGGGACGGGGGAAGCGGGACCCGTGGGCGGTGGGGGTGGCCAACGCCTCCCTGGTGGGCGCGGGTTACCTGATGCTGGGGCGCCGCGGGTGGGCCGTACTGAGCTGGGCCGTCACCGTGGCGCTGCTGATCGTCCTGGGCACCGCGCAGCGGACCGTGCGGTGCGAGTGGGCCTTCGCGGTGTGGTGGGCCGTGATGGTCGTGCACGGATGGCACCTGGCGGGTGGGCGGTGGAAGTGGCCGAGCGGCGTGAACTGGCGGGAGCCGTACGCCCGTTTCGCGGCGGGGTGGCGGCTGGACCGAGTCCGTACTCAGCGGTGGGTGGCGCTCGGGGTCGCCGTACCCGTCCTGGCGGCCGTCGTCCTGCTGCGGGTGGACGCCGCGCACGCGGAGGGCACGGTGGCCGCTGCCCGCCGCAGCGGCGACTGTACGAAGGCGGTGCACGCGCAGCACTCCGTGTGGTTCGGCCCCCGCCTGGCGGACTCCCCGGGGACGCGGCGCGGTGAGCGGACCGCCGCGGCCTGCCGGCGGCTCGCCGTCGCCGCCGCCGACCTGCGCGACGGGCTCGGCGGCGACACGGAGGCCCTCGCGGCCGGGTTCGACGCCATGTCCGCCGTCCTCGCGGACGGCCCGGGCAACGAGGCGATCGTCTCCACCGTGCTCGACGGCTTCCTCGACGGCATCCCCACGGCGAATCCGTGCCGCACCGCCGCCGTCACGGACTGGCTGCGCGCCCGCAAGGCCGACGGCAGCACCCTCGACCGTGCTTCCGCCGTCGTTCCGAGGACGGCGCCCGCCGCGCTCCTGGGGTGCGCGAACAACCTCATGGCCGGGAAGAGCTGGACGAAGGCGAAAGCGCGGTACCAGCAGGTGCTGGACCAGTTCCCGCACGACGCGAAAGCAGCCGCCGCCAAGTCGGGTGCGCACAGAGCGGAATTGGCGATCGAGTTGGACAACGTCACGCGACTGCTCGACACCTACGGTGACACCCAGCCCACCTACTGCACCGCGCCCGCCCGTTACAGCGGCGCGCCCGCCCGGCACAAAGGCGTCAACAAAGCGCTCTTCTTCGGGAATTCCACCTACACCGACAAGCTGCCCGCCGGTTGGAGCGCCACCGACGCCTCCGACGCCACCCTCGTCGTCTGCGCCTCCGACGACAAAGACGGCCCCTCCGTCCAGACCTGCCCCTACAAAGGCGGCCTTTACACCACCTTCCCCGAAGAGGTCACCTTCCACAAGATCGCCATCCCCGTGAAGGTCTACGAACTGCGCACCGGCCGCCTCGTCTCCCACCGCACCCTCGAGGTCGACGGCAAGAGCTGCCCTTCGACCCTCGAGTACACCACCTGGGAGAACATCGACACCGGTCCCTCCTCCGACCAGTACGTCATCCCCACCACCTCCGACATCCGCGCCGCCTTCCACCCCCTGGTCACCCGCTGACCGTTCCCCGCGCCCCATGTGCTGCGGGCGCGGGGCAGGTGGCAGGTGGCAGGTGGATGGCAGGGTCAGTTGCCGATGCGGGGGAGGTTGGCGAGGGGGCCCGGGAGGGGGGTGGCGGTCTGCTGGGCGCGGATCAGGGCGAGGACGGCGCCGACGCCCGCGAGGACGAGGCTGAGCCAGAAGCTGAAGGCGTGGCCGCCGGCGGGCCCGAAGTCGGAGTGCGCGAAGATCGCGATCAGGTAGAGCACGAAGCCGACCCCGAACCCGAGGAACGTGAGGGCCCGGGCGGGCAGCGGGAGTTGGACGTTCGGCACGAAGAGGGTGACCGCGAGGGCGGCGGCACCCAGCACCGTGAGGACCATCGCGAGCCACGCTATGAACAGCCCGTGGCCGAAGTGCCAGGCACTCCAGCTCACGCTGCCGAGGTGCACACCGTAGGCGCCGAAATCCCACGAGTAGTAGTCGAAGAACGAGAAGACGAGGACGACGAAGCCGATTCCGAGAATCGCCCAGTCGAACCTGTCCACCGAAGAGGGGTCGAACGAACCCCCGGACGGGCCGCCCGCGTTCGGCGGTTTCTGCGGCGAGCCGGGGGGCGGCGGCGCGTCGTACGTCATGGTCTCTTGTCTCCTTGGTGATGTGCTTCGACGAAGAACTCCGGGCGGCTGACACTAGCGGTCCGCAGGGCCGTTGGGCAGGGAATCCCGGCGGAGTGGGCCGGGTGGTTCCAACTGGTCGTACGGGTACGGAAGAAACGCCTGGGGCACGGGGGAGGTTTATGGCCAGGGGGATTCGGGGTGCGGCCCGGAAAAGCGGTCTGACGATTCCCGGGCGGGTTCAAATGACCGTAAAGTCGGCGTAATTGACTGGTCGAGGCCGTGCGGGCAGGGGCGGCGGAGCCGGCGGGGGTCCGCTAGGTTCGGCGTACCAGGGGACGGGTCCGGCAGCCGAGAGGATCGTGGGGCGGGATATGACAGACCACCAAGGGCAACCAGAGCAGGGCACTTCGGGCGCCGGCGAGCCCGAGGACGCCATACCGGGCGCGGGCTCCCCACGGGTCCGCCTGCCCGACCCGGTGGCGATCCTCACCGACCCGGAGCTGGTCCTGGACCTCCCCGGCGCGATGGAACTCGCCCGCGCCTACCTGGACGTCGACGCCCTGGAGCACGCCGCCGCGGTCTCCGTACGGGCCGGCGGCTCGGGGGACTTCGACGTCCGCGCCGCCGGCGGCCTGATCGCCGCCCTGATCGAACTCGCCGAGGGCAACCCGAGGAAGGCGCTCAAGACCCTGAAGCCGCTGAACGGCTTCTCCGACATGGATGTCGCCGCCGAGGTCTTCCTGCTCACCGGCATGGCGATGGAAGCCCGCGGCAAGTGGGCGGACGCCGACGCGAACTACCGGATGGCGATGGGCCTGCCGCAGGCGGTCACCGCGGGCCTGGCCGCGCTCCACCTCGGCCGGATCGCCGTCACCGCCGGCCGCCTCGACGACGCGGGCGCGATGTTCGACGCCGCCGTGGGCTGCGGCGTGGCCCACGTCACCGGCTCCGTCCACCTCGAACTCGCCCTCTTCCACGACCGGGCGGGCAACCACGAGGACGCCGTCCAGCACTACCGCCTCGCGGTCACCAGCCCGTACGAGAAGACGTCCCTGCACGCCGCGTTCAACCTCGCCGGGCTGCTGCGCGACGTCGGCGGCACCCCCGAGCACCTGGAGGAGGCACGGCACTACCTGGAGCAGGTACGCGGCACCGGGCACCCCTCGTACGCGCCGAAAGCCGCGATCGACCTTGCCGTGGGGCTCCTCGAGGAGGGGCACGGAGACGCGGCGGTGCCGCTGTTGGAGGAGGGCGCCGCGGCCGCCGACCCGACGACCGCCGCCCTGGCCCACCTCCACCTCGGGCTCCTGCTGGTGGACGCCGCCACGGCCGAGGCGCACCTGCGGATCGCCCAGAAGACGGGGACCGGGCAGGTGAAGACCCGCGCCGCGGAGGCGCTACGGCTGCGCCGGGGCCGGTGACGTGAGGCCGACGTGGCGCCGGTGACGGGGGAGCCGGCCCGCCGGGGGCGCCGCCCGGGTGCCGCGGACACCCGCGGCACCATCCTCGCCGCCGCCCGCCGGCTCTTCCTCGAACACGGCTACCAGTCCGTGACGATGCGGGCCATCGCCGAGGACGCCGGCGTCGACGCCGCCCTGATCAGCTACTACTTCGGCTCCAAACGCGGCCTGTTCGGCGCCTCGATGGCCCTGGTGGCGAACCCGGCGGAAGTGCTGGTGCGGGTGATGGAGGGCGATCCGGCGACGCTGAGCCACCGGGCCCTGCGCGCCATGCTCGCCATCTGGGACGCCGAGGCGACCGGCCCGGCGCTGGTCGCGATGGTCCGCAACGTGATGACCGAGGACCCGTTCGCCGTGCTCGTGCGGGAGATGCTGGCGCGCGAGGTGGTCGACAAGCTGGCCGACCACCTCGGCGGGCCGCACGCCCGCGCCCGCGCGATGGCCTTCTGCTCGCAGATCGCGGGCATCATCATGACGCGCTACCTGCTGGTGATCGAGCCGATGGCGTCGATGCCGGTCGAGGACGTCGTACGGCACTGCGGCCCCGCGCTGCGGCTCGCCCTGCACGGCCCGCCCGCCGCCCGGCCCGGAATTCATCGGGAAGGGCCGATCCGGCGGCCGGAGCGGAAAACGTCCCAGTAGCGGCGGGGCACCGAATTCATCGGCGTGGCGCGCGCCTGGAGCCGCGGTGGACCGTGGGCGGAAAGCCGACGGAATCCCGTGATTCCCCTACGAGGAGGGCTCCCATGCGCACCGCGGACTCGCGAAGCGGCACCCCGCCCGCCACCCCAGCCGCCACCCGAGCACCCGGCCCGGCCGCCCCGGCCCACCCGGACGCCGGCCCCGCAACCGCCCCGGCCACCCCCGGCATCCGCCACGGCGCCGTCCTGTTCGTCACCTGCCTCGCCCTGGCCGCGGCCGTCTCCGCCATGGCCTCGCTGAACGTCGCCCTACCGAGCCTCGCCCGCGAGACCCACGCGAGCCAGACCCAGCTGTCCTGGATCGTGGATGCCTACAGCCTCGCCTTCGCCGCACTGCTGCTGCCCGCGGGCGCGTTGGGCGACCGGTACGGCAGACGCCGGGCGCTGCTGGCCGGACTCGCGGTCTTCGCGGCCGGCTCCACCCTCGCGATGCTCACCACCGGCATCGACCGACTCATCGCGCTGCGCGGCCTGTTGGGCGTCGGCGCGGCTCTGGTGATGCCCGCGACGCTGTCCACCATCACCACCACCTTCCCGCGCGAGCAGCGCACCCGGGCGGTGAGCGCCTGGACCGCGGTCGCCGGGGGCAGCGCGGTCGTCGGGCTGCTCACCTCCGGTCTGCTGCTCCATGTCTGGTCCTGGCGCGCGGTGTTCGGGCTCAACGTGGTCCTCGCCGTGGTCGCGCTGGCCGGCACGCTGGTGTTCGTCCCGGAGTCGGCGGAGGCGGACCGGCCCCGACTCGACGTCGGGGGCGCGCTGTTGGCGGTCGCCGGGCTGCTCGCCCTGGTGTACTCGGTGATCGAGGCGCCCACCCGCGGCTGGGCCGACCCGCTGACCCTCGGCGGGATCGGCGCGGGCGTGCTGCTGCTCGCCGCGTTCGTCGGGTACGAACTGCGCCGCGCCCACCCGCTGCTGGACCCCAGGCTCTTCCGCAACCGGCGGTTCGCGGCCGGCTCGGCCTCGATCACGCTCCAGTTCTTCGTCTTCTTCGGCTTCATCTTCGTGGCCATGCAGTATCTGCAACTGGTGCGCGGCGACAGCCCGTTGACGGCCGCGGTGAGCGTGCTGCCGATGGCCGCGGTCCTGGTGCCCGCCACCCGGCTGACCCCGCGGCTGGTGGACCGGCTCGGCGTCAGGCGGCCGTGGGTGACCGGACTGGTGCTGGTGGCCGCCGCGATGGCGGTGCTCTCCCGGCTGGACACCGGCAGTTCCTATGGGCTGGTGCTCGCCGGACTGCTCCTGCTCGGCCTCGGCACCGGGCTGGCGATGACCCCGGCGACCACCGAGATCACCGACGCCCTGCCGCGGGCCCTCCAGAACGTCGGCTCGGCCATGAACGACCTGTCCCGCGAACTGGGCGGCGCCCTCGGCATCGCGGTGCTCGGCAGCCTGCTCGGCGCGGGCTACCGCGCCCACCTCCACCTGCCGCCCGACCTGCCGCCCCGTGCGGCCGGCGCGGCCCGCTCCTCCCTGGCCGGCGCGAGCCTGCTCGGCGACCCCGTCGCCGCCCACGCCCGCCACGCCTTCGTCGCGGCCCTGCACCAGACCCTGCTGGCCGGCGCGGGCGTCTGCCTCCTCGCCGCCCTCACCGTGGCCGTCCTCCTGCGCGGCGCCCCGGCCCCCGACCCGGACGACTCCTGAGGCCGTACCGCTGCGGGGGAGCAGGAGGGACCCCCAGCGGACACAGTGCGGGCCCGCGGCCGGGGACGGCGGCGGGCCCGACGTACTGCGGGGCAGCGGGACTCAGTGGCCGCCCTGCTCCTTGAGACGGCGGAAGGACTCCTCGATCTCGGCCTCGGCCTCGGCGCGGGTCACCCAGTTGGCGCCCTCGACGGACTTGCCGGGCTCCAGGTCCTTGTAGACCTCGAAGAAGTGCTGGATCTCCAGGCGGTCGAACTCCGAGACGTGGTGGATGTCGCGCAGGTGCTCCACCCGCGGGTCGGACGCCGGCACGCACAGCACCTTGTCGTCGCCGCCGGCCTCGTCGGTCATCCGGAACATGCCGATCGCGCGGCAGGTGATCAGGCACCCCGGGAACGTCGGCTCGTCCAGGATGACCAGCGCGTCCAGCGGGTCGCCGTCCTGGCCGAGGGTGTTCTCGATGAAGCCGTAGTCCGCCGGGTAGCTCGTGGACGTGAAGAGCCTGCGGTCCAGGCGGATACGACCCGTCTCGTGGTCCACCTCGTACTTGTTGCGGGAACCCTTCGGGATCTCGATCGTGACGTCGAACTCCACGCCCTACTCCTCAATGATCAGCACACAGTGTGGGTGGTTAAGTGTCTCCCACGGATCGGGGTGGTCGCGAAAGGGGCTGGTCGGCTGTGCCGCTCGGCAGGACGTGGCAGGTCGTGGCGGTATCCGCCGGGATAGGCGCGGTGGTCGCCGCGGGGACCGCGGCCGCGGCCGGGCCGTGGCAGGGCGGCCAGCGCACCGCGGAACGGCGGTTCGCCGCGGCGCGGGACGCCGGGGACCACGGGAGCGCCGGGAGCACCGGGGCGACGGCCGCCGGGAACGGGAAGGCGGCGACCGGTGCGGCCGGGGGCCGCCTGCCGTCGCTGGTGCCCTCCACCCTGCCGTCCGCCGCGCCCGTCCTGGCACCCGCGGGCGCCTCCGCGAGCGCGCTCCCCGCGGGCACCGCCACCGCGCTCGCCGCGAAGCTCGATCCGCTGCTGACCGCCGACGGCATGGGCCCGGTCCGTACCGGCGCCGTCATCGACGTCGGCAGCGGAACGGTGCTCTACGACCACGACGACTCCACCGCGACCACCCCCGCGTCCACCACCAAGCTCGCCACCGCCACCGCCGCGCTGGGCCTGCTCGGCCCGGAGAAACGACTCACCACGCGGGTCGTGCTCGACGCGAAGGGCGAGGTGGTGCTCGTCGGCGGCGGCGACCCCACGCTCACCCTCGGGCAGCTCGCGACGGACACCGCGAAGGCGCTGAAGGCCGACGGGCGGACGAGGATCGCCCTCGGCTACGACACGTCGCTGTACAGCGGGCCCTCGCTGCACCCGATCGGCCACAACGAGAACCTCGCGCCGGTCACCGCCCTCATGGACAACGAGGGGCGGCTCGACGGCAGCAGCAGCGGGCCCGCGCAGCGGGCGTGGGACCCCGCGGCCGGCGCGGCGAGCGCCTTCGCGCAGCTGCTCGGCAAGCAGGGGATCACCGTCACCGGCGTCTCGCACGCCCGCGGCGGGCACGGCGGCAGCGTCGACGGGACCACGCTCGCCACGCACGCCTCCGCACCGCTCTCCGACCTCGTCGAGCGGATGCTCACCAACAGCGACAACGACCTCGCGGAGGCGCTGGCCCGCCAGGTGGCCCTCGCCGGCGGGCAGCCGGCGAGCTTCGCCGGCGGCGCCGCCGCGATCAAGGCCGCGCTCACGCGGTACGGGGTCGCGCTGCCGGGCGCGTCCTTCCACGACGGCAGCGGGCTCGACCACGCCGACCGGGTCGCGCCGGTCACCCTCGCGCGGCTGCTGGCGCTCGCGGCGAGCCCCGCCCACCCCGAGCTGCGGTCCGTCCTGACCGGGCTGCCCGTCGCCGGGTTCACCGGGACGCTGGCCGGGCGCTTCGACGGGTCCGGGTCGGCCGCCGCCGGGCTCGTCCACGCGAAGACCGGGACGCTCACCGGGACCAACACCATCGCCGGGACCGTCGTCACCTCCGGCGGGCGGCTCCTCGCGTTCTCCTTCATGACCCAGGGCGGCACCGACCCCGTCGCCACCGAATCCGCGCTCGACGCCCTCGCGACGGCCGTCGCCACCAGCTGACCCACCGGGCCGCCGGCCGGTCGCGCCCCCACCCGCCGGCGGGCACGCACCGCAAGGGGCAGCCACCGGGGGCGGAGGGGACGTACGGTGAGGGCATGACGAGCATCGGTGGAAGCGAGATGGTCGACTGGAACCTCGCCGTGGCGACCGCGCAGCGGCTGACCCGGCCGGGCCCGGAGGTCAGCCGGGACGAGGCACGGGAGATCGTCGCGGAGCTCCGTACGCACGCGGAGGCGTCGGAAGCGCACGTGAGCGCCTTCACGCGGATGTACGGCGACGAGGGCCCGCGCCCGCACGGCACCCCCGTACTGATCGTGGACCGGCCCGGCTGGGTCCGCGCCAATGTCGCCGGCTTCCGGGAGGTCCTCAAGCCGCTGCTCGGCAAGATGCAGGCCCGCCGCCCCGGCGGCGCGGGCGGCGTCGTACTGGGCACGGTGGGCGGGAAGGTCACCGGCGTGGAGGTCGGGATGCTGCTCAGCTTCCTGTCCTCCCGCGTCCTCGGCCAGTACGAGACGTTCGCCCCGGCCTCGCGCGAGCTGCCTGCGGGACCGGTGAAGCCGGGCCCGGGCGAGTCCCGCGCCGGCCGCCTCCTGCTGGTCGCCCCGAACATCGTGCACGTCGAACGCGAACTGGACGTCGACCCGCACGACTTCCGGCTGTGGGTGTGCCTGCACGAGGAGACCCACCGCACCCAGTTCTCCGCCGTGCCGTGGCTGCGCGACCACATCGAGGGCGAGATCCAGTCGTTCCTGGGCGAGACCGAACTCGACGCGTCCACCGTGGTCGAACGCGTCCGGCAGGCGATCCAGGCCGTCGGCGGCGGCAAGGACCGGGACGACCGCGAGGGCGGCGACGACGCGGCCGACGGCGCCGCCGACGACGGCCGCAGCATCGTCGACCTGGTGCAGACCCCGGCGCAGCGGGAGATCCTGACCCGGCTGACAGCCGTGATGTCCCTGCTGGAGGGCCACGCCGACTTCGTGATGGACGGCGTCGGCCCCGACGTGGTGCCCAGCGTGGCGGAGATCCGCGAGAAGTTCGGGCAGCGCCGGGCCAGCGGCGCCGGGCGCCTCGACCAGGCGCTGCGCCGGCTGCTGGGCCTGGACGCGAAGCTGCGCCAGTACCGCGACGGCGAGCGGTTCGTGCGCGGCGTGGTCAAGGAGGTCGGCATGGACGGCTTCAACCGGGTGTGGACCTCGCCCAACACGCTGCCCACGAAGGCGGAGATCGCCAAACCCGCGGAGTGGGTGGCGCGGGTGCACGGCCGCCCCGGAGCGTGACGGAGCGGTACGGTGCCGGCGGGACGGTACCCCGACCGGGGCGTGCGGGCGCGTCCGGACCCGCACGAGCCCCGGGCGCGCCCCCGCGAGCCCCGGCGGCGGGCACCGGTACGCACCACCCGCACCACCCGTACCTCCTGCGCGGCCGCCCGCTGAGCGGTTCGACCGCCTGTTTTGCTCCTGGTTCACCCGTCCGGGGGACCACTGGCGCGGGCTGCCGCGTGCGATGCTCGGGTTATGCCCGGGCTTCTGTCACCATCTGAATACCCTGCGTCAACCCAAGTCGCAGCGGTGTTCGTCCTGCCCGCCCACCCCAGCCTCCCCAGGAGGGAACCGGACATGGGACCCCACCCCACGGTCGCGGCGATACGCCTGGCGGTCCGCCGCGTCCTGCACGACGTGCTCGCAGCCTCCGCCGACGCCTCGCCCGCGCCGTCCCCCGCCGGCGCGGCCGCCGCCGGCCCGCTCGTACTCGCCGCGTGCAGCGGCGGCGCCGACTCGATGGCGCTGGCCGCCGCCCTCGCCTTCGAAGCACCCCGGCTCGGCGTGCGCGCCGGTGCGGTCACCGTCGACCACGGCCTGCAGAGCGGCTCGGCCCGCCGCGCCCAGGAGGTCGTGGAGCGGCTGCGCGCCCTCGGCCTCGACCCGGTCGAGGCGGTCCGCGTGACCGTCGGCCGGCAGTCCGTCGCGCCCGCGCACGGCGGCAGCTACACCGGCACCGCGAGCACCAGTGCGGCGGGCACCGGCACAGCGGGCACCGGCACCGCGAGCACCAGCACCGCCGCCACCGGCCGCCGGGTCGGCCCCGAGGCCGCCGCGCGCGACGCGCGCTACGCGGCACTGGACGCCGTCGCCGAGCGCCGCGGCGCCGCCGCGGTGCTGCTCGGCCACACCCGCGACGACCAGGCCGAGACGGTTCTGCTGGGCCTGGCCCGCGGCTCCGGCACCCGCTCGCTGTCCGGCATGGCCGCGGTCTCCGGCACCGGCGGCCGCTACCGCCGCCCCTTCCTGCTGCTCGACCGCGACACCGTACGGCAGGGCTGCCTCGCCCAGGGCATCACCGTGTGGGAGGACCCGCACAACCACGACCCCGCCTACACCCGCTCCCGGGTCCGGCACGAAGCGCTGCCGGTGCTGGAGAAGTCGCTCGGCAAGGGCGTCGTCCAGGCCCTGGCCCGCACCGCCCAGCTCTCCCGCGACGACGCCGACGCCCTGGACCAGTGGGCCGCCGACGCGCAGGCCGACGCCGCCGGCGACGACGGCAGCCTCGACGTGGCCCGGCTGCACGTCCTGCCCGCGGCCGTCCGGCGCCGGGTGCTGCGCCGCGCCGCGGTCGCCGCCGGCTCGCCGCCCGGCTTCCTCTTCGCCCGGCACATCGAGGAGGTGGACCGCCTGGTGACGGGGTGGCGCGGTCAGAAAGCGCTCAACCTGCCGGGCGGCGTCGCCGTCCGGAGGGCGGATGGCAGACTGGTGTTCTCGCCGTCGTAGAGCCGCAGACCTGAGGACGTACCGCGTAGTGAACGAGACCGACATGGGCGCCGACCTTGAGAAGGTGCTCATCGCCAAGGCAGACATCGACGCGAAGCTCCAGGAGCTGGCCGCCGAGATCGACCGGGACTACGCGGGCAAGGACCTGCTGATCGTCGGCGTCCTCAAGGGCGCCGTGATGGTGATGGCCGACCTGGCCAGGGCCCTGTCCAGCAACGTGACGATGGACTGGATGGCGGTGTCCTCCTACGGCGCCGGCACCAAGTCCTCCGGCGTGGTCCGCATCCTCAAGGACCTGGACACCGACATCGCCGGCCGGCACGTCCTGATCGTCGAGGACATCATCGACTCCGGGCTGACGCTGTCCTGGCTGATCAGCAACCTCGGCTCGCGCGGCCCGGCCTCCCTGGAGGTCTGCACGCTGCTGCGCAAGCCCGAGGCGGCGAAGGTGCGTATCGATGTCAAATACACTGGCTTCGACATCCCCAACGAGTTCGTGGTCGGCTACGGCCTGGACTACTCCGAGAAGTACCGCAACCTGCCGTTCGTCGGCACCCTCGCACCGCACGTCTACGGCGGCTGAGGCGCGCTGAGACCACCCTCACGGCGGCCCGGGGAACCACTGCCGGTTTCCCGCCGTTGGAGCAGGGGAAAGCCGGATTGTTAACGGTCGGTGGCAACCTCGGGTGACAATGCTGGGGTACCGTCCGAAGGATCGGGACATACACCGGATGCACACGCCGCCCACCAGCGGCGGTGCCTCACTGCGGCAGGAGGGACGGGGCGGTCACGCCCCGCATGGATGGACGTGAAGCGCTATTTCCGTGGGCCGGTCATGTGGATCGTGCTGGCTGTCCTTGCCGTGGTCGTGTTGATGGAAGTCGTCGGTTCCGGCGGCGGCTACAAGACGGTCGACACCGGCCAGGTACTGCACGCGATCAACACCAACCACGCCAGTTCCGCACAGCTGACCACCGGAGACGACAACTCCATCAAGGTCCAGCTCAAGGACGGCTACAAGATCAAGGGCAGCTCGAAGGTCCGCGCCAGCTACATCGGCAACCAGGGCTCTTCGATCGCCGCGAACCTGCAGAAGATCCAGGACGGACAGGTCAAGGGCGTCGCCCTGCCCGACGGCTACACCGTCTCGCCGTCCAAGCAGAACGCCTTCGTCAGCATCCTGCTGTCGCTGCTGCCCTTCGTCCTGATCGTGGTGGTCTTCCTCTTCCTGATGAACCAGATGCAGGGCGGCGGTTCGCGCGTCATGCAGTTCGGGAAGTCCAAGGCCAAACTGATCACCAAGGACACCCCCAAGACCACCTTCGCCGACGTCGCGGGCTGCGACGAGGCGGTGGAAGAGCTCCAGGAGATCAAGGAGTTCCTCCAGGAGCCGGCGAAGTTCCAGGCCGTCGGCGCCAAGATCCCCAAGGGCGTGCTGCTCTACGGCCGCCCCGGCACCGGCAAGACGCTGCTGGCGCGGGCCGTGGCCGGCGAGGCGGGCGTGCCGTTCTACTCGATCTCCGGCTCCGACTTCGTCGAGATGTTCGTCGGCGTCGGCGCCTCCCGGGTCCGCGACCTGTTCGAGCAGGCCAAGGCGAACGCCCCGGCGATCGTCTTCGTCGACGAGATCGACGCCGTCGGCCGGCACCGCGGCGCGGGCCTCGGCGGCGGCCACGACGAGCGCGAGCAGACCCTCAACCAGCTGCTCGTCGAGATGGACGGCTTCGACGTCAAGGGCGGCGTGATCCTCATCGCCGCGACGAACCGGCCCGACATCCTCGACCCGGCGCTGCTGCGCCCGGGCCGCTTCGACCGCCAGATCGCGGTGGACCCGCCGGACCTCAACGGCCGGCTGGAGATCCTCACCGTGCACCAGAAGGGCAAGCCGATCGCGCCGGACGTCGACCTCATGGCCGTCGCCCGCCGCACCCCCGGCTTCACCGGTGCCGACCTGAGCAACGTCCTCAACGAGGCGGCGCTGCTCACCGCGCGCAGCGACAAGAAGGTGATCGACAACAGCGTGCTGGACGAGGCCATCGACCGTGTCGTGGCCGGCCCCCAGAAGCGCACCCGGATCATGTCGGACAAGGAGAAGAAGACCACCGCGTACCACGAGGGCGGCCACGCCCTGGTCGCGGCGGCCTCGCCGAGCTCCGACCCGGTCCACAAGATCACCATCCTGTCCCGCGGCCGCGCCCTCGGCTACACGATGGTGCTGCCCGACGAGGACAAGTACTCCACGTCGCGCAACGAGATGCTCGACCAGCTCGCCTACATGATGGGCGGCCGGGCGGCCGAGGAACTGGTCTTCCACGACCCGACCACCGGCGCCTCGGACGACATCGACAAGGCCACCAACACCGCCCGCGCCATGGTCACGCAGTACGGCATGACTGAGCGGCTCGGCGCGATCAAGTTCGGCAGCAGTGACTCCGAGCCGTTCCTCGGCCGTGAGATGGGCCACCAGCGCGACTACTCGGAAGAGGTCGCGGGGCTCGTCGACGAAGAGGTCAAGAAGCTGATCGAGACGGCGCACAACGAGGCGTGGGAGATCCTCGTCGAGAACCGCGACGTCCTGGACAACCTGGTGCTCGCCCTGCTGGAGCGGGAGACGCTGAACAAGGAGGAGATCGCCGAGATCTTCGCCCCGGTGGTCAAGCGCCCGCCGCGTCCGGCCTGGACCGGTTCGGCCCGCCGCACCCCGTCCACCCGGCCGCCGGTGCTCTCCCCGAAGGAGCTGGCCCTCACCAACGGCGCCCAGGCGATCAACGGGAACGGCTCCTCGCCGGTGTCCACCACCAAGCCCACCGAGCCGGTCGACCTGCCGGAGGACCGTCCGGAGAGCTGAACGTCACACTGATTCATCCCGTTCCGGGCGCTGTCCGGAATGCGATCCGCGGCCCCGGGGTTCTAGCCTTGGGGCCGCGGTCGTCTTTCCGACCTGCCGTGATGTCGTCCAGAGGAGCAAGGCCATGACCGATCCCGTGACGCTCGAGGGCGACCACCTGCCCGGCGAGTTCGACGAGAAGCGGGCCGAGGCCGCGATCCGCGAACTGCTCTACGCCGTGGGGGAGGACCCCGACCGGGAGGGTCTGCGCGAGACCCCGAGCCGGGTGGCCCGCGCCTATCGGGAGATATTCGCCGGGCTGTGGCAGCGCCCCGAGGACGTCCTCACCACCACCTTCGACCTCGGGCACGACGAGATGGTGCTCGTGAAGGACATCGAGGTGATGTCCTCCTGCGAACACCACCTGGTGCCCTTCGTCGGCGTCGCGCACATCGGCTACATCCCGGCGAGCAACGGGAAGATCACCGGCCTGTCGAAGCTGGCCCGGCTGGTCGACGTGTACGCGCGGCGCCCGCAGGTGCAGGAGCGGCTGACCACGCAGGTCGCCGACGCGATGATGCGGATACTGGAGCCGCGCGGCGTGATCGTCGTCGTGGAGTGCGAGCACATGTGCATGACGATGCGCGGGGTCCGCAAGCCCGGCGCGAAGACCCTCACCTCCGCGGTGCGCGGGCAGCTGCGCGACCCCGCCACCCGCTCCGAGGCGATGAGCCTGATCATCGGGCACTGACCCTTCCGGTTCCGGTTACCGCCCGGCGCGCCCCCGTAGCTCCCGTGGACACCGCGGCGGCGGACCCTGGGGCGCGGGCGGGCACGCCCGCGGATCGCCACGGATTGACAAGGACCGGAAGCAACCCGTAGACGGGTGTTTCCGTCCTAGTGGGCGCAACCGTCCCTCGTTCCGGAACCTGTGAGCACCCTTGTCCGCTGACCGCGCACGCACGCCGCACCACCGCCTGATGCCGCACGCCTCGTCGGTACCGAAGATCTTCGGTACGGCGGCGGCGGTCATAGGCCTGCTCGACGTGGTCTCCGCGGTGTTCCCCGCCTTCCGCAACGGGCGGATGCACCGGATGGCCGCGGTCTTCCCCGGCACCGTCAGCTCGCTCGCGGCGGCCACCTCGGTGGTCACCGGCGTCCTGCTGCTGATGCTGGCGCACGGCCTCAAACGCGGCAAGGTCCGCGCCTGGTGGGCGTCGGTGCTGCTGCTGCCGGTCGGCGCGGCCACCCAGGTCCTCTACCGCCACTCGATCTTCGGCGCGCTGGTCTCGCTCGGCCTGCTCACCCTGCTGATCAGGTACCGCGGCGAGTTCACCGCGCTCTCCGACCCGCGCACCCGCTGGCGGGCGCTGGCGAACCTGGTGGGCCTGAGCATCCTGGCCTTCTGCCTCGGCCTGGTCATCACCAGCGCCCACCCCGCCTCCGAGCAGGGCAGCCCCGCCTTCACCGACCGCTGCCTGCACGTGCTCTACGGCCTGTTCGGCATCTCCGGCCCCGTGCACTACACCAGCGACCGGGTCGGCGACGTCGTCGGCTACTCGCTGGGCGGCCTCGGCCTGCTCATCGCCTGCTCCACCGTCTACCTGGTGCTGCGCCCGGCCCGCCCGGTCGCCGAGCTGAGCGAGGAGGACGAGCAGCGGCTGCGCGTCCTGCTCGCCCGGCACGGCGCCCGCGACTCCCTGGGGCACTTCGCGCTGCGCCGCGACAAGTCCGTGGTCTTCTCGCCCAGCGGCAAGGCCGCGATCTGCTACCGGGTGGTCTCCGGGGTCGCCCTGGCCGGCGGCGACCCGATCGGCGACGTGGAGGCGTGGCCCGGCGCCATCGACAGCTTCATGGAACTGGCCCGCGCGCACGCCTGGCTGCCGGCCGTCGTCGGGTGCAGCGAGACCGGCGGCGAGGTGTGGACCCGGGAGACCGGGCTGGACGCCCTGGAACTCGGCGACGAGGCGATCGTGGACGCCGCGGACTTCACGCTCTCCGGGCGGGCCATGCGCAACGTCCGGCAGATGGTCAAGCGGATCGAGCGCAGCGGGTACGTCTGCCGGGTGCGGCGGGTGCGCGAGCTGACCGAGGAGGAGAAGCAGCGGGTGCGGCTGGCCGCGGACGCCTGGCGCGGCACCGACACCGAGCGCGGCTTCTCCATGGCGCTCGGCCGGTTCGGCGAGGCGGCCGACGGGGACTGCGTGGTGGTCACCGCGCACAAGGAGTGCGGGCCGGAGGCGGCCCACCCCGAACTCGGCGACCTGCGGGCCGTCCTGCACTTCGTGCCCTGGGGGCCGGACGGCATGTCCCTGGAGCTGATGCGGCGCGACCGCGCCGCCGACCCCGGGCTCAACGAACTCCTCATCGTGGCCGCGCTCCAGCACGCCCCCGACCTCGGGGTGCGGCGGGTCTCCCTGAACTTCGCGATGTTCCGCTCGGCGCTGGCCCGCGGGGAGCGGATCGGCGCGGGGCCGGTGCTGCGCGGCTGGCGCGGGCTGCTGGTGTTCCTCTCCCGCTGGTTCCAGATCGAGTCGCTGTACAAGTTCAACGCGAAGTTCCAGCCGGAGTGGGTGCCGCGGTTCCTGGTCTTCCCCAACTCCCGCGACCTGCCGCGGATCGGCTTCGCCATCATGCAGGCGGAAGGGTTCGTCACCCTGGCGCTGCCGCTGCCCCACGCGCTCCAGCGCTTCCTGCCCGGCCGCGCGGCCCGCTCCGGCCACCGCCACAACCCCGGGTACTCCTCCGTCGAGGACACCCCGCAGCGCACCTACGTCGCCTGACCGCGAGCCCCGCCGCGCGCCGCGACGCGGTGCACCAGTCCACGGCTCGCCCGGTAGCCGACGAGCCAAAGGGAGCGCCGGTGTCGAAAGGTGGGGGCGCCTCCCAGGCGAAGCTCTGGGGGAGCGCGGAGTTTCCCGAGGAACGAGGGAATCGAGCACGGTCGACCGTCGACACCGGGACCAAGCGACCGGAGGCGAGTCGGCGGCATAGGGGGAGACCCGTACGCTGGGGCGCATGAGTACGTCACAGGCGCGGAGCGGACCGGTCGGACTGCCGCGGTGGGATCGGTGCGCCGTCATGGGCGTGGTGAACGTCACGCCGGACTCGTTCTCCGACGGCGGGCAGTGGTTCGACCCGGAGTTGGCGGTCAAGCACGGTCTGGACCTGGTCGCGCAGGGCGCGGACCTGGTGGACGTGGGCGGGGAGTCGACCCGCCCGGGCGCCGCGCGGGTGGACGAGGACGAGGAGCTGCGCCGGGTGATCCCGGTGGTCAGGGAGCTGGCCGCCTGCGGCGTGCTGGTGAGCGTGGACACGATGCGCGCGTCCGTCGCCGAGCAGGCGGTCGCGGCCGGCGCCCGGCTGGTCAACGACGTCAGCGGCGGCCTGGCCGACCCGCGGATGGTCCCGGTGGTCGCGTCGGCCGCGGTGCCGTTCGTGGTGATGCACTGGCGCGGCCGCAGCATCGACATGAACAACCGCGCGGTCTACGGCGACGTGCTCGGCGAGGTGCTCGCCGAACTGCGCACCGCGCTGGCCCGCGCGATCGAGGGCGGCGTCGCGCCCGAGCGGATCGTGGTCGACCCCGGCCTCGGCTTCGCCAAGACCGCCGAGCACGACCTCGCGCTGCTCGCGCACCTGCCCGAACTGACCGCGCTGGGCCGCCCGTTGCTGGTCGCCGCCTCCCGCAAGCGGTTCCTCGGCCGGGTGCTGGCCGGCGCCGAGTCCGCGCCGCCGCCGGCCCGGGAGCGCGACGCCGCGACCGCCGCGGTCACCGCGATCGCCGCGCGCGAGGGCGCCTGGGCGGTGCGGGTGCACGAGGTGCGGGCCAGCGCGGACGCGGTGCGGGTGGCACGCGCCATCGAGGCCGCCGGAACCGCCGGAACCGCCGGGACCGACCCGATCGCCGCGGGCTCGCAGGTGCGGGCGTGACGGGCCGTACGGCGGAGGCGCGCGCGGTCGAGCGGGCCAACCAGGCGTTCTACGACGCGATCGAGCACTCCAACCTCGACGAGCTGGAGGCGGTCGTGCTGACCGGCCCGCTCGCCGAGACCGTCTCGACGGTGCACCCGGGGTGGCCGGTGCTGCGCGGGCGCGGCGAGGTGATGCGGTCGTACGCGCTGATCATGGCGAACACGGAGTACATCCAGTTCTTCCTGACCGATGTCGAGGTCGCGGTCGACGGCGACACCGCGGTGGTGACGTGCACCGAGAACATCCTCACCGGCGGTCCCGCCGAGGAGGACGGCTCCACCGGCTCGCTGGTCGGCGGCCTGGTGGTCACCACGAACGTCTTCCGGCGCACCGCCGAGGGCTGGCGGCTGTGGGCGCACCACGGCTCCCCGGTGCTCGCCGAGGAGGAGGACGAGGACGACGAGGACGGCGACGTGTCGCTGGAGGCCATGGACGAGGCCATGCAGGACGTCCTGGGCGAGGTCCTGAAGGCGGCGAAGGACGACGAGCAGGGCGAGGACGACAAGCCGGACAGTGATGAGCCCGGCAAGCCCGACGACGACAAGCCCGGCGAGCCTGACAAGCCCGACACGCCCGGCGAGCCCGGCGACGACGACCAGCCGGACGACGGCGACGGCACGAAGGGGCAGTGAGGGACGTGGACCGGATCAGACTGCGCGGGCTGACCGTCCGCGGCCACCACGGAGTGTTCGCGCACGAGCGCGAGAACGGCCAGACCTTCGTGGTCGACCTCTCCCTCGGCCTCGACCTCTCCGCCGCCGCGGCCGGTGACGACCTCACGCGTACCGTGCACTACGGTGTGCTGGCCGAACAGGTCGCGGCCGTCGTCTCCGGCGAACCGGTCAACCTCATCGAGACCCTCGCCCAGCGCATCGCCGACACCTGCCTGGGGCATGCGCAGGTGGAGGAGGTGGAGGTGACCGTGCACAAACCCGAGGCTCCGGTCACCGTCCCGTTCGGCGACGTGACCGTGACGATCACCCGGAGGCGCCCGTGAGCGCGCAGCATCCCGAGTACGGCACCGAGCAGACCCCCGAGGCCGGCCCGGCCGACCCCACCGTGCAGCCCGTGCCCGCCGACGTGACCGCCCGCGTCGACGCCGCCGACAGCACGCTCCAGAACCCGCGCACCGCGGTGATCGCCCTCGGCGGCAACCTCGGCAACCGCCTGGAGACCCTGCAAGGCGCCGTCGACGCGCTGGAGGACACCCCGGGCGTGCGGGTCAAGGGCGTCTCCCCGGTCTACGAGACCGAGCCCTGGGGCGTGCCCGAGGGCAGCCAGCCCGCGTACTTCAACGCGGTGGTCGTGGTGCGCACCACGCTGCCGCCCGACTCCCTGCTGGAGCGCGCGCACGCCATCGAGGAGGCGTACCTGCGGGTGCGCGAGGAGCGCTGGGGCCCGCGCACCATAGACGTCGACATCGTGGCGTACGACGACCGCGTGTCCGACGACCCGGTGCTGACGCTGCCGCACCCGCGGGCGCACGAGCGCGCGTTCGTCCTCGTGCCCTGGCACGACGTCGAGCCCGCCGCGGTGCTGCCCGGGCGCGGCCCGGTCGCGGAGTTGCTGGCCGCGGTGGGCGACGCCGGGGTGCGCCGGCGCGCCGACGTGGAACTCCGGCTGCCGGAATGATCGTTGGGAAGTGACGTACGCCGTCGTGCGCGGGAGGCCGCACGCGCCGGCGTACGGGACGTCGTACGGAGACCCGTACGGGAAGAGGTGTGGGAAGACGTGGAGGCGGACGCCCGGTGAAGACCCTGCGGATCAGGACGCTGGCCGGCATCTTCGTGGTCGCGGGTGTGCTGTCGTGGGCGGCGGCGAAGCTGTGGGACACCTTCGGGACGCTGCCCGGGGTGCCGCTGGCCGCGCCCGTGGTGCTCGCGCTGATCGCCGTCGCGCTGTTCGCCACCGCGCTGTCGATAAGGTCACGGCTGCGCGCCCAGCGTGAGCGGCAGCCCGGGGCGAAGGGCGTCGACCCGCTGGCCGCCGCCCGCGCGGTGGTCTTCGGGCAGGCCAGCGCGCTGGTCGCGTCGCTGGTGGTGGGCATGTACGGCGGCACCGGGATCTTCCTGGTGATGTACAAGCTCGACATGGACCCGCGGCGGGAGCAGGCCATCTACGCCGGGCTCGCGGTGCTGGCCGGGGTCGCGGTGGTCGCCGCGGCGCTGTTCCTGGAGCGGGTCTGCAAGCTGCCGGACGACGAGGACCACCACCGCGGGGCGCCCGCGCAGCGCACTCGCTGAGCCGCTGCCGCCCCCCCGCGCGCCCATGTGCGCACTTGACCGGCGGAGCCGGAGATGGTTCAGTCCGTGACGTGAACGGAACGCGCCTGCTGCTGCACCGGAGGGTCCATCTGGACCTCCTCCGGTACGCGGGCTGCGTGTGTACGGCCGCGCGCTGACGCGCGCCTCCGGCCCACCGTTCGCCCGCGCGTCGTACGCGCATTCCTCCCTCCGGGTGGTATCCCCATGTCCGCGGTTCCCGCGTCCTCTCCTGCTTCCGTTGTGTCTCCCGCCGTGTCCGGCGCCGCTTCCGGCCCCGTGTCCGGCGCCGCCGCTTCCGACACCCAGGCGGCGCCCACCGCCGCCGAACTCCTCGCGTTCGCCCGTTCCGTCGCCGCTGACCCCGCCGTGGTCGGCGAACTGCCGCTGGACGCCGAGGGCCGCACCTGGCGGCGGCTCGAAGGCCCCGGCGGCGCCGAGGCGTGGCTGATCGGCTGGCCGCCCGGGGCCGAGACCGGCTGGCACGACCACGGCGGCTCGTACGGGGTGTTCGTCACCGCCGCCGGCGAGCTGACCGAGCACTCGCTCGCGGTGCCGCTGCCCACTGAGGGCTGGCGGTCGCTGGAGCTGGCCGAGGGCGTGGACCGGCGCCGGGTGCTGCCCGAGGGCAAGGGCCGCGCGTTCGGCCGCGAGCACGTGCACCAGGTGGTGAACGCGTCCGGGACCACCCACGCGGTGTCCGTGCACGCGTACTACCCGCCGCTGCCGCTGATGCGCCGCTACAGCCGCAAGGACAGCACGCTGCGGCTGGAGTACGTCGAGCGCCCCGAGGCGTGGTGAGCGCGCTGCCCGGGCCGCCGCGCTCGATCGACGACCACCTGGCCGCCGTACGGGAGCGGCTGGTCCGGCTGACCCCCGAAGAGGCCGCCGCGGCCGTCCGCGACGGCGGCGCGCTGCTGGTGGACATCCGGTACGGGGCGCTGCGCGACCGCGACGGCACCGTGCCCGGCGCGGCCATCGTGGAGCGCAACGAACTGGAGTGGCGGCTGGACCCGCGGGGTTCGCACCGCCTGGCCCGGGCCACCGGCCACGACCTGCCGGTCGTCGTCATGTGCAACGAGGGCTACGCCTCGTCGCTGGCCGCCGCCTCCCTGCAGGACCTGGGGCTGCACCGGGCGACCGACGTCGTCGGCGGCTTCCAGGCGTGGCGGGCGGCGGGGCTGCCCGTCACGCCGCCGGACGGCCGGCCGACGGTGCCGGACGCCTGGGGCACCGCGTGACCAAGATCCTTTATGTCCGCCGTCACGTGGGGTCGCGGCGTCGCGTCCCAGCGTGACGGGCGGGGCCCGAGGTGCGGCCAAACCCCCACGAAAATTGGGGCCCCGGGGCCCCACGGAACGCCCGCGCACGCTAAATTTCGGTCATGCCCCGTGGACGCCACCGCCATTCCCAGCCGCTGCACCGGATGATGCCGCCGCTGACCGTCGCAGGCATCGCGGCCTTCCTCGCCGCCCTCACCTTCGTCGCCGGTGATACGTGGCTGCTGCGGGGGCTCGCGGTCGCGATCGCGGTGGCCGCGGTGGCCGGGGCCTTCCTCGCGCGGCGCTGGGACCGCGCCGCCGGACGCGAGGTCGCCGACCTGGCCGCGCAGCGCGCGCGGGAGGAGTGGCGCACCGAGGAGAAGGTGGCCGAGCTGGAGACCGACCTGGAGGAGTCCAGGGAGATCCGCGGCCGCCTGGAGAAGAAGCTGCGCGGCAAGCGGGCGGAGCTGGCCCGGCTGCGCTCGGAGCACGCCGAGCTGCTGCGGCGGTACGCCACCGCCGAGAGCGAGCGGGCGCGGGCGCTGGAGGCGCGGCGGCGGTTGCAGCGCGAGGGCGCGGCCGCGCCGCGGATCGCGCTGGGCACCGGGGCGCCCGCGATCGGCCCCGCCGCCTACCTCAAGGCGGCCGCGGCGCTGCGGGACCTCGCGCGCAACGCTGCCACGCAGGAGGCGCAGCGGACCGTGGCCGACGCGCGGGTGCGGGACGCGGCGGCGCCGGACGAGCCGCAGGGCCGGCACGCGTCGGGGGCGCAGGCGCAGCCCGGACTGCCGGTCCGCGAGCACCGGTTGGTGCCCGCGGCGACGGCCGCGACCGTGCTGCCGTACGGGCGGCAGGGCCGGCCGGCGGCGGGGACGGGGAGCCGGGCGGTCGGCGGGTTCGACTTCTTCGGCACCCAGAAGTCGCTGCCCGCGGCGCGGATTCCCGCGCAGGGCGAGCCGGCCGCCGCGTCCGAGCCGGCCCCCGCGGCCGCTCCTGAGCACGAGGTGGCCGCGGCCGAGGTGATCGACCTCACCGCGCATGACGACACCGAGCAGATCGACGTCAGTGACCTGCGGGGCGCCGCGCGCTGACGGCTGCGGGCGGCGGCTGCCCGGCGACCACAGCGACTACGGCGACTGCACGAGCTACTTGTCGATGTCGCCGACGACGAAGAACATCGAGCCGAGGATCGCGACCATGTCGGCCACGAGCGTGCCCGGCAGCAGCACGTTGAGCGCCTGGATGTTGTTGAACGACGCGGAGCGCAGTTTCAGCCGGTAGGGCGTCTTCTCACCCTTGGACACCAGGTAGTAGCCGTTGAGGCCGAGCGGGTTCTCGGTCCAGGCGTAGGTGTGGCCCTCGGGCGCCTTGAGCACCTTCGGCAGCCGCTGGTTGACCGGGCCGGGCGGCAGCTCCGCGATCCGGTCCAGGCAGGCGTCGGCCAGCGCCAGCGCGTTGTGGGTCTGCGCGAGCAGCACCTCGAACCGGGCCAGGCAGTCGCCCTCGGTGCGGGTGGCGACCTCCAGGGCACCGGCCAACTCCCCGTAGGCCAGATACGGTTCGTCGCGCCGCAGGTCGAAGTCGACCCCGGAGGCGCGGGCGATCGGCCCGCTCACCCCGTACGCGTGCACGTCCGCGGGCGACAGCACGCCGACCCCGCGGGTGCGGCCGCGGAAGATCTCGTTGCCGAGCACCAGGTCGTCGAACCGGCCCATCCCGGCCCGCACCGCGGCCACGGCCTCCCGCGCCCGCCCGGTCCAGCCGTTCGGCAGGTCCTCCTTCAGGCCCCCGACGCGGTTGAACATGTAGTGCATCCGGCCGCCGGAGACCTCCTCCATCACGTGCTGCAACTCCTCGCGCTCGGTGAACGCGTAGAAGATCGGCGTGATCCCGCCCAGCTCCAGCGGGTAGGAGCCGAGGAACATCAGGTGGTTGAGCACCCGGTTCAGCTCGGCCAGCAGCGTACGCGTCCACACCGCGCGCTCGGGGACCTCCATGCCGAGCATCCGCTCCACCGCGAGGACCACGCCCAGCTCGTTGGAGAACGCCGACAGCCAGTCGTGCCGGTTCGCCAGCATGATGATCTGCCGGTAGTCCCGCGCCTCGAAGAGCTTCTCCGCGCCGCGGTGCATGTACCCGACGATCGGCTCCGCGGACCTGATCCGCTCCCCGTCCAACACGAGCCGCAACCGCAGCACCCCATGCGTCGAGGGGTGCTGCGGCCCGATGTTCAGCACCATGTCCGTGCCCTCGGCCGCCCCACCGACCCCGACCGTCGTCTCCGTCATGCCCCCATCCTCTCAGGCCGGCGGGAGACGTCAGACAGCGTGTTTCGGCAGCGGCTTCACCTGGCCGTTCTCGAACATGTCGTGCAGGCCCCGGGCGAACCGGTCCCATGTCACGGCAGGGCGCGGCTCGACCCATTCGAACGGGCGTTCCCGGACGCCGACGGCCCACGCGAAGTGGTAGAGGCCGGTGCCCATCATCCGTTCGCACATCAGCGCGGAGCGTTCGAGGTAATCGGCCCCGTCGAAAGCCGGGTCGGTCGTTCCGGCCGCGACCTTGGCCACCTTGACCTCCCTCGTGCTGGTGGGAGTCATTGCCATGACGAAGACGTAAGCACGGCGCATCGTGCGCGGCAGCAGCCCGTGGAGCTCGGCCTGGCGGATGTCCTCGGCCACGCCGAACACCTCGTCCGCGCGGTTGTTGAGGTTCCTGCCCTCACTTCCGTTCATCGACTTGTACTCGACCGCGAGCACCGGCTCACCGTGCTGGAGCACGAGCAGGTCCCACGCCTTCGTCGGGCGGTAGTAACCGGGCAGGGCCGCTTGTCGCCCGAGCCGCAGTTCGAGACCTTCCGCCCCTGTGGCCGTCAACTCCTCCTGCACCAGGAGGTCGATCGCGTTCAGGTGCTTGCCACCCGTCACCGCCGGGCGGTTGCCTCCCTGGGCGTTGCCCGTGCCGTTCGAGCGCAGCGCCTGCTCGACGCGGACGTCTATCCAGCTGCGCAGTGCGAGGTCCACCCGCTTCTTCGCGCCTTCGACCACTTTCCTCGTCCCCCTCGTTCGTTGTGCAATCCTGGCGGGCCCGTTCAGTCGGGCAGTGTTTCCAAGCGGTAGGCACACAGAGCGGCGGCTGTCGCCCGGGCGCGGTCGCGCGTGCGGAACGCCGCCTTGAGCTCGGTCAGCACCGCCTCCGGGATGCCGGCCAGCTCGGGGACGCGAACCCGTCGCAGGTACTGGGCCTGGAAGCGCATCGTCTTGCCGCGCATCTTGACGCAGTAGGCCGACACCTGTCTCTCCACCACCTCGCTCAGCAGCAGCCCGCCCAACGCCTCCATGTCCCACGCGTCGGACACGAGGTAGTAGAGGTTGTGGTGCGGGTAGAAGCCGGCGGGGGCCAGCACCGGGTGGATGTGGGCCTTCATGTCCTGGAGCAGGAGGGTCGGCCTGGCCAGTAGGTCCATGGAGACCCGGTCGATGGTGCGATGCCAGGTGTCCGCGCTGCGGCGCGCGATGGAACGGCCCCGCAGCTGGGCCGCGTGGCGGCGGAAGTACCCGGCCATGCGTGGCCACCGGTCGATGTCGACGAGACCGTGCTCGTCCCACGGGTTGACCAGGTAGTGGCCGCTCCACACGAACGCACCGGACTTCGTGTCGGCGGCCATGGACAGCGGGAGCATCCGATCTTCCTCGACGGCCTGCGCGTCACGGGTGACGTACACGGAGTCCGCACCAGTGGCCACGCCGATGCTGATCCGTGTGCCGGTCGACTCGTCCTGAAGCGGAGGGCATTCGGCGGCCAGGCGCTCCAGCCACGCCAGCATCGCGGGCGAGCCGTCGGGCCAGGACTCACTCGTGCCGTGCCAGCTGGGGATGCGGTTCGCCGTGACCCCCGGACTGCGGAACGACGGACGGGAACCACGCGCCCAGTCCCGGAACTCGTCGGCGTCGGCCGCCTCGAACGAACGGGTGGCGTCGCCCAGGATCACCGGGCCCTGCGCATGCCGTCGCAGCACGGTGATCGCCGGGTAGGCGCTGACCTCGTCGACGAAGGCGGGAGCGTCGTGCATGATCAGCGAGGTCTCCATCGCGTAGCCCCCGGAGACGACCTTCTCCCGTAGCCGCTTGCCGTACTGGTTTCGCATCCAGCGGTCGGCACAGATGAAGCCGAGCCGTCCACCGGGCGCGAGGAGGTCCAGTCCGCGTTCGAAGAAGCCGACGTAGATGTCGGCCCGCCCGCCCATCGTCGGGCATGCCTTCCGGTAGGCGGCGAGCAACTCCGCCTCGATGTCCTCGATCCTGATGTACGGCGGGTTGCCCACGACGAGGTCTGCGGCCTGACCGCGATGTTCGACGAGCAGGAAGTCGCCGACCCGCAGCCATGCGTGCGCCAGTTCTCCGGCGGTCCGCTCGGGGCAGCCGGCCGCGACGAGAAGTTCGACCGTCTTCGTCCGGCAGCGCTGTACGTGCTTGCGCTGTACATCCCACCCGCGCAGGCTCTCACCGAGTTCCGACCACGGCAGGTCCGGCGCGTGCTTGCGGCGGGAGCGCACCAACCGCTCGACCAGGACCTCGAAGAAGGCGCCGGAGCCCACAGCCGGCTCCACGGCACGCAACCGCGTCAGGTCGTGTTCCGGTTCGTACCCGCACAGGTCGAGCAGGAGGTCGACCACCCATCGACGAGTGAAAACGGCACCGAGGCTGGCGGGCTGGACTTCGGGCTCGGAAGCCACGGCAACCGTAGAACGCATGGGTGAAGCCTAGGGGCTGGTGCCGACACAACCGTTCAAGCGGGCACGACTGACCACGAAGCGGATCGTCACGTGGGGAGCAGGGGGGTGGGGAGGGCGGGGGTGGGGGTGGTGAGCCAGAGGAAGTCGCCGAGGGCGCCGGGGGCGGTGAGTTCGGCGGCTTCGGTGGCGGTGGTGAGGGCGCGGACGTAGGCGGCGGGGTCGCGGGTGGCGAGGGCGAGCGGGGGGCGGGTGCCGTGGACGCCGAGGGCGTGGAGGGCGGCGCGCTGCGTGGTCAGGGTGCCCGGGAGGGCGTCCATCGCGACATGCGCGGTCAGGTCCATCGAGCCGTCGGGTACCGCGACGGCCTGGCGGCCGTCGCGGTACCCCGTCAGGGTGCCCAGCGGCGGGCGCTCCGCGGCGAGGTGGCCGTAGTCCACCGCCACCGCGTACCCCTCGGCGAGGCTGCCCGCCGCCCGCCGCCACGCCTCCTCCCGGCTGCGCCCGACCTCCGCGCGGCGCTCCGCCCCGGCCCGCCCGTCCAGCGGCCACCAGCGCTCCAGCCAGCGCAGGTCCTCGCCCGTCACGGGGGCGCCCAGGCGCTCTTCGCCGTCGCCGCGCCGTACCTCCACATACCGCAGGCGGCCGTCGGGTGACGGCGCGGCGACGGGCAGCGGAACATTGTCCAGCCACTCGTTGGCGAAGAGCAGCCCCCGCGCGCCCCGCGGCGGCTGATCGCACCAGGTGACGCGGGGGTCGAGGCCGTCCGGCCGGGCGGCGCGCTCGACGGCGTGGACCCGCACCCGGCCGGCGAGCGCGGGCGGCAGGGCGGCCAGTACCCCGGCGGCGAGTTCGCCCGCACCGGCCGCCATGTCGACGAAGTCGAGCCGCCCGGGGTGCCCGAGCACCGTGTCCACCCGGGCCAGCAACTCCGCCACGGCGCCCGCGAACAGGGCGGACGCGTGCACGGAGGTGCGGAAGTGGTCGGCGGGCCGCTCCCGGCGGAAGAAGCCGCCGGGGCCGTAGAGCGCCCGCTCCATCGCGTCCTGCCACGGCAGCCACTCGGAGCCGGGGTCGCCGCCGCGGCCCGGGCCGGTCGCCGGGCGGCCGGAATCGGTGGCGCTGCTCACATCGGAACCTTACCGACCCGTCCACACGTCGAAGAGCATGGGAGGTGTGTCGTCCGAGGCCGGTAAGGTGCCTGGCATACCACAGTCGAGGGAGTGGACAGCGGATGACTGCCGGAAACGACGGCACGCCGGAGAACGACGACCCGTTCGCGTATCTCTACCGGTCGGAGGGCGGCGAGCAGCCGGACCCGGCCGGCGGCCAGCCGGCACCCGGGCAGCCGGGCGTGCCCCGCACCTCCTACCACCAGGTGCAGCGGGTCGGTGAGCGCCGCCCGGCCACGGGCGGCTACGGCTACCCGCCGCAGGCCCCGCCCCAGCAGCAGGGCGGCGGCGGTTACGGCTACCCGCCGCAGGCGCCGTACGGCTACGACCAGGGCCAGCAGCAGTACGCCGGGCAGTACGCCGGCCCGACCGCGCAGTACCCGCAGGCGCAGGGCGGCGGCCACGCGCAGCCGCCCGGCCCGGGGCCGTACGACCCGCAGCAGGCCCCGCCCGGGGGCCGCAGGGGCGGTCCCGGCGGCCCGGACGGGGGCGGCGCCCCCAACCGCCGGGGGCTGCTGATCGCGGCCGTTGCCGTGGTCGCCGCCGTGGCGATCGGCATCGCCTTCGCGATGACCAACAGCTCGGGCGACGACAAGAAGCAGGCGGACGACAAGCCGACCGGCGCGGTCACCACCAGCAGCGCGCCCACGCAGTCCGCCTCGCCGTCCGCGAGCCCGACGACGTTCGACTCCAAGAAGGTCGACGCGTCCACGCTCCAGCTCAGCGGCGGCGCCGCCACCAGCACCGAGCACCCGGGCGCGAACGCGGCGGGCGGCACCTACGTCGACAGCATGGCCAACCAGGGCGCCACCGTGTCCTGGACGGTGGTCGTGCCGAAGGACGACAAGTACACGTTCTTCGTCAGCTACGCCAACGCCGGCTCCGACGCCACCTTGACCCTCGGCGTCAACGGCGAGGCCCGCAGCGGCGGGGTGAACCTGAAGAACTACGGCAACGCCACGGACTGGGCGAAGGCGTGGAACATGACGACCTTCAACTACGTGGACCTCAAGAAGGGCGCCAACGTCCTGACGATGTCCTGCACCCCGGACGACACCAACTGCGGGGTCAACCTCGACCAGGTGTGGCTCAAGGAGGGCCAGGTCACGAAGTAGGCGGCGCGCCCCGGCCGAACGCCTCGGGCCGAAAGCCCCCCGGCCGAACGCCTCGCGCCGAACCACCCCGGCTCACCCGGCCGGGGTGACCTCCACCTTCGGGAGCAGCTCGTCGTAGCCGGCCCGGTCGTACTCCCCGGCGGCCGGGGCGAGCACCGTGGCCGCCGACAGCGCGACCGCCCGGGCCAGCCGCTGCGGCCAGGCAAGCCCCTCCACCTGCCCGGAGAGCAGCCCGGCGACCGCCGAGTCGCCCGCGCCGGTGGGGTTGCCCGCCAGCCGGCCCGGCGGCAGCGCCCGCCACGCGCCCTCCTCGGTGACCGCGAGCATCCCGTCGGCGCCGAGCGACGCGGCCACCCCGCGGGCGCCGCGCCGCCGGGCGTCGTGGGCCGCGCGGGCGGGCTCGGAGAAGCCGGTCAGCCCGGTCAGCTCACCCGCGTTGGGCTTGATCAGGTCCGGGCGGGCGGCCAGCCCGCGGCGCAGCGGCTCCCCGCTGGTGTCGAGCAGCACATAGACGCCCGCGGCGCGCGCCTCGCGGACCAGCTCCGCGTACGCGCCGACCGGCAGCCCGGGTGGCAGGCTCCCGCACAGCGCGACCGCCTCGGCGTCGGGGCCGGCCAGCAGCTCGCGGTAGACGTCGAGGAAGGACGCCCACTCGGCGGCGTCCACGGTCGGCCCCGGCTCGTTGAACATCGTGGTGTCCCCGGTGGCCGCGTCCACCACGCCGACCGTGCGCCGGGTGGCGCCGGCCACCGGCACCAGGGCGTCGGTGAGCCGGTCCGCGTACGGCACCTCGGCCAGGCCGCGGCGCAACTCCGCACCGGCCGGGCCGCCGACGAAGCCGGTGACGGTGGCGCGGTGGCCGAGCGCGGCCAGTACGCGGGCGACGTTCAGACCCTTGCCGCCCGGCCGCTCCACCGTCTCCGTCACCCGGTGGGTGGCGTGCGGTATCAGTGACGGGACCCGGTAGGTCACATCCAGGGCGCTGTTGAGCGTGACGGTGATGATCACCTGTTGATTTTGGCAAACGGACGGCGGTCGGCCCAGAGCGGGAGGGCCGCTTTTCCGCAGAAGTTGCCGACCAGGGGGTCCCCGGCGGGCGTACGGGCGGCCGCGCGCACGCCGTTACCGACGGTAGTGCGCGCGGCCGGGCCGGACCGGGGACCGTACGCCATCAGGACAGCTCGGCGGCCGCGGCGGCGGGCGCGGTGTCGTCCAGCGGCAGCGCGACGACCCACTCGCCCTTGCGCATCACACCGACCACGTCGTACGCCGCGTCCAGCACCACCAGGTCCGCGTCCTTCCCCGGCGCCAGCGAACCGATCCGGTCCGACCGGCCCAGCAGCCGGGCCGGGTTGGCCGAGATCGCCCGCACCACGTCGGGCAGCGCCAGCCCGTCCACGGTGACCGCGCGCTTGAAGGCGGTGTCCAGCGTCAGCGTCGACCCGGCGATGGAGTCGCCCTCCACCAGCCGCGCCACCCCGTCCAGCACCTGCACCTTCAACGGCCCCAGGTCGTACAGGCCGTCGCCGAAGCCGGCCGCGTCCATCGCGTCGGTGATGAACGCCACCCGGTCCGCGCCCGCGCTGCCGAAGGCGAGTTCGAGCACCGACGGGTGCAGGTGGGTGCCGTCGTTGATCAGCTCGACGGTGACCCGCTCGTCCTCCAGCAGCGCCGCGATCGGGCCGGGCTCGCGGTGCAGGAGCGGCGGCATCGCGTTGAACAGGTGGGTCGCCACCGTGGCGCCCGCGTCGATCGCCTGCCGGGTCTGCTCGTACCCGGCGTCGGTGTGGCCGATCGCGGCGATCACCCCGAGGTCGGCGAGCAGCCGCACCGACTCGACGCCGCCGGGCAGTTCGGTGGCGAGCGTCACCATGCGCGCGGCGCCGCGGGCCGCCTCGACGAGCTTGCGCACCGTCGCCGGGTCGGGGTCGCGCAGCAGCGTCTCGTCATGGGCGCCCTTGCGGCACGGCGAGATGAACGGGCCCTCGTAGTGGATGCCGGCCAGGTCGCCCTGCTCGACCAGCTCGGAGAGCAGCGCGGCCTGCCGGGCCAGCGTGTCGAGGTTCTCGGTGACGGTGGAGGCGACCAGGGTGGTGGTGCCGTGCGCGCGGTGCGTGCGCACGGCGGTGAGCACGTCCTCGGCGGTGCCCGAGGTGAAGGACGCGCCGCCGCCGCCGTGGTTGTGCAGGTCCACGAAGCCCGGGACGACCGTCCAGCCGCGCCCGGCCAGGTCGTGGGTGGCGGCCTCGGCCGGCTCGTCGGCGGCGATCCGGGCGCCGTCCACGGTGATCCGGCCGGCCTCCACCACGCCGGACGGCAGCACCACGCGGGCGCCCGCCAGGACGGTGCGCCCGGTCGTGGGCCGCGATGTCGTTTCGGGGGCCATCAGGCGGATACCTCCACGGAGATCAGGTCCCAGGCGAGCAGGCCCGCGCCCAGGCAGCCGGCGGTGTCACCCAGCGCGGCGGGGACGATGAGCGGGAGTTTCTGGAAGGTGACGCGCGCCTCGACGGCCGCCCGCAACGGGCCGAAGAGGGTGTCGCCGGACTCGGCGAGGCCGCCGCCGACGATCAGCACCCGCGGGTCGAGCAGGGTCAGCCCGGTGACCAGGCCGTCGGCCAGCGCGTCGACGGCCTCCTGCCAGACCGCGGCCGCCGCCGGGTCGCCGGCGTCGACGGCCTGCGCGCAGGCGGCGGCGTCCGCGGCCGGGTCGCCGCTGGCGGCCGCCCAAGTGCGGGAGACCGCGCCCGCGGACGCGTACGCCTCCAGGCAGCCGCGCTGCCCGCAGCCGCACTCCCGGCCGCCGGGCCGGACCACGATGTGGCCGATCTCACCGGCGTAGCCGTGCGCGCCGGCCTCTATCCGGCCCTCGATGCCGATGGCGCCGGCGATGCCGGTGCCCAGCGGCAGGAACAGGAAGCGGTCGGCGCCGTCGCCCGCGCCGATCCGGCCCTCGGCGAGGCCGCCGGCGCGCACGTCGTGGTCGAGCGCCACGGGTACGCCGTCCAGCCGCTTCGAGAGCAGGTCGCGCAACGGCAGGTCCTGCCAGCCGAGGTTGGCGGCGTATACGGCGACGCCCGCCTCGGCGTCCACGATGCCGGGCACCACCACGCCCGCGGCCGCGGCGCTCTGCCCGTAGCTGGCGCGGCCGTGCGCGCGCAGGTCCGCGGCGAAGTCGAGGATCGCTTCCACCACGGCCTGCGGGCCGCGCTCACGGCCGGTCGGGCGGCGGTCCTGGTGCAGCAGCGTGCCGTCCGCGGCGACCAGCGCCGCCTTCATCCCGGTGCCGCCGACGTCGAGGGCGATGACATGTCTCACGGGCCCAGTCTCGCTTCTCACCCCGCTAGAGGTCTAGTCCACTCGGCCGGGAAGATCGATTCTCCCGAAAGTCACGGGCCGGCATGCGGTCGGCATGCGGCCGGTGCCGGGTCGGCGGGGGGCCGGCGCGGGGGCCGGCGCGGGGGCGGAGCGTGGCCGGCCTGGGGCCCGCCGTCAAAACGTTGTCACCCATGGTGTAGACCTTGGCTGAAGATATGCGGAAGACTCGGCACTTTCGCGGTGGCCCGGCCGGCCGCTCGCGGCGGCCCCGGCCGGCGAAGGCGCCGCGGCCCGAGTCTTTCCGGTCTTTCGAAGTCCCAAGGGTGGTAGGAACAGTGCAGCGGCGACGACTTCTCGGCCTCGCGGCCGGTCTCACTTCCGCGTTGGCCCTGACCGGGGTCAGCGCCTGCGGTGGTGGCACGGCGCAGGGCAAGGACGTGACGCTGCACCTGGTGGCCGCCGACTACGGCGACGCGAAGACCGACAACAGCTCGCTCGTGTACTGGAACGACATGGTGCGCGGCTTCGAGAAGCAGAACCCGCACATCAAGGTCGACGTGCAGGTGCTGAGCTGGACCGACGTGGACGACAAGGTCGCCGCCATGGTCAAGGCCGGCAACCCGCCGGACATCGCGCAGATGGGCTCGTACGCCGACTACGCCGCCAAGGGCCAGCTGTACAGCGCCGACCAGCTCTTCACGGTCAGCCAGCAGGCCGACTTCATCTCCTCGCTCGCCCAGGCCGGATCGGTCGCCCACACCCAGTACGGCCTGCCGTGGGCGTCCAGTTCGCGGATGTTCTTCTACAACAAGGGCCTGTTCAAGCAGGCGGGCATCGACCAGGCGCCGAAGACCTGGGCCGACCTGGCCGCCGACGCGAAGCTGCTCAAGGAGAACGGCGTCAAGGTCCCCTACGGCCTGCCGCTCGGCCCGGAGGAGTCGCAGGCGGAGTCCCTGATGTGGATGCTCGGCGCCAGCGGCGGCATCAGCGACTCCGTCGACAACTACACCTTCGACTCCGCCGAGAACGTCGAAGCCCTCACCTGGGTCAAGAAGAACCTGGTGGACGCGAAGCTGGTCGGCTCGAAGGACCCCGCCAAGACCAACCGGCAGGAGGTCTTCGACGACTTCCTGGCCGGCAAGGCGGGCATGATCAACGGCCACCCGACACTGCTGGCGCAGGCCCGCGCGCACGGCATCGACGTCGGGGTGGCCGCGCTGCCCGGCAAGGACGGCCCGAACGCCGACACCCTCGGCGTCGCCGACTGGGCGATGGCCTTCAAGAAGAAAGGTTCCCTCGACGCCGACCGCGCCTTCCTCCAGTACGTCTACCAGACCAAGAACACCGTCAAGTTCCTCGACGAGTACGGCCTGCTGCCGGTGACCACCAGCGCCTCCCAGGTCATGCAGGGCGAGAAGCGCGACGCCGACCTGGTGCAGTTCCTCGACCTGCTGCCGGACGCCGTCTTCTACCCGGTCGACAAGACCTCCTGGACGAAGGTGGACGACCGGATGAAGAAGGTCATCGGCAGCGCGGTGCACGGCGACCCGAAGACCGTACTGTCGCAGTTGCAGAACTACGCGGAGACGCAGGACGGGCAGGGGCTCACCTCCGAGTCGGAGTAGCGGAGCGGCCGGGCGGGCGGGCCAGCGGGCGAGGGGCGGCACAGTGGCCGAGGGCGAGGCGCAGGAGACGGGCGCGGCGGGGGCCGCGGATGCGGCGGGCGCGGCGGGGGCTGCGGATGCGGCGGGCGCTGAGCTGTCCGCGCGGGACCTGGCGGTGCTGGAGCTGGCCGGGCGGAGCTGGAGCGGGCCCGGCCCGCGCGACCGGGCGATCCGGGAGCGGCTCGGCATCTCCCCGACGGCCTTCTTCCAGCTGCTCAACGCCCTCCTGGACGACCCCCGCGCGCTGCGCGCCGCCCCCGCCACCGTCAACCGCTGGCGCCGCACCCGGCAGCGGCACGCCGAGAACCGCTGACGCGGACCCGGCTCCCCCCGCCCGAGCAGCCGCGTGAAACCGCCGGGCCGCTAGGCTCGGGGCATGGCTGCTGCGGAGACCTTCACCCCACGGACCGCCGAGGGCCGGGCGGGCCTGACCGCATTGCTCGCCGAGCCGGGCCGCGCGGTGGTCGCCCTGGACTTCGACGGCACCCTCGCCCCGATCGTGGCCGACCCGGAGCAGGCCCGGGCGCACCCGGGGGCGGCCGGCGCGCTGGCGCGGCTGGCCCCGCACCTGGCGGCCGCGGTCATCCTCACCGGCCGCCCGGCCGACGTGGCCGTGCGGTACGGCGGCTTCGCCGGGGTGCCGGGACTGGAGCACCTCGTGGTCCTCGGCCACTACGGCGCCGAGCGCTGGGACGCCCGCGGCGGCGAGGTGCACGCGCCGCCCGCGCCCGAAGGGGTCACCGCGGTGCGCGCCGAACTGCCCGGCTTCCTCGCCGAGGTGGGGGAGTGGCCGGGCCTGTGGATCGAGGACAAGGGCGGCCGCGCGGTCGCCGTGCACACCCGCCGCACCGAGGACCCCGACGCCGCGTTCGAGGCGCTGCGCGCGCCGCTGGCCGAACTCGCCGTGCGGCACGGCCTGGTGGTCGAGCCCGGCCGCTACGTCCTGGAGCTGCGGCCACCCGGTGTCGACAAGGGGGTGGCGCTCACCGGCTTCCTGCGCGAGACCGGCGCGGGCAGCGTGCTCTACGCGGGCGACGACCTCGGCGACCTCGCCGCGTACGCCGCCGTCGGAGAACTGCGCGCCCAGGGCACGCCGGGCCTGCTGGTGGCCAGCGCGGGCGCCGAGGAGACCCCCGCGGAGCTGCTGGCGCGGGCCGACCTGACCGTGGCGGGCCCGGCAGGCGTCGTCCACCTGCTGGAACACCTGGCCGACCAACTCGGCTGACCGGCCCCCACCAGGGCGCCGCGGAACGAAAAGCGGTCAGCCGCCGATCGCCTGGAGCTGGTCGAGGAACCAGCGGCTGGGCGGCAGCGCGGTGGCTGCCGCGGCAAGCCGCTTGGAACGGTCGGCGCGCTCGGCCTCGGGGAGCGTCAGCGCTTCGTTGAGGGCGACTGCGGTCGCGCGGATGTCGTACGGATTGACCACGAAGGAGTCGTCGCCCAGCTCCTCGAAGGCGCCCGCCTCACGGGACAGCACCAGCGCCACCCCCTGGTCGGAGACGACCGGCACCTCCTTGGCGACCAGGTTCATCCCGTCCCGGATCGGGTTGACCAGCGCCACGTCGGCCAGCCGGTACGCCGCCAGGGAGCGGGCGAAGTCGTCGTCGACCTTGAGGATGACCGGCGTCCAGCCCGCGGTGCCGAACTCCTCGTTGACCGCCGCGGCCACCCGGGAGACCTCCTCGGTGTACTCCCGGTAGCTCGCCAGGTCCTGCCGCGAGGGGTAGGCGAACGCGACATGGACCACGCGCTCGCGCCAGCCTGGGTGCTCCACCAGCAGCCGCCGGTAGGCGTACAGCCCGCGCACGATGTTCTTGGACAGCTCGGTGCGGTCCACCCGCACGATCAGCCGCCGGCCGGGACCCGCCTCGGCCCGCAGTGCCGCCATCCGCTCGTCCACGTCGGGCCGCCGGGCGCGCTCGCGCAGGAACTCCGCGTCGGCGCCCAGACCGTGCACGCCGAGCCGGGTGGTGCGGCCCCGGTACGTCACCGAGCCGCCGTCCGCGGCCACCTCCGCGCCGAGCACGTCGGCACAGCACGCGGCGAAGGCGGCGGCCCAGCGGTGGGTGAGGAACCCGGCCCGGTCGGCGCCGAGGATGCCGGTGAGCAGGCGCGCGGCCACGTCGTCGGGCAGCAGGCGGAAGTAGTCCGGCGGGGCCCACGGGGTGTGCGAGAAGTGGCCGATCCGCAGGTCGGGGCGGCGCTCGCGGAGCAGCGCGGGCACCAGCGCGAGGTGGTAGTCCTGCACGAGGACGGCGGCGCCCTCGGCCGCCTCCTGGGCGAGCGCGTCGGCGAACGCCTCGTTGTACGCCTCGTAGGCGGCCCAGCGGCCGTGGAACTCCTCGTCGAAGAGCGGCTCGAAGGGCGTCTGGTAGAGCAGGTGGTGCACGAACCACAGCACCGAGTTCGCGATGTCGTTGTACGCCGCGTGGAAGACCTCCGGGGGGATCGCGAGCATCCGCACCCCGGGCTCGGCGACCCCGCGGCGCACCGCCTCCCGGTCGCCGTCCGACAGCGCCGCGCACACCCACACGGCACCCGCGTCCGGGCCGATCGCGCTCAGCCCGGAGACGACCCCGCCGCCGCCCCTGCGGCTCCCCAGGCTGCCGTCGCCCTCCACGGTGTACGACACCGGGCCGCGGTTCGACGCGACCAGAATCCGGGCACCCTGCGAAGATCCCTCCATGCCCGCAGCTTTGCCGGTTGCCGCGCAGCTCAAACGTGCCGGCGGCACTCTTTGCCCGCGGCGGCGGCCCCCGGCGCCGTGCCTACGCCGCCTTGCGGGCGAGGTACTCCGGCAGGTCGGCCATCGGCGGGCGCTCCTCGGTGTCGACCGGGTGGGTACGCGGTACGAAGGCGGAGCCGGCGCGGCCGAACTGCGTGAGGTGCGGGCGGACCAGCTGGCCGCGGGCGAGCCGGACCTGGGCGGTGCGGTAGATCGCGGCGGCCATCCGCCCGAGCGCCTGGCCGTCCTGGTGCCGGTGGTGCCGCACCCCGACGTCGACCTGCCCGAGCCCGTCGAGCCCGACGAGCCCCAACGCGTCGATCAGCATGCCGAGTTCGACGCCGTAGCCGACCGGGAAGGGCAGCCGCTCCAGCAGCGAGCGGCGGGCGGCGTACTCCCCGCCGAGCGGCTGGACGAAGCCGGCCAGCTGCGGCCAGTGCAGGTTGAGCAGCGGGCGGGCGACGAGTTCGGTGACCCGGCCGCCGCCGGCGGGCACCACGGTGCCGCCGGTCTCCAGCGGGCGGTCGTACATCGCCTTGACCAGCTGCACCGCGGGGTCGGTGAGCAGCGGCCCGACGATCCCGGAGACGAAACGGGCGTCGAACTCCCGCAGGTCGGCGTCGACGAAGCAGACGATCTCGCCGCGGGTGACCAGCAGCGACCGCCACAGCACCTCGCCCTTGCCGGGCAGGGCCGGCAGCCGGGGCAGGATCGCGTCCCGCCCGACCACGCGGGCCCCGGCCGCGGCGGCGACCGCGGCGGTGCGGTCGGTGGAGCCGGAGTCGACCACGACCACCTCGTCCACCAGCGGCGCCGCGGCGGACATCAGGTCGCGGCGGATCGCCGCCACGATCGCGCCGACGGTCGCCTCCTCGTCCAGCGCCGGCAGCACCACGCTGACCGTGCCCCGGTCGCCGGCCGCGCGCTTGGCGGCGAGCAGCAGGTCAAGCGGCCGCTGGGCGGCCGACCAGGACCGGCGGCGCAGCCAGCGCTCCACCTCGTCGAGCACGTGAGTCCTCTCCCTCGGCACGCTCCGGACCGGGCGTGTGATCCATCTCGCGGTGCGGACGGCTACCTCAACCGTCACCTGTGTCGGTTACAGTCTTGAACAACGCGTGACGCCACCGCATGCCGGGGGCGTGACGCGCACAAACGCGACGGGCCCGGTCCGTACCGACCCGGTCGCCATACCGCTCATCCAGAGGGGCAGAGGGAACGGCCCGTAGAAGCCCCGGCAACCCTCCCGCCGACCGCGAGGTCACGCACGGTGGGGAAGGTGCCAATTCCGTCTCGTGACGCGCCCGCGTGCGAGGAAGATGAGGAGAAAGGGCCTCGCCTGTCATGGCTGCGCAAACCGTCGCAAGCACCACCGACTCCGCTGCCGGCACCCAGGGTGCCGATGCCGCCCCCGCACCGTTCGGCCCGGCCGCGGCGCTGTCCTGCCGGGAGTGCGGCACCCGCTACCCGCTGAGCCCGGTCTTCGCGTGCCTGGAGTGTTTCGGGCCACTGGAAGTGGCCTACGACCTGCCGACCGGTGACCCCGAGGCGCTGCGCGCCCGGATCGAGGCCGGCCCGACCAACATCTGGCGCTACGCCCCGCTGCTGCCGGTGCCCGCCGGCGTCGCCGGCAAGCCCAACCTGAACCCGGGCTGGACCAAGCTCGTCAAGGCCGACAACCTCGCCCGCGAACTGGGCATCACCGGCGGCCTGCACGTCAAGGACGACTCCGGCAACCCCACCCACTCCTTCAAGGACCGGGTGGTCGCGATCGCGCTGGAGGCCGCCCGCACCTTCGGCCTCACCACGCTGTCCTGCTCCTCCACCGGCAACCTGGCCGGCGCCGTCGGCGCCGCCGCCTCCCGGGCGGGCCTGCGCTCCTGCGTCTTCATCCCGCACGACCTGGAGGCCGGCAAGGTCGTGATGGCCGCGGTCTACGGCGGCGAACTCGTCGGCATCGAGGGCAGCTACGACGACGTGAACCGCTTCTGCTCGGAGCTGATCGGCGACCCGATCGGCGAGGGCTGGGGCTTCGTCAACGTCAACCTGCGCCCGTACTACGGCGAGGGCTCCAAGACGCTCGCCTACGAGATCGCCGAGCAGCTCGGCTGGCGGCTGCCGGACAACCTGGTCATCCCGATCGCGTCCGGCTCCCAGCTCACCAAGATCGACAAGGGCCTCAAGGAGCTGATCGCCCTCGGCCTGGTCGAGGAGAAGCCGTACAAGATCTTCGGCGCCCAGGCCGAGGGGTGCTCCCCGGTGTCGACGGCCTTCAAGGCCGGGCACGACGTCGTACGGCCGGTGAAGCCCGACACCATCGCCAAGTCGCTGGCGATCGGCAACCCCGCGGACGGCCCGTACGTGCTGGACATCGCCCGGCGTACCGGCGGGGCCGTCGAGGACGTGGACGACGCGCAGATCGTGGACGCGATCAAGCTGCTGGCGCGGACCGAGGGCATCTTCGCGGAGACCGCGGGCGGGGTGACCGTCGGTGTGCTGAAGAAGCTGATCGAGTCCGGGCAGCTCGACCCGGCCACCGAGACCGTCGTGCTCAACACCGGCGACGGACTGAAGACCCTGGACGCGGTGGCGCCGACCACCGGGCCGACCGCGACCATCCGCCCGACCCTTGCCGCATTCCGAGAGGCTGGCCTCGCATGAGTGCTTCCGTACGTATCCCCACCATTCTCCGCACCTACACCGGCGGCCAGGCCGAGGTGCCGGCCGAGGGTGCCACCCTCGCCGAAGTGATCGACTCCCTGGAGCGCGATCACAAGGGAATTTCGGCGCGCGTGCTCGACGACGCGGGAAAGCTGCGCCGCTTTGTGAACGTGTATGTCAACGACGACGACGTGAGGTTTTCCCAGGGGCTCGAGACGGTCGTGCCGGACGGCGCGAGTGTCTCGATCATTCCCGCGGTCGCAGGCGGCTGAACCTCCGGCCGGCCACCGGATCTGCCCGCCGGTCGCCGAGTGAACCGGCCGCCGCCCAGCGGGAGTTGGGCGGCGGTTCCGGATTCGGGCGGTTTGTGCCCCGTTCACCCCTTCGGGTGAGCGGGGCATGCGTGTGCCGGAGCGGTAGTTGAAGAGTTGTACAGTTGCCGTAGGCAATCCCGTGGCATGGACCCCAGGTGTGGCGCGGCCACGGCGATTTATCGCCAAATTCACGAGCGAATTCTCCTTTTCGTCCGCTATGTCCGGCCCGGCTTGCCCTGCCTTATCGTTATTTCTCAGGCGATTTCCGATGGGTCGCGCCCAGAATTCTCGTCCGATTGACCTGTTGCAGACGGCATCCGTGCAGATACATTCAGCCGCGGTCGACGCGTTCCGGCGCACGCCCCCCAGGGTTCCCACCTGTCAAAGGCACGGGTTCCGCGGGCGGGTGAGGTCTGACCCGGGCCCGCGAAGTGCGGGGCCGCGATAGGGCCAGCAATAGGGGAGTTAGGGATGGCTCAGGGCACCGTCAAGTGGTTCAACGCGGAGAAGGGCTACGGCTTCATCGCGGTCGACGGTGGTGCGGATGTCTTCGTCCACTACAGCGCGATCCAGATGGACGGGTACCGCACCCTCGAAGAAGGCCAGCGGGTCGAGTTCGAGATCTCGCAGGGTCAGAAGGGGCCGCAGGCGGACATGGTCCGCCTCGCCGGCTGACTTCACGGCGCGTTCGACCATCGACGCGACCTCGGCAGTACACAGGAGCCGCCCCCGTCCGCGGGAGGCGGCTCCTGTGCGTCCAGCGGGCGTCCTGCGGGTGCCCAGCGGGCGTCTTGCGGGCGCCGCCGGGCGCGGGGGCAACCCTGTACGCGGCTCGGCCCCCGGGGTGAACCGCTTGCACTCGCAGGGGGTGAGTGCTAATCATTGGCGTTAGCACTCTCCACGTGAGAGTGACAGCAGGGCCGGGTCGGTGAGGGCCGTGCGGACGTCGGGAAGGAACCGGCGGCCGGCGGGCCGTCCGTCGCGGGCACCACACGGTCCCGAGCGCAAACAACCCAGTCCGCGGAGGACACTTCACCATGGCCAAGATCATCGCGTTCGACGAGGAGGCACGGCGCGGCCTTGAGCGCGGGATGAACCAGCTCGCCGACGCCGTCAAGGTCACCCTCGGCCCCAAGGGCCGCAACGTGGTCCTCGAGAAGAAGTGGGGCGCTCCCACGATCACCAACGATGGTGTGTCCATCGCCAAGGAGATCGAGCTCGAGGACCCGTACGAGAAGATCGGCGCCGAGCTGGTCAAGGAAGTCGCGAAGAAGACCGACGACGTCGCCGGTGACGGCACGACGACCGCGACCGTCCTGGCCCAGGCCCTGGTCAAGGAGGGTCTGCGCAACGTAGCCGCCGGCGCCAACCCGATGGCCCTCAAGCGGGGCATCGAGAAGGCCGTCGAGGCCGTCTCCGCCGCGCTGCTGGAGCAGGCGAAGGACGTGGAGACCAAGGAGCAGATCGCCTCCACCGCCTCCATCTCCGCCGCCGACACCCAGATCGGCGAGCTGATCGCCGAGGCCATGGACAAGGTCGGCAAGGAAGGCGTCATCACCGTCGAGGAGTCGCAGACCTTCGGGCTCGAGCTCGAGCTCACCGAGGGCATGCGCTTCGACAAGGGCTTCATCTCCGCCTACTTCGCCACCGACCTGGAGCGGATGGAGGCGTCGCTCGACGACCCCTACATCCTGATCGTCAACTCCAAGATCTCCGCAGTGAAGGACCTGCTCCCGCTGCTGGAGAAGGTCATGCAGTCCGGCAAGCCGCTGCTGATCATCGCCGAGGACGTCGAGGGCGAGGCCCTGTCGACCCTGGTGGTCAACAAGATCCGCGGCACCTTCAAGTCCGTCGCCGTCAAGGCTCCGGGCTTCGGTGACCGCCGCAAGGCCATGCTCGGCGACATCGCCATCCTCACCGGTGGCACCGTCATCTCCGAAGAGGTCGGCCTCAAGCTGGAGAACGCGGGCCTGGACCTGCTGGGCCGCGCCCGCAAGGTCGTCATCACCAAGGACGAGACCACCATCGTCGACGGTGCCGGCGACAGCGAGCAGGTCGGCGGCCGGGTCAACCAGATCCGCGCCGAGATCGAGAACAGCGACTCGGACTACGACCGCGAGAAGCTCCAGGAGCGCCTGGCGAAGCTGGCCGGCGGCGTGGCCGTCATCAAGGCCGGTGCCGCCACCGAGGTCGAGCTCAAGGAGCGCAAGCACCGCATCGAGGACGCGGTGCGCAACGCCAAGGCCGCCGTCGAGGAGGGCATCGTCGCCGGTGGCGGCGTGGCCCTGCTCCAGGCGACCGCCGTCTTCGAGAAGCTGGAGCTGGAGGGTGACGAGGCGACCGGCGCTGCCGCCGTCAAGATCGCCCTGGAGGCCCCGCTGAAGCAGATCGCGGTCAACGCCGGCCTCGAAGGCGGTGTCGTGGTGGAGAAGGTGCGCAGCCTGACCCCCGGCCACGGCCTCAACGCGGCGAGCGGCGAGTACGTCGACCTGGTCGCCGAGGGCATCATCGACCCGGCGAAGGTGACGCGCTCCGCGCTGCAGAACGCGGCCTCCATCGCCGCGCTCTTCCTCACCACCGAGGCCGTCATCGCCGACAAGCCCGAGAAGGCGGCTGCCGCCGCCGCTCCGGGTGGCATGCCCGGCGGTGACATGGACTTCTGATCCTCAAGCGGTCAGCGTCCTTCGCACCACGACGGCGCCCTCTTCCCTACGCGGGGAAGGGGGCGCCGTCGCGTCCGGGCGTGGTGTCCCCGGGCGGGGTCAGCCCGCGAGCACGGCCTCGATCGCGGTGCGCAGCTCGGGGTCGTCCGGGGTGACCCCCGGGCGGAAGCGGCCGACGACCCGGCCCGAGGAGTCCACGAGGAACTTCTCGAAGTTCCACTGCACGTCGCCCGCCTCGCCCGCGGTGTCCGCCCGGGCGGTCAGCGCGTCGTACACCGCGTGCCGGCCCGGGCCGTTGACCTCGATCTTGCCGGCCATCGGGAAGGTCACACCGTAGGTCGTGGAGCAGAACTCCGCGATCTCCTCGCTCGTCCCCGGCTCCTGGCCGCCGAACTGGTTGCAGGGGAACCCGACGACGGTGAACCCCCGCCCCGACAGCTCCTTGTGCAACTCCTCCAGCGCGCTGTACTGCGGGGTCAGCCCGCACTGACTCGCCACGTTGACCACCAGCGCGGCGCTGCCGCCGGTCAACTGCCCGAAGGTGCTCGCCTCGCCCGCCAACGTGGTCACGGCCACTTCATTGAGATCGCTCATGCCCCCATCATCCTCCCGGACCGGAGCCCGCCGGGGCCGGTACCGCCTTCAGGTCGCCGCGTCGAGCGCCTTGCGCAGGTGGCCGTTCGAGGCGGTGAGGAGGCGGGCCGCCTCGGCGGCGTCCACTTTCGCCAGGAGGGTGAGGATCGCCGGTTTCACCTCGCCGTCGGTCGCGCTGAGCGCCTCCTCGATCGCGGTGTCGGCGGCCCCGGTGGCCAGCGCGACGATCCGCCGCGAGCGCGCCCGCAGCTTCTCGTTGGACGCGCGGACGTCCACCATGAGGCTGCCGTAGGTCTTGCCGAGCCGGATCATCGTGATCGTCGAGAGCATGTTGAGCACGAGCTTCTGCGCGGTGCCGGCCTTCAACCGGGTGGAGCCGACCACGAGTTCGGGGCCCACCACGACCTCGATGCCGTGGTCGGCCGCCGCGGCCAGCGGCGAGCCGGCGTTGCAGGCCAGCCCGACGGTCAGCGCGCCGGCCCGCCGGGCGAACTCCACGGCGCCGATCGCGTACGGGGTGCGGCCGGACGCGGAGATCCCCACCACGCTGTCGGCCTCGGTCAGCGCCAGCGCGTCCAGGTCCGCCGCGGCCAGCTCCTTGCTGTCCTCGGCTCCTTCGACCGAGGTGACCATGGCCTCCGGGCCGCCCGCGATCAGACCGACCACCTCGCGTCCCGGCGTGGTGTTGAAGGTCGGCGGGCACTCGCTGGCGTCGAGCACGCCGAGCCGTCCGGCGGTGCCCGCGCCGGCGTAGACCAGCCGGCCGCCGCGGCCCATCCGGGCGGCGATCCCGTCGATGGCGGTGGCGATCTGCGGGAGCTGCCCGGCGACCGCGGCCGGCACGGTGAGGTCCTCCCCGTTCATGAGGCGTGCGATCTCCAGGGTGGAGCGCCGGTCGATCTCGGCGAGTTCGGGGCGGAACGCCTCGGTGGTGAGGGTGTCCAACTCCCGGCGCAGCGCGGTGTACTGGTCGGTCATGTGCGGCTCGTTCATCCTTCTCGGGTCGGCTCGTCGAGGACGTGCGGGCAGGCGGGGCGGGTGGTCGGGCGGGCGGGTGGCCGGGCGCCGCCCGTCAACTGGGGCGCGGGGCGCGGTGGGTGTGCCGGTGGGCGAGTGCTTCGTAGGAGGCGGACAGCGCGGGCGCGGCGTCGTCGTACGTCCGTTGCGCGACGCCTATGAACAGGCAGTCCACCACGAGGAGTTGGCTGGTACGGCTGGACATCGCGGCCGGCCGCAGCTCGCTCTCCCGGGAACAGGAGGTGGTGAGCACCACGTCGGCGTACTGCGTGACCGGGCCGTCGGCGCGGCCGCTGATCGCGATGGTGGTGGCGCCGCGGTCGAAGGCGACCCGCAGCGGCTCGATCACGTCCTGCGTGGTGCCGGAGTGGGTGATGGCCAACGCCACGTCACCGGGTCGCAGTTGGACGGCGTTGGTGACCGCCAGGTGCGGGTCGGCGTGGGCGTGCGCGATCAGCCCGATCCGCAGCAGCTTCTGCGCCAGGTCCTGGCCGACCAGTCCCGAGGCGGCGATGCCGTAGATGTCGGTGCGCCGGGCGGCGGCCAACGCGACGACGGCCGCCTCCAGTTGGGAGGTGTCGAGCTGGGAGGCGGTGTCGGCGAGGGTCTGCTGCTCCTCCATCGCGAGCTTGGTGACCACGTCGCCGAGCGGGTCGTCGACGGCGATGTCGGCGGTGACCGCGGGGGCGGCGCCGGTGGCCTGGTGGGCGGCGAGCGCGGCGAGCGCCAGCCGCAGGTCGCGGTAGCCGGGGTAGCCGAGCAGGCGCGCGGTGCGCACCACGGTGGCCTCGCTCGTCCCGGTGCGGACCGCGAGGGCGGTGACGGTGAGGTGGGAGCAGCCGGCCGGGTCGCTCGCGACGGCCTCGGCGACGCGCTGCATGGAGCGGGTCATGGACGGCGCGAGGGTGCGGACCTTCGCGGCGAGGGCCCCCGGATCGGGGGCCGTGACAGATGCGGGCGCGCCGGGTACGCCCCGAAGGGCGCGGACGCTCGGGGAGAAAGTTTCCTTCACGCTGTAGGTCACCTGCTGAAAGGTATTTTCGGCGCCGCGGCCGCGTCAACCCTGCGTCGACCCCGTGTCGGCCCGGCCTCGGCCCCGTGTCGGCCCGTCGTCGGCCCGCTCCGGCGGGCGGCGCGGGCGGGACCTGGACCGGTTGCACAATGGAACGATGGAAACCGTCCTCCACGACGCCCGCGCCCGCGTCCTCGCCGACCTCAGAGCCCGTGACGCCGCCGACGCCGAGGTGGTCTCGCTGCTGGAGGCCGCGCTCAGCAAGCGCCGCTGGTGGCTGGAGCAGTGGCCGCAGGGCGCGGAGTTCGTACCCGGCCTGCTGGCGCAGGACATGCAGGACGCGCTGCTGGAGACCCGCGGCCGGTGGCCGCTGTGCCCGCGGTGCGACGACCCGCACGCGCTGGCGGTGGAGCCGGAGTTGGGCGCGGACCCGCACTGGGTGTGCGAGGCCCGTGGCGAGGCGGTCGCCCCGGTCGGCGCGCTGGGCGGGTGAAGTGCGGATGACCGTGTACATCGACCCGCCGACCTGGCCGGGCCACGGCCGGGTCTGGTCGCACCTGGTGAGCGACCGCTCCTACGACGAGCTGCACGGGTTCGCCCGGCGGCTGGGCGCACCCGAGCGGGCGTTCGACCGGGACCACTACGACATCCCCGCGGCCAGTTACGAGGCGGCGGTGCGGCTCGGCGCCGTCCAAGTCGGCAGCAAGGAACTGGTGCGGCGGCTGACAGCGGCGGGCCTGCGCCGCAGGAAGCCGCGCCCGCCCGGCCCGCGCCCGGCCCCCGGCGTGCCCGCCGAGCCCGGCCGCTGAGGTCCGCCGCTCCCGGACCAGGGGGCTTGTATGCTCCTCAAATTATCTTGACAATTAACAGGTTTGGCTGCGAAATTCACCACTGGTGACCCAGCGCGCTTCGGCGGCTACGGGTCGGCGTGGTGGGAGGCGCGGAGGGGGCTCCTCCCGCCGCGCGTCAATCTCCGCGCGTCAACCTCCGCGCGAGGTAGGGGGCGGTCCTGCTGCCCACCGCCGCGGCCACCTGCGCCGGCGGGCCGGCCGCCACCACCCGGCCGCCGTCGTCACCCGCGCCCGGCCCGAGGTCCAGCACCCAGTCCGCCCCGGCCACCACGCCCATGTCGTGCTCGACGACCACCACCGAGTTGCCCGCCGCGACCAGCCCGTGCAACTGCCGCATCAGCAGGTCGGTGTCGGCCGGGTGCAGGCCGGTCGTCGGCTCGTCCAGCAGGTAGAGGGTGTGGCCGCGCCGGGCGCGCTGCAACTCGGTGGCGAGCTTGATGCGTTGGGTCTCCCCGCCGGACAGCTCCGTGGCGGGCTGGCCGAGCCGCAGGTAGCCCAGGCCCACGTCGCGCAGCGTGCGCAGGCCGCGCTCGGCCGCGGGCACGTCCGCGAAGAACCCGGCCGCGGTGTCGACCGGCATGTCCAGCACCTCCGCGATGTTCCGCCCCCGGTAGGCGACTTCCAGGGTCTGCGGGTTGTAGCGGGCGCCGTGGCAGGTCGGGCAGGGCGCGTACGTACCGGGCAGGAAGAGCAGCTCGACCGCGACGAACCCCTCGCCCTGGCAAGTCTCGCAGCGCCCGGCCGCCACGTTGAACGAGAACCGGCCCGGGGTGTAGCCGCGGGCCCGCGCCTCGTCGGTGGCGGCGAAGACCCGGCGCACCGCGTCGAACAGCCCGGTGTACGTGGCCAGGTTGGAGCGCGGGGTGCGGCCGATGGGCCGCTGGTCCACGCGGACCAGGCGGTCGACCGCGTCGGCGCCCTCGACCACCCGCACCCGTACCGCGTCTCGCGCGGAACCGCCGGCCCCGCCCTCCTCCCACGGCTCCCCGGCCCCCTCGTCGGCACCGTCCCCCTCGGCACCGTCCCCGTCGTCGGCGCCCTCCGCCGTGCCGTCCGGTGCCGGACGGGCCGTCACCACCTCCGCCAGCACCTGGCTGACCAGCGTCGACTTGCCCGAACCCGACACGCCCGTCACGGCGGTGAACACCCCCAGCGGCACGTCCACGTCGAGGTCGCGCAGGTTGTGCCGGTCCACCCCGCGCAGCCGCAACCACCCGCCCGGCGCCCGCGGTTCACGCCCCGCCCCGCCGGGGGGCGTATCCGTGTCCCCGGCGCCGAAGAGGTACGGCCGGGTGGCCGACTCCCCGACCCCGGCCAGGCCCGGCACCGGGCCGCTGTACAGCACCCGCCCGCCGCGCTCGCCCGCACCCGGGCCCACGTCGACCACCCAGTCCGCGCGGCGCACCACGTCCATGTCGTGCTCCACCACGAACAGCGTGTTGCCCTCGGCCCGCAGCTGCTCCAGGACCGTCAGCAGCGGCTCGGTGTCCGCCGGGTGCAGCCCGGCCGACGGCTCGTCGAGCACGTAGACGACGCCGAACAGCCCGGCGCGCAACTGCGTGGCCAGCCGCAGCCGTTGCAGCTCGCCGGGGGAGAGGGTCGGCGCCGGGCGGTCCATGCCGAGATAGCCCAGGCCCAGACCGGTCAGCACCTCGATCCGCGCCACCAGGTCCCGGGCGAGGGCCACCGCGGCCTCGGTGGCCTCGCCGGACACCGCCGACGCGGTCGCCGCGCCGGGCGCCGCCAGGCCCGCGGTGGCCCGCAGCACCCCGGCCAGCTCCGCCAGCGGCAGCGCGGCCAGTTCGGCGATGTCGCGCCCGGCGAAGGTGACCGCCAGCGCCTCCGGCCGCAGCCGCTTGCCCCCGCACACCGGGCACCGCGCGCTCACCAGATGGCGCTGCACCCGCCGCCGGGTCGCCGGGCTCTTCGACTCCGAGAACGCGCGCATCACATAGCGGCGCGCGCTCATGAACCGCCCCTCGTACGGGCGTTGGATACGGCCGGCCTCGCGCACCGGGTGCACCGTCACCACCGGCTGCTCGTCGGTGAACAGCAGCCAGTCCCGGTCCGCCTGCGGCAGCTCCCGCCACGGGCGGTCGATGTCGTAGCCGAGCGCGTCCACCACGTCGCGCAGGTTCTTGCCCTGCCAGGCGCCCGGCCAGGCCGCGATCGCGTGCTCGCGGATGCTCAGTGACGGGTCGGGGACGAGCGAGGACTCGGTGACCCGGTGCACCCGGCCCAGGCCGTGGCACTCCGGGCAGGCGCCGACCGCGGTGTTCGGCGAGAAGGCGTCGGAGTCCAGCCGTTCGGCGGTGCCCGGCGGATAGCTGCCGGCGCGGGAGAAGAGCATCCGCAGCAGGTTCGACAGCGTGGTGACGGTGCCGACCGACGAACGGGAGGTGGGCGCGCCGCGCCGCTGCTGGAGCGCGACGGCCGGCGGCAGCCCGCTGACCTCCTCCACCTTCGGCGCGCCCACCTGCTGGATCAGCCGCCGGGCGTAGGGCGCGACCGACTCGAAGTACCGCCGCTGGGCCTCGGCGTAGAGGGTGCCGAACGCCAGCGAGGACTTGCCGGACCCGGACACGCCGGTGAAGACGGTCAGCGCGTCGCGGGGCACGTCGACGTCGACGCCGTCGAGGTTGTGCACCCGGGCGCCCCTGACGCGTACGAACCGGTCCGCGGCGCCGCCGTGATCACTGCCCACCGGTCCACTCTCCCACCGGCGCCCGGCCTCGGCATGTCCGGCCCCCGCCCGTCAGGCCCTGCGCCGTACGGTCACCCGGCGGCGCGTGACGGCTCGGGCAGCAGCAGGCCGAGGGCCAGGGCGACCGGGGGGACGACGAGCAGCGCGGTCAGCGCGCCGCGCGGCCCGTGCGCGTCGGCGACGAGCCCGAGCAGCGGGGAGAGCAGGCCGCCGACGCTGACCCCGAGCCCGAGGGTCACCCCGGCCGCGGTGCCCGGGCGGGTGGGCAGGTAGTCCTGGCCGAGCTTGACCAGCACGGCGAACGGCAGGTTGAGGCAGACCCCGGTGAGGACCGCGAAGAGCAGCGGGGCGATGCTGCCCGGGGCCAGCAGCAGCCCGGCCAGCATCGGCAGCGCGAGCGCGCCGCCCGCCTGCACGGTGCGGACCATGCCGATCCGGTCCGCGAGCCGCCCGCCCAGCAGGGTGCCGCCGACCCCGCCGGCCAGGAAGCCGGTGAGCGCGGCCCCGGCCAGGCCGCGGGAGGCGTGCAGATGCCTGATCCAGTACAGCTCGATGAAGGTGTTCACCCCGAAGAAGGCCACCGAGCGCACCACCTCGACGCAGGTCAGCGCGGCGAACGGCCCCCATCGGTCCACCCCGCCGCCGCTCGCGGCCGACGCGGACGGGGCCCGGCGGGCGCGGTGGCGCAGCAGGACGTACCCGGTGAGGACGGCGGGCGGGATGAACAGGGCGGTGGCGCCGACGCCCCACGCGATCAGCGCGGGGGTGGCGAGGACCGGCGCGAGGAAGAAGCCGACGCTGCCGCCCGCCGCGAAGACGCTCATCGCGGCGGCGCTGTCCCCCGCGTCCTCCCGCGCGGACTTCCCCGCGGCCGGGTGGAACATGGCGATGCCGAGCCCGGACAGCATGATCAGGCACCACACGGCGGCGTACGAGGGCACGACGCCGGACAGGCCCAGCGCGATCCCGGCGAGCGCCACCCCGGCGCCCGCGAGCCAGCCCAGCCGCATCCGGTCCACGGCCAGCCCGATGAACGGCTGCGGCACCGAACTGCCCAGGGTGGCGGCGAGGGTGAGGCCGGACGCGGCGACGTAGCCGTAGTGCCGGTCCAGCACGAAATACGGCACGGTCGCGGGGACCAGGCCCTGGTAGAGGTCGTCGACGGCGTGCGCGACGCCCCACAGCCGCATCCGCTGCCAGGTCGTACGGGCCGGGGCCGCGGCCTCGGCCGGGGCGGGGGCCGGGGGACCGGAGGAGTCCGGTCGGGGGTCTGCCGTATCGGCACTTCGGGTCATACCGGCAGCCTGCCGAGCGGCGGGCACGGTCGGCTACCGATAGTCTGTCGACTTATGCCGACAACCCGCCAATCGGCCGCGGAGCCGCCCGAAAGGCCCGCGGCACCGGCGCCGGGCGGGCCCGCGCCCCGCCCGCTGGACGGTCCCACCCGCCACGAACTGCTGCACCGCGAGCGCATCGACTGGCACCACCACGCCGTGCACCAGCTCATTCACCCGAGCAGCGGTGTGCTGCGGGTGTCCACGCCGCTCGGTGCGTGGGTGGTGCCGCCGCACCGCGCGGTGTGGATTCCGGCGGGGGTGCCGCACGCGCACGAGGCGCACGGCCGCACCGACATGCGCACGCTGTCGTTCCCGCCCGGGCACGGGCCGTTCGGCGACGACCGGCCCACCGTGGTCGCCGTACCGCCGCTGCTGCGCGAACTCGTCGTCGCCCTCACCGAGCCGCCCGGCGGCGCCCACCCGCCCTACACCCCGGCGCAGCGGGCCGACCTCGAACGCGTCGCGCTGGTCCAACTCCGCCGGGTCAAGGCGCTTCCGCTGCATCTGCCCGCGCCCGCGGACGACCGGCTGCGGGCCGTCGCCGCGCTCCTGCACGCCGACCCCGCCGACCCGCGCACCCTCGCGGAGTTCGGGGCCGCGGTGGGGGCCGGTGAACGCACGCTCAGCCGGCTCTTCCAGAGCGAGCTGGGCATGACGTTTCCGCAGTGGCGGACCCAACTCCGGCTCCACCACTCCCTCACGCTCCTCGCGGGCGGGCGGTCCGTCACCTCCACGGCGGGCGCCTGCGGCTACGCCAACCCGAGCGCCTTCATCGAGGCCTTCCGCCTCACCTTCGGCACCACTCCCGGGCGGGGCCGAGCCCGCCCCCCCGCCCGCCCCAACCCTGCCGGCTGAGGGACCACCTCCCGGTGGGGGGTTCCCTCCGGGGTGGCGCCTCCTGCGGGTGCCGGGACCTTGCGCCCGGTATCCGGCTGGTCGCGCCGTTCCCCGCGCCCCTGGACATGCCCGGGTCCTTCCGGAGCAAGCCGGTGCAAGCCGCAGTTACTCAGGGGCGCGGGGAACTGCGCGACCAGCCACCGCGGACCGCAAGGTCCCGGCACCCGCAGGACGTGGCGCCCCGGGGGGACCCCCACCAGCAGGTGGTCCCGAAACAGCAGGTCCGGGGGCACCCGGGAGGGTCCGGTTGCCGCGGTCCCGGGGACCGCTCAGCATGAGGTGACAGGAGGTCGTCTCATGGGCCTTTACTTCGTGAACGCAGCCGACGAACTGGTGGGGGAAGCACTGGCCGGTTTCGCCCGAGCCCACGCGGAGCACATCCGCTGGGACGAGCGCGACGGCTACGTCCAAGCGCTGGAACCGGCGCCGACCCGCAGGGTCGGCCTCGTCTCGGGCGGCGGTTCGGGCCACGAACCGCTGCACACCGGCTACGTCGGCACCGGCATGCTGGACGCCGCCTGCCCGGGCCGCGTCTTCGCCTCACCCCACAACCGGCAGATCCTCGCCGCGTCGCGCGCCGTCGCGGGCAGTGACGGGGTGCTGCACGTGGTGAAGAACTACACCGGCGACAAGATCAACTTCGGTATCGCCGCGGAACGCCTCGCCCGGGAGGGCATCGCCTGCGGCCGGGTGCTGGTCGACGACGACGTGGCGACGGAGTCCGACGAGGTCGCCACGGGCCGGCGCGGCACCGGCGCGACGGTCCTGGTCGAGAAGATCCTCGGAGCGGCCGCCGACACCGGGATGGGCCTGGCGGATTTGGTCGCGCTGGGCACGGACGTGGCCGCGCGGTGCCGCAGCATCGCGGTCGCCTCCGCCGCCCACACCTCGCCCGCGACCGGCCGCCCCGCGTTCGACCTGCCGCCGGGCGCGGTGGAGTACGGCGTCGGCATCCACGGCGAGCGGGCCCGCCACACCCTCGCGGAGCGCTCGCTGCGCGACCTCGCCGAGGACATGGTGGCCGCGCTCGTCGGCTCGCTCGACCTCGGCCCGCGCGCACAGGTCGTGCTCCTGGTCAACGGGCTGGGCGGCGTCACCCGGTTGGAGCTGTACGCGGTGCTGGGTGAGGTGACCCGGCTGCTGGACAAGCGCGGCGCCGCCACCGTACGGACCCTCGTCGGCGACTACGTGACCGCGCTGGACATGCGGGGCTTCTCGCTCACGCTGCTGGCCGCCGACGACGCCACGCTCGCGTACTACGACGCCCCCGCGTCCGCCCCGGCGTGGTGCGGGCGACCGCGGGCGGGCTGACCGCGCCCGCCACCGGGCGCCCGTACGGCGGGCGCCCGTGGGCCGGCGCCAGTACCAGGTGCCCACTGCCGTGAGACCGCACCGGGCCCGGTGCGACCAGCGGGCAGGCAACGACGGGAGACGCAGCGATGCTCACATCAACCGACACCGGGTTCCCGGAGTTCTCCGAGCCCTTCCGCCCGGCCGACCTCACCGGGTTCACCGACGGGTGGGTGCGCAGATTCGCCGCGTCCGCCACCGCCACCGAGGCCGAGCTGACGGCGCTCGACCAGCAGGTGGGCGACGGCGACTTCGGGGCGAACCTGGTGGCCGGGCTCCAGGCCGCGCTGCGCCGGCTCGGCGCGTCGGCGCCCGCCTCGGCCGCACCGGCCTGGCCGCTGGAGGCGGCGGCCTCCGCGTTCCTCGACGAGGTCGGCGGCACCAGCGGCCCGCTGTTCGGGCTGCTGCTCCAGGAGATGGCGGCCGCGGTGGCGGCCGGGGACGGCCCGCCCGCCGTCGCGCTGGCGACGGGCGCCGGCGGCGGGCTGGCCGCGATCCAGCGGGTCGGCGAGGCCGCGGTCGGGGACAAGACGCTGGTCGACGCGCTCGTGCCGGCCTGCGCCGCACTGACCGCGCGGGCCCGCGCGGTGCCGGGCGACCCGAAGGCCGCCACGGCCGCCGCGGCCGCCGCCGCGTGGGGCGGTGTCCGCAGCACCGCCCGCCTCACCGCCCGGCGCGGGCGCGCCAGCTACCTCGGCGAACGGGCGGCGGGCGTGCCCGACCCGGGGGCGGTCGGGATCGCCCTGCTCTTCGCCTCGGCAGCCGAGGCGGTGCCCACCCTGACGCCGTATCTGGCCTGACGCGGCGCCGGCCCGGCGTGCTGTCAGGTCCGGCACGGCATCCGGTCCGGCGCCGTACCCGGCCGGATGCCGGGGCAGGGCCGGCGCCGACGTCGGCCCTGCGGCGGGTGGGAGGCGGGCGGCGGCACGGGGACGCGGGGCCGCCCGCCGGTCAGGGGGCCGCCGTCAGCGGGCGGACCAGGAGAAGATGTTCGGGTCGTCGAGTGAGGCCACCCAGATGTCGACGGTGGCCGCGAGGTCCTCGCCCGGCCAGGGGCCGACGCCCATGGTGCGCAGGCCGGCGCGGGTGGCGGCCTCGATGCCGCAGGCGGAGTCCTCGACGGCGAGGGACTCGGCGGGGTCGGCGCCGCACAGGCGCGCGGCGACGAGGTAGACGTCGGGGGCGGGCTTGGGGCGGATGCCGGGCCCGGGCACCACGATGTGGTCGAAGTGCTGCCGGAGGTTGGCGGTGCGCAGGCAGGTGTCCACCACGTCGAGCGGGCAGTTGCTGGCGACCGCGAGGGGCGCGAACTTCGCCGCGTTGGCGACGAGTTCCCCCGCGCCGGGCATGGTCTGCGGGTCGTCGGCGACCAGGGCGCGGAAATGGTCCAGCAGCCGCTCGGTGACTTCGCCGCCGAGCTCGGGCCGACCGGATTCGTCGGCCATCAGCTGGCCGCATTCCGTGTAGTGCAGGCCCTTGCTGCGCTCGGCGAAACCCTCCGCCGGCGTGAGCCGGAAATCACGGAGCGTCAGGTCGCGGGCGTCCTGCCAGTGCCGTTCGGTGTCCATCAGCGTGCCGTCGCAGTCGAAGACAATCGCCGTCGGGGTCCACGAAAAGAGTGGGTGAGGAGTCATGGGGGGAAGGTCCGTTCGAGAATGCCTGAAAGCGCGTGGGAGAGTCGTCGGTAATACGGGCCGACAGGCGGCTGCGCGCTGTTTCGTCAGGCAGGCGCGGGCTCTCGACGGGCGCGTCCATAAATCCCGCGGACTTGGCGGAATGCGGAGGGGACCGCCGAGAACATATCGATCATTACGTTATGGACGGCTGTGCACGGGAGTCAAGCGAATGCAATAAGTCACACCGCGTGTCGTCGGTATCCCAGGACGCCGTAGGCGGTGCAGGCCGCGCCCTGGCGGACCCGGAACACACATGTGCGGTGGTGCGGCACGGGTTCGATCCGGGCCGGCGGCGCGAACTCGGTGAAGCGGGTGGCCACCAGGCGGCCGCTGACCGGGCGCAGCAGCGTGCCGCCGCTCGCCTCGGCCGCGGCCTGCCGGGCGGCCTCCAGCAGCACCATCCCCGGCACGTGGTCGCTGGCGTGGTCGAAGAAGAACGGGTGGCGCCGGTCGGCCGGTTCGACGGCCAGGGCGCCGCCGCGGCGGGAGATCAGCACGTCGCCGCGGCCGGCGACCGCGAGCGCGGCGGGCGAGGGGCGGCTGTCCGGCGCCGCGGCCACCGCGGGTGGCGCGGGGTCGCGGTGCCGGTCGCGCACCAGGGCGTAGCCCTCCCCGTCGAGGAAGCGGGCGCTGCCGCCGGCCCGGGCGAACTGCCGCCCGCCGCACGCGTAGTGGACCTCCAGCCGCAGGCCGGTGACCGCGCCGCCGGCGTCCCGGCGGACCGCGCCGACCTCGACCGCGCAGGTCACCTCGGTGGCGCCGTGCCCGACCCGCGGCTCCCGGCCGGGCGCGAGGGCGAAGTACAGGTCGCCGATGAGCAGATGGGTGTCCGGCGCGACGCCGAAGTAGCGCAGCGGCAGGTAGATGCCCAGCTGGCGGAGCGTCTCGGCGACCAGCAGCGGGCTGTGCAGGTCCGAGCCGTCGCGCGGGAAGGTGGGGTGCGAGCGCGGCCAGCAGGCGGCCGCCGCGAACCCGCCCGCGCGGTCCGGCCGGACATCCGTCAGCAGTACCTCGGCGACCGACGAGCGGTGCACCATTTCCCGGGCGACCGTGCGCGACCAGCTCAGCCCCGGCGAATCGTTCTTCCCGGAATTCCGTGGGAAACCATCCACGACCGAATGATTCATACCATAAGAAGAACTCACGTCCGGCTGATTCGCACGTGCGTCGTCCGCCCCCGGCGCGGTTCGGCGTTCGCGACGCGCTAGATTGCCGTGGTCGGCGACGAAGCGGCTATCGGGGTGAATGTGCAGGGGCGAGCGGAGACGACGCGCAGGTGTCTGGTGGAGGCGGCGGCGCGGCTGTTCGACGAACACGGTTATGCCGGCACCAGTATCAGCGACATCAGCGCGCTCTCGGGGCGGACCAGCGGTGCGATCTACTTCCATTTCGGCAACAAGGAGCAGTTGGCGCTCGCCGTGGTGGAGGCGCACTTTGCCACCTGGCCGGCGATGATCGCCCGGGTCCGGGCGGCGTACGACTCGGCGCTGGAGAAGCTGGTGGCGCTGAGTTTCGAGGTCGCCCGCGCCTTCCGCGACGACGTGGTGGTGCGGGCCGGGTCCCGGCTGTGGACCGAGCGTCGCGCCATCGACGCCCCGCTGCCGGCGCCGTTCCTCGGCTGGATCGACACGGTGGGCTCCCTGCTGCGGGAGGCGGACGCACAGGGCGAACTCGCGGGCGGGCTGGCGCCCGAGACGGCCGCGGTGGGCGTGGTCTACGCGTTCTTCGGGATGCACACCGTCTCCGACGCCCTCGACGGGCGGGACCAGATCGAGGACCGGCTCTACGACCTGTGGCTGCTGCTGCTCGCCGGGTTGCGGGCCAGGACCGAGGCGACCGCGCTGCTGGCGCGGGTGGGCGCGGCCGGGGGGTCCTGCCTGGCGCTGTGAGGCGGGGCGCGGTGGAAGCGGCCAGGTGGTCGGGTGCCGCGTGGCGCCCGGGGGGCGGGGGTGGACTTCCGGGGCGGCCGTGGACAATGATCGGCATGCCCGAGAGCCGAGCCGAAGCCCATCCCCGTTATGCCGCACTGCTCGCGGAGTGGTCCGAACTGCTGCGGCGCTGCCGGACGGCTGCGGACGACGAGCCCGACCCGGCGGTCTACGGGCGGGAGTTGCTGGCCCGGTGGGCCGAGCCGCAGCGGCGCTACCACACGCTGGACCACCTGGTCGCGGTACTGGCGCGGGTGACGGAGCTGACGGTGTACGCGCACGACCCCGACACGGTGGCGCTCGCCGCCTGGTTCCACGACGCGGTCTACCGTCCGGACCGCAGCGAGAACGAGGAGCGCAGCGCCGCGCTCGCCGAACGGGCGCTCACCGAAGCCGGGGTGGACCCGGAGCGGGTCGCGCAGGTCGCCCGGCTGGTGCGGCTGACGGTGGACCACGACCCGGCCGAGGGCGACGCGGACGGCGAGGTGCTGTGCGACGCCGACCTCGCGGTGCTGGCCGGCGACCCGGCGGCGTACGCGGCCTACGCCGCCGCGGTCCGCGAGGAGTACGGCTTCGTGCCCGACGAGGACTTCCGGGCCGGCCGCGCCGACGTGCTGCGCCGGTTGCTCGCGCTGCCGCGGCTGTTCCGCACGGAGTACGGCCGTACCCACTGGGAGCAGGTGGCCCGCCGCAACGTCGGCACCGAACTGGAGTTGCTGGAGGCATAGTCCGCCGTACTCGCCCGGGTGATCGGGAGACCTGACCCTCGCGCTGGGAGGGACTGGTGTGGCACCCTTGCTCATATGTCTAGACCAATCTTCGAGGTGATCGCCCTCGGCGCCGAGGATGCCGTCGCGGCCCAGCAAGGCGGCGCCGACCGCCTCGAACTGGTCAGCGACATGGCGGCCGACGGGCTGACGCCCTCCCGCGAGACGTTCGCCGCGATCCGGGCGGCGGTGCGGATTCCGCTGCGCGTCATGCTGCGGCTGTCCGACGGCTTCGCCGCCGGGGACGCCGACGCGCTGGACGTGCTGTGCGAGACCGCGCAGGGCCTGCGGGCCGAGGGCGCCGAGGAGTTCGTGCTCGGCTTCCTCGACGCGGGCGGCCGCGCCGACCTCGAGGCGGTGTACGCGCTGGTCGACGTGATCGACGGCTGCCGCTGGACCTTCCACCGCGCGATGGACCACGCCGTCGACCGCGACGCGCTGCGCCTGCAACTGGCCGGGCTGCCCGGCCTGGACACATATCTCACGGCCGGCTCCGCGCACGGCGTCGGCGCCGGGCTGCCGGTGCTGTGCGAGGAGGCCGCGCGGACCGGCGAGCCGGGCTACGAACCGGCGCTGCTGGTCGGCGGCGGGCTGCTGCTGGACCACGTGCCGGCGCTGCGCGCCGCCGGTCTGGCCGGCTTCCACGTCGGCGGCGCGGTACGGCCCGGCGGCTGGACCGCACCCGTCGACGCGGCCACCGTACGCACCTGGCGCGAGGCCATCGACGCGCCCGTCGCTGTCGGCTGAGCCCGCGTCAGCCGCAGCGAGTCACCGGACCGCGTCACCCAGACCGCGTGAGCCGGCGTGCGTCGCCGGACCGCGTCACCGGACCGCGTCGCCGGACCGCGTCACCGGACCGCGTCGCCGGAGTGCGGCACCCGGACCACGTCGCCGGAATGCGGCACCCGGACCGGGTCAGCCGGCGCGCGTCGCCGGGACGCTCCACCGGACCGCGTGAGCCGGCGCGCGTCGCCGGGACGCTCCACCGGACCGCGTCGCCGGACCGCGTCAGCCGGGACGCACCACCGACCGCCTCACCGGAACGCGCGCGTCGCCGGGCGGCGCGCTGCCGTGGATCAGCCCGCCTGCGCCAGCGCGGCCGGCAGCGGGGCGCTGTGCAGCACCGTCAGGCCCGACACCGCACGGGTCAGGCAGACGTACAGCCGGCGCAGGCCCGTCCGCTCGTCCGGCTCGGCCGCCACGATCGCGGCCGGGTCGTCCATGACCACGTAGTCGTACTCCAGACCCTTGGCCAGCGACGCGGGGACCAGGGTGAGGCGGGCGGTCGCCGAGGTCTCCTCGCCGGGCGACAGGTACGGCAGGCCCGCGGCGTCGAGCGCGGCGGCCAGCGCCGGGACGCGCGGGTCGGCCGCGATCAGCCCGATCGAGCCCTCGTGGCCCAGCGATTCGCGGCATGCGGCGAGCACGGCCGCGTCGAGCGCGTCCTCGGCCGCCGGGCGCACGTACAGCGCGCCGGGCGACTCGCGGACCGAGGTCGCCGGCGCCAGACCGGGCGCGATCGACGGCAGCAGCCGGGACGCGTAGGCGATCACCTCGCGCGGCACACGGAACCCGCGGGTCAACTCCTCGACCCGCGCGTCCGGCTTCCCCAGATGGGACAGCGCCTCCGCCCAGGACGCGGTCGCCCAGGGCGTGGTGCCCTGCGCGAGGTCGCCCAGGATCGTGGCCGACCCGGTGGAGCAGCGCCGGCCGACCGCCCGGTACTGCATCGGCGACAGGTCCTGCGCCTCGTCCAGCACCACATGGCCGAGCGAACCGGTGCGCTGCACCAGGTCGTTCGCCTCGTCGACCAGCACCGCGTCGGCCGCCGACCACTTCGCCCCGGCCAGCCCGCGGGCCGGCTTCGCCCACAGCAGCGCCTGCTGCTCCTCCGGCGACAGCAGCCCCTCGGCGCAGGAGGCGAGGAACTCCGGGTCGGACAGCAGCCGCAGCACCGTCTTGGCCGGGTCCACCGGCGGCCAGCACGCCTTGACCGCGGCCTTCACCGCGGCGTTGCGGGCGACCGCGTCCTGCACCCGGTCGTCGGGCGCCTCGCCGGACCGCTCCATCTGCACCAGCACCGCGTGCGCGATCCGCTGCGGCAGCGCCTCGCGGGCGGCGCCGTAGCGGATGTCGCGGTCGGCCATCTCCTGGACGATCTCCGCCAGTTCGTATGCGGGCACCCGCCAGCGCCGAGAGCCGCGCACCACCACGACCGGCTCGGTCGGCATGCTGATGCCCGAGCGGACCGCGCGCCGCAGCACCTCCGCCATGCGCGCGTCGCCCTTCAGCCGGGCGGTCCGCGCCGAATCGGTGCCGCGCACCGGGACATGGGCCACCAGGTCGTCCACGGTGGCCTGCTTGACCTGGAGTTCGCCGAGCGCGGGCAGCACCTGCTCGATGTACTGGAGGAAGGACGCGTTCGGCCCGATCACCAGGGTGCCGGTGCGGGCCAGCCGCTCCCGGTGCGCGTACAGCAGGTACGCCACCCGGTGCAGGCCGACGGCGGTCTTCCCGGTGCCGGGTGCCCCCTGCACGCAGACGGTGCCGCCGACCCCGGCGCGCACGATCTCGTCCTGCTCGGGCTGGATCGTGGCCACGATGTCGCGCATCGGCCCGACGCGCGGCCGCTCGATCTCCGACTGGAGGAGCTTGCTGGAACGGTCCGCCTCGGCGGGGTCGGACAGGTGCTCGTCCTCGTACGCGGTCAGGTCGCCGCCGGTGTAGCCGAAGCGGCGGCGCAGCCGTACGTCCATCGGTTCGTTGCGGGAGGCGCGGTAGAAGGGCTGCGAGACCGGGGCGCGCCAGTCGATGACCATCGGGTCGCCGCCCGCGTCATGGACGTGTCGCCGCCCGATGTAGAAGCTCTCCCCGTCGGCCCCCTCGGCGGCTTCGACGCCCGGCGCGTGCAGGTAGTCCAGGCGCCCGAAGAAGAGCGGGGTGTCGGCGAGGTCGGCGAGCGCCTTGATCCGCGCCTCGATCTCGCCGGCGAGGATCTTGGCGTTGACCCAGTTCCCGGTGACGTCGCTGATGTCGAGCGCCTCGACGTCCTGCCGCATGGCCCGCAGCGCGGACCGGGAGGCCGACAGGTGGGCGCGCTCCCGGCCCAGCGGGTCGGCGGCGTCGGGGGAGCCGGGGCTTTCGGGGACGAGGGCCGTGGCGTCGGGCGGAACGGGCTGGTCGGGGGCGTGCGAGGGCACGGCTTGGCCTCCGGGCTGGTACGGGGGAGCGTACGGCGGGGCGTACGCGCACGGTGGTGACACGAAGGGGCCGGCCGGTTTCCGTCCGGGCGGCGGCACTCCCGTCCGGGAGGCGGCAAGACGCGGAACTATACGCCGCGGGCCGCGGCAGCACCAACCGTTTTCCGCCCGCCCCGCGCCCGCCGTCCCGCCCGCCCGCGTGCCCCGGCCCGCCGCTTTCCCCTCGGGGTGACCCTGACAGGCCGGTCAGGGTCGCGGGTCCACCCGAGGTCGCACCCGCCCGGCCCGATATCCGTCCACGGCCCGACGTACGCCGGGCGTGTGATGCCTACCGTGGAGACATGGCCTCCACCACACTCCACCCAGGTCCCACCGCCCACGGCGGCACCGCCCTCGGTGCCCGCCCCGACCAGCCGCGCCACCTCGTCGGCAACGCGCTGCGCGCGGTCAAGGTGTTCGTCACCACCGCCGTCGAGGTCGTCATCCTCGGCAGCGAGGGCAAGCGCTACTGACCCGCCGGCGCCACGGCGCCCCCCACCGCGGGTTACCGCTGAGTAGTACCCGCGCACCCGGATGAGTACGGCGGCGCATGTGCGCCACCGCCCCGGGTCGGTGTGATGGTCGTATGAGGACACACACCGCAGGGCACTGCCGGGCGGCCGACGAACCGGAGCCCGCCCAGCCGCACCCGTATCCGCACCCGAGCCCGAGCTCGTACCCGCAGCCGTACGCCGGCCGCGACGCACGCCCTCGCGGCCCTGCCGGGGCGCTCCTGCCCCGGCCGCCCGTACCGCCGCTGCCCCCGCACCCGCCGGCCGGGGTCTGGCCGTACGCCCTGCCGCCGGAGGGCGGCACACCGCGGCCGGAGCGGCGCAACCTCCTCGTCCAGGTGCTGTGCACGGTGCTGTGCGTGCCCCTCCTCGGGTTCGGCGCGCTGTGCTGCGTGTTCTCGCCGTTCGCGACCGACTCGTGCGACCCGGCGGGCTGCCGCGCGCTGTTCCGGGCGATCGCGGTGAACCCCTGCGTGCTGCTGGCGTCGGTGCTGCTGCTCGCCGGCTGCTGGGCCGTCCCCGAGGGGCGGCAGGGGCGGCAGGTGCTGCGGACCCTGCTGGGCGCCGGGGCGCTGGCCGCCGCGGTGACCGCAGTCCACCTCTACCTCCACCTGCCGCCGCCGAGCTGAGCGCGGCGGATCAGGCGTCCTCGGCCGCCGCGGGACCCGCCAGGAGGTCGTCGGCGTCCACGATGCGGTAGGCGTAGCCCTGCTCCGCCAGGAACCGCTGGCGGTGGGCGGCGAAGTCCTGGTCGATGGTGTCGCGGGCCACCACGGAGTAGAAGCGCGCCTCGTGCCCGTCGGCCTTCGGGCGCAGCACCCGGCCCAGCCGCTGCGCCTCCTCCTGCCGCGAGCCGAAGGTGCCGGAGACCTGGATGGCGACCGTGGCCTCGGGCAGGTCGATGGAGAAGTTCGCCACCTTCGAGACGACCAGCACCGACAGCTCGCCGCTGCGGAACGCGTCGAAGAGCTTCTCGCGCTGCGCGTTCGTCGTCTCGCCCTTGATCACCGGGGCGCCCAGGTGCTCGCCCAGCTCGTCCAGCTGGTCGATGTACTGGCCGATCACCAGGGTCTGCTGCCCCGCGTGCCGGGCCACCAGCGCCTCGGTCACCTTCCGCTTGGTCGCGGTGGTCGCGCAGTAGCGGTACTTCTCCTCGGTCTCGGCGGTCGCGTACGCCAGCCGCTCGCTCTCGGTGAGGTTGACCCGCACCTCCACGCAGTCGGCGGGCGCGATGTACCCCTGCGCCTCGATCTCCTTCCACGGCGCGTCGAACCGCTTCGGGCCGATCAGCGAGAACACGTCCGACTCGCGGCCGTCCTCGCGCACCAGCGTCGCGGTCAGGCCGAGCCGGCGGCGGGCCTGGAGGTCGGCGGTGAACTTGAAGACCGGCGCCGGCAGCAGGTGCACCTCGTCGTAGACGATCAGGCCCCAGTCGCGGGAGTCGAACAGCTCCAGGTGCGGGTAGACGCCCTTCCGCTTCGTGGTCAGCACCTGGTACGTGGCGATGGTGACCGGGCGGATCTCCTTGCGGGTGCCGCTGTACTCGCCGACCTCCTCCTCGGTGAGCGAGGTACGCCGCACCAGTTCGTGCTTCCACTGGCGGGCCGAGACGGTGTTCGTCACCAGGATCAGCGTGGTGGCCTTCGCCTGCGCCATCGCGCCGGCCCCGACCAGGGTCTTGCCCGCGCCGCAGGGCAGCACGACCACCCCGGAGCCGCCGTGCCAGAAGCCCTCGACGGCCTGCTGCTGGTAGGGGCGCAGCGCCCAGCCGTCCTGGTCCAGCTCGATCGGGTGCGCCTCGCCGTCGACGTACCCGGCGAAGTCCTCGGCGGGCCAGCCCAGCTTGAGCAGCACCTGCTTGATCTGGCCGCGCTCGGAGGGGTGCACCGCCACGGTGTCCGCGTCGATCCGCGCGCCGACCAGCGGCTGCACCCGCTTGGAGCGCAGCACCTCCTCCAGCACGGGGCGGTCGGTGGTGGTCAGCACCAGGCCGTGCGCCGGGTGCTTGCTCAGCCGCAGCCGGCCGTAGCGGTCCATCGTCTCGGCCACGTCGACCAGCAGCGCGTGCGGCACCGGGTACCGCGAGTACTCGACCAGCGCGTCCACCACCTGCTCGGCGTCGTGGCCGGCCGCGCGGGCGTTCCACAGGCCGAGCGGGGTGAGCCGGTAGGTGTGGATGTGCTCCGGGGCCCGCTCCAGCTCGGCGAACGGGGCGATGGCGCGGCGGCAGGCGTCCGCCTGCTCGTGGTCGACCTCCAGGAGGAGCGTTTTGTCGCTCTGGACGATCAGGCAGGACAAGGGGGCCTCCGAGGGATGGGCGAACAGACAACTGTACTTCGCCGCGCGGGTGGGGACGGGGTGCGTCCGGACAGGCGAATCTGTGCGCGGCACGAGCTTGGCATACAAGATGAACAGTCGTATTTGATGTTTTCTGCCCCCATGAATCACCAGCAGACGCATCCCCCCACGGAGCAGCGCCGCCGGGGGACCTTCCACGCTGCCGCGGCCGCCACGGCAGTGGCCGGCGCGGCGGTCATGGCCACGGCCGGCCTGCTGCTGCCCGGTACCCCGGCAGGCGCCGCCACTTCGGACGACGGCGCCGCGACCGCCGCGACCGCCGCGCGCGGGGCGGCCGCGGAGCCGTCGGACACGGGCTTGCCGAACGGCAGCCAGTGGCCGCCGAAGAGCGAGGCGCCGGCGCCGGCGACGACGTCCGCGGCGGCGTCCTCGGCGGCGGCAGCCGACGACGACACGTCGTGGCCGAACGGCAGCCAGTGGCCGAACGGGGCCGAACCGTCGTCGGCGCCGTCCGCCCCGTCCGCCCCGTCCTCCGCGTCCGACGGGTACGGCGGCGGTTCGGCCCCGAGCGACCACGACTCCACGGCGCCGGGCGGGTACGGCGGTGGCTCGGCCCCGAGCCACGGCTCCTGGCCGAGCGAGCATCCGGCGCCGACCGACAGCGAGAGCTGCCCGCCCACCGCGCCCCCGACCACGACCCCGCCGACCAAGCCTCCGACGACTCCTCCGTCGCATCACCCGACCAGGCCGCCGACCGCTCCTCCGTCGCACCATCCGACGAAGCCGCCCACTACTCCTCCGTCGCACCATCCGACGAAGCCGCCCACTACTCCTCCGTCGCACCATCCGACGAAGCCGCCCACTACTCCTCCGTCGCATCACCCGACGAAGCCGCCCACCACTCCTCCGTCGCATCACCCGACGAAGCCGCCCACCACTCCTCCGTCGGACCACCCGAGCACGCCTCCGACCACCCCGCCCACGACGCCGACCGCACCGACCTCGACCCCGCCGAGCCTGCCGGACACCGGTGCCTCGGCCCAGGTCGAGTGGGCCGCGGCCGCGGCCGTCACGGTGCTGGGCGCCGGTGGCGCGCTGGTGGTCTTCACCCGCAGGCGGGGGCGCCACAACTGACCCTGCCCGCATGACCGTTCGCCCCTCCGGCCGCCGCACGCCCCCGCGTACGGCGGCCGGTCGGGGGTAAGCGCCGCTGGGACAGTGCCTACGCGAGGAGGCCGGGTGCCGTGGCGCTACGAGTCCCGCTGTTCCGTACCGGCCGCGCCGCGCCGGCGCCGGGCGCGAAGCCGAAACCGTCCCCGGCGCCGGGGACCACGCCGAAACCGAAACCGACACCGAAACCGAAAGCCGCACCGAAGGAGAAGGCCGGGCCGAAGCCGAAGGCCGCACCGAAGGCGAAGCCCGACGCGAAGCCCAAGCCGAAAGCGGGACAGCGGACCAAGGCCGGCCCGAAGCCGAAGGCGGCCGCGCCGAAGGCGAAGCCCCGGTCCGCGGGCCGGTCGGCGGCCGCCGCCAAGCGCCCCCGCAAGCCCGCCGCCGCCGCAGCCGCGCCGAAGCCCCGCCGTATGCTCCCCGGCCGGTGGCCGCGCCTCCGCGGTGACCGGTCGGCCGGGCCGGCCGACCGCACCGCCGCCGCCAAGCGGGCCGAGCCCGCGGCACCCGCGCCTGACGAGGCCGCCCGCACCCCGGTGCTCCAGCGCCGCTCCGCCCTCGCCCTGACGGCCCGCGCGCTGGTCCTGGCCGCGCTGTTCGTCGGGATGGTGGGCTTCGCGGTCCTGCTGGCCCGGGTGACGCTCGTGCCCTCGCCCGCCTCCGACGCCCTCGTGCACGCCAACCTGCGGCCGGGCGCGTCGATCCGGGCCTACCTCGACCAGCCCGACCACCGCGACACCGTGAAGCAGATCGGCGGCAACGTCCTGCTCGGCGCCCCCTTCGGCGTCCTGCTGCCGACGCTCTTCCCGCGCATCCGCGGCCTGCTCCGGGTGGTCGCCGCCACCGCGCTGGTGATGCTCATGGTCGAGGCGGCCCAGGGCACGCTCGTGGAGGGCCGCGCCTTCGACATCGACGACGTCATCCTCAACACCGCCGGGGCCCTGCTCGGATACCTCCTGCTGGGCCTGCGCCTGGGCCGCGCGCTCCACCCCCGGCGCCGCCACTGGTACCACCGCTACGGCATCGGCACGGCGGCGCGGCGCACCCCGGCCGGCCCGGAGAAGTGACCGGCACCCGTACCTGGCAGGGCAGGTCAGGAAGGGTCTTCGGTGAGGGTGGAGACCCCGGTGATGCGGTGGAGGGCGAAGGTGCGGGTGGCGTCGGCGGTGTGGTCGTAGGCCGTGACGTAGCCGCCCTCGACGCGCAGGGGGGCGATGACGCGCTGGGTGGCGGCGCCCTCGGCGTTGACGTAGCCGATCCAGACGGACTCGCCGGTCAGCGCGGCGGCCTGGACGGTGGCGAGGGTGTCGGCGGCGGAGGTGCGGGGCAGGCCGCCGTCGCGGGCGGCGGGAACGTCGCGGGTGACGGTGGCGGCGCGGTCGCCGGCCCGGATCGCCTTGATCGCGGCGCCCAGGAGCGCGTCGTCGGGGGCGGGCGGCCCGTCGGTCACCGGCAGCGGCGGGGTGCGCGGCGGGGTGCGGCGGGCGTCGGGGCGGGTGATCAGCACGTCGCCGTCCGGCGACTCGGCGGCCGGTGCGAGCCCCATCGCGCGCAGCCGCTCCAGCAGCGTCGCCGGGTCGGCCTGCGCGGCCAGCACGGTCGGGGCGAGCCGGCGCAGCCCGAGGCCGTTCGCCCGGCGGTCGGCGAGGAGTTCGGTGAGCACCGCGTCGTCGTCGCAGCGCAGGTAGGCCGAGGCCGCGCCGACCCGCAGCGCGCCGTGCCGCCGGGCCACGTCGTCGATGAGGTAGCTCAGCGGCTGCGGCACCGGCGTACGCGAGTGGGCGGCCAGGAACGCCTGGAGGTCGGCGGCGCTGCGGCCCGCGTCCAGGGCCCGCCGTACCGACGCCGGGCTGAAGCGGTAGACGGTCGCGCCGCCCTTGGACTCGACGTCGGCGAGCACCCCCAGCATCTCGGCGAGCGGGGCGATCAGCGGGCCCGGCGCGACCGCGGTCAGGTCGGCCTGGAGCAGCACATGGTCCAGCGGTTCGGGCAGCAGCGGCGCGAGCGCGGCGGCGGCCGCGTCCGGGTCGCCGGCCAGCAGCGGCCGGGCGTGCGCGGCGAGCGCGCCGCGGCCGGTGACGCCCAGCGCCTCGGCGTCCCGCAGGGTCCAGCCGAGCAGGTCGGCGCGCAACGCGTCGGCGCCCGGCCGCAGCGGGCGGTCCCAGCGCAGCCGGGCCAGCAGCGAGTCCCGGTCCGCGGCCGTGCCCGGCGGCTGCTCGGCGAGCAGGTCGAGCGCGGCGCGCCGCACCTGGGGCGCGAGCGAGCGGTCCAGGTCCGGGCCGAGCGCGGCCAGCGCCCGCCCCTTCGGGTCCCGGCTGCCGACCAGCCCGGCGGTGCGGGTCGCGGCCAGCCAGGCGGCGGCCAGCGCCGACCACTGCTGGTGCGGCGGGAGCGAGGTCCATCCGTCGGCCGCGGGCGTCGGCGCGTACGCCTCGTCGACCTCGCCGTCCGCGGCCACCAGCCCGGCGGCGTAGGCGAGTTCGAGCCAGAAGGCGGCCTCCGGCTCGGGCAGGTCGAGGGTGGTGGCGGTCCGCTTGAGGTCGCGCACGCTGATCCCGCCCGCCCGCAGCACCCCCGGCCCGCCGGTCTCCCAGGCGGTGAGCAGCTCGGTGACGGTGCGCACCGCGGTGAGCGCCTGCCCGGCCGCGGTGAGGTCCACCGTGCGGGCGGTACGCGGCACCGGTACGAGCGCCGGCGGCGCGGGCTCCGGCGTACGGTGCGCGCGGCCGCCGCGCAGGGCGAGGGCCGCCTCGCGCGGCAGCACCACGTTGTGCGCGCCGGCCGGCAGCAGCAGACCGCGGGCGAGCAGCCACTGCACGGCCGTGGTGGCGTCCGCCGCCCGCACCGGCGCCGTCGCGTCCCGCACCTCGCCGTACGGCGGGCCCCACACCAGCCGGTCGAGCACGGTGCCGACGCCCTCGGGTGCCGCGTCCAGCAGCGGGCCCAACCCGGCCGGATCGGCGAAGAGTTCGGCCAGCGCGCGGGTGGCGCTCACCGGGTCGTGGGTGGCCGGCAGGCCCGCGTCGGCGACGATCTCCTGGAGCCGGGCCGGGGACATCCCCGCGGTGGCCTCGCCGACGGACGGCCCGAGGCCGGTCGCGGACGCCACCGACGGCGAGGGGGCGAGCACGTCGCGGGCCGCGCGCACCAGCCGCAGCCGGTCCCCGCCGCCCCACACCACGCCCCGGGTGCGCAGCCGCGCCACCGCGTCGGGCAGCGCCGCGCGGACGGCCGCGGTGAGATCGGCGGGCAGCGGCGCGCCCAGCGGGGCGGCCGCGCCGGCCGGGTCCGCGCCGGCCATCAGCACGCACAGCGCGTCGTACGGGCACGGGTCGGCGGCCACCGCGAGCGCCTCGGCGACCTGCCGGGTGAACGCGTCGACCTGGTCGAGCGCGCGCAGCACCGACGCGCGGGTGGCGGCGCGGCCGGCGAGCTGGGTGAGGTCACCCGGGACCGGGGTGAGCAGGTCGGGCCGGGCGCGCAGCAGGTGGGCCAGCGCGTCGTCGTCACGTGCGCGCAGGTCCTCCGCGAGGGTGCGCGGCTCTGCCGTATCCATCCCTCCCACATTAGCCGCATGGACGTGGGGGGACGGGTACGGTCGTCGTGGCGGGCGGCGACGCGGCGGAAGGAGCCCGGCGGTGGGCGTGGAGAGCGACCGGCTGGTGTTCGACTACCTGAGCAGGGTCGGTGACCTGGCGCAGACCGCGCTCCCCGCGGCGGACCGGATGCGGCTGGTCGCGCAGTTGCGGACGGACATCGAGCAGGCCAGGGGCGGCGACGGCGACAACGCGGCGGCGGTGCGGCGCATCCTGGGGCGGTTCGGCAGCCCGGACGAGGTGGTCGAGGCGGCGGCCGGCACGAAGGGGGCGGGCGGCGGGGCTGCTTCGGCCGCCGCCGGGGGCGCCGCGGAGCCGCCGGCCGGGGAGCCCGCGCCGGGGACGTACGGGCCGTACGGGAAGGCGCGGCGGGTGGCGGCGCCGCGCAAGGAGCCGAAGGACGCGCAGCCGCCGGAGCCGTCGGAGCAGGAGCCGTCGGGTCAGGCGGGGGAGGACGCGCCGGAGGGCGCCGGGGACGAGGTGTGGCCGGACAGCGGGGCCGGGGCCGGGCTCGGACTGGGATTCGGGTCGGGGTTCGGGACCGGTGAGGGGCGGTTGCGGGCCGCGGACGAGTTGACGGGGCTGCCCGGGATGACCGGGGGGATCTTCATCCCGTTCGACGACGAGGAGTTGGCGGGCAAGGGGGAGGAGGAGCGGCGGCCGCTCCCGGGTGCCCTTGCGGGGAAGGGGGGCGGCGGCGCGGAAGACGGGGCGGCGGCGGCGGAGGCTGCCCCGGCCGCGGAGGCGCCGAAGCGGCGGAAGGGGCTGCGCGGGCTGCTGCGCCCGGGCGGGGGCGGGGGCGGCGGCGCCCGGGCCCGCGTACGGAGCTGGGGGAGCCCCGTGCTGCTGCTCGCGGCCCTGCTGCTGGTCGCCGGTGTGGTGATCGGCTCCTGGATTCCGCTCGGCCTCGGCTGGCTGACCGGCTACCTCTCCCGCGCCCTCACCCGTACCCAGGCGAAGATCGCGGTGTTCGGGGTGCCCGGGGCCACGGCGCTCGGCTTCGGCGTCTGGCTCTGGGGCCGCACCAAGGGGCGCTGGGGCACCCCGATCGCCGACGGCCAACTCGGCCACGTCATCCGCCACGACCTTCCCGTCGCCGTCCGCGTCGCCGCCGTCGCCTCGGCCCTCTACCTCATCCTCCGGGCGCGTCGCTCCGCGAGCTGAGCGGACCCTCCGGGTGCGCCGTCCGCGGAGTTGCGGGACCTTGCGGTCCGCGGTGGCTGGTCGCGCCGTTCCCCGCGCCCCTGTTTCCGCTCGGGTCTTCCCGCGGAAGAAGCTTGCGCCCCGAAGGGGCGCGGGGAACTGCGCGACCAGCCATCTACCGGCGGCAAGGTCCCGGCACCCACGGAACACACCACCCCGGAGGGACCCCGCACCGGCAAGTGGTCCCGGAACCGCCGGGACCGGGGCACCCGGGTGGGTCCTGTTGCCGTCGGAGACAATGGCGGGGTGACCATGGACCTTGCCGCACCGCTGACCGTCGGGTTCGACCTCGACATGACCCTGATCGACTCCCGCCCGGGGATCAAGGCGGTGTACGACCGGCTGGCCGAGGAGACGGGCGCGTTCATCGACTCGGCCCTGGCCGTCACCCGGCTCGGCCCGCCGCTGGAGCAGGAGTTGGCGAACTGGTTCCCCGCCGAGCAGGTCCCGGGGATGAGCGAGCGCTACCGCGCGCTGTACGTGGACCACGCGATCGTGCCGACCCCGGCGATGCCGGGCGCCGTGGCGGCGATCGAGGCGGTCCGGGCCGCGGGCGGCCGCCCGCTGGTGGTCACCGCCAAGCACACCCCGAACGCCCAGCTGCACCTGGACCACGTCGGCATCGTCGCGGACCTGCGCGGGCAGCTGTGGGCGGAGGCGAAGGCCGAGGCGCTGGTGGAGTACGGCGCGTCGGTCTACGTCGGCGACCACGTCGGCGACGTGCGCGGCGCCCGCACCGCGGGCGCGCTGTCGGTGGCCGTGGCGACCGGGCCGTGCGACGAGAAGGAACTGCTGGCGGCGGGCGCCGACGTGGTGCTGGCCGACCTGACGGAGTTCCCCGCCTGGCTCGCGGACTACCGTTCCGCCGCGGCCTGATCCACCGCGGGCCGCGCGCCCGCGAGCCCCGTACCGCCGCTCGTACCGGCGCCCGTGCCACCGGTCGTACCGCCGGGGCCGTCCGCCGCCGGGCGCCGCTGGGCCAGCGCCGAGCGCAGCAGCCCGGCCAGGGCCAGCGCGAGCCCCAGCCCCATCAGCATCGAGACGAAGTACGCGGGCGTGGGCAGCCGCTTGGTGTGCAGCAGCAGCGGCGCGACCGTCACCACGGTGCCGACCGTGCCGACGAGGAACGTGATCGCGCCGGTCCGCACCAGCAGGTCACCGGGGCCCAGGGTTTGTTTGCTCACCCGACAAGGGTAGGTCCGTGGGGTGGACGGAGTGGAAACGGTGTCGGGACCCCCGGGCACCCCGCTGTACGGCGGCGGGTGGCCGGTCCGGTGCGGGCTGCCGCCGACCAGCCGCTCGAAGACCCGCGAACAGCGTTTTCCGGCTGCTCTCGGGTAATTTTCCAGCGGCCCCCGGCGGGTTCGGGTAATTTCTAGTAACTTCAGTCAGCTCCGAGAACTTCGGGCTACACCGAGCAATGAGGACGAGGTCGGACGTGCCTACCGGCAAGGTCAAGTGGTTCAACAGCGAGAAGGGCTTCGGCTTCCTCTCCCGCGACGACGGCGGCGACGTCTTCGTGCACTCGTCGGTCCTGCCGGACGGAGTGACCGCCCTCAAGCCCGGCCAGCGCGTGGAGTTCGGCGTGGTCGCGGGGCAGCGGGGTGACCAGGCGCTTTCGGTGACGCTGCTCGATCCGGCGCCGTCCGTGGCCGCCGCCCAGCGCCGCAAGCCGGACGAGCTGCTGCCGATCGTGCAGGACCTCACCTCGCTGCTGGAGGACGTGGCGCGCTCGCTCCAGCGCGGCCGCTACCCCGACAAGGCGCACGGCCACAAGATCGCCTCGGTGCTGCGCGTGGTCGCCGACCAGATCGACGTCTGACCGGCCGCCCCCGGCGCTCCGCTTTAACCGGGCTTTACCGGAACAGTTGGTTCCGGTAAAGCCCGGGTGCGGTAATTCGGGTCACACCCGTCACGAATCCGCGGGTTATCCGAAAGCCAGCGCGTCGGCGGCCAGCGGCGGCACCAGGCCCTCGGCCGCGGCGCGGGTGAGCAGGCCGCGCACCGCCGCGTAGCCGTCCTCGCCGAGGTCGGCGGTGAACTCGTTGACGTACAGCCCGATGTGCTGGTCGGCGACGGCCGGGTCCATCTCCTGGGAGTGCGCGAGGACGTACTCCCGGGAGCGCGCCGGCTCGTCCCACGCCTGCCGCACCGACGTGCGGATCGCCGCCGCCAGCGCGGCCAGCCGCTCCGCGCCCAGCGACCGCTTGGCGATGATCGCGCCCAGCGGGATCGGCAGCCCGGTGGTGGCCTCCCAGTGCTCGCCCATGTCCGCGAGCTTGTGCAGGCCGTAGTTCTGGTACGTGAAGCGCGCCTCGTGGATCACCAGGCCCGCGTCGACCTTGCCGTCCCGGACCGCGGGCATGATCTCGTGGAACGGCATGACCACGATCTCGCCGACCCCGCCGGCCACTTCGGCCGCCGCCCACAGCCGGAAGAGCAGGTAGGCCGTCGAGCGCTCGCTCGGCACCGCGACGGTCCGGCCGGTGAGGTCCGCGCCGGGCTCCCGGGTCAGTACCAGCGGGCCGCAGCCGCGGCCGAGCGCGCCGCCGCAGGGCAGCAGGGCGTACTCGTCGAGCACCCACGGCAGCACTGCGTACGACACCTTCAGGACGTCGAACTCGCCGCGCTCGGCCAGGCCGTTGGTGATGTCGATGTCGGCGAACGACACGTCGAGCGCGGGTGCGCCCTCGACCAGTCCGTGCGCCAGGTCGTGGAAGACGAAGGTGTCGTTCGGACAGGGGGAGTACGCGATACGCAGCGCCGCCCCCTGCTCCTGAGCCGTCCCCTGCTCCACGCGCGTGCTCTGCTCGTCACCCATGATGTGCCTCAACTCCCAGTACGGCCGGCAGCTTCCCGAACGCGGCCGTCAGGGCCGCCAGCGCCTCCCCGATCCGCCATGCGGCCCGGTCGCGGGGGCCCACGGCGTTGGACACCGTACGGATCTCCAGCACGGGCACGCCCACCGCGGCGGCCGCCTCGGCCACCCCGAAGCCCTCCATCGCCTCGGCCACGGCGCCGGGGTGACGGCCCGCCAGTTCGGCGGCGCGCTCGGCGCTGCCGGTCACCGTGGACACCGTCAGCACCGGCCCGTACGCCGCCGCGAGGCCGTCGGCCACCGCCCGGCTGAGCCGCTGCGGCGGCAGGTGCCGGGTGGTGCCGAAGCCCAACTCGTCGACCGGCACGAAGCCGTCGGGCGTCTGCGCGCCCAGGTCCGCGGCCGTGATCGCGCTCGCCACCGCGACCGAACCGACCGGCGCGAGCGGGGCGAAGCCGCCCGCGATGCCCGCGCTGACCACCAGCTGGTACGGCTCGCCCGCGGCCTGCGCGCCGGCCAGCGCGGTGGCGGTGGCGGCGGCGACGGCCGCGGGGCCGACCCCGCCGGCCAGGACCGTCGTGCGCGGTGCGGCCGGCGCCGTCGCCAGGCCCGCGGCCACCGCGGCGCGCTCGGCGTCCACCGCGGTCACCACCAGCAGGCGGCGTATCGGGGCCGTCGCGCCGCTCATCCGCTGCGTCCCGCGCTGCGTCAGTGGTCGCGCCGCAGCTCGAAGGAGACCACCCGGGTGACCTTGGCGCCGGTGGTGTCCGGGGACTCCACGATGTTCAGCACCACGCTGCTCACCGGGCTGGTCTGGCCGGTCTGCGGGTCCTGCACGTGGAACAGGTCCGCGCTGTCGACCGTGAAGTACGTCTTGTCCTTGAGCACCTCGTCGTTGGCGAGCGAGGTGTTCTGCACGATCAGCCAGCCCTTGTCGGCGATCGAGGGGTCCACGCCGATCCGGATCTTGTCGCCGACCGGCACCGTGATGTGGTGCGTCGGCTTCTCCTGGAGGCACTTGGCGAAGACCGTCTGCGGCAGCAGCGCGCCCTTGGCGTAGCACCCCTTGCTCGCGGACGCCATCACGGACTTGCTGCCCACGGTGACCGTCGCCTCGGCGGTCGGCTTCGTGCAGGCGGTGAGGGAGATCAACCCGAGGGAGATGGCACCGAGGGCGGTGGCGGCGCGGCGAATGCTCATGGCAGGAGGCTACCGGGCGGGGGGCTCCGCTCCGCGCGCGGGTACACCGTGTCACGCCGGATGGGGCCTGGTGCCGGGCACGCTCAGGCGACGCGGGCCTTCGTCGAGCCGCCGTGCCGAGCGGCGCCGAGCAGCCCGCGCACCGCGACGGAGAACGCCGCCAGCACCAGCATCGCGGCCACCGCCATGCCGAGCGAGCCGTTCAGCGGCAGGACGATGCCGATGCCGCCGCCGACCACCCACGACAGCTGGAGCACCGTCTCGGAACGGGCGAACGCCGAGGTGCGGACCGCCTCCGGGACGTCGCGCTGGATCAGCGCGTCCAGCGACAGCTTCGACAGGGCCTGCGCGATGCCCGCGACCGCGGCCACCGCCGCGACGGTGACGAGCCCGAACAGGCTCGCCGCCACCGAGGCCGTCGCCAGCGCGCACACCAGCGCCGTCACGATGATCACCTCCGGGCCGCGGGCCTTGAGCCACGCGCCGAGCGCGGTGCCCAGCGCGTTGCCCGCGCCCGCCGCGACGACCGCCACGCTCAGCGACAACTCCGGGGACAGTCCGCCGACCGGGTGCTCGCGCAGCATGAACGCCAGGAACATCGTCAGGAAGCCGGACAGCGCGCGCAGCCCGCAGTTGCCCTGGAGCGCGTGCAGCACCGACGAACCGACGCCCAGCAGGCCCGGTTTGCGCCCGGGCACCCCGGCGGGCTCGGCCGGCGCCTCCTCGTCGGCGGTCAGCCGGGCCCGGCGCTCGCCGCGCGCGGAGTCCACCTTGTTCGGCAGCGCCATGCACAGCACCGCGCCGCACATGAAGATCGCGAACGCGCCGTACAGCGGCCACTGCGGGCCGATCTTGTGCAGCCCCGCGCCCACCGGTGCCGCGATCGCGGTGGCCAGCAGACCCGAGAGGGTGACGCGCGAGTTCGCCTTGACCAGGGTGGTGCGGTCCGGCAGCAGGCGCGGCACCACCGCGCTGCGCACCACGCCATACGCCTTGGAGCCGACCAGGCTGCCCAGCGCCGCCGGGTACAGGCCCAGGCCCGCGTGCGCGACCATCCCCGCCATCGTCCAGGCGAGCACCGCGCGGGCCATCATCGACATCGCCATCGCGGCCCGCCGGCCGTGCTGCAACCGGTCCAGCATCGGGCCGACCACCGGGGCGAGCAGCGCGAACGGCGCCATCGTGATCAGCAGGTAGAGCCCGACCCGGTTGCGGGCCTCGCCGCTGGGGACGGAGAAGAACACGGTGCTGGCGAGCGCGATGGTGATCATCATGTCGCCCGCGGAGTTCACCGCGTGCAACTCGATCAGCTTGGCCAGGCCCGACTCGCCCGCGCCGCCCGCGTGCGTCGTACGCCGGATACGGCGGCGCACCGCCCCCGCCGACCGCCCCACGCCGCTCGCGAGGGCGCGCCCGGCCCTGCGTGCGGGCCCTGGGCCCGCGGTCACGGTTCGTGCCACGTCGCAATCCTGCCCCAATTGGAAGACGGCGCACCCCCTCCTTTGCTCGCACGGTGCGCACCGGTAGCGTGCGATCGCGCAGAATGGGTGACAACAGGTGCGCCCGATGACGCTCGGGCAGGGCCGGGGAAGCAGGGAACGTAGGCGTCGAAGCGGTCCGTCGGTCCGCTCCGCCGAGGTTTCGTGCCCTTCGGGTCCGCCCGCCCGCGAGCGCACACGTGAGACGGCGTAGAGAGAGAAACGATTTCTGTGAGTCCTGCGATGCGAAGCCGTACCCCTGACCGCCTGTGCGCCGAGGCGGTCGATGTCGCGCTGGCCGTGACGCGGGAGGCGGTGGGCGAGGCGTCGGTCGGAGAGCACCTCGGCGTCGTCGCCGAGGGCGACCGCGTGGTCACCCACTTCTTCGCGTGCACCGAGCCGGCCTACCGCGGCTGGCAGTGGGCCACCACGCTGACCCGCGCCTCCCGCGCGAAGAACGTGACGATCGACGAAACGGTGCTGCTGCCCGGCCCGGACTCCGTCCTGGCGCCGGAGTGGGTGCCCTGGAGCGAGCGGCTGCGGCAGGGCGACCTGGGCCCGGGGGACCTGCTGCCCACCGAGGCGGACGACCTGCGGCTGGAGCCGGGGTGGACCGGGGAGGGCGCGGCGGCGGCGACGGCGGCCGCGGACTCGGTGGAGATCGCGGAGGCGGCCGAGGTGGCGGCGGCAGCCGCGGCGCAGGCGGCGCAGGCGGCGGATGTGGCGGATGCGGCAGACGGTCCGGGTGCGGCCGGAGATACGGCGGTGACGGCCGGCGACGTGGTCACCGGCGGGCCGAGCATCGCGGAGATCGGCGCGGTCGCGCGCCAGCTGGGCCTGGGCCGGGCCCGGGTGCTGTCCCGGTACGGCCTGCACACCTCGGCGGACCGCTGGGAGGAGCGCTTCGGCCCCAAGACGGCGATGGCCCAGGCCGCGCCCTCGAAGTGCGTGAGCTGCGGCTTCCTGGTGGCGATCGGCGGCTCCCTCGGGCAGGCGTTCGGCATCTGCGCGAACGAGTACTCCCCGGCCGACGGCACCCTGGTCTCCCTCGCGTACGGCTGCGGCGGCCACTCCGAGGCCGCGGTGATGCCGAAGACGCCGGAGCCCGCGCCCATGGTGCTGGACGACCTGCACGACGACGAGACGGTCTGAGGCCCCACCCGGGGCGGGCGCGAGCGCCTGAGGGCGCCTGAGGGCGCCTGACGGCGTCTGACGGCGTCTGGAGGCGTCTGGGGGCGCCTGAGGGCGCCTGAGGGCGGTGCTCCCGCAGGTCCGGCGGTCCGGTGGCCCACGGTGCCTCCGCGACGCCTTGGAGGGCGTTCCCGGGGCGCGCCAGGGCCCTTCGCGCGCTGCTCCCGGGTACCCGCGCTGCCGCCGTCCCCGTACGGACTCTGGCGGCCGCGACTCCGGCCGGACACCGACGGCCTTTTCGACCGGGTACGTCAACCGACCACCCGAACCGACCACTTCAAGGGGCCCAGGCCCCCACGTCCCGCAGTGGAGTACGGTCGGGCCCGAAGGGGCCCGGAGCGGCCGGAACCCCATGCGCACAGTGCAGACGAAAGGTTCACGTGACCCGCCCAGGCGTGATCCGCACGAACCCGGAAGGAACCCCGGAAGGCAGGCCCGACCCCTTCCGCACCGCGTCGCTGCGCCAGGCCGTGCTGACCGCGTGGTCCGCGTCCGCCGCGCGCTTCCGCGAGGACGCCAACGCCGAGGAGGACCTCGCCCTCGGCGGCCACCGCGACCGCCTGATCGTGGAGCTGGCCCAGAACGCCGCCGACGCCGCGACCCGCGCCGGCGTGCCCGGCCGGCTCCGGCTCACCCTGCACGCGCCCGACCCCGACGCCACCGGCTCGCCGTACGCCTGCCTGGCCGCGGCCAACACCGGCGCCCCGTTGGACCCGGCCGCCGTCGAGTCGCTGTCCACGCTGCGCGCCTCCGCCAAGCGCGACGACGCCGAGGACGCGGTCGTCGGCCGCTTCGGCATCGGCTTCGCCGCGGTCCTCGCGGCGAGCGACGAGCCCGCCGTGCTCAGCCGGGCCGGCGGGGTGCGCTGGTCGCTCGGCGAGGCCCGGGCACTGGCCGCCGAAATCCCCGAACTAGCCGAGGAGTTGCGGCGCCGCGACGGCCATGTCCCGCTGCTGCGGCTGCCGTTCCCCGCCGAGGGCAGCGCCCCGGCGCCCTACGACACCGTGGTGGTGCTGCCGCTGCGGGACGGCTCCGCGGAGGACCTGGCGGACCGCCTGCTCGCCGCGGTCGACGACGCGCTGCTGCTCGCGCTGCCGGGCCTGGCCGAGGTCGTGGTCGAAACGCCCGCGGGCGTACGGACGTTGACCCGGCGGTCGCTCGACGGCGGGGACGTGCTGATCGAGGACAGCGACCGTGGCGCGCCCACCCGCTGGCGGGTGCGGGCCGGCGGCGGCGCGCTGACCCCCGAACTGCTCGCGGACCGGCCGGTGGAGGAGCGGCTGCGCCCGGTGTGGTCGGTGACGTGGGCGGTGCCGGTGGACCCCGAGGGCGCCCCCGCCGCGCCGCGCACCGCCGGCGTCGTCCACGCGCCCACCCCGACCGACGAGCCGCTCGGCCTGCCCGCGCTGCTGCTGGCGAGCTTCCCGCTCGACCCGACCCGCCGCCACACCGCGCCCGGCCCGCTCACCGACTTCCTGCTGGACCGCGCCGCGGAAGCGTATGTGCGGCTGCTCGCCGACTGGCAGCCGTCCGGCGCCGGGGTGGTGGACCTGGTGCCCGGGCCGCTCGGGAAGGGCGGGCTGGACGCCGAGTTGCGCCGCCGGGTGCTGGCCGCGCTGCCGCGCACCCCGTTCCTGCCGCGGGCCGCGGTGCCCGGGGCGGGGGCGCTCGACGCGGGCGGCCCGGCGCCGGACCCGGACGCCTGGGACGACGGCGGGCGCCTGACGGGGGAGGGGCAGCCGCTGCGGCCGGTGGAGGCCGAGATCGTGGAGGGCGCCACCGCCGAGGCGGTGCGGGTGCTCGCCGAGGTCCTGCCCACGCTGCTGCCCGCGAGCCTCGAACGGCGCCCGGCGCTGCGGCAGTTGGGCGTCGCCAGGCTGTCGCTCGCCGACGTGGTGGACCGGCTGGCCGGCGCCGAACGCCCCGCCGACTGGTGGTGGCGGCTCTACGACGCCCTCGCCGGCACCGACCCCGACGTGCTCAGCGGCCTGCCCGTCCCGCTCGCCGACGGCCGTACGGTGGTCGGCCCGCGCCAGGTGCTGCTGCCGGTGCGCGGGGACGCGGATGCGGCCGACGCGGGCGCGGACAGCGGAGGTGCCGCCGCGGGCGCGGACCCGGCGCTGCTCGCCCGGCTCGGCCTGCGGGTCGCCCACGCGGACGCCGCCCACCCGCTGCTGGAGAAGCTGGGCGCCGCCCCCGCCACCCCCCGCGCGATCCTGACCAGCCCGCAGGTGCGGACCGCGGTGGCCGCTTCCCTCGACGAGGAGCGCGCCGCCTGGGACGACGAAACCGGCCTGGACGCCGACGAGTTGGCCGATGCCGTGCTCGGCCTCGCCCGGGCCGCGGGGCTGGCGCCCGGCGACGAGCCGTGGCTCGGCGCGCTCGCGCTGCCCGACGAGGAGGGCGAACTCGCCCCCGCGGGCGAACTGGTGCTGCCCGGCAGCCCGCTGGAGTCCGTGCTGCGCGAGGGCGAACTCGGCACCGTGGACGCCGATCTGGCCGACCGCTGGGGTGAACAGCCGCTCACCGCGGTCGGGGTGCTCGCCACCTTCGCGCTGGTCCGCGCCGAGGACGTGGTGCTCGACCCCGACGACCTCGACCCGCGCGACACCGACTGGGCCCAACCCGACGACGTCGGGCTGCTCGACGCCGTCGACGTGTGGTGCGAGGACGTCCTCGACCAGCTGCCGGAGGCCGATGTGCCGCCGGTCGCCACCGAGGTGATCGGCGTCCGCGACCTCGACCTGGTGGACGACGACGCCTGGCCGCAGGCCCTCGCGCTGCTCTCCCGGCCGCCGCTGCGCGACGCGGTGACCGCGCAGGTCCGGGTGCTGCTGCCGGACGGCACCACCGAGTCCGTACGGCCGTACGCGGCCTGGTGGCTGCGCGACCACCCGGTGCTGGGCGGGCGGCGCCCGGTCGGCCTGCGCGCCGCCGGCGGCGACCGGCTGCTCGCCGGGCTGTACGACGAGGCCGAGACCGACGCGGCGGTGGACGCGCAGGTGCTGCGCGCGCTCGGCGTCCGCACCACCGTCGACGCGCTGCTCACCGAACCGGGCGGCGCCGCCGAACTGCTCGGCCGCCTCGCCGACCCGAACCGCCCTGTCACCCCGGCTCAACTCCACGGCCTGTACGCGGCCCTGGCCGAGCTCGACCCCGAACAGGTCACCCTGCCCGACGAGTTGCGGGCCGTACGGGACGGCGAGGTCGTGGTGGTCGACGCCGCCGACGCCCTGGTCGCCGACGCCCCCGACCTGCTGCCGCTGTCCGGCGGGCTGTCGCTGCTGCCCGTACCGCCGCGGCTGGCCGCGGAGTTGGCCGAGCTGTTCCAGGTGCGCCGGCTCAGCGAGGCGGTGCCGGCGGCGGTGGTCTCGCACGGCGAGCCGCATGACGTGCTGCCCGCCGTGCACGACCTGCTGCCGGGCGCCCCGGCAACCTACGTCGAGCACGAGGAACTGCTGCTCACCGGTGACGTGGAGGTCGACTGGCGCTGGGTCGACGGGGTGCTGCACGGCGCCACCGTGGAAGGCGTCGCGGCCGGGCTGGCCTGGGCCGCGGGCCACTGGGAGCGCCGCTTCGAACTGGCCGCGCTGCTGGAGGACCCGACCCGTACGGAGGAACTGGCGCGCGACCGCTGGTTCGACTAGGGCCCGCTGTTCGGAACTTCTGGATCGCCGCGGCCCGTACGCCCGTCAGCCTGTACGCCTGTCAGCCCGCGTGCCGGGCGCCGTCATGCCGTTGCTGGGGCCGCCGGGGCCGTTTCCCGCGTGTCCCGGCGGCGGACCCACGCCCAGCACAGCTCCAGCACCACGCCGCCCGCCGCGGCGATGCCGACCGCGGTCCAGGGCACCTCGTCGCCGATCAGCTTCAGCGCGAAGAACCGCTGGAGCGACGGCACCACCAGCACCACCAGGAAGCCCAGCACCATCACGAAGACCAGCACGACCCGCCACCAGGTGTAGGGCCGCGCCACGATCGCCAGCACCCACAGCTCCATCAGGAACAGAGTGAGCGTCGCCGCGCTGGTCTCGGCGTCCAGCGCCCCGCTGCCCGTGTAGTGGTGGCGCGCCACCAGGTACGCGACGAACGCGGCGGTGCCGCAGATCAGCCCGGCCGGGGTGGAGTACCGCATCACCCGGCGGACGAAGTGCGGCCGGGCCCGCTCCTTGTTCGGCGCCAGCGCCAGGAAGAACGCCGGCACCCCGATGGTCAGCGTGGACAGCAGCGTCAGGTGCCGCGGCAGGAACGGGTACGGGATCTGCCAGAACACCACCAGCAGCGCCAGCAGCACCGAGTACACCGTCTTGGTGAGGAACAGCGTGGCGACGCGGGTGATGTTGCCGATCACCCGCCGCCCCTCGGCGACCACGTACGGCAGCGTGGCGAAGCTGTTGTCGAGCAGCACGATCTGCGCCACCGCCCGGGTCGCCTCGGAGCCGGAGCCCATCGAGACGCCGATGTCCGCGTCCTTCAGCGCCAGGACGTCGTTGACGCCGTCACCGGTCATCGCCACGTTGTGCCCGCGGGACTGGAGCGCGCCGACCATGTCCCGCTTCTGCTGCGGGGTGACCCGGCCGAAGACCGAGCCCTCGTCCAGCACCCGCGCCATGGCGTCGCGCTCCGCCGGCAGCCGGCGGGCGTCGACGGGCCGCTGCGCCCCCGGCAGCCCGAGCTTCCCGGCGACCGAGCCGACCGACACCGCGTTGTCGCCGGAGATCACCTTGGCGTGGACCTCCTGCTCGGCGAAGTACCGCAGGGTGTCGGACGCGTCGGGCCGCAGCCGCTGCTCCAGCACCACCAGCGCCTGGGGGCGGACCGCCTGTGCGGCGGCCGGGTCGGCCGGGTCCCGGTCGGTACGGGACAGCAGCAGCACCCGCAGACCCTCGTCGTTGAGCCGGTCCACCTCCGCCAGGGCGGCGTGGCCCTCGGGCAGCAGCACGTCGGGGGCGCCCAGCAGCCAGCCGACGGTGGTCCCGTCCGGCTCGGTGAGCAAGGCGCCGCTGTACTTGCGGGCCGAGCTGAACGGCAGGGTGTCCACGGTCCGCCAGTCCTCGGCCAGCTCCGGCGGGCAGGCGTCGATGACCGCCTGGAGACTGGCGTTGGGGTGCGGGTCGGACCGGCCGAGGGCGGAGAGCACCCGGCGGACGTGCTCCTGGTCGGCGCCGTCGAGCATGCGCAGCCCGGTCAGGTCCATCCCGCCCTCGGTGAGGGTGCCGGTCTTGTCCAGGCAGACCACGTCCACCCGGGCCAGGCCCTCGATCGCGGGCAGCTCCTGCACCAGGCACTGGCGGCGGCCCAGTCGGACCACGCCGATCGCGAACGCCACCGAGGTGAGCAGCACCAGCCCCTCGGGCACCATCGGCGTGATGCCGCCGACCGTGCGGCGCACCGCCTCGCGCCAGTCGTGGTTCTGTACGGTGAACTGGCTGATGATCAGGCCGATCGCGGTCGGCACCATCATCCAGGTCACCCACTTCAGGATGAGGCTGATGCCGTTGCGCAGCTCGGAGTTGACGAGGGTGAAGCGTGACGCCTCTTCCGCCAGCTGCGCCGCGTACGCCTCCCGGCCCACCTTCGTCGCGCTGAAGGCGCCGCCCCCGGCGACCACGAAGCTGCCGGACATCACCTCGTCGCCGGCGCGCTTGAGCACCGGGTCGGCCTCGCCGGTGAGCAGCGACTCGTCGATCTCCAGGCCGTCCGCCTCGGCGAGCCGGCCGTCCACCACGACCTTGTCGCCGGGGCCCAGCTCGATCAGGTCGCCGAGCACGATCTGCGAGGTGCCGATCTCCGCGGAGGTGCCGTCCCTGCGCACGGTCGGCCGGGCCTCGCCGATCACCGCCAGGTCGTCCAGAGTGCGCTTGGCCCGCAGCTCCTGGAAGATCCCGATGGCGGTGTTCGCCACGATCACGAACCCGAACAGGCCGTCCTGGATCGGCCCGACCACCAGGATCACCAGGAAGAGCCCGCCGATGATCGCGTTGAAGCGGGTGAGGACATTCGCCCGCACAATCTCGGTGACGGACCTGGACGAGCGCACCGGAACGTCGTTGACCTCGCCGCGCGCCACCCGCCGGGCCACTTCGGCGCTGCTCAGCCCGGGCTCGCGGGCGGAGGCGGAGGAGGCGGCAACAGCGTCGGCGTCGGTGCGTTCCGTCATGGCTCGACGTTACGTGCCGGGCGGCGCTTTCACCCGTTCACCCGTTTTGCGGCTTCTCCGGGTCGGCCGGGGCGGCGGGAGTGGTGGGGGTGCCGGGGCCGGCGGGGCCGTCGGCGGCGGCGCGGGACCGGGCGATGGCGTCGCGGCGGGCCCGTACGTACTTCAGCCCCAGCAGCCCGCAGCCGCCCCCGGCCAGGCAGGTCCAGATGAACCAGGTGTGCCCGTGGTCGGAGTACCAGCCGTAGAACGGCAGCTGGGCGAAGAAGAGCACGAACCAGACGACCACACCGACCGTGATCGTCGCGACGTCGTTGGCCTCCAGGGGCTCCGGGGCCTCGCGCAGGGGGGTCCGCTCCTTGCTCATGGGGTCATCGTATGCGGCCGGGCGGGTGGTGCGGACGGTCGGGGCGCCCTTGTCCACGGGCTTCTACGCGCGGAGATAGCATCCGGATTCCTGTTTGTTCATACTGAAACGGTCACTCGCTGACCGAAATCATTCGTACGATCGCCCGATCCGTGGCGACGAGAGCCCCCCTGAGGACCCGCATGTCCCCCACGGCCCCCGCTCCGGTCGACGCGCGCCCGCCCCTCGGCAGCCCGCCCGCCGCCGGCCTGGACCGCTACTTCCGCATCTCCGAGCGCGGCTCCACCTTCGCCCGGGAGATCCGCGGCGGCCTGGCGACGTTCTTCGCGATGGCGTACATCATCGTGCTGAACCCGATCATCCTCGGCTCGGGGACGGACAAGTTCCACCACCACCTCCAGGGCGGGCAGCTCGTCACCGCCACCGCCGTGACCGCGGCCTTCACCACGCTGCTGATGGGCGTCATCGGCAACGTGCCGGTCGCGCTCGCCGCGGGCCTGGGCGTCAACACCGTCGTCGCCCTCCAGCTCGCGCCCAAGATGAGCTGGGCGGACGCGATGGGCATGGTGGTGCTCGCCGGTCTGGCGATCATGGTGCTGGTGGCGACCGGCCTGCGGGAGCGGGTGATGAGCGCGGTGCCGCTCGGCCTGCGCAAGGGCATCGCGATCGGCATCGGCCTGTTCATCCTGCTGATCGGCCTGGTCGACTCCGGCTTCGTCACCCGCGTCCCGGACGCGGCCCACACCACGGTGCCGCTCCAGCTCGGCGGCGACGGTCACCTCACCGGTTGGCCGGTGCTGATCTTCGTGCTCGGCACCCTGCTGACGCTGTCGCTGATGATCCGGAAGGTCTCCGGCGCCATCCTCATCTCGATCGTCTCGATGACGGTGCTCGCGGTCATCGTCGACCTGATCGCCGACGTGCCCGCCGCAAGCTGGGGCCTGACCGTCCCCAAGTGGCCGGGCAACCCCGTGGCCACCCCCGACTTCGGCCTCGTCGGCAAGGTCAGCCTCTTCGGCGGCTTCCACCAGGTCGGGGTGCTCACCGGCATCCTGTTCGTCTTCACGGTGCTGCTGTCCTGCTTCTTCGACGCCATGGGCACGATCCTGGGTGTCAGCGACGAGGCCGGGCTGCTCGACAAGAAGGGCGACCTGCCCGGCATGAGCCGGGTGCTGATGATCGACGGCATCGCCACCGCCGCGGGCGGCGCGACGTCCTCCTCGGCGAACACCTGCTTCGTGGAGTCGACCGCGGGCGTCGGCGAGGGCGCCAGGACCGGGCTGGCCAGCGTCGTGACCGGCCTGATGTTCGTGCTCACGCTCTTCCTGGCGCCGCTGGCGGAGATGGTGCCCGCGCAGGCGGCCACCCCCGCGCTGATCGCCGTCGGCTTCCTGATCCTGTCCGGCTCCATCCGGGAGATCGACTGGAGCGACTTCACCATCTCGGTCCCGGCGTTCCTGACCATGGTGCTGATGCCGTTCACCTACTCGATCACCAACGGCATCGGCATCGGCTTCGTCACCTTCTGCCTGCTGCGCACCGCCGCCGGGCGCTGGCGCGAGGTGCCGATCGCGTTGTACGCGGTGGCCGCGGTCTTCGCCTTCTACTACCTGATGCCCGCGCTCGGCCTGGTCTGAGACCAGGGCTGGGCGCCGGCCGGTGCCCAGGCGGGGGCCTTGGCCGGGGCGCTGGCCGGGGATCTGGCAGGGGCCTTGGCCGGGGCTCTGACCGGAAGGGGCCCGGGGGCGGCCGGCGGGTGGGTCCGCCGCGCCGCCGGATCACGGGCGGCGGGTCCCGGCCCGGCGGGCGGCTGCCGCTCGTCGGAGCGGGGCGCGTCCGCGTAGAAGCGGTCGGTGGCTTCGACCGCCGTCTTGAAGCGTTCGTCGAAGTCGTCGCGCATGAGCGTCCGGACCACGTAGTCCTGGGCGCTCATTCCGCGTTTGGCGGCATGGGCATTGATCCGGTCCCACAGCTCTGCGTCTATCCGGAGGCTGAGCACTCTCGATGCCATGCGACCACCGTCGCGGCACAGCGCGGCCGAGTGGGTCGCTTTCGGTGTCAATCTCACCCGTACGGGTGAGATGCGGACGGGGTGAGGTTCGGCATTTGGGTGACGGGCATCATGCGTACGGCGAGCGTGCTTAGCCAAAGTAATGAGCTAAACTAAAGACCGTGACCGAACTGTCCGAGGACGACCGCGCCGCGGTGAGCGACGTGCGCGGCGCCGTGATGCGGCTGTCGCGCCGACTGCGCCACCAGCGCGTCGACGAGTCGCTGAGCCCTACCGAGATGTCGGTGCTGGGCACCCTGGCACGCTGCGGCTCCGCCACCCCGGGGGAGCTGGCCCGCAAGGAGCACGTCCAGCCGCCGTCGATGACCCGCATCGTGGCGATGCTGGAGAGCAAGGGCCTGGTCCGCCGGGAGCCGCACCCCGACGACCGGCGCCAGGTGGTGGTGAGCCGCACCTCGCAGGCCGAGGCGATGCTCGCCGAGAGCCGCGACAAGCGGAACGCCTGGCTCGCCGAGCTGGCCGAAGGGCTCAGCGAGGAGGAACTGGCGATCCTGCGCCAGGCGGCCCCCGTCCTGGAGAAGCTGGCACACCTGTGAACCACCGGTCACCGCGCCATCGGCGCGGGACCACCCGCGCGGCGGGCCCCTCGGCCTGCCGCGTCCGAACGGCCCCAGACGAAAGGCAGGCGAGTACCGATTGAGTTCGGCAGCCGGACCAGACACCGCAACCGAACCTGACCGTCCCGCCGCGAAGACGGGCACCTTCAGCTCCCTCAAGATCCGCAACTACCGGCTCTTCGCGACCGGCGCCGTGATCTCCAACACCGGCACCTGGATGTCGCGGATCGCCCAGGACTGGCTGGTGCTCAGCATCACCGGCTCGTCCTTCGCCGTCGGCATCACCACCGCGCTGCAGTTCCTGCCGATGCTGCTGTTCGGCCTGTACGGCGGTGTCATCGCCGACCGCTACCCCAAGCGCAAGATCCTGCTGTGCACCCAGGCCGCGCTCGGCGTACTCGGCCTTGCGCTCGCCACGCTCACCCTGTCCGGGGTGGTCCAGGTCTGGCACGTGTACGCGATCGCCTTCCTGCTCGGCGTGGTCACCGTCGTCGACAACCCCACCCGGCAGACCTTCGTGGTCGAGATGGTCGGCCCCGACGTGGTGCGCAACGCCGTCTCGCTGAACGCCGCGAACTTCCAGGCCGCCCGCCTCGTCGGCCCCGCGGTCGCCGGTGTGCTGATCACCGCCGTGGGCAGCGGCTGGGCCTTCCTGATCAACGGCGTGTCCTTCCTCGCCCCGCTCACCGGCCTGCTGCTGATGCGCACCTCCGAGCTGCACAAGATCGAACGCGCCCCCCGCGGCAAGGGCCAGCTCCGCGAGGGCCTGCGGTACGTCGCGGGCAAGCCGGAGCTGATCTGGCCGATCGTGCTGGTCGGCTTCATCGGCACCTTCGGCTTCAACTTCCCGATCTGGCTGTCCGCCTTCGCCAACAAGGTCTTCAACTCCGGCGCCGGCACCTACGGCCTGTTCAACACCCTGATGGCCGCCGGCTCCCTGATCGGCGCCCTGCTCGCCGCCCGCCGCACCCGCACCCGGCTGCGCATGCTGGTCACCGCCGCCCTCGCCTTCGGGCTCCTCGAACTGCTGGCGTCGGTCGCCCCGACCTTCTGGATCTTCGCGGTCCTCCTGGTGCCGATCGGCGTGTTCGGCCTGACCTTCAACACCACCGCGAACGCCACCGTGCAGCTCGCCACCGACCCGGTCATGCGCGGCCGGGTGATGAGCCTGTACATGATGGTCTTCGTCGGCGGCACCCCGGTGGGCGGCCCGGTCATGGGCTGGGTCACCGACACCTTCGGGGCCCGCGTCGGCTTCCTGTCCGGCGGGCTCGTCTCGGCCGCCGGGGCGGTCGGCGTCGGGATCGCGCTCGCCCGGGCCGGCGGCCTGCGGCTGAAGGTGAACCTCGGCGCCGGGCGGGACCGCACCAGCCCGCCGATCGTCTTCGTGCCGCGCGACCCGCGGCCGGCCCAGCCCGCGGAGTCCGCCGCGCCCGCCGATGGCGGCGGGGACGGCGGGGACGGCGCCGCACCGGCCGGTCCCGCGCCGGACGCCGCCTCGGAAGCCCCGGAGCCGGGCCGCGCGCCGCAGACCGGTGCCGGCCGGGCCGCCCGCGACGAGGGCGCGCCTGTCGACCAGGGGGCACCGGGCGCCGACCCGACCCCCTCGGGCAGCCGGCTGACGTCCGCGGCGTGAGGCTCTTCACCGCGCTCCTGCCGCCCGCCGCCGCGGTGGCCGAACTCACCGCGGCGGTCGCGCCCCTGCGGCGCCTGCCCGGCGCCGACGACCTGCGGTGGACCGCCACCGGCGGCTGGCACCTCACCCTCGCCTTCTTCGGCGAGGTGGCCGACGAGCTGCGCCCGGAACTCGACGAGCGCCTCGCCCGCGCCGCCCACCGCCACGAACCCCTCACCCTGCGGCTGGCCGGCGGCGGCCACTTCGGCCGCGGCACCCTGTGGACCGGCGCCGAGGGCGACCTCGCGGCGCTGGCCCGGCTCGCGGCCTCGGTCCGCGCGGCCGGGCGCCGCGCCGGGGTGCCCGACGACCCGGCCGGGCACGCTTTCCGCGCCCATCTGACCCTCGCCCGGGCCCCGCGCTCCTCCCGGGTGCCGCTGACGCCCTTCACGGACGCCCTGGGCACCTTCAGCGGCTCCGCCTGGACCGCGGGCACCCTCAGCCTGGTCGCCAGCAGCCTGCCGCGGTCGGGTGAGCCCGGCGAGCAGCCCCGGTACGACACCGTGGCGGCCTGGCCGCTCGGCCGTACCCCGGGCCCGGGCGGCGGACGGGCCGCCGCGGACGGCTAACCTCGAAGCGTGGACCCCAAGACCCGTACCCGTGTGATGACCGCCGCCTTCCTCCTGATGCTGGCGGTGGTGGTCGTGGCCGCCGCGGTCCGCTGACCCCGGCGGCACACGCCCACCGCTACGCCCCGGTCACCAGGCGAAGGACTCCGGGGACGGCCCCGGACCCGGGAAGATCTCGTCCAGGGAGTCCAGGAACTCCTGCGACAGCTTCAACTCCACCGCCCGCAGCGCCGAGTCCAGCTGCGCCTGCACCCGCGGGCCGACGATCGGACCGGTCACCCCAGGGCGGGTCAGCAGCCACGCCAGGCCCACGTCGCCCGGGTCGACGCCGTGCTTGTCGCACAGGTCCTCGTACGCCTGGACCTGGTCCCGCTGCTGCGGCGACTTCAGCGCGTCCGCGCTGCGACCCGCGGTGGAGCGGGCGCCGCCGCCCTCGCGCTGCTTGCGCAGCGCCCCGCCGAGCAGGCCGCCGTTCAGCGGCGACCACGGGATCACCCCGAGGCCGTAGTGCTGAGCGGACGGGATGACCTCCATCTCCGCCTCGCGCTTGGCCAGGTTGTACAGGCACTGCTCGCTGACCAGGCCGAGCGAACCGCGCCGGGCGGCCGCCTCGTTGGCCTGGGCGATGTGCCAGCCGGCGAAGTTGCTCGACCCGGCGTAGAGGATCTTGCCCTGCTGGACCAGGACGTCGATCGCCTGCCAGATCTCCTCCCACGGCGTGTTCCGGTCCACGTGGTGGAACTGGTAGATGTCGATGTAGTCGGTGCCCAGCCGCTTGAGGCTCGCCTCGACGGCGCGGCGGATGTTCAGCGCGGAGAGCCGGTCGTAGTTGGGCCAGTCCGCGTCCTCGGCCGCCATGTTCCCGTAGACCTTGGTCGCCAGCACGACCTTGTCCCGTCGGCCGCCGCCCTGGGCGAACCAGCTGCCGATGATCTCCTCGGTGCGGCCCTTGTTCGCGCCCCACCCGTAGACGTTGGCGGTGTCGAAGTAGTTGACCCCGGCGGCGAGAGCCGAGTCCATGATGGCGTGGCTGTCCGCCTCGTCGGTCTGCGGTCCGAAGTTCATGGTGCCGAGGACCAGGCGGCTGACCTTGAGGCCGGAACGGCCGAGCTGTGTGTACTCCATACCCTCAAGCCAAGCCCTTGGAGTGCGCTCGAATCAAGAGCGGCACTCGCCGGCCCGGCCTCCTGCGGCCGGATGGCACGCTTGGGCCCATGCGTACGTACCTTCCGGCGGCCGCGGTCGGCGCCGTCCTCGCCCTGAGCTGGACCTGGGCCGCGCCCGCGGGCGCCGACAGCGGGCCCAGTGCGGCCTTCCGGATCAGCGACCCGCGGATCACCGAGTCCAGCGGTCTTGCCGCCAGCCGGCTGCACCCGGGGGTGTACTGGACGCACAACGACAGCGGCGACGGGCCCTACGTCTACGCCGTGGACGGGGCCACCGGGAAGACCCTCGCCACCCTCACCCTGCGCGGCGTCGCGGCACGCGACATGGAGGCGATCTCCATCGGCCCGGACGGCGACCTCTACCTCGCGGACATCGGCGACAACCTGAACTCCTGGTCCGAGGTGTGGATCTACCGCTTCCCCGAACCCCGCGACCTGACCAGCCGGACCGTCGACGTCACCCGGTACACCGTCCGCTACGAGGACGGCTCCCGCGACGCCGAGGCGCTGATGGTGCAGCCCAGGACCGGACGGGTCTACATCGCCAGCAAGAACCAGAAGGGCGGCCACCTCTACCAGGGTCCCGCCACGCTCAGCAGCAGCGGTGTGAACGTCTTCCACAAGATCGGCGACGTCCCCTGGGTCACCGACGGCGCCTTCTCCCCGGACGGCAGCCGCCTGGTGCTGCGCGGCTACCTGTGGTCCGCCGAGTACCGCTGGGTGGACGACCGGCCCCGCAAACTCGGCTCCCTGACCGTGCCGCTCCAGCCGCAGGGCGAGTCCGTCACCTTCACCCGCGACGGCCGCTCGCTGCTGTACGGGAGCGAGGGCAAGGACAGCACCGTGTGGAAGGACACGCTCAGCGGCACCGAACTGCCCGACGACGTACGAAAAGCCGCCACCACCGCACCTGCGACCAGCCCGGGCGGGAGCACCGGCACCGGCTCGTCGGCGCACGCCCACAGCGACCCGAGCCCCAAGAAGGCCCACAACTCCGGCGGCAAGACGGTCGGTTTCCTCATACTCGCCGGCATCGCCGCCGCCGGGTACCTCCTGCGGCGGGTGCTGCGCCCTGGCCGCGGGCGGCACTGACCGGCTGACGCGCTGTCAGTTCCGTGGCCGGGGCCGCCGCACATCGGGTGGCGGCCCCGGGACGGTTCAGCAGGTGACCCGAGCGGTCAGAGCTGCCCGATGACGTAGTCGATGCACGCGGTGAGCGCCTCGACGTCGGCCGGCTCGACCGCCGGGAACATCGCGATCCGCAGCTGGTTGCGGCCCAGCTTGCGGTACGGCTCGGTGTCCACGATGCCGTTGGCCCGCAGCACCTTCGCCACCGCGGCGGCGTCGATGCCGTCCTCGAAGTCGATGGTGCCGACGACCTGGGAGCGCTGCGCCGGGTCGGCGACGAACGGCGTCGCGTAGGACGCCTTCTCCGCCCAGCCGTACAGCCGCGACGAGGAGTCCGCGGTGCGCTTGACCGCCCAGTCCAGGCCGCCCTGGCCGTTGATCCACTCCAGCTGCTCCTTGAGCAGGAACAGGGTGGACAGCGCGGGGGTGTTGTACGTCTGGTTCTTCAGTGAGTTGTCGATCGCGGTGGGCAGGTCGAAGAACGCCGGGATGTGGCGGCCCGACGCCGCGATCGCCGCCGCGCGCTCCAGGGCGGCGGGCGAGAACACCGCCAGCCACAGACCCCCGTCGGCCGCGAAGGACTTCTGCGGCGCGAAGTAGTACACGTCGGTCTCGGTGATGTCGACCGGCAGGCCGCCGGCACCCGAGGTGGCGTCCACCACCACCAGCGCGCCGTCGTCCGCGCCCGCGACCCGGCGCAGCGGCGCGGCGACACCCGTGGACGTCTCGTTGTGCGTCAGGGCGTACACGTCGACGCCCGCCTCGGCCACGGGCTCGGGATGGGTGCCCGGCTCGGACTTCACGATCGTCGGCTCGGCCAGCCACGGCGCCTGCTGCGACGCCTTGGCGAACTTCGAGGAGAACTCGCCGAACGACAGGTGCTGCGACTTGGAGCTGATCAGCCCGTGGGTGGCGACGTCCCAGAACGCGGTGGACCCGCCGTTGCCGAGCACGACCTCGTAGCCCTCGGGGAGGGAGAACAGCTCGCGTACGCCGTCGCGGACCTGCCCGACCAGGTTCTTCACCGGCGCCTGGCGGTGAGAGGTGCCCAGCAGGGACGTCCCGGTGGCGGCCAGCGCGTCGAGCGCCTGCGTGCGTACCTTGGAGGGGCCCGACCCGAACCGTCCGTCGGCGGGCTTGATGTCAGCGGGGATCTCAATATCGGCCACGCCCGCAGCGTAGTCCGTTACGGGCGGGTTGCGGCCCGCGTTCCATCCGATGAGACGGAGCATCGCCCACCTGTGGTAGCGGGCCTGCGCGGTGCCGAGGCGCGCCGGGCGGCAAGCTGGACCCATGACGGTAGCGATGCCCCCCGGGGCCGAGCGGGCCCTGCGTGCGGCGGTACGCGGCGAGGTCGCCTGCGACGCCGGTACCCGCGCGCTGATGACCATGGACGCCTCCAACTACCGCCGGGTGCCGCTGGCGGTGGTCGCGCCCAGGGACGCCGAGGACGTGGCCGCGGCACTGGCGGTGTGCCGGGAGCACGGCCTGCCGGTGGTGCCGCGCGGCGGCGGCACGTCGATCGCCGGGCAGGCCACCGGCACCGGCGTCGTCCTGGACTTCACCCGGCACATGAACCGGGTCCTCGCGCTGGACCCCGACGCGGGCACCGCCCGGGTCCAGCCGGGCGTGGTCCTGGACGACCTGTGCGCCGCCGCCGGGCGCCGCGGACTCACCTTCGGCCCCGACCCGTCCACCCACAGCCGCTGCACCCTCGGCGGCATGATCGGCAACAACGCCTGCGGCGCGCACTCGGTGGCCTGGGGCACGACCGCCGACAACGTACGCGCCCTGGAGGTGCTCACCTACCGGGGGGAGCAGGTCCGGCTCGACGGGGCCCTGGGCGCCGGCTCCCCGCCCCGGCTGCGCGACGGCCTGCGCGCCCTGGCCGACGACAACCTCGCGCTGCTGCGCACCGGCTTCCCCGAACTGCCGCGCCGGATCTCCGGCTACGCCCTCGACCGGCTGCTGCCCGAGCACGGCCGCGACGCGGCCCGGGCGTTCACCGGGAGCGAGGGCACCCTCGGGGTGCTCACCGAGGCGACCGTGCGGCTGGTCCGGGCACCGGCCGCACGGGCGCTCGCCGTCCTCGGCTACCGCGACGAGTCCGCCGCCGCGGACGCCGCGCACCTCCTGCTGCCGCACCGCCCGCTGACGGTGGAGGGGATGGCCGCCGACCTGGTGGGCGGGGCGGGCGGACTGCTGCCGCGCGGCGGGGCCTGGCTCTTCGTCGAGGCCGGCGGCGACGACCCTGACGAAGCGCTGGCCCACGCGCGGCAGTTGTGCGGCGCGGCCGGCGACACGACCGGGCACACCCTGGTCGCCGACCCGGCCCGGCAGCGCTCCCTGTGGCGGATCAGGGAGGACGCGGCCGGCACCGCCACCCGGATGCCCGACGGCACCGAGGCGTGGCCGGGCTGGGAGGACTGCGCGGTGCCTCCGGCCCGACTGGGCGCGTATCTGCGGGACTTCCGCGCCCTGCTGGCCGAACACGGGCTGCGCGGGACGCCCTACGGCCACTTCGGCGACGGCTGTGTCCACGCGCGCATCGACTTCGACCTGGTGGACAAGGCCGGGGTCGGGCGCTTCCGCCGCTTCTCCGAAGCCGTCGCGGACCTGGTCGTCTCGCACGGCGGCTCGCTCTCCGGCGAACACGGCGACGGGCAGGCGCGTGCCGAGTTCCTGCCGAAGATGTACGGCCCGGAGCTGATTTCTCTCTTTGGAGTTTTCAAGGACCTCTGGGACCCGGACGCCGGGTTGAATCCGGGGATGCTCGTGCGTCCCGGGAAAAGTGTGAGCGATCTGCGGTTCGCGGTGCTACCCCTCGCGAACGGCCGCGCCGTCCCCATGGAATTCACGCGAACCGGTGATGCGGGTGATTTTCAGACCGCGGTTCGGCGCTGTGTCGGGGTCGGAAAATGCCGCACGGCGAAGCTTCCCGACGGCGGTTCGGACGTCATGTGCCCGTCGTTCCGGGTCACCGGCGAGGAGCGCCATTCCACCCGCGGACGGGCCCGGCTGCTGCACGAAATGCTCGCCGGGGAGCTGATCGAGGACGGCTGGCGCGCCACGGAAGTCCGCGACGCGCTCGATCTGTGCCTGTCCTGCAAGGGCTGTCGCAGCGACTGCCCCGTCGAGGTTGACATGGCCACCTACAAAGCGGAGTTCCTGCACCGGCACTACCGCGGGCGGTTGCGACCGCGCTCGCACTACGCGATGGGCTGGCTCCCGGTGTGGCTGCGGTGGGCCGCGCCGTTCGCCGGAGCCGTCAACTTCCTTGGCCGCACACGGTCAACGGCCCGTCTCGCGAAACGCCTCGCGGGGGTCGCCCCGGAGCGCGACACGCCCGAACTCGCGTCCGAGACATTCACTCGATGGTGGCATGGGTCCGACACGGACGGGCTAACGAACAGCCCCGCCGGACCCGAAGTCGTCCTGTGGCCGGACACGTTCACCGACCACCTCGCACCTGGCGTGGGCCGTGCTGCGGTACGGGTGCTGCGGGCCGCGGGCCTGCGCGTACGGCTGCCCGAAGCCGCCGTCTGCTGCGGCCTGACCTGGGTGTCCACCGGCCAACTCACCCGGGCCAAGACCGTCATGCGCCGCACTCTCGACCGGGTCGCGCCGCTGCTGGACGCCGGTGTGCCGCTGGTCGTGCTCGAACCGAGCTGCGCCGCCGCGCTCCGCGCCGACCTGCCCGAACTCCTCGCCGACGACCCGCGCGCCACCGCCCTTGCCGCGTCCGTGCGCACCTTCGCGGAGGTGCTGGAGGAGTACGCGCCGCACTGGCAGCCGCCGCGGCTGGACCGGGCCGCCACCGGGCAGACCCACTGCCACCAGCACGCCGTGCTCGGCGACGCGGCCGACCGCAGGCTGCGCGAGCGCGCCGGGCTGACCGGCACCCTGGCCGGCGGGTGCTGCGGGCTGGCCGGGAACTTCGGCTTCGAGGAAGGGCACTACGAGGTGTCGGTGGCCTGCGCCGAGGAGACGCTGCTGCCCGCGGTCCGGGCGGCCGCACCCGGCACCGCCGTCCTGGCCGACGGCTTCTCCTGCCGGACCCAGATCGGCCAGCTCGCCGGCGTACGGGCCCGCCACCTCGCGGAGCTGCTCGCCGAGGCCCTGCCGGACGAGCCCGCCGGCTGAGCGCCCCGGCGCCGCCCGTCCACCGGCGCCCAGCGCTCGCGGGGCGGGCGGGACCTGCCCGCCGGGTCCCGCCCGCCGGGCAGGTCAGTGCGACGCGGGCGGGAAGCCCTCGATGTCGGTGACGCTCCGCGTGCCGGGGCCGACGTACCGCGCCGAGGGCCGTACCAGGCGGCCGGTGCGCTTCTGCTCCAGGATGTGGGCCGACCAGCCCGCGGTGCGCGCACAGGTGAACATCGAGGTGAACATGTGCGCCGGGACCTCCGCGAAGTCCAGCATGATCGCGGCCCAGAACTCGACGTTGGTGGCCAGCACCCGGTCCGGCCGCCTGGCGTGCAGCTCGGCGAGCGCCGCCTTCTCCAGGGCCTCGGCGACCTCGTAGCGGGGCGCGCCCAGCTCGCGGGCGGTGCGCCGCAGCACCCGGGCGCGCGGGTCCTCGGCACGGTAGACGCGGTGGCCGAAGCCCATCAGGCGCTCGCCGCGGTCCAGCGCCGCCTTCACGTACCCCTCGGCGTCGCCGGTGCGCTCGATCTCCTCGATCATCCCGAGCACCCGGGACGGCGCCCCGCCGTGCAGCGGCCCGGACATGGCGCCCACCGCACCGGACAGCGCGGCGGCCACGTCGGCACCGGTCGAGGCGATCACCCGGGCGGTGAACGTCGAGGCGTTCATGCCGTGCTCGGCCGCCGACGTCCAGTACGCGTCCACCGCCGCGACGTGCCTGGGGTCCGGCTCGCCGCGCCAGCGGATCATGAACCGCTCGGTGATCGACTGCGCCTTGTCGATCTCCCGCTGCGGCACCATCGGCAACCCCTGGCCGCGGGCGGACTGCGCGACGTACGACAGCGCCGTCACCGCCGCGCGCGCCAGGTCGTCCCGCGCGGCCCCGGCGTCGATGTCGAGCAGCGGCCGCAGCCCCCACACCGGCGCGAGCATGGCCAGCGCGGACTGCACGTCGACCCGGATGTCGCCGGAGTGCACCGGGATCGGGAACGGCTCGGCGGGCGGCAGCCCGGGGTCGAACCGGCCGTCCACCAGCAGGCCCCACACGTGGCCGAACGAGACGTGGCCGACCAGCTCCTCGATGTCGACGCCGCGGTACCGCAGCGAGCCGCCCTCCTTGTCCGGCTCTGCGATCTCGGTCTCGAACGCGATGACTCCTTCGAGTCCCGGTACGAAGTCGGACATGGGGCGGCTCCTTCACGATCACGTCGCTGTGCTTGTCTCCCGGTCATGCCCCGCGGGCAGCCGGGTCACCCTGCCGAGTGGTGTTCCGCGGCGGGTGACATCGGGCACACGGGGCCACCATGGGAACGCCCGCGCCGCGGTCCTGCAAGATGTCCGCGTGCACGAACCTCTCCGGCAAGACGAACAGACCCTTCCGCGGCCCGGCGGCGAGGACCCCGCGGCGATGCGCAGGCAGTACCGCGCGGCGGGGCTCGCCGAGCCCGACCTGGCGGCCGACCCCTACCAGCAGTTCGCCCGCTGGTTCGCCGACGCCGTACGGGCCGCGGCGCGCGGGGTGATCGCCGAACCTAACGCCATGGTCGTCTCCACGGCCGGACCGGACGGCGCGCCGAGCTCCCGTACGGTGCTGCTCAAGGGGTACGACGAGGACGGGTTCGTCTTCTTCAGCAACCACGGCTCGCGCAAGGGCCGAGACCTGGCCGCCAACCCGCAGGTCTCACTGCTCTTCCCCTGGCACCCCATCGCCCGCCAGGTCATCGTCAGCGGCACCGCGGTAAGGACCTCTACCCAGGAGACCGAGGCTTACTTCCACAGCCGCCCGCACGGCTCGCAGATCGGTGCCCACGCCAGCCGGCAGTCCACCGTGGTCGCCTCGCGCGCCGCCCTGGAGGACCGCTACGCCGAGCTGGCCGCACGCTGGCCCGAGGGCACCGAGGTGCCGGTGCCGCCGTACTGGGGCGGGTACCGGGTACGCGCCCGCGCCGTCGAGTTCTGGCAGGGCCGGGAGAACCGGCTGCACGACCGGCTGCGGTACGTGTCCGCACCGGACGGCGGCTGGTCCGTGGAGCGCCTGGCTCCCTGAGTGCGGGTAGGGCCCGGGAAAGGGAAACGACCCGCGGGCTGCTCCCCGGAGCCGGGTGGCTCCGAGCACCGGCCGGACAAGTCCGACGAGCCCGCGGGTCGGGTGAACTGCGTGGGATTGGCGAGCATCACGCACGCCAGAGTGCGCGGAGCTAGCCCGCAGTCACCTCACGTGTCCGAGTGCAACTCATGCTTCAGACCACCTCCCTTCGTGTGTGCCGCCACAGTAAGAACACGACCGGGCGGGACACAAGTAAATTATTTTCGGGCCGCTTCCCGGGGCGCGGTCAGCGCCGGAAGAAGATGCGGTCGCGGTACTCCTCGAAGACCCGGCTGTTCCACTCGTGGCCGCCGTCCACGTTGCCCGAGCGGATCATCGGCGGGACCGTGCCGCGGGCGGCGAGGTCGGTGGCGGCGGTGGCCATGACGGCCTGCATCAGCGCGCTGGTGACGACGGTGGACGCCGGCGCGAACGGGGCCGGAACACGGTCGTCGGCCAGCTCGGCGTCGCCCACCGGGATCTTGGAGTCCACGACGATGTCGCAGTGGTCCTTCAGGAAAGTGCCGTCGGCGTGCCGGGAAGCGGTCTGCCGGGCGTATGCGACGGAGGTCACACCGATGACGGTCATGCCCAGCTCGCGGGCCCGCCGTGCCATCTCGATCGGCAGGGTGTTGCGGCCGGACAGCGAGATGACGAAGAGGACGTCGCCCGCGCGGGCCGGGCTGGTGGCCAGGACGGCGGAGGCCAGGCCCTCGACCCGCTCCAGCGCGCTGCCCAGCGTGGCCGGGACGACGTCGACGCCGTTGGCGCCGGGCACGGAGAGTAGGTTGACCAGGGCGAGGCCGCCCGCGCGGTACACGACGTCCTGGGCGGGCAGCGAGGAGTGCCCGGCCCCGAAGGCGAAGATCCGGCCACCCGCGGTGATCGCATCGGCGACGGCGGTGGCGGCCCGGCGGACGGAATCACCCTCCTCGTCCCTGGCTTTGCGCAGCAGTGCGATCGCGGCGTCGAAGTAGCGCTCGGCCGGTTCCTGGCGGGGGTCGGTCATGCCGTCACCGTGCTGCCAGGGCGTGGCCGGTGTCAAGAAAACAGCCGTACCGCGGGCGGCCCGGCCCGCAGCGGAGTCCGATGTCCGCGGGATGCGTCAGAATTGTCTCAGGGCCACGCACGAGTTGATGAGGGGCGTTCATGTCCGGACTGATCGACACGACGGAGATGTATCTCCGCACCATTTTGGAACTGGAGGAGGAGGGCGTGGTCCCCATGCGTGCTCGCATTGCCGAGCGGCTGGACCAGAGCGGGCCCACCGTCTCCCAGACCGTGGCGCGCATGGAGCGCGACGGGCTGCTGCACGTCGCGGGGGACCGCCGCCTGGAGCTGACCGAAGAGGGCCGCCGCACCGCGACCCGGGTGATGCGCAAGCACCGCATCGCCGAATGCCTGCTGGTCGACGTGATCGGCCTGGGGTGGGAACAGGTGCACGCCGAGGCGTGCCGCTGGGAGCACGTGATGAGCGAGGCGGTGGAGCGGCGGGTGCTGGAGATGCTGCGGCACCCGACCGAGTCGCCGTACGGCAACCCGATCCCGGGCCTGGAGGAACTGGGCGAGACCGCGGAGGCGGACCCGTTCCTGTCCGAGGGGATGGTCAGCCTCAGCGAACTGGAGCCCGGCACCGCGGGGGCCAGCGTCGTCGTGCGCCGGATCGGCGAGCCGATCCAGACCGACGCGCAGGTGATGTACACGCTGCGGCGGGCCGGTGTGCAGCCGGGCGCCGTGGTGAGCGTGACGGGATCGGCCGGCGGCGTCCTGGTCGGCAGCGGCGGCGAGGCCGCGGAGCTGGACACCGAGGTCGCCTCCCACGTCTTCGTCGCGAAGCGGTAGGCGGACCCGCGCGGGAGTGCCCGGCCTGCACCCCCGCCCGGGCGCCCCTCCGCCGTACAGCGCACCGACCGGTGCGCTGTACGGCGTTTCGGCATGCCCGCAGGCAGGGTCCGGTGCCCAGTGGCATGGCGGAGGCCCCGGCGCCGCCACGCGGCACCGGGGCCCATCCCTCCCCTCGCCCCTCCCCACACCCGAAGGACCCGGGACCCCGAGCTTCCCGAGACCTTCCCGCGACCCGCTTCCCCTGCACGCCGCGTCCCGTCCAAGTCCTCCCCTCGGCCCACCCGGCCAATCCTTGAGCGCTGTCACTCGAACGAGCGGTGTTGGGTGCGCAAGCCCCATGTTCGAATAGAAGTTCGATAGCGTGGTGTGCGCAGGGATCAGGACAGCGCGGAAGGAGGTGCGGGATGGCCACACGGCACGACGTCACGGGAGCGGGCGGTCTGCGGCTCGCGGCATGGGAGTACGGCACGTCGGAACCGTCCGGGCCGGCCGGGTCGCCGGGTGCGGGCGGGCCCGGCCGGGTCGGCGCAGGTGCCGGTGCCGGTCGGCCCGCGGAGGCGGACCCGCGCCCCGCGGTGCTCCTGCTCCACGGCCTGCTCGGCCGGGCCTCGCACTGGGCCGCCACCGCCCGGCGCCTCGCCCCGCGCTGCCGGGTGGTCGCGCTCGACCAGCGCGGGCACGGCGACAGCGGCCGGCCCGCCGGCCCGGCCACCCCCGAGGCCCACGCGCAGGACGTCCTCGCCACCGTCGAACAGCTCGGCCTCGGCCCGGTCACGCTGGTCGGACACGCCATGGGCGCGCTGACCGCCTGGCAGTGCGCGGTGCTGCGTCCCGACCTGGTCGCGGCCGTCGTCCTGTGCGACATGCGCGCCTCGGCCCTGGGCGAGGCGGGCCAGCGGGAGTGGGCGCAGTGGCTGGCGTCCTGGCCGCTGCCCTTCGCCACGCTCGACGACGTACGCCGGTGGTTCGGGGTCGAGGACCCGTGGGCCGATCCGCCGGACCCGGTCCGAGGGGACTTCTTCGCCGAGGTGATGAGCGAACGGGCGGACGGCTGGCGGCCGGTGTACGAAGCGTCGCACCTGCTGTGCACCCGCGACCGCTGGATACGTGACGCCCACTGGGACGAGCTGGCCCAGGTCCACTGCCCGGCGCTCGTCGTCCGCGGTCCGGCCGGGGAGCTGGGCCGTGCCGAGGCGCAGGAGATGGTCCGCGTCCTGCCGCGCGGGCGGTACGCCGAGATCGCCGACGCCGGCCACCTCGCCCCGTGGGAGCAGCCCGAGGCCTGGGCGGAGACGCTGGAGCGCTTCGTCGGGGAAGCCGTCGCCGAACGGGAGGCCGCGGGCTCGGCGTGACCTTCGGCTCGGTGTGACCGCCGGCTCGGTGTGGCCCCCGGCTCGGCGTGACCCCCGGCTCGGTGTGGTCCCGGCTCGGTGTGACCCGGGGCGCGCTCTGACCTGGGGCGCGGGGCTGCCCGGCCCCGGTCGGACCGCCCGTCTGCGGGCAACGGCTGCCCGGGTGCGGTACTCGGGCCGGGGCTGCCCAGAGCGGCTGGGCCGGGGCAGGCGCCGGGCGAGCCCTGCCTGTGGCACGGCTGTGACGGGCCTGTGAGCAGTTGTGATGTCTGCGTGTGGCGCGTGTGGAGCTGTACGTGTCCGCCGGTGAGGAGTGCGGGCGGGACGGGGGTTCGGACTGCGCGTAGCCGTTCGGCTGCTGGTAGCTTGCGGTCCGCGGGGTTCCAAATCGCGACATGGGGGAGTGCGGATGCGCTGTCGGAGTCGTATGAGTCGTCGAAGTCCAGCTGGTCCTGAGGGCGGTCGAGGGACCGGCCAGAGCCGGTCGACTGCCGGTGGTCCGCGCCGCCGGTTGGCCGCGGCCGGGTACGCGACGTCGGCGACCGCCGCCGCCGTGGTCGCCGCGGCGCTGATGCTGACCGGGTGCAGCGGCGGCGGCAGCAGCACGGACGCCAAGAAGGAGCCGACCGCGAGCCGGACGGCAAGCCTGCCGCCGGCGCCGGCGCAGGCGCCGTCGGCCAGCGCCGCGGGCAGCAGTACGCCGAGCGCGACCGGTTCGGCGACCGCGAGTGCGAACGGCGACGACGTCGGGGGCGCCTCCACGGACTCCACCCAGACCGTCGAGGGCGTCTGGCTCGCCACCGTCGACGGGGTGAAGGTCCAACTGGTGCTCGGCAAGGGGAAGGCCGCCTTGACCAGCGACCATATGTGCGGGGGCAGCTACACCGACAAGGGCGGCGTGCGCCTGACGATGACGTGCATGGACGGCGACAAGGAGCGGACGTCCGGGCAGGGCGAGATGGCCGCCGACGGCAAGACGCTCACCGTGCAGTGGAAGAACGGCCAGAGCGACACCTTCACCCGAACCGGTCTGCCCAGTAGCTGAATCGGAGGCGCCGCGTCCCGGCCGCGGTCGCGCTGTGCCCCGTGCGTGACGTTCCCGTGGCGATGTCCACGTTCGGCAACAATGCATCGGTGGCTTGGGGCAGGTGCTGCATTCGTTGCCCTCGTTTGCTAGCGTCCCGTCTGGCGAACGAGGTGTTCGCCACGTTTCCTACAACGGGGAGGGACGCTCATGGCAGGCATGCACGGCGCCGATATCGGTCAGCTGACCACGCTGGCGGGCAAGTTCGGGACCGAGGCCGGCAACCTTTCGACGCTGATCAACCACCTGCACTCGGCGACCAACAGCAGCACGGACTACTGGAAGGGCCCGAACGCTGAGAAGTTCCGCAGCGAGTGGACCCAGCTCAAGCCGACCTTCGAGAAGTTCGTGACGACGCTGCAGGAAGCGCAGAAGTCGGCGCAGAACAACGCGACCGCGATCTCGAACGCCACCGGTGGCGGCGGTCACTAAGCAGTCGGCGCGCGGCACGGTCGAGGCACCGTGCTGATGCCCGAGGGCCGGGTGCTCGGAGCATGCTCCGAGCACCCGGCCCCTTTTCGCTGTGCCGGCCCGGCGGCTACGCCGGCTGGGCCGCCTGGATCTGCATGATCGTGCCCCCGCGGATCAGCACACCGCGGCCGAGCGGGCCGCCGCCGATGTCCCGCGGCAACCGGACGTTGAACAGGTCGCCCTCGGAGCCGGTCTGCGGCGACAGCAGCAGCCCGTTGCGCGACTTGCGCGCCTCCACCACGAAACCGCGGTACTGCGAACTCATCGAGTCCGACGACCCGGCCGCGATCAGCGCGTGGTCACCGTCCATACCGCTCTTGACGACCTCCTCCAACGCCGTCTCCAGCATGCTCTCGTAGAGGAGTTCGCTGTCGTCGACGACGACCACGAACTTCTCCCCGGCCGCCTTCGCGGTCAGCTCCGTCAGCTCGTCCGCGGTCGACTCGGTGCCCGTCAGCAGGCCCAACACCCCAGGTGCGTCGGCCAGTTCGCGCAGCGGCGAGCGTCGCGGGGTGACCAGCACCACCGGAGTGCCGTTCGCGAGCAGCGACCGGGCAGCCGTGATCAGCGCCGTGGAGCGGCCCGACTTCGGCGGCCCGGCGATGACGAACCCCGGCCCGGCCTCCTCCAGGTCGATGCCGACCGGTGCCAACTCGTCGCCGCCCACGCCCATCAGCGCCCACAGCGGCGAGGACGGCCGGAAGTCCGGGTCGAGCGCCATCGCGTCGGTCAGCGTCATCCGCGGCGGCAGCGCGTCCACCCGCATCGGCCGCTGCGGCCGGGGCAGCCGCCCGACCCGGCCGATCCGCTCGGTCGCCTGCCGGCCGATCCGCTGCAGCACCTCCACCTGCGCCTGGCCGGCCGGGTCGGCGGCCAGCAGTGCCACCTGGTTCTCCTGCACACCGTGGTCGGTGGGGCGCAGCGCCCGCCCGGACGGCATGTTCTTCGGCACGTCGCGCGGGGCGAGCCCGCCGTTGCCGTAGTCGTTCGGGTCGGCCATCCGCAGCACCAGCTTGTCCGGGAAGACCGAGGAGATCGCCCCGAGGAAGCCGGAGCGGTCCGAGGTCATCACGACCTTCAGCCCGGCCGATCCGCCCTCCCGGAAGATCCGCATGGCGCCCTCGATCAGCTTGCCGTAGTTGTACGACTCGAAGGTCGAGGTGAAGCCCTCCCAGTTGTCGAGCAGCAGCACCATCCACGGCAGCCGCTCCTCCGGGGTGGCCGCCATCGCCCGCTGCTCGGCGGCGCTGGAGGCGCCCTTGACGGCCAGGAGCTGCTGCCGCCGCGACACCTCCGCCGACAACCGGTCCAGCAGCCGCGACAGCCGCTCGGGCTGGTCGCGGGTGACGACGGCGCCGCAGTGCGGCAGTGCCACCAGCGGCAGCAGCGCGTTGGCGCCGCAGTCGATGGCGTACAGGTGCACGTCGGTCGGCGCGGTGTCGCGGGCGAGCGCGCCGGCGATCGTCCGCAACGCGGTGGAGCGGCCCGAGCGCGGGCCGCCGGCGATCAGCACGTGCTCGCCGTGCACCAGGTCGACCGCGAGCCGGGCGCGGGCCTGCTGCGCGGGAAGGTCGGTGATGCCGTAGCCGATGGGCGGCACATCGCCGGACCCGGCGGCGGCCGGCGGCGGCAGTTCCTCGGTGACGATCCGCTCGGGCAGCGGGTCCAGCCACGGCTTGCGCGGCGCGGGGAAGTTGAGCAGGTCGGACGCGTCGCGGATGGCGTCCACCAGCACCGCGAGGTCGGTGACCATGGTGCCGTCGTCCGCCTCCGCCTGCCCGCCGCGCGGCATCGGGCGGCCCAGCGACTGCCAACCCAGCGGTACCACCGCGGCCTTGGCGCGCTCCTGGCCGACCGCCGGGCGGCGGCCACCGATCCGCGCGGACTGCACGCCGACCAGCGACTGGGCGCCGGAACGCACATAGGCGCGGCCGGGCGTGGACTTGGCGATCGCCCCGGAGTCGGGCGCGTCGATGACGTCCCGGGACTCGTCGGCGTCGGTGACGCGCAGCGCGATCCGCAGGTTGGTGTTGGCGCGGATGTCGGCGCTGACCACACCCGCGGGCCGCTGCGTGGCCAGCACCAGGTGCACGCCCAGCGAACGGCCGCGGCGGGCGATGTCGACCAGACCGGCGATGAAGTCCGGCAGTTCGGCCACCAGGGAGGCGAACTCGTCGATGATCAGCACCAGTCGGGGCATCGGCTCCAGGTCGGGCCGCATCCGCCGCGCGTCGTTGTAGTCCTCGATGTCCTTGGTGGCCGCGTTGAACAGGATCGTCTCGCGGTGGTGCAACTCCGCGGCGAGCGAGGCGAGTGCGCGCTCGGTCAGGTGCGCGTCGAGGTCGCTGACCATGCCGACGGTGTGCGGCAGCCGCGCACAGTCCTGGAAGGCGCTGCCGCCCTTGTAGTCGATCAGCACGAAGTTGAGCGCGTCGGGCCGGTTGGCGACCGCGAGCGAGGCGATGATCGTCTGGAGCAGCTCGGACTTGCCCGCGCCGGTGGTGCCGGCGACCAGCGCGTGCGGCCCGTCCTTGCGGATGTCCAGCACGAAGGTGCCGTCCGCGCCGACGCCGATCGGCGCCGCCGTGGTCGAACCGCCGCGCTGCCAGATCCCGGCCACCTGCTCCCCGACCGGGTCGGGCATGCCCAGCAGGTCCAGCAGCCGCGCGGACGTCGGCAGCGCGCTGTCCGCGTCGTCGCGGCTGACGTCGCGCACCGGTGCCATCGAACGGGCCACCAGCTCGCACCACTCCGGGCCGACCTGGTCGGCGAGCACCTCGCCGAGGCGCTCCAGCCCGCCGCCGCGCAGGTGCAGCCGGCTGGCCGCGTGCGGCGACCAGCACACCGCGAGCCGCACCTCTTCCGGCAGCAGCCGCTCGTCCTCGTCGACGCACAGCGCGAACATGCCGAACTGCGGTCCCTCCTGGAGGAGTTGCGGCACGCCCGGCATCCGGCGCAGCAGCCGCGCACCGTCCAGCACCACCAGGACGAACGGGTCCGGCCGCAGCCTCCCGCCCTGGTTGGCGAGGGTGTCGGCCTTGCGCCGGCCCAGCTCCTGGAGGAGTTCGTTGACCCGGCGGCCGGCCGCCTCCTGGTCGGTGCCGATCAACGCCACGCAGTCCTGGCCCTGTTGGGGCGTCAGGTGCGGCAGCCAGTGCGCCCAGTTCCAGGACCGCGCCGCGTCGGGCGCGGAGGACAGCACCACGATCGACAGGTCCCGCGGACTGTGCAGCACCGCGGCCTGCGACACCAGCCAGCGGACGGTGCCCAGCGCCCGGGCCCGCTCACCGGCGATACCGACCACGCCGATCTCCGGGACCGGCAGCGGCAGCGGCACGTCGTACACCAGCGGCGGCTCCGGCGGCACGGCGTCCTCGGCCGTCCGGCCCTTGGGGCGCAGCTCGATGTCGGCGGGCATGTCGGCGACGCCGATCCGCAGCCGCAGCGCGTCGGGGTCGGTGAGCCGCCGCTCCCACAGCCGGCGGCGCGGGCCGGTCGCGAAGAGCAGGATCTCGGCGGCGTCCGGGTAGTTGGCCCGCCGCTCGCGCTGGTCGGAGAGCCGGGCGTTCTCCAGGCTCTCCTCGTACTCGGCCATCGCGGCCTTGTAGCTCTTCGCCGCGTCCTGGTTCTTGCGCTTGCCGGCGCGGTTGTCGCTGATCCACTGGCCGACCATCATCACCGGGCTCATGGCGCAGAACAGCAGCATGTAGATCTGGTGCACCATGAAGTACATCGTCACGCCGACCACAACCGGCGCGATGAGCGTGAGCACCTGGAAGCGGGCCCGGTCGGTCTTGGCGTCCTTCTGCGGTACGTACAGCAGCTGCCGGGGCGGCGGCGCGGTCAGCCGCGGCGGCCGGTTGTACGCGAGTCCGCCCTCGCCCATCGGCGACAGGTGGGCGTCCGGCGCGCTCGGCCGGTCCAGCACCAGCACCGAGTCGCCGGCCTTGAGCTGTGCGCGCAGCGGCCACGGCCGCTCCGCCTCCACCGGCTCGTTCTCCAGCGTCAGGCCCGCGCCGGGCGCGCCGGTCAGCAGCACGGTGCCGTCCATGGCCACCGAGACCCGCGCGGCGGCCGGCGGGATGGACGGGTCCTGCACGGCGACCGTGCTGTTCGGCGCCGAGCCGATGGTCGCGGTGCCGACACCGAGCCGCGCCACCCGGCCCGCGCCCGGCCCGGCGCACACCCGTACCTCGTAGCGCCCGGACGGCTCGCCGGTGCGCATGAACGGGCCGATCGAGTCGTCGACGGTGACGCGCATGCCGTCGCGCAGCACGGACTGCGCCTGCGCCTGCGGGTCGCAGGGCACACCGTCCGCCCACAGCACCGGCACGGCGGCGGGTGCGGGGTCGGCGGGCCGGCCGGCCCACCCGCCGGCCGCGTCGGGCCGGCCCCCGTTCTGGTACTGCCCGGGGAACTGGACGACCACGCCCCCGCCGTGCCCGGCCGGTTCGTGGGCCACCGCGCCCACGGACTGCGCCAGCGCCAGTGCGACGTCGCCCGCGCTCGCGGAGTCGTCGGCCGTGATCAGGACGTCCTGCGCGTCGACGCCCTGCTGTACGACCGTCACGGTCACGCGCATGGCTGTGCCCCTCCCCGTAGGCCCGGACCGGGCCCTGCATTCGCTGTGCCTGTTCCCATTAACCGTCCACTGCTGCCACGAGGCTATAGGCCCGCGGAAACCCCGGGTAAGCCCCGTCGGGCAGCGGAGGGGGCACGGCCGGGCATGCCCGGGTTTCCGCGGGGTACGGCGGCGGCGCCGACTTCCGCAGCACGGAACCGTTCCGCCGCCCTGTGCGATCCTCATTCCTGACACGGGGCCCGGGCCGGGAGCACCCAGGTCGCACGGGCGGGGCCGCCCGCGCGGCGCGAGCGGTCGGCGAACCGGGGCGAAGTACACACGGGAGGAGAAGCGGATGGGGTTTTCCGGGATAGATCCGGACGGCCTGCAGAAGATGACGAGCTCGTTCAAGAGCGACAAGGACCTGCTGCGGTCGACCGCGTCCTCGTACAAGTACCAGTTCGAGGAAAAGGGACTCGACTCCTCTTCTCTCACCCAACTCATCGGCATCTGCGGCTGGCTGGACGACCAGATGCCGATGCTCACCCGCCGCTACCACCTGGCCATCGCCGCGGACAAGCCGTACCCGGACCACAAGGGCATGGTCAGCATCGACGACAGCATGGTGAACACCACCGCCCAGTCGCAGAAGGACGGCAAGGCGCTGGCGGACAAGTACAACGACGCGCTCAAGAAGGGCGACGACCCGTCCGAGGACCTGTTCGCCGATCTGAGCGCCCATTCCGACGACCCGGACTACCTCAAGGCGTTCTACAACCAGCTCGGCTCGAAGAACCTGCTCCAGCTCACCAACGACATGGCCGACGACAACTTCTACGGCCGGTACGGCGACCACCCGGACGAGGCCAAGCACGACCGCGACGTCATCGCCAAGACCTTCGGCACCTTCACGAAGGTCGCCTACGAGGGTCAGACCGCCCAGCAGAAGCAGGCGAGTTGGAGCAAGTGGTTCGACAACTTCAAGGACCCGCGCGGTGTCTTCCGGGCCGACTACCTCACCTCGCTGCTGCCGGGCGGCTCGCAGGACAAGGACTACCTCGTCGCGCTCGGCGACCGCGTCTTCGACAAGGACCCGTCGAAGAACGGCAGCGAGTTCATGAACAGCTCCGGCCTCGACAAGGGCGTCTTCGCCGACGACCACTACACCCAGCTGTTCAACGCGATCGGTAAGAACGCCGAGGCGTCGGGTGAGTGGATGGACCACAACTACGACACGATGCAGACGATCATCTATCCGCACGGCCCCTGGGACCTCGGCCAACCACCCGCCCGTGCCCAGGCGTTCGCGGACCTGATGTCGGCCGGCACGATCGACCTCAAGGCGACGAACCGGCCGCTCGCGGAGAAGCTCACCGCCCGCATCATGATGGACAACTACCGCCACCAGAACGGCGATTCCAGCAAGATCCATCCTTACGACCCGATCGACGTCTACTACGGCAAGCTGGTCACCGCCAACTGGAGCGACATGGTCTACGGGATCACGTCGCCGAGCGGCAACAAGCTGTGGGGCGCGGACGCCACCAAGGGCGGCTTCACCGAGAAGATGTCGCAGTGGGACCAGAAGGCGTTCCTCGACGGGCAGGACCCCGGTCGCCCCGGCCTGGAGGTGGGCGCGCCGCTGTGGCAGGCGCTGCTCAACGAGTCGGCGCGCAACCCCACCGTCGCCGGCCAGGAGAGCGCGCTGTTCGACGCCTTCCGGACCCAGATCACCAACGAGGTCGGCAGCGCGAAGTCCGACACCACCGAGCACGCCCAGGACTACCGCGCCATGCAGCGCGGCATGATGATGAAGGCGTACAGCAGCGCGTTCGAGTACGCCAAGGGCTCGATCGAGACGGACGCCGACGACTGGGCGGAAAGCGTCAACAGCGCCCGCGACACGATGATCGACTGGGCGGCTTCCGCGGTGGAGGCCGGTGCCACCGGTGGCAGTAGCGCCATCATGGAGCTCGGCACCGAGAAGGCCACGGAACTCGGCGGCACGGCCAAGGACCTGATCATCGACTACGCCAAGAACGCTATTCACGTGGACCCGGAGGACGCACCGGGCCTGGCCGCCAAGTACAAGCAGATCAACGATTCCGAACTCGACGTGAGTTGGCAGAACGAGTACCAGAAAGAGGCCAACGCCCAGCTTTCGGGCGGTGGTTTCTCGTCCGACGTCACCGCGCCCGTCACGATCCACCCGAGGAACGGGCCGGCGAAGACGTACACCGGCGACCCGAAGGGCTACATCAAGGCGCCGGCCGACAACTTCCTCGCGTCCGACGGCACCGTGATGGACATCGACAAGATGACGACGCGTCAACGCACCGCGTACACCAACTGGTTGATGGACCCGGCGATCGTCAACCACGTGGATTCCCGGGGCTTCACGCAGGGGCAGCAATTCCAGCACCTGGCGGAGTGAGCCGGCCGCGCGCAGACGGCCGCCCGGTGGTGCGCCGGGCGGCCGGTGGCCCGCTCAGCGGACGAGTCAGCCGCTCTTGCCGACGGGCTCGATCTTCAGCGCGTCGAGGAAGGCCCGGAAGTCGGTGACGGCCTGCGGCTGCTCCTTGACGGTGCGGTGGTCCAGCACCGGGCTGTAGGTGATTTCGGCGGCCTCGGACTGCCAGGCACACGTCGTGATGGTGCGGCCGGCCCCCGTGGTGTCGGCGCACTGGACCTGGCCGTCCTGCTTCCCGGCCGGGTAGCTGGTGATCTTCTGGTCCTTGTCGACCCCCAGGAGATTTTTCGTCTCGCTCTCGGAACCCGGGCCGGTTCGAGTTCCGTCGTCGGCGGTGAAGTCCGGCGGGTCGAGGCGGACGGTGATCACCGCGGCCCGGCCGCCGGCCGCGCGGTAGGTGAGGTGCGCCTCGCCCTTCGCGGGGTCGGTGTTGACGCTCGACAGCGCCGTCCACTCGGTGTCGCCGTCCTTCGCCTCCGTGTACGCCCCGAACGCCTTCGGGATCACGGCGGTGTGCTTCACCGGCTTGCTGTCGCCGCCGTTCGCGGCGACCGCCCACCACGTGATGCCGCCGGCCACCACGACCACGGCGCCCACGACGGCGAGCACCCTCCTGCGGCGCCTGGCGCGCTCGCGGGCGGCGGGGTCGGGCACGGAGATCGGGGTGAGTGCGATGTCGTTGTCGTTGTCGGCGGTGTTGTTCGTCACGTGGTCCTCGTCCTCCTGCGGGGGCTGGCAGATACGATAGAGGCCGAAGGGTCGCGAACACACGGGGGAGAACACGATGGGGAGCAACGACAGCAATCCGCAGGCGACCGTGCCGAATCCGGCGATCACCGACCTGCAGAACCTGAAGACCCAGCTGATCCGGGACCTCGGCACCCTCAAGGAGCCGTTGAAGACGACGTGTTCGGACATGGGCGGCGGAAACGTCTGGGTCGGCACCGCGGCCGACACCTGGGGCGCCGATGTCAAGGGCCGGCACGGCACGATCCAGACGCTGCTCGGCCGGCTCGTCCCGGTGATCGACGCCGAGATCAAGAAGCTGCCGGAGAAGGTCACGCCGGGCGACGCCAAGATGTACAACATGGATCGTTTCCGGTAGTTCCGATCGTTCCGAAACAGGGCAGCGGGACAACGGACCGGCGGCACAGTCGACCGCCGGCGAACGGACCCCGTTTCGTTCTGTTGCCATGCTGTATGCGGGTTGTCACGGGCCACGCCTTGAGGGCATTTGTTGCCCGCTGATAGCGTGCGGTGACTTGACATCGGCCTGCGGGGTCGTCGCCGGACGGGAGAGCGACGGAACTGCCCCGGGTGGCCGAAATGGCTGATGCGAAGCGCCGGCTCGGGGGCAGTGAAGTGAAAACCAGGGAACGTTCCGCCGCGGGCGGCGGCAGTGGCCGTCAGTCCGTTCCCGCACCCAACTTGAACGGACCCGCCGTCGGCAGCCGGCTGCCGGTCGCGCCGCGCGAGCGCAAACCCGCGCTGGCCGCGCTGGCGGTGCTGCTGATCCTGGTGGGCGCGCTCGGCGCCACCGTGATGGTGCTGCGCGCGGGCAACAAGGTGTCGGTCGTGGAGGTCACCGCCGACGTCGCGGTCGGCGACAAGATCCCGCTGTCGGCGATGCGCGAGGTCATGGTCGCGGACGGCACCGACGTCAAGTACATCCGGTGGAACCAGCGCCAGGACCTCGCCAGCAACTGGCGCGCCGCGACCAACCTGACCAGCGGGTCGATCGTCGTCAACTCGATGATCACCCAGAAGTCCGAGGTGCTCGCGGCCGGCAAGACGCTGGTCGGCCTGTCCCTGAAGAAGGGCCAGTTCCCCAGCGGCCTCGCCGACGGGCTGACCGTGGCGGCGTACCTGGTCGGCAACGACGTCAAGTCCTCAGGCGACTCGTCGGGTTCGTCGGGTTCGTCCGGCAGCACCGGCGGCGCCGAGCCGATCAGCGGCAACCTCGTCATCAAGGACATCGACACGGGCAGCAACAGCAGCTTCGGCGACGGCAGCGAGACCATCACGGTCATCGCGGACGCCGCCGACGCCGGTGCGCTGGCGACCGCCTCCGCGGCGGGCGACGTCTCCCTCGTGCTCGTCCCCAGCAAGCACTGAACCAGCGGCGCGGACCAGGCACGGACGAGGCAGACAACATGGCACTGATCGCAATCGCAGCGGACAAGGGCTCCCCAGGCGTCACCACCACGGCACTGGCGCTGGCCGCCGTATGGCCGCGCCGCGTGCTGCTGGCCGAGGCCGACCCGGCCGGCGGCGACCTCGTCTACCGTTCGACGGGCGCGCACGGCGGGGTGCTCAACCCCAACTCCGGCCTGCTGTCGCTGGCCGCCACCGCCCGGCACGGCCTGGCCGCCGAGCAGTTGTGGGACCACGCGCAGCCGCTGGTCGGCGGGCTCGACGTGCTCGTGGGCCTGGCCGGGCCCGAACAGGCCGCGGGACTGTCCGGGTTGTGGCCAGTGCTCGGCCAGGCGTTCGCGACGCTCGCCGAGTCGCCGAACGGCGCCGCCGACGTGATCGCCGACTGCGGCCGCCTCGGCCCGGACTCGCCGAGTCTGGAACTGCTGCCGCACGCCGCGCTGGTGCTGCTCGTCGCCCGTAGCGCGCCCGAGAACCTGGCCCGGGTCAGGGACCGCGCCGGCACGCTGTCGGCGAAACTGCACGGCTCGCAGCGCGGTGCCGCCGCGCTCGGCTACCCGCCGATCGGCGTGCTGCTCGTCGCCGACACCGGGCACAGCGCCAAACTCGCCGCGCAGGTCAACGAGATGCTGGTGGCGTCGCAGATCTCCGCCCGGGTGGTCGGCACCCTCGCGGACGACCCGGCCGGCGCCGAGATGCTCAGCGGCCGGCGCCGCGGCCGCCTCGACAAGTCGCTGCTGATCCGCTCGGCCCGCCAGGTGACCGCCGACGTGCCGCAGCGGTACGGGGTCCTGCGATGAGCGAGGTCGACCACTCGCTGGTCAAACGCTTCCGGCAGGAGGCGGGCGACCGCATCGCCGAGCAGCGGCGGCTGGACCAGGTGGCGGCCCGTACCGCGATGTCGCCGGAGGACGAACGGCACTTCGCCCGGGCGATCATCGCCCAGATACTCGAGGCGTACGCGCGCGCCGAGATCGCCGTCGGCCGCACCCCGCCGGACGCCCACGCGGAGGAGGCGTACGCCGCAGCGGTGCACGCCGCGCTCTTCGGCGTCGGCCGGCTCCAGCCGCTGCTGGACGACCCCGAGGTCGAGAACATCGACATCAACGGCTGCGACCAGGTCTTCGTCGGCTACTCCGACGGCCGGGAGTTGCAGGTCGAGCCGGTCGCGGAGACCGACGAGGAACTCATCGAGCTGATCCAGGTGCTCGGCGCCTACTCCGGTCTGTCCTCGCGCCCGTTCGACACCGCCAACCCGCAGCTCGACCTGCGGCTGCCCGACGGCTCCCGGCTCTCGGCCGTCATGGACGTCACCCGCCGGCCCGCGCTGTCCATCCGCCGGGCGCGCCTGGGCAAGGTCTTCCTCGCCGACCTGATCGGCAACAACACCGTCACCCCCGAGGTCGGCTCGTTCCTGTCCGCGGCGGTCCTCGCCCGCAAGAACCTGATGATCGCCGGGGCCACCAACGCCGGGAAGACCACGCTGCTGCGGGCCATGGCCAACGTGATCCCGCCGCACGAGCGCCTCATCACCGTCGAACGCGCCCTGGAACTCGGCCTCGACCAGTTCCCCGACCTGCACCCCAACGTCGTGGCGTTCGAGGAGCGGCTGCCCAACTCCGAGGGCTTGGGCGCCATCTCGATGGCCGAACTCGTCCGCCGCAGCCTGCGCATGAACCCCTCCCGGGTGATCGTCGGCGAGGTGCTCGGCGACGAGATCGTCACCATGCTCAACGCCATGTCGCAGGGCAACGACGGCTCGCTGTCCACGATCCACGCCAACGGCTCCGCCGAGGTCTTCAACCGCATCTCCACCTACGCGCTCCAGGCGCAGGAGCGGCTGCCGGTGGAGGCGTCGCAGATGCTGGTGGCCGGCGCCATCGACTTCGTGGTCTTCATCCAGCGCCGCAACGACTTCCAGCGCGGTGGCACCCTGCGCCGCGTCGTGACCTCCGTCCGCGAGGTGAACGGCGTGGACGGCCGGGTCCTTTCCAGCGAGATCTTCGCCGAGCACCCGGACGCCGGTGTGGCGCTGCCGCACGCGCCCATCTCCTGCCTCGACGAACTGCTCGCCCACGGTTACCAGCCCACGGGGGTGTGGCGGTGATGTCCGGCTTCTTCTCGATGACCGCGTTCTACGGGCTGCTCGCCGGGGCGGTGGGCGGCGGCGGCATCGCGCTGTTCATCGCGGCGATGCGCGGCTGGGCGCCGAAACCGACCGCCCCCGGGCAGTCCGGCGCCGAACGCGCCTCGGAGATCGGCCGGTTCCTCACCCAGCGCGGCTCCATCGCGATCGTGGTCGGCCTGGCGGTCCTCGCCGTCACCCGCTGGCTGGTGCTCGGCGCGGCCACCGCGGTGCTCGTCTTCGCCTGGGACCGGCTCTTCGGCGGGGCCTCGGAGGAGCGCGCCGCGATGAAACGGGTGGAGGCGCTGGCCGGTTGGACGGAGTCGCTGCGCGACACCATCGCCGGCGCGGTCGGCCTGGAGCAGGCCATTCCGGCCTCCGCCCGGGCCGCCGCACCCGCGCTGCGGGTCCATCTGGAGTCCCTCGTCGACCGGTTGCGGGCGCGCTGGCCGCTGCCCGACGCGCTCCAGATGCTCGCCGACGAGATCAACGACGCGTCCGCCGACATCATCATCGCCGCCCTCATCCTCAACGCCCGGCTGCGCGGCCCCGGTCTGCGGGACGTGCTCGGCGCGCTGGCGAAGTCCTCCCGCGAGGAAGTGGACATGCGCCAGCGGGTCATGGCGCAGCGCGCCAGCACCCGGCGCAGCGTGCAGATCGTGGTCGTGGTCTCCGTGGTGTTCGTGCTGGGCCTGGCCGTCTTCAACCGCGGCTTCGTCAAGCCGTACGGCACGCCCGTCGGGCAGTTGATGCTCGCCATCGTGTGCCTGCTGTTCGCGGCCGGGTTCTGGTGGCTGCGCAAGCTGTCGAAGATCGAGACCCCGGACCGGTTCCTCGTGCACGCCCCCGAGCGGGTCGCCCAGCAGCCGGTCGTCGGACAGTTCCCGTCCGGCCCGCAGGGCGCGGTCGGCCGGCAGGGTCCGCCCGGCGGGCAGAGCGGACCGTACGGCGGCGGACCCCAGCAGGCGCCGGGCGCGGCGCGGGGCGGGTACCGCGGAGCGGGGGCGCCGGGCACCACCGCCGGACCGGGCGGGCCGGGTGGACCTGCCGCCCCGGCCGCACCTGCGGCACCGGGGAGCGCGGGGGCACCGGGCGCACTGGGTGGTCCGGGCGCGCCGGGCTCGCCGGGTTACGGCGCCCAAGGGCCGCAGGGCACACCGGGTTACGGCGCCCAAGGCGCCCAAGGTGCCCAGGGCCCGCAGGGTTACGGAGCGCAGGGCCGTCCGGCCGTGCCGGGACAGGGGGCCGGCAACCGATGACCACCACCATCGTCTTCGCGTGCCTGGTCGGCGGCGTCTTCGGCCTGGGCGTCTTCGCCCTGGTCCGGGCGCTGACGCCGACCCGGCGCAGCGCGGTCTCCACCATCGCGCAGATCGACGCGCTGCGCGCCGCCGGCGTCACCACCGACAGCGCCGCCGCCACCGACGCGGCCGAGGGCTGGCGCGCCCGGCTCGGGCAGCGGATCGCGGCCTTCTACCTCCAGCAGGGCTGGGAGCAGCGCTCGCTGCGCGCCGACCTGGCGGTGCTGGACCGCAGCTGGGAGGCGTTCCTCGCCACCAAGACGGTGCTGGCCGCGGCCGGTGTCGTCTTCGGCCCGGCGGTGTTCGCGGTCGCGGCGGAGGTCGGTTTCGGCGTCAACCCGATCATCCCGGTCTGGCTGGCGCTGCTCTTCGCCGCGGTGTTCTTCCTGCTGCCGGACCTGGAGGTACGGCGCGACGCCGCGACCAAGCGCAAGGACCTGCGGCGGGTGATCGGCGCCTACCTCGACCTGGTCGCGATGAACCTGGCCGGCGGTCGCGGTCTGCCCGAGGCGCTGATGGCCGCCGCGGAGATCAGCGACGGCTGGGCGCTGATGCGTATCCGCAACTGCCTCGCCGACGCCCGGATCACCGGCACCAGCCAGTGGGTCGCGCTGGGCCGGCTCGGCGACGAACTCGGCATCGAGGAGTTGCAGGACCTCGGTGTCACCCTCGCGCTCGTCGCCGACGACGGTGCGAAGGTCCGCGACTCGCTGGCCTCGCGCGCCGAGACGATGCGCCACCGCGAACTGTCCGAGATCGAGGGCCAGGCGGGTGAGCAGTCCCAGTCGATGCTGGTCGCCCAGATGCTGCTGGCCGCCGGCTTCCTCGTCTTCCTGATCTACCCCGCCGCGATGCGGGTCTTCCAGGTCTGATCACCACCGTGCCGCCCCACCGACGACCGTTCCACCGAGAGGACCGAGCCATGAACCGCATGGACAAACTGACTTCCTTCGACCCCGGCCTGAGCTTCCTCCACACCTACCTGCGCGCCCGGATCGACCGCGTCCGCAACGAGGACGACCTGTCCCGCGGCGCCTCGGCCGTCGAGTGGGTGGTGATCTCCGCGATCGTGGTGGCCATCGTCGCCGCGGTCGGCGTCATCATCAAGAACGCCCTGAACAGCAAGGCCAACGGCGTCAGCAACTGCATCGCCAACACCAACGGCGACAACGGCTGCTGATCGGCGGACCGGGGGAGAGCAGCGATGGGACGGACGACCCGCAGCCTGCGCCGCGCCGTGCGCCGCAGGCTCGACGCGGCGCACGGCGACAGCGGCGTCGGCAGCCGCGCGGCGGCGCCGGGGCGGGCCGGCGGCGACCGCGGGATGACCGCCATCGAGTTCGTCCTCCTCACCCCGGTGCTGTTCTTCATGATCTTCGCGACGGTGCAGTTCGGCATGTACTACTTCGCCGATCACGTCGCGCAGGCCGCCGCCCGGGCGGGCGCCCGCAAGGCGCGGGACGAGGCCGCGACCGGCGAGGACTGGTCCGGTGACGCGAGCAAGGCCGCGAGCGACTACATCAGCCAGCTCGGGCCGGAACTGCTGATCGACCCGCAGGTCTCGCCGAGCCGTGACCCGCAGGACGCGGAGACGGTCCAGGTCCGGGTGACGGCGACGGTGCCCAAGGTCTTCCCGCTGCCCGGTTTCTCCTTCAGGGTGAACGAGACGTCGTCGGGTCCGGTCGAGCGGTTCGTGCCGGACAACGGGGGATGAGGGGAATGGAGTTCGCGCGCAGAGCACGCGCCGCGGCCGCCCGGCGGGCGCGCGGCGACGGGGGGCTGTCCACCATCGAGGTGGTCATCCTCGCCCCGATCATCATCATGTTCGTGCTGATGCTGGTCGCGTTCGGCCAACTCGTCGACGGGCGCGGGGCGGTGGACGGCGCGGCACGCGACGCCGCGCGCGCCGGATCGATCGAGCACAGCCGCTCGGAGGCGATGCAGCAGGCGGTCAAGGCCGCGCACGACGACCTCGACGGCACCTGCACGGCGCCGGCGACGGTCACCGCGGTCGGCGACACCAGCTTCCAGCCCGACACCCTCTTCACCATTGAGGTCACCTGCACCGTTCGGGGCCTGAGCTTCCTCGGGCTGCCCATCAACAAGACCGTCACCTCCACGTCGGCGTCCCCGCTCGACCCGTACCGCAGGTCGGCGACATGAGGACGGCGACGGACGTGACGACGGCGGAAGTGACGACGGCAGCGACGGCGCAGGCGGCGACGACGGCCACGGTGAAACGGCTGGGTGCGACCGCGGCCGGCCGTACCCTCACCGCCCGGCTGCGGGCGCTGCGCGGCGACGACCGCGGCTCGGGCGCCGCCGCCGTGGTGATCTTCGCGCTGGTGTTCATGGCACTCGCCGCCTTCGTGGTGGACGGCGGGCTGTCCATCGCCAAGCGCGAGCGCGCCGCCGACATCGCCGAGCAGGCCGCGCGGTACGCCGCCCAGGACATCGATGTGGCCGCGCTGCGCAACGCCCAGGCCAGCGGCGCCCAGCCGGTCATCAACTACCAGCAGTGCACCGCCCGGGTGCAGCAGTTCGCCCGCGACGTCAACCTGCCGGCCGCCGACTGGCGCCGCTCCGGCTGCCCGACGCCGCCGACCGGGCCCGACCGGGTCGAGGTGGTGGTGTACGTGACCTACAGACCGATCCTCAGCGGCTTCTTCTACCACGACTCGATCACCGTCGAGGGCCGGGCGGACGCCGTGTCGATCACCGGCCCCTGACCGCGAGCGCGGCAGGCGAAGCACGCACCGTCGTACGTACGACAAGGACCCGTAGCACCACCGAAGGCAGAGGAAGCAGCCATGGCACGCACGACCGCCACGGGACGTAACCGGGCACAGCACGGCGGGGGAGCGCCCCGACAGCCGCGCAGGCAGCGTACGTTCGGTGACCTGCTGCGGGCCTTCGGGGCGTTCCTGGCGCTGCTGGTGCTGGTGGTGGCGGTGCCCGCGGCGCTGCTGGTGTACATCGGCTCGCCCTTCCCGCACCACTTCGACTCCGAGGTGCTGCAACAGCCGATCACCTCCGAGACGTTCGTCAACACGCTGGCGGTGCTGGTGTGGGTGGCGTGGGCGCAGTTCACCGCGTGCGTGCTGGTGGAGGCGAAGGCGGCGGTGTCCGGGGTCGGCATGCCGACGCGCGTGCCGGGCAGCGGCCCGAGCCAGCTGCTGGCCCGCCAGTTGATCGCCGCGCTGCTGCTGATCGGCGTCAGCACCGCGGGCCTGGTGCCGGGCCTGGCCCAACTCGGCCAGCAGCACTCGATGGAGAGCCAGGCGCGGCCCGGGGTGGCCGCCACCGCCCAGGCGACGCCCGGCCAGCAGACGACCCACCAGACCGCCGTGCAGCACCAGACCGGGACGGGCGGATCCAGCGCGCAGGGCGGCGGGCAGTCCACGCAGCAGGCCACGAAGTTCTACCGGATCAACCCCCCAGAGGGCCGCCACCACGACTCGCTGTGGGAGATCGCGCAGCGCCACCTCGGCGACGGCCGCCGCTACAAGGAGATCTACCAGCTCAACAAGGACCGGGTGCAGCCCGACGGTTCGCAGCTGTCGCAGGCGAGCCTGATCCGGCCCGGCTGGGTGCTGGAGATGCCCGCCGACGCGCACGGCGGCGACCTCGTCGAGATGCCGGTGGCCGCCCCGCACACCGCGCCCGACATCCTGCACTACGCCCAGCACGGCGGCGCCAAGGACACCGCGGCCGAGGGCGCGCACGCCGCGCACCAGACCCCGGCCGGGGAGCAGGGCGGCTCCGGCGGTACGGGCGGCTCGGGCGGCGGCGCCCACCAGGGTGCGGCGGCCGGTGCGAGCGAGGTGGTCACCGGAATGTCGGCCTCGCACGGCTTCGACCTGTCCGACGCCCTGATCGGCGCGCCGCTGCTGGCCGCCGGGCTGCTCGCCGCGCTCGGCCGGCGGCGCCGCACCGCACTGTGGCAGTCGCTGTCCGCGGGCGCGCTGCGCACCCCGCGCACCCCCACCGGCGCGGAGGCCGACGTCGCCGACGCGCTGCGCATCGGCGCCGACCAGGACGCGGTCGACTTCCTGGACCGGGCGCTGCGTTCGCTGTCCGCACGGCTCGACGCGGACGGCCGCAAGCTGCCGGTGGTGTACGCCGCCTGGCTCACCGACGACGCCCTGCACCTCCAACTGGCCTGGCCGGACGGCGAACCGCCGGCGCCCTGGCACACCGGGCAGGACGAGACGTTCTGGCAGTTGGAGCGGGCCGCGCTGGTCGACGACGTGGACTCCTCGGCCGCGGCGCCCTACCCCGGGCTCGCGGTGCTCGGCACCCTGGACAGCGCGCGGCTGCTGCTCAACCTGGAGGCGGTGCCCGGGATCGTGGCGCTCAGCGGCGCCGCCTCGGACCGCGAGGCCGTACTCGGCTCGGTGGCCGCGGAGTTGGCGACGAACGGCTGGTCGGACCGGATGACGGTGACGCTGGTCGGCTTCGCCCAGGACCTCACCGCGCTGGCGCCCGCCCGGGTGCGGCACATCGCCACGGTCGCCGAGGCCGTGGAGCTGATGGCCGCGGAGACGCGGCAGCGCGTCGGCGCCCTGCGCACCGCGGGCCAGGACAGTGTGCTCACCGGCCGTACCGGCCGCGCCCAGCACACCCAGTGGGCGCCGCATCTGGTGCTGCTGGCCGCCGAGCCCACGCCGGAGGAGGCGGAACGGCTGGCGGAACTGGCCGCGGACTCCGGGCGGTTGGGCATCGGCTACCTGATCGGCTCCAGCCGCAACGACCTGCCGGGCGCGGCATGGGAGTTGGAGATCACCCCGGCGGGGCGGCTGCTCGCGCCGCTGCTCGGCCTGGACATGAAGGCCCAGCTGCTGCCGAAGGCGCAGTACGAGTCGGTGCTGCGGCTGTTCGCGGAGGCGGGCGGCGACGACCCGGGCCCGGACGCGCCGCCGTTCCTGGTGGACCTGAGCGACCAGGGCCGGCCCGGGGTGTACGCGCGGCTGCTCGGCCCGTTCGAGGTGGTCGGCATCGACGCGCCCGACCGGGAGCGCAGCGGTCTGCTGCACGAGGCGCTGGCGCTGCTGCTGCTGCACCGCGAGGGCGTGCACCCGCGGGTGCTGGCGTCCGCGCTGTGGCCGCGCGGGGTCACCGAGGATGTGCGGGACGCGCTCATCGGGCGGCTGCGGGAGTGGCTGGGCACCGACCCGGACGGCGGGGAGCGGCTGACCATCGACACCACCGGGCGGATCGTGCTGAGCACGTCGGTCGTCTCGGACTGGGACGTCCTCCAGACGCTGCACCACGAGGCCACCGAGGGGCGGGCGGCCGGCGACCCGGTGGCCCGCCGCCGGCTGCTCACCGACGCGCTGTCGCTCGCCCGCGGGCGGCTCTTCGAGGACCGTGCACCGGGCCGCTACGCCTGGCTCGGCCACGAGATCGTGGACGCCCAGCACCCGGTGCTGGTCGCGGAGATCGCGCTCGCGCTGTCCTCGCTGCACCTCGACGCGAACAAGCCGAAGGCGGCGGTCGCCGCGATCGAGACCGGCATGGCGATCTCGCCGGACGACGAGCGCCTGTGGCTGGCCTACCTGCGGGCCGCCAACGCCACCGGGGACGCCGGCCGGCTGGAGGCGGCCGCCTCGGCGCTGTTCGCCCGGGCGGCGGAGACCGGTCCGGGCCGGGGCATGCCGCCGCGGGTCGAGGCGCTGCTGGACGAGCTGATGCCGACCTGGCGGGGCAGCATCGCCAACTGACGTGCGGGGGCGGGCCGGTGGGCCGGCCCGCCCCGGGGTCCGGTGCGCGGCCGGTCGGTGCGCGGCCGGTTCAGGGCACCGCCACCGCGCTGAGGATCTCCGGCAGCCGGTCGAGCAGCCGGGGCGCGGTGAACCGCAGGCTCGCCACCGACAGCGCGGCCGCGTACACCGCGCCGAGCGGCAGCACCGTCCACAGCAGGGCGTGGTGGCCGGTCAGGTGCAGCGCGAGATCGAGGCCGAGCACCGGCAGGCAGAACGCGGACGCGACCACGGAACCGCCCAGCGCGTTGAACGCCACCATCGAGCCGTTGCCGGGCGCGGCGTTCCCGAACGCGTTGTCCTGCGTGACCGCGTACGGGAAGCGGACACTGGCGTAGCCGCCGGTGGAGATCAGCGCGCCGAGGAACGCGTAGGCCATGCCGAGCACTTCGGGGATGGTGCCCGCCCGGCCCAGCAGGAGCGCGGTCGCGTACGTCACCACGGTGACGTACGGGAGGGCGACGGCCGTGAGCATCAGGGCCCGGCCGCGCAGCTCGGCCTCGGCCTCCTTGCGGGTGGCGGTGGTCGCGACGACGGTCCAGAACGCGGAGTGGTCCATCCCGAACTGGTTGTACATCTGCATGCCGAGCAGTCCGGCGGTCCACAGGCACTGGTAGACCGAGCCGTGCTGGACGACCGCGACCAGCGGCAGCAGCAGGCCGACCGCCAGCCCGGTCGCCCAGGACGCGCGCAGCTTGGGGTCGCGCCCCACGTAGCGGAACTGGCGCTCCATCACGGTGGCGGTGCGGCCGGAGAGTATCCGCTCGGGCAGCAGCCGCGACAGCAGCGGGCGGCGGCCGCCCTTGCGTTCGGTGCCGCCGGCCGCGGGCTGGAGGGTGGAGGAGTCCGGCGACATCATCAGCCGGTCCAGCGAGCGGTACCACCAGCGCAGCAGGACCGCCAGCAAGGCCGCCGCGAGCGCGAGTTGGGCGGCGGCCTGCCCGTAGGCGCCGGTGGAGACCGAGCGCACCGCGTCGACGGCGGAGGCCGGCGGGACCCAGCGCAGCACCGAGGCGACGGAGGTGACCCGGTGCAGGCCGTGGTGGGAGGAGAGCGAGCTGAGCGCGAGGTTGGCCAGCTGCGCGCCGACGGCCACGACCAGCCCGCTGAGCAGGGCGAGGTCGCGGCCCTTGCGGCTGGTCAGCAGGCGGGTGTTGGCCGCCGCGACGCCCCGGGAGGCGGCCGCGCACACCGCCAGCAGCAGGACGACCGCGGGCACCGCGACGACGACGGCGGCCGCGCCGTGCGCGAGGGCCGCCACCGAACCGGCGCCGATCAGCAGCGTGAACAACGGGCCCGGACCGACCAGGGACGACACCAGCAGCGCGGTGACGAGCGGTCGGGGCCGCAGCGGCAGCATCGCCAGCCGGGTCGGGTCGAGGGTGTCGTCGCCGCCGAAGAAGAACAGCGGCATCACCGTCCAGCCGATGGCCACCGCCGTGACGAGTGTGGTCGCGGCGGCCGGTGCGTACGCGTCGCCGCGCAGTGCGATCATGCCCGCGCCGTTGGCGAGCGCGCACAGCAGGGCGAGGCCGACACCTAGGCACCAGCTGACGGTGCGGCCGGTGGACTGCCGGACCCCGTTGCGCAGCACAGCGAGTTTGAGGCGGACGAAGGTCGCGGTGACAGGGGCGGCACGGTCCGCGGCGCGGTCTGCGGCACGGTCTGCGGCGGGGGGAGCGGGGGAAGGGGCGGCAGGCGCGGCGGGGGATGCGCCGGCAGGGGCAGCGGTGGGCGCGGGTTCTGACGGGGCGCCGGGCCGGGTGCCGGTCGGGGCGATGCGCGGCGCCTCGGGAGGCAGGGGCTGCGGCAGCGGGGCGCTGGTGGCACGGGCGTCGTCGCGGGTCACTTCGCGCCCCCGCCCAGCCAGTCCAGGTCCCCGCCGGAGCCGCGGTCGGCGCCGACCAGTGACAAGAACGCGTCCTGGAGCGTCGCCGCCTCGCCGCGCACCTCGGCGAGCGCGCCGTGCGCCACGATCCGGCCGGCCGCCATCACCGCGACCCAGTCGCACAGGCTCTCCACCAGCTCCATCACGTGGGAGGAGAACACCACGGTGCCGCCGGTGGCGGTGTAGCGCACCAGCACCCCGCGGATCACCTGCGCAGACACCGGGTCGACGCCCTCGAACGGCTCGTCCAGGAAGAGGACTTCGGGGTTGTGCAGCAAGGCCGCGGCCAGGCCGATCTTCTTCCGCATACCCGTCGAGTAGTCCACCACGAGCTTGTGCTGCGCGCCCGACAGGTCGAGCACGTCCAGCAGTTGGGTGGCGCGCAGGTCCACGTCCTTCACCGGCAGCCCGCGCAGCCGCCCGGTGAACGTGAGCAGTTCGCGGCCCGACAGCCGCTCGAACAGCCGCAGCCCCTCCGGCAGCACGCCGATCCGCGCCTTCACGTCGACCGGGTCGCTCCACACGTCGCGGCCGACGATCCGCACCAGCCCCTCGTCCGGGCGCAGCAGCCCCGTCACCATCGACAGGGTCGTGGTCTTCCCCGCCCCGTTCGGCCCCACGAGACCGGCGAAGCGGCCGGCGGGCAGCTCCAGGTCGATGCCCGCGACGGCCTCCTGGTCACCGAACCGCTTGCGCAGGCCGCGCACCAGCAGCGCGGGCGGCGGCCCGGCCGCAGCACCCGCACCGGGCCCGGCTCCGTAAGCGGCCCCGCCCGCCTGGGCGGACCGGTCCCCGTAATACGACGGCAGCCGGCGGCTGTCCGCCTCCGGCCCCGCACCGCGCTCCTCGCCCATCGCACCGCACCTCTCGCTCCCCGTCCACCGACCACCGATCCCCGTCCACGGCCACCGCACGCCGCGCCGGCTGCCCGGCCGCGCCGTCCCGTGTACGGACACCCTATGTGCGACCACTGACAGTGACGGCTGGTCGGGTCGTCGCAGGGACGGCTACGGGTACGGCCGTGGAAGCAGCCGCGCACGCCGCGGGAAGAACCGCCCGTAGCGGGCCATTCCGTGCGGTGACCGTTCGACGTCCCGTCAGGCGGGTGACTCACGGTCATCGGCCGGGCGCCGACGCCGTTCAACGCACCGCGCGGGCCTCCGCCGCCGCGCGCCCGCACGCGTACGCCAGCGGACTCAGCAGCGCGCCGATATCCGGCAGCCACCGGTTCGCGGCCGTCGGGCGGCGCACCCACTGTGCGCGGCCGCCCCTGCCCATCCGGGTCGGCGGGGCCGCGACCCAGTCGCCCTCGCCGCGCACCGTCAGGTCGAGCGCGCCCGGCGGCCAGCCGAGGGCGGCCAGCAGTCCGGGCGCCTTCGCGCGCGCCCCGGGCAGCACGAAGAACGCCATCCGCCCGGTCGGCGCGGCGATCACCGGGCCGAGATCCACGTCCATCCGCTCGGTCCTGGCCAGCGCGTGGCAGCCCGCGCTCTCCGGCACCTCCAGCACGTCGAAACCGCGGCCGGTGGCCAGCAGCACCGACGCGCGGGGCTGCCGGTCCCACATCCGGCGCACCTCCGAGGCACTGCCGCTCGCCCGGACCGCCCAGTCCGCCCGGGCCGGGTGCGCGCCCGGGGAGGGGCACGCCGCCGAGGCACACGAACAGCGCGGTGCGCCCCCCGCGTCGGCCTCCAGCCACGTGCCGGGCAGTACCTCCCAGTGCCGCCACCGCGCGTACGAGACCGCCGCGTCGAGCAGGTGCGTGCCGCTGAGCTGGCCCGGCAGCGGGAGGGCGTCGTCCACGCGCTGCACAACTGCCCCGCGGGGCCGCGGTTACGGGGCACCGGCCGTGGCTCACCGCCGGGCGCACGGAAGCATCCGCGGGGGCGCGTACGGGCGCCCCGGGCCGGAACCGGGTATCAAACGAAGGAGCACCGGCCGACCGCGGGCACACCCCGGCCCGGCCCGGCGCCACGAGCCGGCCGAAACGGGTGAATTGCCGCCAATGCGGGGTTCATCGGCGGAGGTTGGGGAAGAAACACTCACTAAGGACGACAAGGGGGGATCGATGGCCGCACGACCACTCGTGGCGCGGCAGCCGAACGAGAGGCTCCAGGCACTGATCCAGGAGGCCGGCTGCTCCAACGCCGGCCTGGCGCGCAGGGTGAACATGTGCGGGGCCGAACACGGCCTCGACCTGCGGTACGACAAGACGTCCGTGGCCCGCTGGCTGCGCGGCCAGCAGCCGCGCGGACGCGCCCCGGGCATCGTCGCGGAGGCGCTCGGCCGCAAGCTCGGCCGCGCGGTCTCCATCGAAGAGATCGGCATGGCCAACGGGCGGAACCTCGCCACCGGCATCGGCCTGCACTTCGCCCCCACCGTGCTCGGCGCGATCGAGCAGGTCTGCGAGCTGTGGCGCAGCGACGTCGGCCGGCGCGACTTCCTCACCGGCTCCACCGTCGCCGCCTCCGCGCTCGTCGAGCCCAGCCGGGACTGGCTGATCACCCGCCCCGACCAGGGCGTGGCGCGCAACGGCGGGGCCCGCGTGGGCATGTCGGACGTCGAGGCGGTCAAGGCGACCACCCAGGCACTCACCGACCTCGACCACCGCTTCGGCAGCGGCCACGTCCGCCCGGTGGTCGTGCACTACCTCAACAGCGTGGTCTCCGGGCTGCTCGCCGGCAGCTACCGCGAGTCGGTGGGGCGCGAACTGTTCTCCGCCGTCGCCCGGTTGACGGAACTGGCCGGCTACATGGCGGTCGACACCGGCCAACCCGGCCTCGCCCAGCGGTATTACATCCAGGCGCTGCGGCTGGCCCAGGCGGCCGGCGACCGTGCGTACGGCGGGTACATCCTGGCCGCGAGCATGAGCCACCTCGCCGCCTCGCTCGGCAACCCCCGCGAGATCGCCCAACTCGCCCGCGCCGCCCAGGAAGGCGCCCGCGGCCAGGTCACCGCCACCGCCGAGGCGATGTTCCACGCCGCCGAGGCACGCGGCCACGCCCTGCTCGGGGACGCCCGCACCTTCGCCACCGTCGCCGGGCTCGCACTGGAGGCCATGGACCGCTCCGACCCGGACCAGGACCCGGCGTGGATCGCGCACTTCGACCGCGCCTATCTGGCCGACGAGTTGGCGCACTGCCACCGCGACCTCGGCCAGGCCGACGCGGCCGCCCGCCGCGCGCAGGAGGCGCTGGCCGCCCACCCGGCCGGCCGGGCCCGCCGCCGCGCCATCGACCTGCTGCTGCTCGCCGACACGCAGGTACAGCAGCGCGAACTGGACGCGGCCTGCCACACCGGGGAGCAGGCCGTCACCCTGCTCTCGGGCCTGCGCTCCAACCGCGGCGCGGAGTACCTGGACGACTTCCGCCGCCGGCTGGAGCCCTTCGCCGCCGAACCGGTGGTGCGCGCCTTCCACGCCCGGCTGGACGAACTGGAGGCGGCCTGAAGGTGAAATAGCGGCACCGCCGGCCGGTGTGCACCGAATCGTTACCGGACCGACACCCCGGGCCCACACGTCGGCCAAAGCGCTGCGCAGGCCCGCCCGGGCCGACCGCGGCGCCGCCGGCCGCCCGCCCGCCCAAGTGTGAGGTGACGCTCACCCGTTCGGGTGCGTGGGCGGCACCTGGCGGGACCCGGTAGCGTGGGCCGACGGTTTGCACGGTAGGCCAGAGTCAGGAGTGGGGCGGCGATGCACAGCAGCGGACGCGGCGAGGATTCGCCCGAAGCGTACCGGGGCGTCGTACTCCCCGCGGGCCGGCAGCAGCCGCCGCTGTCGTACGGCGAGCACGTCCAGCCGGCCGGCGGCACCCCGTGGGGCGCGCCCGACGGCCAAGGCGCGGTCCCGCCCGGCGCGGTGGAGCCGGCCGACGCGACGCAGATGCTGCCGCCGTACCCGGGCGGCGACCCGCAAGGCCCGCACGCCCCGCACGGCCTGCCTCCGGCCGGTCCCGGCCCGATGCCGCTGCCCGCGGCCCCGGGCGCCCCCGAACCGGCGGACGCGACGCAGATGCTGCCGCCCTACCCCGGCGGCGACCCCGTACCGCAGATGCCGCCGATGCCGCCCCAGGCACCTCCGGCGCACCAGCCGCACCAGCCGCAGCACCAGGCCCCGCCGGCCGCGCACATAGCCGACCCCGGCGCGGCCGACGCGACCCAGGCACTGCCTTTCTTCCAGGACCACCAGGACCCCCAAGGCCCCCAGGGCCAGGGCGGTTACGACCAGCAGGGGTACGGCCAGGCGCCGTACGGGCAGCCCGCCGGTTACGACCAGTACCCGGCCGCCGGCGGCCCCTCGTATGGCGGCCAGGAGCAGCCCCCCGTCCAGTACGGCGGGTTCGAGGAGGAGCCGCCCGCGTCCGGCCCCGGGCACGACAGCGACTACGACCACCTCTTCCGCAACGACGTGCCGAGCCCGGCGCCCATGCGGCCGCGCATCATCCAGCCGCCGGACCGCGGCCAGCCCGCCCGCCCCGGCTACCCGCAGGGCCCCGCCGGCGGCCCGCAGGACCCCGGTTACGGCGCCGAGCGCGGCTACGGCTACGACGACGGCGGCCGCAAGCGGGGCCTGTCGCCCAAGGCGCTGATCGGCATCGTGGTCGCCGGGTGCGTGGTGGCCGGCCTGGTGGTCGGCGCGCTGCTCAGCTCCGGCGGGGGCGGCGGCAACACCGGCACCGTGGCCGACTCCTCCAGCGCCACGCCGCAGGCCGGCACCTCCGCGGACGCCCAGCCCGGCGCCACCGACACCGTGGACGCCGTCGCCAAGCAGCAGGCGTCCGCGCTGGACTCCCTGCTGAGCACCAGCGACGCCAGCCGCAGCTCCGTGGTGAGCGCGGTCGCGTCGATCCGCGGGTGCAGCGATCTGTCCGGTGCCGCGAGCGACCTGAACACCGCAGCCACCAAGCGCAAGGCCCTGGTCACCCAGCTCGGCAAGCTCCAACTGGACAAGCTCGCCGACCACGAGGCGCTGAGCACCGCGCTGACCAAGGCGTGGCAGGCGTCCTCCGCCGCTGACACCCACTACGCGAACTGGGCCGGCCAGGCGCAGAAGAACAAGAAGGTCTGCCACGGCGGCCACGCCAAGAACACCACGGAGACCTCCGCCGGCGACCGCGAGAGCGGCACCGCGACCGCCGAGAAGAAGAAGGCGGTCAAGCTGTGGAACGCGATCGCCCAGAAGTACGGCCTCACCCAGCGGCAGTACACCCAGCTCTGACGGCTCTGGTGGCTCTGACGGCTCTGACGGCTTTGACGGCTTTGACAGGCGCTGATCGCGTAGGCCGCCCGGGGGCGGACCGCCTCAGTCGCCGTCGCGCGGCAGCGGGGCGTACGACGACGGCTTGAGCGTCTTGGTGACGTTCACGAAGCCCGACTGCGCCTGCACCAGGCGGCCTTGGCGGACCTGCTGGTAGACGATGTCCGCGTTGACCATCCTCGGGTGGTCGGGGACGCCCAGCAGGTCGGCGTCGGTCCAGCCGAGGTCGGGGGTCAGGCCGCCGGTCGACAGCTTCGTGGTGGCGTCCATCGCCCGCCGTACGCTCGCCGCGTCGATCTTCGTGCCGTCGTCCATCGCGCGCACCACCTTGGTGAAGACCTGGTAGGCGATCCACGTGGTCTGCACCCCGGGGTCGGCGACGTCGATCGTGTCGTCGCCGAAGGCGTACTTGGTGATCACCGACTTCATCTCGTCCCACTTCGGGTCGGACGCCGGCGGGTACCAGTCGGCGATCTTCGCGCCCTCCAGCGGGCTCTTGGCGCCGCCGCTGGCGTCCACCACCGACTGCTGCACGCTGCCGATCACCGAGGACAGCTGCACCTTCGGCTGCTCGTCGCCGACCCGGCGCAGGGAGTCGAAGAAGGTGCTGGTGTGGTCGCCGAGGACCGCGGACACGCAGGTGGTCGCCTTGTCGTCGCCGACCGCCTCGGTGGCGGCGTCGGTGTAGTCGGTCGAGGTGTCCTTGGCGAGGATGTCCTCGACCGGTTTCCTGCCGCCGGCCCCGAGCCCCTGGTCGAGGAAGATCGGGAACTGGTCGCCGGTGATCGAGTCCGGCCGTACCAGGGCGACCTTCTTGCAGGTCTGCGCGAGTTGCAGCCCGCTGCCGGCCAGCAGCGCGGGCAGCCCGCCGTTGACCGGGTAGGACATCAGGCTCTGGTACTCGTCCTCGGTGATCCCGTAGCCGCCGATGTAGGGGATGTCGTCGCCCTCCAGCGCCGAGACGAAGCTGCTGCCCTCCTCGCTGTACGACCCGACGACGGCGACCGCGCCCGCGTCTGCGGCCTTCTTCTCGCAGTCGGTGACGGCGACCGCGTCGTTGCGCTCGTTGCAGGTGAGCACCTTCAACTTGCGGCCGTGCAGCCCGCCCTGGTCGTTGACGTAGGTCTCGACCGCCTTGGCTATGCCCAGCATGCCCGGCATGTTCGTGGCACTGGTGCCCACCGGCGCCCATGTCATCACCACGATCGGGCCCGATGAGCCACCCGAGCCGCCTGGGATGACGCCGCACCCGCTGACCAGCGCGGACACGGCGAGCAGCGGGACGGCGGCACGTCGCAGCGCGCCCGAGCGGCGGTCAGTCATATCAGGAGAAGATTCCGCTTCCGTCCCAACTCGGGGGTGCCCGGATGCCAATGAGCGGCCACTTTCAGGTGAATTACAGGTGTCGCCGGCCGGGTGCGTACGATCGTGCGCTGTGCAAGGTTCGGAGAAGTCTTCCCGTCGTGCCCGTCACTCCTCCACGATGGGTGGCATGCCCCTCAACGACATGCCGTGGTGGCGCTGGCGCAGCAATGTGCGCTCGGCGCTGCACATGATCAGCGACCCCGTCTTCCAGATGGAGGTGTGGCGGACCGGACGCGAGGGATACGGCGATGTCACCGACGCCGTCTACCGCCTGGTCGAGGACACCTGGCTGGACAACTGGTCCGCCGAGAAGTACGTGGGCACCATCTTCCGCGACGCGCAGGAGGCCGCGCTCGTGGACGTCGCGGTGCTGCGGGTGCTGAAGATCCTGCACCAGGTGGGCGCCGACGCCCCCGCGGTCGCCTACCTCGACCACCCGGCGTGGCCGGAGGCGGTCACCGCCGCCCGCGAGGCGCACGTGCGGATGGCGTCGTCCGACGGCGAGGACCCGGACGCCCCGCCGCGCACGCTGGAGATCCTGGCGATCTACAACCGGACGGCGTGACGGCCCCTCGCGGGATCGGCCCCCGGGGACTGTCCTCCGGGGATCGGCCGCCTGGGATCTTCCTCCGGGGATCGGCCTCGGGTGGTCGGCGTGATCAGGTCCGTGTGCCGGACAACGGCTCCGCCGGGCGCCGCGCTGTGCCAGGCTGGCGGCGTGAACGAACAGCAGTCGCAGCCGCCGCAGTACGTCCTCACGCTGTCGTGCCCCGACAAGCAGGGCATCGTGCACGCGGTCTCCAGCTACCTCTTCATGACCGGTTGCAACATCGTCGACAGCCAGCAGTTCGGCGACCAGGGCACCGGGCTGTTCTTCATGCGCGTGCACTTCTCCGCCGAGCCCGAGGTGACCGCCGACAAGCTGCGGGCGAGCTTCGCGGCGGTGGGTGACGCCTACCACATGGACTGGCACATCGACCCCTCCGCGGAGCGGATGCGGATCGTGCTCATGGTGAGCAGGTTCGGGCACTGCCTCAACGACCTCCTCTTCCGCGCCAGTACCGACGCGGTCCCGGTCGAGGTCGCCGCGGTGGTCTCCAACCACACCGACTTCCGCGCCCTCGCCGAGTCCTACGGCGTCCCCTTCCACCACATCCCCGTCACCAAGGACACCAAGGCCGAGGCCGAAGCGCGGCTGCTGGAGATCGTGGCGGCGGAGGGCGTCGAACTGGTCGTCCTCGCCCGCTACATGCAGGTCCTCTCCGACGACCTGTGCCGGCGGCTGTCCGGGCGGATCATCAACATCCACCACTCCTTCCTGCCGAGCTTCAAGGGTGCCAAGCCCTACCACCAGGCCCACGACCGCGGGGTGAAGCTGATCGGCGCGACCGCGCACTACGTGACCGCCGACCTCGACGAGGGTCCGATCATCGAGCAGGAGGTCGAGCGGGTCGGCCACGAGGTCACGCCGGAGCAGCTGGTGGCGATCGGCCGGGACGTGGAGTGCCAGGCGCTGGCCCGCGCGGTGAAGTGGCACAGCGAGCACCGGGTGCTGCTCAACGGCCGCCGGACCGTGGTGTTCGCGTAGCGGGAGCGGCCAGGAGGACACGAGGAGCTGAGATCATGTCCTCCTGAGGACCTGAGGACCTGAGGACTTCGGGCCGCCCTACATCCGGGACAGCGAGGCCGTCGCGTACAGCACGTCCCGGACGGCCGCGCGGTCACCGGCTGAGCCCGCCGCCACATCCTCGGGCACCACATGCCCCGTGGCGAGCCGGCAGAACTCCTGGTTGTCCATGACCACGTGCGCCACCTGGTGGTCGGCCGAGGGGACCGCGCCGGGCGAGTCGAGCGCCAGCAGCCATTCACCGCCGCCCTCGCCCTCGATCTCCAGCTTCAGCGAACGCCCGGGTGAGCCCGCGGCGACCAGCCGGGACGGCGAGGTGGCCAGCCCGGCTCTGCGCCGCGCGGCGAGCACATCCGGCAGCTTGTCCGCGGTCAGCCGGATGATCCGCCGCAGATGGCTGCCGGCGGGCGGGCCGTAGGGGTAGTCGACCGCCTCGGCGATGTCCGCGGCGTGCGTCCAGCACGCGAAGGCGCGGTCGACGAAGGCGTCCTGGAAGGGCAGCTCGAAGTCGCCGTAGTCCACCGGCAGACCGGCGACCCCTTCGCCGGCGAAGGCGACCGTGCGCACCAGGCGGTGGCTCTGCTCGCGCCAGAGCAGGCGCAGTGTCGCACCCGGCAGGTGCCGGTGGGCGGCCCAGTGCGCGTCGGTGCGCTCGACGGGCGAGCGGGGCAGCTCGACCTCCTCGGCGGCGCCGTCCAGGCGCACCGGGCGCGGGCGGTCCAGGCCGTACCGCTCGGTGGCGTCCTCGGCGGCGGTGTCGACGCCCTGCTGCGGCAGCCCGAGGGCGCGGCCGACCAGCCCGTCCACGGCGATCAGGTGCGCGATGACCTGCCCGACGGTGAACTGCCGGGTCACCGGGGCGCCGTCGAACCACTGCAACCGCACCGGCTCGGTCCAGTAGCCGTCGCCCAGGTCGCGCAGCAAGGCGTCGAGCCGGGCGGTCTCCGCGTCATAGGGCCCGGCCCACTCCGGCACCGGGATACGCGCCGGGCGCCGCCCCAGGCACCCTTCGAGCACCCGGGCCCGCAGCAGCGGGTCGAGGTCCAGCGACTCGTCCTGGTGCAGCAGCCCGACCGCGTTCCGCAGCCGCAGCGCCTCCTCGGCGCAGGCCGCGCAGTCCGTCAGGTGCACCTCGACCGCGAGGGTCTCGTCGCGCGAGCAGGCGGCCAGGGCCCAGGCGCCGAGCAGTGACTTGAGGGTGCCGTGGTCGTACGGCTGCGGCATGCGGACGCTGGTCATGGACGAGGCCGTTCCGGGGCTGACACGTGGGAGAGGGAGTTCGGCCGGGGCGGCCGGCGCGTCGGGCGGCTCGGAGACCTCCGGGGATTCGGCCGGCAGCGCCGAACCGCAGGAGGGGAGCACGGCCTCGGCCTCGGCGGAGCCCCCGGCGGCGGCCTCGGCGGTGGAGTCGGCCGGCTGCCGCCCGTAGGACAGGCCGCGTCGGGGGTCCTGCTGTTCGCGCTGGGCAGGGACTCGGGGGAGGCGCTCATCGCCGCCCGAGCCGTTGCCGTCGCGGGCGTCGTCGTCGGGCGGCCCGTCGCCGTCGCGGTACATCGGCCCGCTCACCGATCGCCCCGCGCGCCGTCCGCGTCGAACGGCGGCTCGGGCGGGTTCTCGGGCTCCATCGCGGTGGACAGCAGTTGGAGGCCGAGCCGCAGCCGCCGGCGCGCCTCGTCCTCGCTCACCCCGAGGTCGGCCGCCGCGGCGCGGTAGTCCAGCCGCTCCCGGTAGGCGAGTTCGAGCGCCGTACGCAGCGGGGCGGGCATCGACGTCACGATGAAGTCGGCGCGGGCCGCGGTGTTCGCCTCGCGCACGCGCGCTTCCACCACATCGGGGTTGGCGCTGCCGCCGTGCTCGTACTGCCGCAGTCGGTGCACCGCGTGGCGCTGGGTGAGCGCCGCGATCCAGGACCGCAGCGACCCGTACCGCGGTTCGTAGGCGTCCGGGTTCTCCCAGACGTACCCGAACACCTCGCGGGTGATCTGGTCCGCGGCCCGGTCGTCGTCGGTCACCCGGTGCGCGAGTCCGTGGACGAGGGAGGCGTAGCGGTCGTACAGCTCACCGAGCGCCGCCTCCTCGCCCCGCGCCAGCCGCTGCTGCATCTTGCGGTCCCAGCGCGGCGGTGCGGGTGTCGCCATGCCCTGGCCCCCTTGCTCCGTCCGGCCCGTACGCTGCCTGCTCTGCCCTGTCTCGCTCTGTCCGGTCCTGCTCGGTCGTGCCCGGCCTGCCCGGGCCGTGCTCGGCCCGGCTCCGCGCCGTCGTGCGCCGTATCCACGGCGGGGCGCGGGCACCTGCCGGTCCGACGTTACCCGGCACCCGGGAGGGTGTACGCGGCTTTGCACCAACCTGACACCGGATGTGACCGCTCCTGTCCGTCTGTTATCCGGGTGTGACCAGAAGATTGCGGGGTCACGACCGGGAGCGGGCATAGGGTCGTAGGACGGGAGAATCCGAGTCGACGGCGAGGCGAGGTGGGTACCGGTGCTGGTGACCCAGGCCGAGCGGGACGGCTGGGCGGTGGTCACGGTCGCGGGGGAGATGGACCTGACCTCGTCGCCCGCGGTCCGGCAGAAGGTGCACGAGGCGGTCGCCGACGGCCGGCGCAGTCTGGTGCTGGACCTCGCCGGCGTACGCTTCTGCGACTCCAGCGGGGTGGGCGTGCTGATCGGCGCCCGCCGGCTCATGCGGTCGTGCGCGGGCCGGCTGCGGATCGTGCTGCCGCAGGAGGGTGCCCAGCCCGGACCGGCGGGCGGGGCCGAGGCCGCCGCCGGCCACGGTGGGGAGGCGCACGTCAACCGGGTGCTGGCCGCGCTCGGCGTACGGCGGCTTTTCGAGGTCTACCCGGACCTGGACGCGGCGACCGACGACACCGCCCGGCCGCTGTCCGCCTGAACCGGAATCGGCCCTGAACCGGGCCGGACCCTGAACCGGGCCTGGGCGCCGGAGCGGCGGGAAAACCGGTGCACCCGCGGCGCGGGGTGCCCGAGGATGGGCCCATGACCCGACTCACCTTCGTACGCGGCGACATCACCGAGGCGCCGGTCGACGCGGTGGTCAACGCCGCGAACTCCTCCCTGCTCGGCGGTGGCGGCGTGGACGGCGCCATCCACCGCAAAGGCGGGACCGAGATCCTGGCCGCCTGCCGCGACCTGCGGGCGTCGCGCTACGGCCGCGGCCTGCCCACCGGCCAGGCCGTCGCGACCACCGCCGGCCGGCTGCCCGCGCGCTGGGTCATCCACACCGTCGGGCCGGTCTGGCAGCCGGACGAGGACCGCTCCGGACTCCTCGCCTCCTGCTACCGGGAGTCGCTGCGCGTGGCCGACGAACTCGGCGCCGCCACCATCGCCTTCCCCGCCATCTCCACCGGGGTCTACGGCTGGCCGATCGACGACGGCGCCCGCATCGCCGTACAGACCGTGCGCGCGACACCCACCTCCGTCACCGAGGTGCGCTTCACCCTCTTCAGCGAAGTCGCTTACGAGGCATTTGTCACTTATGAGTAGTGCATGGGCGAGGCTGGGGCGGTGATCACGGAGCGTCCGCGGCGGGTTGTGTCCGATGCGTGACTTGTCAGGCGGTGGAGTCCGGGTGGTCCTCGGGTAACCTCCATCGGGTGCGCGTACGTTCCAGGCTTCCGCAGGAGGCTGCTCCGACCATCCGGAGCGGTGACGTGCCTGGCTGCGCGTCTCCCGGCCGGGGTCGGGGCGCAGTATGCGGTACGTCGGCCCTCCCGCGGGTGAATATGCCCGAAGCGCTTGTCGGTCAACCGGTCATCCGGCCAAGCTTGGTGACGCCTGTGTCACATACGGTGACGGCAGGCAGGCGCGAGGCGTCGGGTCAGCCGGTTCGGATGGTGTGAGCAGTGCAGATGCTTCAGATGCAACTGGAGGTCGGGGTCGACCCGGCGGAGGTCGGGCGCGCCCGGCGCTGGGCGCGGTCGCGACTGGTGGGCTCCGGGATAGGAGCCGACGAACCGGTCGCCGAGACGCTGCTCCTGCTCATCTCCGAACTCGTCACCAACGCCGTGGTCCACACCGGCTGCCCGGCGGTGCTGCGCATGCTCTTCCCAACCGCGCCCGCCGCCCCGGTACGGGTCGAGGTCGCCGACGCCAGTGTCCTTCCGCCCGCCCCGCGCCACGCCGACCGTGACGAGACCGGCGGCCGCGGCCTCGAACTCGTCGACGGCCTCGCCGACCGCTGGGGCTGGCACCCCGAAGGCGCGGGCAAGCAGATCTGGTGCGAGGTCGACCGCTCCACCGCCGGCGCGCTCCTCACCTGACCTGGCTCGCCCCGCCCCGCCCCACCCCGCTCCTCCACACCAACCGCCCGGCCCCAGACCGCCCTTCAGCCGCGCGACGCCGCCCGGAACGTGCGCCGGTACGCCGTCGGGGACACCCCCAGCGCACTGTGGATGTGCTGCCGCAGCGACGCCCCGGTGCCGAACCCCGCCTGCCGCGCCACCTGGTCCACCCCGAGGTCGGTCGACTCCAGCAACTGCCGCGCCATCTCGATCCGCTGCTGCGTCAGCCACTGCCCCGGGCTCATCCCCACCTCCTCCCGGAACCGCCGCGTGAACGTCCGCACGCTCATCGCCTCCCGCTCCGCGAGCTGCCGCAACGTCACCGGCTCCGCCAGCCGCTCCAGCGCCCACACCCTGGCCCGCTCGGTGCCCGCCAACTGCGGCTCGGGCAGCGGCCGCCGCACGTACTGCGCCTGACCGCCCTCCCGGTGCGGCGGCACCACGGTCCGCCGGGCCACCCCGTTCGCCACCGCGCTGCCGAAGTCCCGCCGAACGATGTGCAGGCACAGGTCGATCCCGGCCGCCACCCCCGCCGACGTGAGCACGTCGCCGTCGTCCACGTACAGCACGTCCGGGTCCACCCGCACCCGGGGGAAGAGCCGTTGGAAGTGGGCCGCGCTGCTCCAGTGCGTGGTCGCCGGCCGCCCGTCCAGCAGCCCCGCCGCCGCCAGCAGGAACGATCCCGTGCAGATCGACACCACCCGCGCGCCCGGCCGGATCGCGTCGAACGCCGCCACCAGCTCGTCGCCGAGCCGACCCTCCTCGTAGACCTCGCCCCACTCGTGCGACGCGGGCACCACCACCGTGTCCGCCTCGGCCAGCGCCTCAACGCCGTGCTCGACGGTGATCGCGAAGTCCGCGTCCGTCCGCACCGCGCCCGGACGCACGCTGCACGTCACCACCTCGTACAGCCCCGCGCGGCCCGGGTCCTGCTCCGGACGCCTCGCGGCCCCGAAGATCCGCAGCGGGATGCCGAGTTCGAACGGGATCACGCCGTCGAGCACGAACACCGCCACCCGGTGCCGCCCGCTGTCCCCGAAGACCCGCGCCCGCCCCGGCGCCGGAGATATCGCCATGGCCCGATCCTTTCACACCATGGCCCTCGGGCCACTCGTCGCCGGGGAACGCGCCTTCGACACTGAGCAACGTGACGCAGACATCCCGCACTTCCGCGACCGTGGCAGCGACCACGGCACCCGCCCCGCCCGCAGGCGGCGCCGGACCGCGCCGCCGCGCCCGCCCGCACCGTGCCTGGACCGTCGCCGCCGTCACCTTCGTGACCATCGTCGGCTCCGCCGCGTTCGCCTCCCTTCCCGGACTCCTGATCGACCCGCTGCACAGCGAGTTCGGCTGGTCGCGCGCCACGATCGGCTTCGCGGTCTCCGTCAACCTCGCGCTGTACGGGCTGACGGCGCCGTTCGCCGCCGCGCTGATGGACCGCTTCGGCATCCGGCGCGTCGTCGCCTGCGCGCTGCTGACGATCGCGCTCGGTGCCGGACTCACCATCTCGATGACCCAGGCATGGCAACTGGTGCTGTGCTGGGGCGTCCTGGTGGGCCTGGGCAGCGGTTCGATGGCGCTCGCGTTCGCCGCGACCGTCGCCAACCGCTGGTTCGTCGCCCGCCGGGGTCTGGTCACCGGCATCCTCACGGCCGGCGGCGCGGCCGGCCAACTGGTCTTCCTCCCTCTCCTGTCGTGGATCACCGAGCACCACGGCTGGCGTCCCGCCGCCGCGACGGTCTGCCTCGCGGCGCTCGCCGTCGTGCCCTTCGTCTGGCTGCTGCTGCGCGACCACCCCGCCGACGCGGGCGTGGCTCCGTACGGCGCGGCGGAGTTCGTCCCCAAACCCGCACCGGTCACCGGGGCGGCCGGGCGTGCGCTGCGGGCCCTTCTCCACGCGGCACGCGGCGGTACCTTCTGGCTGCTGGCCGGCAGCTTCGCGATCTGCGGTGCGTCGACCAACGGCCTGGTGAAGACCGACTTCGTGCCCGCCGCGCACGACCACGGGCTGCCCGTGACGACCGCGGCGTCCCTGCTCGCCGTCATCGGGATGTTCGACATCGCGGGCACGGTGGCCTCCGGATGGCTCACCGACCGTCTGTCGCCGAGGCGGCTGCTCGCGATCTACTACGGACTTCGCGGACTGTCGCTGATGTTCCTCCCCATGCTGTTCTCGGACACCATCCATCCCTCGATGGTGCTGTTCATCGTCTTCTACGGCCTGGACTGGGTGGCGACGGTGCCGCCGACGGTCGCGCTGTGCCGTGAGCACTACGGCGAGAACAGCGCGATCGTCTTCGGCTGGGTGCTCGCGGCGCACCAGATCGGTGCGGCCCTGGTCGCCTACCTCGGCGGGGTGGCGCGTGACGCGCTCGGCTCCTACGACGTCGTCTGGTACACCTCCGGTGCGTTGTGCGCGGTGGCCGCGCTGATGTCCCTGGTCGTCCGCCACCGGCCGGTCGCCGCGCCCGTGGTGGCGGTTACTGTGTGAACGCCCCGAATTTCAGTTCTAGTTCCGATTCGTGCCGAGTTAACCCGCTTGGCCGAACGCCGTGCGCGGGGCCTGCCCGGCGCGGGCCGCGCACACCCCGCTTACCGCGCGCGTGCGGCCGCGCGCGCGATACGGCGGGCGTCGATCGCCATCTCCCGGAACATCCCGCTGATCGGATTGGTGAACCCGGTGAAGTACAGCCCGGGCGCGTTCGCGGGCGTCCTGGCCCCGTGCACCACCGGACGGCCGCGGCCGTCGAGCACGCCGAGGTGGCCCACGAGCGGTTCGAGGCCCCGCCGGTAGCCGGTCGCGGCGATCACGGCCTCCGGCTCGATCCCGGAGCCGTCGGCGAGCTTCACCGTCCCGCCGTCGAACTCGGCGACGGCCGCGACGGGTTCGACCCGGCGCGATCGGACCGCCGCGATCAGGCCGACGTCCTGCACCGGGATGGAGCCCTCGCGCACCCGCGAGTACAGCCCGGTCACGGGTCGGGGCAGACCGTACGCCGACAGGTCGGGGACGCCGGCCTTCGCGACGTACGGCGCGAGGCGGTCCACCAGCCGCGTCGGCAGCCGCCGGCAGACGATGCCGCTGGCCTGCGCGGGCCAGCCGAACGTGGAGCGGCGCAGGATGTGCGGCACCGTCCGCACCGCCAGCCGCACCCGCCCTGCCCCGCCCTCCGCCAGGTCGACGGCGATCTCCGCGCCGGTGTTGCCCACGCCGACCACGAGCACGTCCCGCCCGGTGTAGGGGGCGGCGTTGCGATAGCGGGAGGCGTGCAGAAGATCACCGGGGAAGGTGTTCCGTCCCGGCCAGTCGGGTATGTACGGACTGTGGTTGTGGCCCGTCGCCACCACGACCACCGCCGAGGACAGGACGCGGCCCCCGGTCGCGGGCAGTTCCCAGCCCCCGTTCTTGCGCACCACGCGGCCGACTTCGATACCGGTCGCGATCTCGAGTTCGTGGTGTTCCGCGTAGGACTCGAGGTAGCGCACCACGTCGTCGCGGCTCACCCAGCGGCCGTAGCGGCGCGGGATGGGCAGCCCCGGCAGAGCGGACAGCCGCCGTGTGGTGTGCAGGTGCAGCCGGTCGTAGTGGCCGCGCCAGGACGCCCCCACCTGTTCCGCGCGCTCCACCACGAGCGGCCGCAGCCCCTGCTGACGCATGGCCGCGGCCGCGGCCAGTCCGCCGGGTCCGGCGCCGATGACGATCGCGTCGGGTGCGGCGGTGGGTGGGGGGACCCGGTCGGTGGCGGTCGTGGGGTCGGCCATGGGGGCACTCCTGGAGCCTGGGTACGTCTGTCGGGAGCAAGGCGGTGACAGCCGGCAGGTGCGTTCCTGCGGGCGGGTGCGAGCGTAACCCCCGATGCCGGTCGAGCGGCATGGGGCGTTCCCCCCAGCCCACCTGCCCCCTTGCCCACCTTCCCTATGGCGCCTGCCACTTGGCCCGCACCGGAGCCCCGGTCCCGGGCGCCGCCTGGGCTTCGTCCGGCCGCTGCCGCGCGCGTACGGTGCGCGGAACGCGACGACGCGGGCGCCAGCGGCCTCCCCCGAGACCTCGTGGCGCCCGCGTCGGGGCGTGGTGTTGCGGCAGGACTGGCGCGTGCGGGCCGAACGCCCGTGGCGGCGGCCGGCGTTGAGCCGCGGCTACTTCGGCGGTTTCTTCCCGGTGACACCGAGGTGCACCAGCAGCGCCAGGTTCGGCTTCAGGTCGGCCTGCTTGACGCCGGACCCGGTGAAACCTTTCTGGTGGGCGGCGACGGCGGCGAGCATGGCCACGAGCGAGCCGGCGACGGCCGGTGCGCTGACCTGTTTGTCGACCCTGCCCTTGCTCTGCAGCTCCTTGATGGACTCGGTGAGCGAGCCCGTCACGGAGTTGAGGATGCGGGTGCGAATCCGGTTGAAGCGCTTGTCGCCTTCGGCGGCACCGAGGTCGATCACCCGCAGGATGGCGTCGTTCCTCCGCCAGAAGGACAGGAAGCCGTCGACGAGTTCGTCCGCGGCCTGCGCGCCGGACTTGCCGACCCAGGAGCGGCCCGCGACCAGTTCGGTCAGGCTCGCCCCCTCCTTGGCCATTTCGTCTGCGAGTTCGAGGACGGCGCCTTCGACGTCGGGGAAGTACTGATAGAACGTTGCGGGGGAGGTGCCCGCCATCCGGGCGACGTCAATCACCTTGACATCCCGGTACGGCGACGTGCTGAGCATCTCGCCGAGGCAGTCCAGCAGCTTCTGCCGCGTGGCTTGCCCGCGGCGGCCCGCAACACGGCCGTCGACGGTGCGAACTTGTCCTGTCATGCCGTCAGTTTACCGACCCGTGATCGGCGCGCGATTTGGCGGCGTGCAAACGGGGACGCACTCGTTCCGCTTGGCGAACCTCCAGTTCAACGGCGCTTTCTCGCGCCCCGGGAGCCTCATCGAAGCGCGGCGGTATTGTGGCAAATGGGTGTTTTGAACCCCCGGAGTCGGGCGCTCGAATAATTGACCATATGTTCGAATTGAAGCGCGCGTAGTGGGGAAGATCACTGATGACGGTGGCGCCGACAGCATGTCGCGGACACGCCGCGGGCCATCGCGCGGAGAGGAGAGGAACTGATCATGTCGGCATTCGGAGAAGGCGCCCCCTGCTGGGCTGACGTTTCACTGCCCGACCTCGCCGCGGGCCGGTCCTTCTACGGCGAGCTGCTCGGCTGGACCTTCCAGGACCAGGGCGAGGAGTTCGGCCACTACACGATGGCCCTGCGGGACGGCGTCAAGGTCGCCGCCCTGATGGAGCGGAGGGAGCCGTCGGTGCCCCCCGCCTGGGGCGTCTTCCTCGCGGTCGCCGACGCCGCCGCTGCCACCGAGAAGGTCAGGGCGGCCGGCGGCCAGGTCGCCTTCGGGCCGGACCCGGTGCCGGACGCCGGAGTGATGGCCGGCGTCGTCGACCCGGGCGGCTCCTTCGTCGGACTCTGGCAGCCCGGCGGACACGAGGGCTTCGGCCTGGTCGGCAAGCCGGGGGCCTACGCCTGGTCGGAGAACCACACGCGGGACACCGGTCCCGTCGACTCCTTCTACGAGGAAGTGTTCGGATTCGAGTCCCAGCAGGTCGGTGACGGCGCCCACTTCGACTACAAGGTGTGGTCCGTGCCCGGCGCCGAGAACCCCTCGCTCGGCCGGCTGGGACTGGGCGGCCCCGCCGAGGACGCCCCGGTCGGCTACCAGGTCTACTTCGCGGTCGGCGACTGCGACGACGCGGCGGCCACGGTGCGCCGGCTGGGCGGCCGTGTGCTGGTCGAGCCCACGGACTCGCCCTACGGCCGCACCGCGATCGTCGCCGACGACCAGGGAGCGCGGTTCGCCGTGATCGACCCGGAGCGGCGGTCGGACGCCATACCCGGCCGCTAGCACCCCGCCGCAGCCCCCGCGTGCCCGCCCGCCGGAGCCGGCCCGGCGCGGCGGATGGCCGCCGTGTGCGCGGGAGCGGATGATAACGACTTCGCTTACCGGGCGTGTCGTGAAGGCCGCGGGTTCGCAACCGGCGCCCATCCCAGGAAGAATCGGGTCCGTACCCTGGCACGGGAGCCAGCGACCGGCCGGACGAGGCCGGGAAGCACGGGGAACGGCCCGCGGACACCGCGGGCACGGGGAGGTGGCAGGGCAAGTGGTGGAGCAGCTTACGCAGCATGACCCGAGACGGATCGGCCCTTTCGAGGTGCTGGGACGGCTCGGCGCCGGCGGCATGGGGCTGGTCTATCTCGCCCGCTCGGCCTCCGGTCGGCGCGTGGCGATCAAGACCGTGCGCGCGGAGCTCGCCGAGGACCAGCTCTTCCGGGTGCGCTTCACGCGTGAGGTCGAGGCGGCCCGCGCGGTGTCCGGGTTCTACACCGCCGCCGTCGTCGATGCCGACCCGCGGGCCGCCGTGCCCTGGCTCGCCACCGCGTACGTCCCCGCGCCCTCGCTGGAAGAGATCGTCAACCAGTCCGGCCCGCTGCCCGCCCAGGGCGTGCGCTGGCTCGCCGCCGGGATCGCCGAGGCGCTCCAGTCGATCCACGCCGCGGGCCTGGTGCACCGGGACATGAAGCCGTCGAACGTCCTGGTCGTCGAGGACGGGCCCCGGGTGATCGACTTCGGCATCGCCTCCGGGGTGTCCAACACCCGGCTGACGATGACCAACGTCGCCGTCGGCACCCCCGCCTACATGTCGCCCGAGCAGGCCCGCGACTCCCGCAGCGTGCGCGGCGCCAGCGACATCTTCTCGCTCGGCTCCACCCTGGTCTTCGCCGCGACCGGGCACGCGCCCTTCCACGGGGCCAACCCGGTCGAGACCGTCTTCATGCTGCTGCGCGAAGGCCCCGACGTGACCGGCCTGCCCGAGGAGCTGCGCCCGCTGATCGAGTCCTGCATGCGGATGAAGGCCGAGGAGCGCCCCACCCCCGCCGACCTCCAGGCGCAGCTCGCCCCGCACCTGTTCTCCTCCGGCGGCGACGACACCGGCACCGCCTCCGCCTGGCTGCCGCCCGGCGCGGTCGCCCTGATCGAGGACCGGCACCGCAGCCGGATCGGGCCGGTGCAGAACGGCGGCCGCCCCGCCCGCCAGCCCGGCGCACAGGTCTCCGGCCCGCAGGTGCCCGTGCCGCCGCGGGCCCCCGGCGGCCGGCCGCCCGTACCGCCGGCGGCCCCGCAGGGCCCCGGGCAGCAGCAGTCCGGGCTGCTGCCGCCGCCGCCCACGTCGCCGCCCCGCCCGCAGCAGCCGCCCCGCAGCCCCGCTCCGCAGCACGCGGCCGCGTCCGTCCAGCTCGCCGGGTCCGCGCCGATCGGGCCCGGGCTGCGGCTAACGCGGGCGGCCGACCTCAAGGCCACGGCCGGGCCGGTGCCCGGCACCGAGTGGGTGCGCCCCCGCGGCGGCAGCCACCAGCAGGCGGAGGCCCCGCCCGCGTCCGTGGCCGGCATGCCGCGGCCGGCCGGCCCGCCGGGGGAGTGGCGGCCGTGGCGGTTCCGGATGTCGAACGACGTGTGGGGCACCCCCGTCGTGGCCGGCGGCCTGCTGTACGTCACGTCCTTCGAGGTGCACGCCCTCGACGTGGCCAGCGGGCGGCGGCAGTTCAAGACCCGGGACGTGGCCTGGACGATGGCGGTCGCCGGCGGCCGCATCCACGCCTCGGACGGGCCCAGCCTGTTCGCGCTCGGCGCGACCGACGGCGGCGAGCGGTGGCGTACCCCGATCGACGGCTGGGTGTACGCCGCGCAGGCCGACGCGGGCACTGTCGTGACCGGCATCCGCGGCGGCGTGGTGCAGGCGTGGGACGCCGAGCGCGGCACCCTGCGGTGGGAACGGGCCGGCGCGCAGACGGAGTTCGAGTCCCCCGACGCCGGGCCGGCCATCGCCGACCGGGTGGTCTACTACCAGGGCGGCGGCCTGCTGCACGCGGTGGACGCGCTCAGCGGCGCGGAGCTGTGGTCGTATCCGGTGGGCGAGCCCGGAGCGGCCGGTTCCGTGGTCACCCGGCCGGTGGTCGCCGACGGCGTCGTCCACCTGACCGCCGGCACCCGCGTACTGGCCCTCGACGCGCGTAACGGCGCGGAGCGCTGGCACTTCGAGGCGCCCGCGGTGATGTTCGCACCGCCCGCGCACGTACCCGGCCCGGGCCCGACCGGCGGCGGGATCTACGTCGCCGACCACCTCGGCACGGTGTACGCGCTGGACCCGGCGGACGGCCGGGACCGCTGGCGGGTCGCCACCGAGCCGCGGCAGTCCCTGGAGCCGGTGGTGGTCGCCGCCGGCGGGGTCCACCTCGGCGCGGGCAGCGCCCTGTACACGCTGGACGCGGTGAGCGGGGCGCCGCGCTGGCGGTTCGCCGCGCAGAACGAGATCACCGGGTCGCCCGCGGTCGCCGACGGCCGGGTGCACTTCGGATCGAAGGACCACTGCCTGTACACGGTGGACGCGCAAGGCGGCCAGTTGCGCTGGCGGCTGGAGACCGGCGGCGAGATCACCGGCTCGCCGGTCACCGCCGACGGCGTGGTCTACGCCTGCTCCAAGGACCGCTGCGTGTACGCCCTGGACGCGGCGAAGGGCACCGGTTCGAGCTCCCGCCGGGCCTGAGGCTTCCGGCCTGACAGCCTGACTGCCGGGCCGCCTGACCGGTTACCGCCTGACCGTGCCGAGCCCGCGCAGCAGCCCGCTCACGGCTCGGGCACCTCGTCCCGGGACAGCGGCTCGCCGGACGCCACCGCGTCCGGCGGGAGCTCCTGATCCGGGCTGCCGTAGCGGGCGCGCCGCAGCCCCGAGAACAAGAAAGCGCCGGCGAACAGCAGCAGCCCGCTGCCGACCGCGATGCCCGCACCCGAGCCCAGCCCGCCACCCCCGGTGGCCGGCCCGCCCGGGAATTGCGCCTGCCGCACCATCCACAGCACCGTGACACCCAGCACCAGGCACCCCGCCAGCCCCACGGCCACCCACGACTGGGAGAGCACACCCAGCAGCGTCAGCAGCGCGGCGAAGCCCATGGGCAGGAAGAGGGAGCCGAGCAGGGCCGCGTCACGATCGGTGACGCCGACCCCCGTGAAGAGGTCGTCGACCCGGATGCCGGACCCGTGACGGCCGTCGTACCAGGCTCGGAAGGGGCACCAGACGGCGGCCGCCGCTCCTGCGAGCGCGAGCAGTGACCCCAGGATGTTGCGGACCATCGGGGTGCCACCGCCTCGTGTCGCTCACTCGGCCCCCACGTGGCCGACGGTACGCCGGGCGCGGCAGCCGTGCCAGGCGAGCGGGCGGCGGGGCGGCACAGGCGCGGGCGGGGGCGGTACACGCAGATCGGAACCCGCAGGTCGGACACGCGGCCCGGCGCCCGCAGGCGGGCACACGCAGGCGGGCACACGCAGGTCGGCCGCAGCGCCCCCTCCGCGCTGCGGCCGACCTGCCGCCCGGGCAGTGAGCCGGCCCCCTGAGCCGGCTCGTGCTGCCCCCCTTCCGGGCGGTTCCCCCTTTTTCTCTCGCAGGCCTGGAGACCCCCATCCCCAGGCTTACGGGACCATGTCCGCGTCGGGCGGCCAGCCCCGGCACCCCGTTTCCGTACCGGGCGGGGCGCCTCGCGCGGATCAGTTCGCGGGCTCGGACTCGGTGTGCCAGTTGTTCGGCTTGACGAGAGCGGGCTTCTTGGGCGTGGACTCGTCCGCCAGCAGACCGTCCACCGCGTCCTCGGTCGTGCCCTCCGTGTGCCAGTTGTCCGGGTCGACCGCGGCGGCGGTCGGCGCGGTCGGCGGTACAGGATCAGTCGACTCGGTCTGCTGGTTGTCGGTAGTCATGGTCGTTCTCCTGCACTTGGGGACTGCTGTGGTGAAGCCCACCCGGCGACGACCCCCGTGCATCACCGGGCGGGCGGCTCGTGCGGTGAATCGAATCGTGGCAGGCGCCGATAATCAACCGATAAACGGTATCGACGAGTTGCCGTTCAGATGGATGTGCCCACCGTTCCAGCCCGCCCCTGGCGCCACTTCGGCCCCGGTCGTCCGGACGGCCGCCGCCGGCCGGGACAGCCCCGCCGCTCCCGCAGCGGTCAGCCCGCCATCCGGATCACCGACGGCGCGGAGTCCTCACCGAGCAACTGCCGTACCTCGTCGGCCTCCGGGGAGCCGAGCGCCGCGTACATACCCAGCGCGTCGTGCCAGCACGCGTGCGCCCGGACGAGCTGGCCCATGTCGGCGAGCGCGCGGCCGAGGACGGTCAGGACGTTGGCGGTGCGCCACTCGCCGCCCACCTCGCGCTGGATGACCAGGGCCTGTTCGGCCGCGGCGGCCGACTGGAGGCTGCGCCCGGCCGCGCGGTGCGCCTCGGCCAGCCGGTACAGCGTCATGCCCTCCCAGAACTGCTGCCGTGCGTCGCGGAAGATCTCCAGCGCCTCGTTGAGCCGCGCCACCGCGTCGTCGGCGCGGTCGGCCGCGGTCAGGGCGACGGCGACCGCGTACAGGCCGTTGCCGAGGCGGAATCCGACGTTCAGGTCGCGGTAGATGGCCAGCGCCTGCCGGCTCGTGCTGACCGCCGCGTCGGGGTCGCCGAGGCTCAACTGGGCCCGGGAGAGGTTGCTCAGGGCCGACGCCTCGCCGTGCCGGTTGCCGTCCGCGCGGAACGCCTCCAGGGCGGCTTCGTGGTACTCGGTGCAGTCGTCGAAGCGCTGCGCCTGGTGCGCGATGATGCCCCGCAGGTTCGGCGCGTAGCAGCAGGTGACGGGGTCCTCGGCGGCGAGCCCCACCACCATCGCGCGCCGTGCCTCCTCGTCCGCGGCGGTGAACCGGGCCGTCATCCGCAGCAGTTGGGCGACGAGCACCCGGGCCCGGCCCTCGACCAGCGCGTCCCCGCAGGTGTTCGCGGTGGCCACGACGGCGTGCGCGGCCTGCTCGTATTGGCGCGCGTAGATCCCCGACTCCATCAGGTCCTGGGCCGCCCACAGCAGGTCGGCGGCCTTGCGCATCAGGCCGCCGCAGCCCTCGCCGGCCGACTGCTCGACCGCCGCGAGCAGCACCTGCGCCTCGGCGAACAGCCACTCCAGCCCGGCGTCGCGGGAGTCGAAGGACAGGCCCGGGCGCGAGGTGCCGGCGAGGTGGTCCAGCACCCGGTCGCCGGGGTTCTCCAGCGCGTAGACCGCCTCGGCCGAGGCGAGGTAGAAGTCCAGCAGCCGGGACAGCGCCGAGCAGCGCGCCTGCTCGGTCTCGTCGCGCTCGGCGCACTCGCGGGCGTACAGCCGCAGCAGGTCGTGGAAGCGGTAACGCGCGGGCGCGGCCGACTCGATGAGGCTTATGTCGACCAGCGTCTCCAGCAGCTGCTCGGCTGTGTACGGGTCGAGGTCCAGGACGGCGGCCGCCGCGTCCAGCGAGATGTCCGGGCCCTCGGGCAGCGACAACAGCCGGAAGGCGCGGGCCTGTTCGGGTGACAGGTGCCCGTAGCCGAGGGCGAAGGTGGCCTTGACGGCGAGGTCGCCCGCCCGCAGCTCGTCCAGCCGGCGCCGCTGGTCGGCGAGTTTGCGGGCCAGTACGGACACCGTCCAGGTCCGGCGCGCGGCCAGCCGGGCGGCGGCGATCCGGATCGCCAGCGGCAGGAAGCCGCAGGCGCCCACCACCGCGAGCGCCGCCTGCCGTTCGCCGGACATCCGCTCCTCGCCGACGATCCGGCCGAAGAGCCGCAGCGCCTCCTCCGGCGACATCACGTCGAGGTCGACCAGGTGCGCGCCCTCCAGGTCGACCATCCGCATCCGGCTGGTGACCAGGGCCGCGCAGCCCGGCGTACCCGGGAGCAACTGCCGGATCTGGGCGGCGTCGTAGGCGTTGTCGAGCAGGGTGAGGACGCGGCGGCCGTCGAGGGTGGAGCGGTAGAGCGCGGCGCGCTCGGCGAGCGAGTCGGGGATGGCGGGGTTGGGCACGCCCAACGCCCGCAGGAACGCGCCGAGTACGGCCTCGGGCTCGGCCGGGCGCGGCTCGGTGCCTTGCAGGTCGACGTACAACTGCCCGTCGGGGAAAGCGTCGCGGACGGCGTGCGCGACGTGCACGGCGAGCGTGGTCTTGCCGACGCCGCCGATCCCGGCCACGGCGGAGACCGCCATCACCCCGCCGTCCCGCCCCTGTTCGGTGGCGAGTGTCAGCTGGCTGCCCAACTCCGCGACGGCGGCGCGGCGGCCGGTGAAGTCGGGGACGCTCGCCGGGAGTTGCGCGGGCCGGGCGACCTCGGGCGGCGCGGCGACCTCGGTGGCCGGCGCGGCCAGGTCCGGGTCGGCCTCCAGGATGCGCTGGTGCAGGTCGCTGAGCTCGGCGGAGGGGTCGATGCCGAGTTCCTCGGCGAGCAGGCGGCGGGTGTCGGCGTAGACGCCGAGCGCCTCGGCCTGCCGGCCGCTGCGGTACAGCGCGAGCATCAGCAGGATGCGCAGCCGCTCGCGCAGCGGGTGCTGGGCGGACAGCGCGGTGAGTTCGGAGACGGCGTCGGCGTGCGCGCCCAGTTCCAGGTCGAGTTCGAGACTGGTCTCCGACAGGCCCACCAGCCACTCGATCAGCCGGGAGCGCTGCGTCTCCGCGTACGGTCCGGGCAGGCCGGCCAACGGCTCGCCGTGCCACAGTTCCAGCGCGGACTTCAGCAGGCTGCGGGCCTTCTCCGGGTCGGTCGCCCGGATCTTCTCCGCGCCGGCCGCCAGGCGTTCGACGACGGCGTAGTCCAGGTCGTCCGGTCCGACCCGCAGCGCGTATCCACCCGAATCGGTGACCAGCGACTCGGGGCCGAGCGCCTTGCGCAGCCGGAAAGCGTACGAACGAAGCGCCGCGAGCGCGGTGTTGGGCGGGTTCTCCCCCCACAGGGCGTCCAGCAGCTCCGGTGCGGAGGCGGTACGGCCGCCGCGCAGCAGCAGTGCGGCGAGCACGGCCCGCTGCTGTGGTGCCCCGGTGGCGATCGGCTCGTCGCCGCGCCAGGCACGCACCGGGCCGAGAACCGCGTAGCGCAGGCCGCCCGGTTCCGTGCTGCTCTCCATCGTCTGCCCCCTGGATCGCCCATGCGCACCGGCCGGGCGCGTCCCCGGGCCTGGCGCTCCGCGCGTATATCTATCGTTCATCGCTGGACGGAACAGTTCTCTGCATGACATGCGGAGCCGAGAGTTCGGCCCCGTCCGTGCCAGTTTGCCGTGTCGGGCGGCCGAGGTCACCCCGTGCATGGCGCCGATCCGGCCTTGGGCCGAATGTTGGGCCGAATTCGAGGTTCTGTCTGTGCGTGCGCGGAGGTTGTGTTGTGTGGGACGGGTTCACACCTGTGTGTGTCCTGCGAGCGGATGGGTGACGAGGACGTGCGGGTGTCCGGAAAAAACGATTCGGCGGATTCCCCGGTTTTGGCCGGTTTGCGCGGGGAAAGATCATCTGTGTTCGGTGCGGTGCTCTCCTGGCCGTCGCTGCACAGGACATCCACGCTCCCGGGGACGGGACCCGTACCGCCCGCACCCTCCGGGACGGACACGGTGACCCGCGGTGGCGGGAAGCACAGCCGGCCCCGGCGCGGGCGCGGCGGTGGTTTCCGCGGCACCCCGGGTGAGAACGGGCGCCTGCCCGGCCCGCTGCTGCGGCAGCGGGCGGAGCAGCAGCCGCAGGGCATCCCCGCACTGCCCTACGGCGACCTTGCGCCCCTGACCGGGACTGCCGGGTGCAGCTTCGCCGAGCTGGACCGCCGGGCCCGGGCCGTCGCCGCGCGACTGGGCCGTGCGCTCCAGCCGGGCAGCCGCGTCCTGCTCGTGTACCCGCAAGGGCCGGACCTCGCGGGCGCGTTCCTCGGCTGCCTGTACGCGGGGATGGCCGCGGTGCCGCTCGTGCTGTCCGCGCCGGGCGCGACCAAGTCGGTGGCGCACGCCGCGCTGCGCTGCGACCCGGCGATGGTGCTCACCGGCACCGACACCTGGACACCGCTCGCGGTGGACCGGACGCGGGTCGAGGTGGTGGAGGCGGACGGGCTGCATGTCTCCGGCGAGCCCGCCTGGCGGCTGGCGCAGCACTGGCGGCCGGTGGGTGTGCTGCGCGGTGCGCCCGCCTACTACCGCTACCACGACGACGGCGCGGTCGGCGGCCGGATGGAGTCGGCGATGTCGCACGCCGATCTCGCCGAGGTGATGGACGAGTTGGCGCAGGCCGTACGGCTGGGCACCGACGAGGAGAACGTCGGCTGGATCGCCGCGGTGCACGGGGTGGAGGACGCCGTGTGGCGCATCCTGCTGCCCATTCGCGTCACGGTGTAGCGGCCGCGTGCCCGTGCTCCCGCGTTCCCGCGTGCCTGCCCGCGTGCCCGTGGCCCGGGCTCGGATACGGGTGCGGCGCCGCGCGGGGTGCGGAGTGCGCGGCGCCGCGGAAGGCGGGCGGCAGGAAGCGGGAAGGGGCCGGCGGTGCCGACCGCTGGCGGCCCTATGCCCGGCCGAGCCAGATCGGGTTGGTGAGGGCGGCGGCGGGTCCGGGGAGCCCGGAGGTGTCGCCGGACCCGGCGGGGTGGCGCACCTCGGCCCGTACGTAGGAGGAGTAGGACGCGGTGGTGGTCCACTCCAGGACCCCGGAGGCGGGCAGGGCCTGGGTGACGGTGGGGCCCTCGTCGGTGAGCAGGCGCAGTACGCAGTCGGCGGGCACCCCGCCGACCTCGAGGCGGACGGTCACATCGGCGTCGTCGGCGACCGCCAACCGCTCGCCGATGCCCGCGTGTTCGCCGTGCGGGCCGGATGCGGAGAAGGCGAGCCGGACGTCGGCGTTCTCGGCGATCCAGGAGTGGCCGGCGCGGATGCCGGCCTGGAGCGAGCGGCGGTCGAGGCCATCGGCGAGCACCACGGTCTGCGGCAGGCCGACGACGTCGGGGTCGCGGTGCGCGTCGGAGTTGCCCATCGCGGGCACCCACTGGCCGTCGCCGCGGCGGGCGGCGCCGGTGAGGAGGTTGTCCCAGGTGAGCAGGGACGCCTCGTCGTCGGCGGTCCAGGGGCCGTTCCAGACCTCGATGGCGTCCACGTTGTCGTAGCCGAACTTCCACTGGCTGGCCAGGCTGGTGCCGTACGGGTGGGCGGGCACCACGATGCCGCCGGCCCGGCGGATCTGCCGGGCGAAGCGGTCGAAGGCGTCGTCGCGCGCCCGGTAGCGCCAGTCGATCCACTCGCCGCCGTCCACGCCGATGGCGAGGTAGTGGCCGTTGCGGGTGGTGATCTCCTCGCCGGTCAGGATGAGCAGGTCGTCGCCGGCCAGCGGGCCCAGCAGCGGGTGCGCGGAGGAGGTGTTGTGGTCGCTGGAGTTGATGAAGTCGAGCTTCGCCGCCCGGGCGAGCGCGGCCAGTTGCTCCAGGGTGCGCTTGCCGTCGGAGTGCACGGTGTGCAGGTGGCAGTCGCCGCGGTACCAGCCCCGGCCGCGGCCGGGGACCTGCTCCGGCGGGTAGTCGGGCGCGGGGGTGGTGCCGGGCTCGCCCGGGGTGAGGGTGACGGTCACCGAGTAGTCCAGGCCCTGGGGCGCGACCGTGTACGGGCCGAGCACCACGTGCCAGGTGCCCGCCTCGACCGGGCCGGCCAGGTAGCCGGGCGTCGCCTGCTCCGCGCTGATCGAGAACTCCGTGCGCGCGCCGCCCGACCAGCCGCGGAAGCCCCGCCCGCCCACGTCGGTGCCGCGCTGGTCGAAGATGCCGATGTCGCAGGCGTTGCCGAGGACGCCGGCCGGCACGGCCGGCCGGTCGTAGGTATACGACACGTCGATCTGCCGTATCCCGCCGGGCACCTTCAGCGGCAGGTACACGAAGTCGGCGGTGCCCGTCGGCAGATGGCCGCTGAGCGTACGGGTGACGGCGGCCGCGGCGCCCCGGCCGGGGCCGGGGTCCGCGCCGGAGTCCGAGGCGGCGGCGAAGTCCACGGGGGCCAGCGTAAGGACGCCGGCCGCACCCGCGCTCGCGGAGAGCTTCAGTACATCTCGTCGGTCCATGGCCTCCACGGTCGCGCCCCCGGGTGACGCGCGCGTGGCCGCGCCCTGTGCGGACGGGGGCGGAAAGCCGAGGGAACGGTGGGGCGGCTGGGCCGTACGGGTGAGGGCGGGCGGTTGCAAGTGCATTCCGGCGGACCGCCGTACGTGGGCTGTCCGCCGGCGCCGGACGGCCACGGTCGGCGCCGGTCCGGCGGGTGTCCGGCGGGGGTGAATTCGCGGCGGCGCCGCCGCCCGGTTCCTCGCGGTTCACCGTGCGGCCCGCGCGGGGGTGGTGAAGTCCTCTGCGAAGCACGTGAGTTGCGGTCCGAGGAGCGGCAGAGGGGACGACGGTGGGCGGTCGCGCAGGGGCACAAGGGGCACAAGGGGCACACATGAAGGCGCGGCTCGGGCTGCGGGCCGGCGGCGCGGCGGTCGCCGCGCTCGGCGCACTGGCCGGCAGCCTGGCGGGAGCGTCGGCGGCTGCCGCACAAGGCGGCGGCCTGCCGTACTCCCGGGTGGAGCAGGTGGCGCGCGGGGTGACGTACGGCCAGTTCTCGGTGGACGGCGGGAAGGGCGCCGTGACCGGCTACTTGCTCACCGTCGACCTGGCGGAGCCGCGGGTGCGGGTGGACCTGCTGACGCCGGGTGCGGTGGCCGAGCGCGCGCCGGTCTCCCAACTCGCCGACTCCGCCCGGGCGGTGGCCGCGGTCAACGGCGACTTCTTCAACATCACCGAGGAGCACGCCGGGGTCGCCCCCACCGGTTCGTCCGACGGGCCGGAGATCTCCGGCGGCCGGGCGCTGAAGGCGGCGGTGCCCGACGCGCAGCGCTTCGGCCCGGCGATGCCGCCCGGCGGGACCACCCGGGACGTGCTCGGCGTCGGGGTGGACCGCAGGGCCCGGCTGGACCGGCTCACCCTGGCCGGCAGCGTCCGCACCGCGCACGGCAGTTACCCGCTCGGCGGCTTCAACCAGTACGCCCTGCCCGAGGGCGGCATCGGCGCGTACACGGCCGGCTGGGGCACCGTCTCCCGCGAGCGCGCCGTCTGCGGCTCCGACACCTCCCGCGCCGCGGCGTGCAGCACCGACACCTACGAGGTGACCGTCCGCCACGGCCGGGTGACCGCCGCGGCGAACACCCCCGGGCAGGGCGCGATCGCCCCGGGCAGCACCGTGCTCGTCGGGCGGGACGCCGGCGCCGACACCCTGCGCGCGCTGCGCGTCGGCGACCGCGCGGACGTCGCCGAGCACCTGGCCCCGGCCGCCTCCCATGTGCCCTACACCTTCGCGGTGGGCGGCTTCACGGTGCTGCGCGACGGCGACCCGCTGCCCGGGCTCGACACCAAGACCGCCGCGGTCCGTACCGCCGCGGGCTTCGGTGCCGGCGGCCGCACGCTCTACCTGCTCGCCCTCGACGGCACCGCGGCCGCCGACCCCGGCCTGACCGTCGCCGAGGTCGCCGACGTGATGCGGCGGGCCGGCGCCGACGACGCGGTCAACCTCGACGGGGGCGGCTCCACCACGCTGGTCACCCGCGGCCCCGGCGACCCGGACGCCATCGTGCGCAACAACCCCTCGGGCGTCGCGGAGCGCCCGGTGGCCAACGCCGTCGGGGTGTTCAGCACCGCCCGGAGCTGAGCCCGGCGGGACACCGGAGGGACCCGGTCAGGGACACCGGCAGGACCCCGGCAGGACCCCGGCGAGGCACTGACAGGACACGAGCGGCGACCCGCGCACCCGGGCGCCGCCCGCCCCGCCCTCACCGGCTCTCCACCGCCCGCTCACCGCCGCTCCACCGCCCCCGCACAGCTCCCGCATGGCCCCTCCACCGACCGCCTGCCACACGCCCCGACCGACCCACACGCCTCACCTCCCTCACCCCGAACCACCGCAAACCCCGGAAAACGTCGGAAAAGACGGCCCATCGCGGACAAGCCCGCACCTACCCTCGGCCCCCCTTCCGCTCTCGGTTTCGTCGGATATCGTGCGGCGCAGCACGGATCGGATCGGGGGATGTTCGAAGGAGAGCGCTTTGACCGCTGTCTGGGGACGCGCGCAGCAACAGGACTTCCGCAGCCGGGTACGCGGCTGCCTGCTCGGTGGCGCGATCGGCGACGCGCTGGGCGCCGGCGTGGAGTTCGAGTCGCTCGACGCCATCCTCGACAGCCACGGCGCCGACGGGGTCACCGACTACGTCCCCGCGTACGGCAGGCGCGGCGCGATCACCGACGACACCCAGATGTCGCTGTTCACCGTCGAGGGCCTGATCCGCGCCCAGGTCCGCCGGGACACCGGCGCCTGGCACCCGCCGACCGACATCCACCGCGCCTACCTGCGCTGGGCGGCCACCCAGAACGAGTGGGGCCCCGACGAGCGCCGCCGGGACAGCGGCTGGCTGGCCCGCGAGGAGTGGCTGTACGCGCGCCGCGCGCCCGGCGGTGCCTGCCTCAGCGGCCTGTCCGACGACCGGATGGGCACCCTGGAGGAGCCGAAGAACCCCGGCTCCAAGGGGTGCGGTGCGGTGATGCGCTCGGCGCCGTTCGGCCTGCTGGTCGGCTGGGAGCCGCAACTCGTCTTCCAGCTCGCGGTCGAGTGCGCCGCGCAGACCCACGGCCACCCCACCGGGCAGCTCGCCTCGGGCGCCTTCGCGGTGATCGTGCACGGCCTGGCCCGCGGCGAGGCGCTGGACGGCTCCGTGCAGCACGCCCTCGCCCTGCTGGGCACCCGCCCCGGCCACCAGGAGACCACCGACGCCCTCCAGGGCGCCCTGGGAGCGGTGCGGCAGGGCATGCCGTCCCCGCAGCGCGTCGAGGCGCTCGGCGAGGGCTGGACGGCCGAGGAGGCGCTCGCGATCGGGGTGTACTGCGCGCTGGTCGCCGAGGACGTCCGGCACGGGCTGCTGCTGGCCGTCAACCACTCCGGCGACAGCGATTCCACCGGGTCGATCTGCGGCAACCTGCTGGGCGTCCAGCACGGCGAGACCGCACTGCCGCCGGCCTGGACGGCGGAGCTGGAGGGACGGGCCACGATCCTCCAACTCGCCGACGACTTCGCCATGGAGATGACCCAGTCCCCGGCGCTGCACGGCCCCGCGGGCGCCAGCCCGGCCTGGCTGGACCGCTACCCCGCCTCCTGACCGCTCTCCGGCCGTCCTGACGGCCCCCGTTGCCTCCGGTGCTCCCGGTCCGCCCCAGTCGCCCCCGCCGCCCCTGCCACCCCGCCTGTCGCGCCCTGCGCGGCCGCCGTCCGGGCCCACCGCCCGCATCGTGGAAAGTACCTGGACACCACAACGATTCTTCGTAGGCTGCACGCCATGACGACCAGCCTCCGCGGAGCACTCCCCGAACTCGCCGGCCGCGCACGCTCGGTGGGTGCGTCGCCGGTACGCGAGATCCTCGCGCTGACCGCGCGCCCGGAGGTGATCTCCTTCGCCGGCGGGCTGCCCGCGCCCGAGCTGTTCGACGCCGAGGGGCTGCGCCGGGCGTACGACCGGGTGCTCGCCGAGCGCCCCGGCACGGTGCTCCAGTACTCCACCAGCGAGGGCGACCCGGCGCTGCGCGGCGCGATCGCGGCACGCCTGGTCCGGCGCGGACTGCCGACCGACCCCGAGGAGCTGCTGGTGACCGGCGGGTCGCAGCAGGGGCTGAGCCTGATCGCCACCGCCCTGCTGGAGCCGGGCGACACCGTGCTGGTGGAGAACCCGACCTACCTCGCCGCACTCCAGTGCTTCGGCTTCGCCGGTGCCCGGGTGGTCCCGGTGCCCACCGACGCCGACGGGGTGCTGCCCGACGCGCTGGAGGAGCTGGTCGTGCGCGAGCGGCCCAAGCTGCTCTACCTGGTGCCCAACTTCCAGAACCCCACCGGGCGTACGCTCCCCGCCGACCGCCGCCGCGCGGTCGCCGGGACCGCGGCGCGGCACGGGCTGTGGATCGCCGAGGACGACCCCTACGGCGAGCTGCGCTTCGAGGGCGCGCACACGCCGCAGATCGCGTCGTACGAGGCCGCGGCCGACCGCACCGTGCTGCTGGGCAGCTTCTCCAAGGTGATGGCGCCCGGGCTGCGGCTGGGCTGGCTGCGCGCCCCGGCCGGATTCCGCCGGGCCTGCGTGATCGCCAAGCAGGCGGCCGACCTGCACACCTCGACCGTCGACCAGGCGGCGGTGGCCCGCTATCTGACCGACAACGACCTGGACGCGCACCTCGAACGGGTGCGCGCGGCCTACCGTACGCGGCGCGACGCGCTGCTGGCCGGGCTGCCGGACGCGCTGCCGGCCGGCTCGGCCTGGAACCGCCCCGAGGGCGGCATGTTCGTGTGGGTGCGGCTGCCCGGCGGCCACGACGCCACCGCGCTGCTGCGCGTCGCGGTCGGCCACGACGTCGCCTACGTGCCCGGGGCGCCGTTCTTCGCCGCCGACCCGGACCCGGGGGCGCTGCGGATGTCGTTCACCACCCACACCCCGGCGCAGATCGCCGAGGGCCTCGCGCGGCTGGCCGAGGTGTTCCGCACCCCCGCCTGACGCGCCGCGCGGGGCCGTGCCACGGCCCCGCGCCCGTGCTCTCCCTCCCTTGCGGCCGCCCGGAACTCCCGCGTTCCGGGCGGCCGTTCCGTCGTGCCGCGCCGCCGGGGCGCGGGAATGCGGACGTCCGGCGAAGTGCCCGCTCATCGTCGGTTCGGCAGACGGGTCGTCACAATGCCAAGTTTGGCAAAGAAGAGGTAAAATCGTTCGGCTTTCTGACCTGGGTTCAGGTTCGTGAACGACGGAGCCCTTGACCGGTTCGCCGCAGCAAGGGTTCAATCCCCGAAGTCCCCACTCCCGCAAGGGGGCGACCCGCCCGAGCGAGCGGTACGGCGAAGTGCCTCACGTTCACCAGGCGGACCCCCGGGAGGGGACATGAACAGTCTCGACTGGACCGTTCTCATCGCGTACTTCGGCGTGATGGTGGCGATCGGCCTGTGGTCCCACAATCGCGTCGACGACGTCGGCGACTACTTCACGGCCGGCGGCCGGATGCCCTGGTGGCTGTCCGGCATCTCGCACCACATGTCCGGCTACAGCGCGGTGATGTTCACCGGCTACGCGGGCATCTCCTACCAGTACGGCTTCACGTCCTACGCCACCTGGGCCTTCCCGATCGCGATCGGGGTGGGCCTGGGCGCCAAGCTCTTCGCGCCGCGGCTGAACCGGATGCGCTCCCGGCTGCACGTCGCCTCGCCGCTGGAGTACCTGAAGGACCGGTACAACCTCACCACCCAGCAGGCGCTGGCCTGGTCCGGGGTGCTGCTGAAGATCGTGGACGTCGGCGCCAAGTGGGCCGCGATCGCCACCCTGCTGTCGGTCTTCACCGGCATCACGATCACCCAGGGCATCGTGATCACCGGCGCGATCACCGCGGTCTACTGCACGGTCGGCGGCCTGTGGGCCGACGCGCTCACCGAACTGGGGCAGTTCGTCATCCAGTTGATCGCCGGGCTGGCCATGCTGGTCGCCACGCTGCGGCACATCGGCGGGATCAGCGGCGTCTGGAACGTCTGGGACGAGCCCGAGCTGCACCACCACGGCCACCCCACCGCAGGCCCGTACACGACCGTCTTCCTGCTCGCGTACCTGTTCATCAAGACCTTCGAGTACAACGGCGGGATGTGGAACCAGGCGCAGCGCTACATGGCGACGCCCTCCGCCCGCGCGGCCACGCGCTCGGCGATGCTCTCCTCGGCGCTGTGGCTGGTCTGGCCGCTGGTGCTCTTCTTCCCGATGTGGGTCGCGCCCCTGCTGGTGCACGCGAACAAGGCCGACGCGTCCGACTCCTACGCGCTGCTGAGTGAACGGCTGCTGCCGCACGGCCTGCTGGGCCTGGTGGTGGTCGGGTTCTTCTCGCACACCATGGCGATGTGCTCCTCGGACGCCAACGCGATCTCCGCGGTGATCACCCGGGACATCGCACCCGCGGTCGCCAAGGGAGCCCGTACCTGGAGCGACCGGATCGGGCTGATCGCGGCGCGCACCACCACGCTGGTCTTCCTCGGGCTGTCCATGGCGGTGGCGACGCAGGTGAACTCGCCCACCTTCAAGGACATCATCACCGTGGTGATCAAGTGGGTGGCCGGGCTGGTCGGGCCGATCGCCATCCCGTTCATGCTGGGCCTGATGACACGCTTCCGCAGGTCCGGCCCCACCGCGGCGCTCACCAGCTGGGCGCTGGGCCTGCTCGCCTTCTACCTGCTCAACTACCCGGTCAACGACGCGGTGTCGGGCGGGGTGCCGCTGCAGTACCAGATCGCCGGCCCGGTCGCGGTCTCGCTGGTGCTGTTCGTGGTGATCGGCTGGATCAAGCCGGAGGACACCCCGGAGCGGGACGCGCTCATCGCGAAGGTGGACGCCGAGGGAGCGGCGGAGCCCGCCGAACGGCCCGCGGAGTCAGGGGGGTTCGGCGAGTTCGGTACGCCCGCCGCGAAGTGACCTGCCGCACATGGAGCGAGCCCTCTCGGCCAGGACGGCGGCCAGTCGAGAGGGCCCCTCTGCGGTGTGAGCGACGCGTGCGCGGACGGCGTCAGCGCAGGTCGAACGCTCCGCCGTCCACGTCGGCGACGAAGGACGTCCACTCCTGCGGGGAGAAGGTGAGCACCGGACCCTGCGGGTCCTTCGAGTCACGGACCACCACGGCTTCCACGGCGGGCGACTTGACCTCGACGCAAGCGCCGTTGCCCGTCGAACGCGAGGACTTGATCCAGGCGGGGGTGCTGCCCAGCTTGATAGCCATCTCTGCTCCGGTCTGTACTGGTGAGGACGGCGCGGTAGCCACGCCACTGACTGACGTCTTCGACGCTACCGGTCAACTTCAGCCAGAGGAGGGGGCGTTCACCCATCCGGATGGCATATCCCCGGCAAAGGTTCCGCAGTGACTGGGCAAGGGCGTATTCTGCCTCCCCACCACCTCGCCATCATGCGTAGCGCGCGGCCGCCTCGGTGATGAAGGCCCGGGTCAGCTCGGCGCTCAGCGCCTGCGCCCGCAGATGCTCGTACATCACGCTGTACGCCTGGACGTCGGTGTCCTTCTCCAGGTACAGGTCGCTGTTGACGCCCTCCAGGTACACCACGGTCGCGTCCGTGGTGTCGGTGAACTCCAGGACCGCGAACTGCCCGCTCAACCCCGGGTGCGCGCCCGCGTCGAACGGCAGCACCTGCACGGTGACGTGCGGCAGGTGGCTGAACTCGACCAGCCGGAGCAGCTGTTCGTGCATCACATGGTCGTCGCCCACCCGGCGGCACAGCGCGGCCTCGTCGATCACCGCCCACATCCGCAGCGGCGCCTCCGGGTCGGTGATCCGCTCCTGGCGGCGCATCCGCACGCTCACCCGCTTCTCGACCTGCTCGCCGGACGCCTCGGGCAGGTTCCCCGCGATCATCGCGGCGGCGTACGCGGGCGTCTGCAACAGGCCCGGCACCACCTGGGGTTCGAAGACCCGCAGGCTCGCCGCCTCGGTCTCCAGCCCGATGTAGACGCTGTACGGGATGTCGCCGAAGGCATGCCACCAGCCCTGCTGCCGGGACTCCTTGGCCATCTGCATCAGCGAGTCGACGATCCGCACGTCCTCGACGCCGTAGACGCCGCACAGGTCGCGCACGTCGCGCTGGCTGATGCTGCGGCGGCCGTTCTCGAGTCTGCTGATCTTCGACTGGGAGACCAGCAGCCGGGCCGCGACCTCCTCGGCCGTCATCCCCTTCTGCTCGCGGAGCTTGCGCAGCTCCGACCCCAGCCGGCGGCGCCTGACGGTGGGGTTCACGTTCGCGACCACAGGGACTGCACCTCCACGCTGAACCGTACTGATGGTCAGCAGCCTGCCACCACCGGTCATCACCGCGCTGGCGAATGGACGGACAACCTTGCAGTCATGGCACGCTACTTGGCGCGGACACGGCGGCGCACGGGGCGGTGGCGGAACCGGAACACCTCCGGAACGCCGCCACCCCGCGCGCCATGTCACCCCGCGATGTGCACGGGTAGCGACAAGTTGTGTACTCTGTGTCGTGTGAACGACATATGCTGTCGGCCTGTTGCCGGTCGGATCACCGGGCTCCGGCCCGTGCCATCCCGCTGTGCCCCGCGGAGCGCTGTGCTTGGGCCGGCGGCCGCTTGGGCTGTGCCGCCACCCCGTTCTGCACGTCCATGACGGCGTGCGCCACGAGACCGCCCATCGGGTCGTACCTGATCAGGTCACGCAGACGCGATCGCGACGACCGGCCCTCGTTGCCCGGGTACAGGTGCTTGCCGAGGCCCACGGCATGGGCGAGCGCGGCGAGCGCGGCGGTCCGCGGGTCCGGCGGTACGCCGGTGCGGATCGCGTTGTCCAGCCGGGCCCTGATCTCCCGGCTGACCGCGCTGTCGGTCGCCTGGTACCGCGTGGTCGGCAGCACCCCGCACATCTGACCCGGTACGGCGTGCACCATGCCGCACCGCTCCAGGTGTGCGAGATACGTCTGGCGCAACCCCAGCCGGGGCCCGCCGATCCAGTGGACGGCCCGCACCGGACTGCCACGGCGTCGCAGCAGTTCGAGCGCGGAGTCCAGAGTCGGATCTCCTGTCGGCCGTGGGTGCACCACGGCTATACGATCCCCGTCAGGGGCTATCCGTCCGGCCAGGGCCAGCTCGACGAGCTGGGCCCCGGCGAGGCCGAGGTCGAGCGACTGCGGCTGCGCCGTGGTCCCGGTGGTCGGGTCCAGGGCGAGCAGCAACAGCTCTTCCGGAATTGTTCTGCGGCTCTTGCCCATCCATGCCTCCCCGCGTGGATGAATGACAGGGTGACGCCTCTCACACGGGCCTGTCGAGAGTGCCTTTTCCATATCGACGGGAACCGGGTGGTATGTCGTTCTCGTCTACGGGGGGGGATGGGGTGTCGCAGACGGACCGCGTCCTTCTCGCGGGACACTTGCCTGTGTAGTCCAAGACCGCTAAGGGCACAAGGTCTGCGCGTTTTTGCCCGAGTGTGTGCATGAGTCATCACGATGTGTGGAGGAGGTCTGCGTGGCGGGCGACGCCCCCGGCAGGGAGCAGCAGCACGAGACGTCGGGGGAGCCGGGTATCCGCCCGGCCAAAGATCCGAGGCTGGCGGTGTTCCGACTGCCTCCGGAGGCTGCGGAGGCGCGGGTGACCGAGGGCGGCGCGGGGCGCCCGGCCGCGGAGGGTGAGGCCGCAGCCCCAGGTGCGCACACGCAGGACGACATCGACGACGCCGGATCGGAGCCCCGTCCGCACCCCGACGCCGACAGCGGGCCCGCGGCGTCGGCGGATCGGGCGTCCGGACGTACGCCGACGGGCGCCGCGGCTACGACAGATGACGTAGCCGACGTGGACACCGCGACCGATCCTGCTCCCCCCGCCGCGCCTCCTGCGCCCCGTACGGCACAGGAGAAGCACGGGAAAACGGAACCGAATCGTGACCGGAATGAAGGGGCCGGGGAGGCTGCCGGGACTTCCGGTACGGGCGGGTCGGATGGGGTTGGGCCCGGTTCGGGCGAACCGGAGGCGGAACCGGGCGAGGCCGCGGACGAAGCGGCGGACGGGGCTGCCGACGAATCGGCGGACGGGGTCGTCGGGGAGGACACCTCCGAAGACGCCCGCGTCGAGGAGGACGGTTCATCGGACGCCGAGGCGGATGAGGACGCCGAGGCCGCGACCGCGGAGAGCGGTGCGGACGAGACCGCTGCTGCCGCTGCCGAGGACGAGGGCGGTTCCGCCGACGCGGACGGCGCCGCTGCCGCCGCTGCCGAGGAGCCCCCCGCCGGCACCGCGCCCGAGGCCGCCACGGAGTCCGCCGCGGACTCCGATGCCGATGCCGAGGCCCGCCCCGTCACACGAACGGATGCCGAGGGCTCCCGGAAGGACGGCGCCCAGGACGGTGAAAGCCCGTCTGGCGACGAGGACGCCCCGAAGCGCCCCGGCCCGACCGTGAAGCCCCTCGTCTCGGACATCCCCGCGGAGTGGCCCGAGGGCCCCCAGGGCGGCCGTCAGAGGCCCTCCGGGGACTCCACGGTGGTCTTCGGCACCCCCGGCCGTCCGACGCGCGCACAGGCCGCTCCGCCGCCCCCGCCGCTGCCTCCTGCCGTGCCCGCCAAGCCGGCCGGGAAGCCGGCCGACGCACCGGCCGCCGAGCCGTCCGCGAAACCGGCCGGGCAGCCCGCGGACGAGGGCGGTGCCTCCGACGGCGCCACCGTCCGCGAGCCGGAGGGCCCCCAGGGCACCCGCCGCATGCCGCTGCCGCTGCCCCCCGACAAGCAGCCGCTGAAACTGCTCGCCGAACTGACCAACACCCCGCCGCCGCCGGAGACCCCGCTGCGCACGGTGCTGCGCCGGTTCAAGATCTGGACGCCGCTGGTCGTGCTGCTCGCGGTCGTCTTCGTGGTGGTCCAGGCGGTGCGCCCGCTGCCGTCGCCGCACCTGACGCTGACCGCCTCCCCGACGTTCACCTTCTCCGGCACTCCGCTGACCCGGACCATGCCGTGGCCGTCCGAGGGCCAGTCCGTCGCCGAGGTGGAGGGGCTGGGCTCGCTCGGGGTGCACGGCAAGCAGACGCCCGTGCCGATCGCCAGCCTCACCAAGGTGATGACGGCGTACGTGATCCTGCACGACCACCCGCTGAGCGGCAGTCAGGGCGGGCCGACGATCACGGTCGACGCCCAGGCGGCGAAGGAGGCCGGTTCCGACGACCAGTCGACGGCGCCGGTCAAGGAGGGGCAGCGCTTCGACGAACGGCGGATGCTGCAACTGCTGCTCATCCCCTCGGGTAACAACATCGCCCGCCTGCTGGCCCGTTGGGACGCCGGCACGCAGGAGGCGTTCGTCGCGAAGATGACCGCGACGGCCAAGCGGCTGGGCATGGCGCAGACCACGTACACCGGCGCCAGCGGCATCGAGGAGACCACGGTCAGCACCTCGGTCGACCAGCTCAAGCTGGCCCGCGAGGTGATGAAGAACGACGTGTTCCGCTCGGTGGTCGCGCTGCCGAACGTGGACATCCCCGGCGTCGGCCGCATCTACAACAACAACAACGACCTGGTGAAGGTCGGCGTGGTCGGCATCAAGACCGGCTCCAGCACCCCGGCCGGGGGCGCGCTGATGTGGGCGGCGCACAAGACGGTCGACGGCAAGCAGCAGTTGGTGCTGGGCGTGGTGCTCCAGCAGCGCGGCGGCACCACGGTGGACGACAGCCTCCAGACCGCGCTCACCCGCAGCCAGGCGCTGATCGAGTCCGTGCAGGGCGGCCTCGGCTCGGCGACGGTGGTCAAGAAGGGCACGGTCGTCGGCACCGTGGACGACGGACTCGGCGGCAGCACGCCGATCGTCACCACCAAGGACCTCACCGCGATCGGCTGGGCGGGCATGAAGCAGGAGCTGACGCTCACCGCGGCCGACGGCGGTGTGCCGCACCACGCCGCGGCCGGCACCGAGGTGGGCACGCTCAGCCTGGGCACCGGCGCGGCCCGTACGACGGTGCCGGTGGCGCTCGGCAGCGACCTGTCGGAGCCCGGCTTCGGCGCGAAGCTCACCCACTTCTGAGCAGCGCCCGCGCGAACGTCCCCCGCCCCGCCGGTGACTGCCGGCGGGACGGGGGACGTCGCACGTCAACGGGCCGCTCGCGTACGGCCGATACGGCCGACCGGGCCGCCCCCGCTCAGCCGAGCGGCCTGAACCGGCGCAGCCGCAGGCTGTTGGCCACCACGAAGACCGACGAGAAGGCCATCGCCGCCCCCGCGATCATCGGGTCCAGCAGCCCGGCCGCGGCCAGCGGGATCGCCGCGAGGTTGTAGGCGAACGCCCAGAACAGGTTCGCCTTGATGGTGGCCAGGGTGCGCCGCGCCAGCCGGATCGCGTCCGCCGCCACCCGCAGGTCGCCCCGTACGAGGGTCAGGTCGCCCGCCTCGATGGCGGCGTCGGTGCCGGTGCCCATCGCCAGTCCGAGGTCCGCCTGCGCCAGCGCGGCCGCGTCGTTGACACCGTCGCCGACCATTGCCACCACCCGGCCCTGCTCCTGCAACCGCCGTACGACGGCCGCCTTCTCCTCGGGCAGCACCTCCGCGTGGACGTCCGCCGCGGCGATCCCCACCTGCGCGGCCACGGTGTGCGCGACCCGGGCGTTGTCCCCGGTCAGCAGCACCGGCCGCAGGCCGAGCGCGCGCAGCCGTCCGACCGCCTCCTGGCTGCTGGGCCTGACCGTGTCGGCGATGGTGAGCACCGCCCTGGCGCGCCCGTCCCAGCCGACGGCGACCGCGGTGGCGCCGCCCTCCTCCGCGGCGGACGAGGCCGCGGCCAGCTCCGCCGGCAGTTCCTGCGCCCACGCGCGCAGCAGCCGTGCGCGGCCCACGAGTACGGCGTGACCGTCGACGACGCCCTGCACGCCGAGCCCCGGCACGTTGGCGAAGTCCGCGACGGCCGGCAGGGCGCCGAGCCGCTCGGCGGCACCGGCCGCGACCGCGCGGGCGACCGGGTGCTCCGAGGCGTGCTCCAGGGCGCCGGCCAGCCGCAGCACCGCCTCCTCGTCCTCACCGGCCGCGACATGGACGCCGGTCAGCGCCATCGCGCCGCTGGTGACCGTGCCGGTCTTGTCGAGCACCACCGTGTCGACCGCCCGGGTGGACTCCAGCACCTCGGGGCCCTTGATGAGGATGCCGAGTTGGGCGCCGCGCCCGGTGCCGACGAGCAGCGCGGTGGGCGTGGCCAGGCCGAGCGCGCACGGGCAGGCGATGATCAGCACGGCGACCGCCGCGGTGAACGCCGCCGTCGCCCCCTCGCCGAGTGCGAACCAGACCGCGAGCGTGCCGAGCGCCAGCACGATCACCGCGGGCACGAACACCGCGGAGATCCGGTCGGCGAGCCGCTGCGCCGCGGCCTTCCCGCTCTGCGCGTCCGCCACCAGCCGGCCCATCCGGGCGAGTTGGGTGTCGGCGCCGACGCGGACGGCCTCCACCACGATCCGGCCGCCCGCGTTCACCGTCGCGCCGGCCACCGGGTCGCCCGGGCCGACCTCGACCGGCACGGACTCGCCCGTCAGCAGTGAGGCGTCGATGGCGGAGCCGCCCTCGCGCACCACCCCGTCGGTGGCGACCTTCTCGCCCGGCCGCACCACGAAGCGGTCCCCGACCGCCAACTCGCCGATCGGCAGCCGGACCTCGGCGCCGTCGCGGAGCACCGCCACGTCCTTCGCGCCGAGTTCGAGCAGCGCGCGCAGGGCGGCACCGGCGCGGCGCTTGGCGCGGGCCTCGAAGTAGCGTCCGGCGAGCAGGAAGGCGGTGACCCCGGCGGCCGCCTCCAGGTAGATCTGGCTGCCGCCGTCGCCGCGGGAGACGGTGAACGCGAAGGGGTGGCTCATGCCGGGGTGGCCGGCCGTACCGAAGAACAGCGCCCACAGCGACCAGCCGTAGGCCGCGAGGGTGCCGACCGACACCAGGGTGTCCATCGTGGCGGCGCCGTGCCGGGCGTTGGTGAGCGCGGCGCGGTGGAAGGGCCAGCCCGCGTACACCACCACGGGCGAGGCGAGGGTCAGCGCGAGCCACTGCCAGTTGGTGAACTGCCACGCGGGCACCATCGACAGCAGTACCACCGGCAGGCCGAGGACGACCGCGGTGGTCAGCCGCTGGCGCAGCGTGGTGAGCTCGGTGTCGGGGGCGGCGGCCGGGTCGCCGCCGTCCGCGGCGCGGGGACCGGCCGTGGGCGCCGGGGCGGCAGGGGGCGGCGGCAGTTCGGCGGTGTACCCGGTGGCCTCGACCGTCGCGATGAGGTCGTCCACCGCCACACCGCCCGCGTACTCGACCCTGGCCTTCTCGGTCGCGTAGTTGACGCTGGCGGTGACCCCGTCCATCCGGTTGAGTTTCTTCTCGATCCGGGCGGCGCAGGACGCGCAGGTCATGCCGCCGATCGCCAACTCCACCCGGTTCTGCGCGGGTCCGCTGTGCGGGTGTGCCGTACTGGTTGCCACTGCTCGCTCCCTGCTGCTCCTCGGCTCGTCGTCCGGCCGGCCCGTGCGGCGCTTCCGGCGCTCCCGGTGCTTCCGGCGCGGGGCCGGCCCGCCGGTGGTGCCGTCCGCTCAGGCGCGGCCGACCAGTTCGTAGCCCGCCTCGTCCACGGCCGCGCGCACCGCCTCGTCGTCGAGAGGCCGCTCGGACGCGATCGTCAGCAGGCCGCTGCTCGCCACGGCGGTCGCGGAGGTGACACCGGGGATCGCGCCGACCTCCTTGCTCACCGCGGACTCGCAGTGCCCGCAGCTCATCCCGGACACCGAGTAGACGGCCTCGCTCATGCTGTGCTCCTCCTCCACGGGTACGCGTCACACGTACCGCAGGTGCGGCCGCGGTCTGTCGCGCGCGGCCCGGCGGGCGGATCGTCCGTCCCCACCACCGTCAACCTTATACCCCCTAGGGGTATTCCCAGCGGCTGGTGCGGCCCGGGTCGGGTACTGAGATCTTCCGCACTCCGCCCGGCCCCCCCGGCCGGGTCCGCCGCGGGCGGCCCTACCCTGGAGGCGACGGCGCGTATCCCGCCAGGGAACGCGACCCACTCACCCGCCAGGAGGCGACGTCGTGCTGCGCACCATGTTCAAGTCCAAGATCCACCGGGCCACCGTGACCCAGGCGGATCTGCACTACGTGGGTTCGGTGACCGTGGACGCCGATCTGATGGACGCCGCGGACCTGCTGCCGGGCGAGCTCGTGCACATCGTGGACATCACCAACGGCGCCCGACTGGAGACCTATGTGATCGAGGGCGAGCGCGGTTCGGGCGTCATCGGCATCAACGGTGCCGCCGCCCATCTGGTGCACCCCGGCGACCTGGTGATCCTCATCAGCTACGCGCAGGTCGAGGACGCCGAGGCCCGCGCGCTACGCCCGGCCGTGGTCCATGTCGACGCCGGCAACCGGATCACCGGACTCGGCAGCGACACCGCCGAGCCCGCTCCCGGTACCGACGCCCTGCGCCCCCCGCACGCCGTCGCGCACCTCTGAGCCGGACCGCGTGCCCGCGCACGTGTCCGCGCGCGGAGTCTCGCTTCAAGCCGCGGTGACCACCGCGGCGCCGGAGACCGGACCGGACACCGGACGTATCTCCAGCCGGACGCCGCGCGCCGCGGCCGTCCACTGGGCGCGCAGCCGCGCCAGCTCCGCGAGCTGCTCGGCCGTCCACGGCCGGTCGCCGTGCGCCTGCACGTAAGCGCGCAGCGCGGCGTTCGCCTGATCGAGAGTGCCCCCAAACATGTGATCCACCCTAGACCGCGCCACTGACAATGCCGAACCGATTGACCACCGGGCGTACCCGGTGTGCGCCGGCGCGAAACCGTCCGCCCTGCCGTGACCTGGCACGAACGGCGCACGCCGGCGCAGGGTGCGATGCTGAGTGTGAGGGAGTACACAGCGGCCGGATCAGCTGCATATCCCACGAAACCGGACACCCTGCGCATTCCGTACGAGCTTCCCGCGGGCCCGGCCGGTGGCGCGGACCACAGTGCGCGGGCATACCTTCACGCATACGTTGAGGCCCACGACCACGCCCACGGAGGACCGCACCATGCTCACCAACGACTATGTGCCCGGCGCACCGAGCTGGATCGACCTCGGCAGCCGCGACACCGCGCGCGCCGCCGCGTTCTACCGCGCGCTGCTGGGCTGGGAGTTCCGGCCGGCCGGTCCCGACGCGGGCGGGTACGGCGTGTTCGAGCTCGACGGTCAGAGCGTCGCCGGCCTCGGCCCGATCACCGACGAGGGCGCCGCCTCCGCCTGGACGCTCTACTTCGAGACCGCCGACGCCGACGCGACCACCAAGGCCGTCGAGGAGGCGGGCGGCAGCGTGCGGTTCGCCCCGCTGGACATCGGCGGGGGGACCCGTATCGCCGGGTACTGCGACCCGTCCGGCGCCGAGTTCGCGGCCTACGAGCCGGGCGCCGTCAAGGGCCTGGACCGCACCGGCGCGGGCGGCCTGTGCTGGGCCGAGCTCTACACGACGGACGCGGCGCAGGCCACGGGCTTCTACCGCACCGTCTTCGACTGGGAGACCACGGACATGCCGCTGGCCGGCAACACGGGCGTCTACACGGTGGTGGCCCGCTCCGGCGGTGGGCAGGCCGGTTCGCACGGCGGCATCATGCAGCTCACCACCGAGCAACTGCCGGACGGCCTGTGCTACTGGCAGCCGTACTTCGGCGTCTCCGACACCGACGGGGTGGTGGCCGCCGCCTCCTCGCACGGCGCGACGGTGCTGATGCCCAGCACATACGTCGCCGGCATCGGCCGGATCGCGCTGCTCAGGGACCCCGAGGGGGCGTTCTTCGCGGTGCTCCAGCCGGACCCGCGGGCGGCCTGAGCCGGACCGTACCGGCGGCGCCCACCCGCCCGGCGCGGCGCCGCTCAGCTGTCCGCGGGCGGCCACGCGGCCAGGCGGCGCGCGCTGTCGAAGCGCAGCTCGCGCCCGGTCCGGGGGTCGGTGAACTCCAGGGTGCGCGCGAGCAGTTGCAGCGGCCGCGCATACGGGTCGGCCGGGTCCTCGGGCAGCACCGCGGGGTAGATCGGGTCGTTGAGCAAAGGCAGACCCAACGCGTGCATGTGCACGCGCAGCTGGTGGGTGCGGCCGGTCAGGGGCCGCAGCCGGTAGCGGCCGAGCCCGCCGCGGTGCTCGGCCAGCTCCACGGTGCTCACCGCGTTCTCCGGCCCCGGCACCTCCCGCGCCGCCATCTCCCCGCGCTCCTTGACGATGCGGCTGCGGACCGTGGCGGGCAGCGCGACCAGCGGGTCGTACGGCGCGACCGCCTCGTACTCCTTGCGGGTGCGGCGGTCCCGGAAGAGCGTCTGGTAGGCGCCGCGGTCCTCGGGGCGTACGACGAACAGCACCACGCCCGCGGTCAGCCGGTCGAGCCGGTGCGCGGGCGTGAGGTCGGGCAGGCCGAGGTCGCGGCGCAGCCGGGCGAGCGCGGTCTCCGTGACATGGCTGCCGCGCGGGGTGGTGGCCAGGAAGTGCGGCTTGTCCGCGACCACGATCCGCTCGTCGCGGTGGAGCACCTCGACCGGGAAGGGCACCGCGGGCTCCGGCGGCCGGTCGCGGTGGAACCACACGAAGGCGCCGGGCACGTACGGGGTGGCCGCCCGGACCGGGCCGTCCGCGGTGACGAAGGCGCCCGCCGCGAGCATCGCCTCGATCCGCTCCCGGCCGACCGCGGGCCCGTAGCGGGCCAGCAGGTAGCCGCCGACGGTCGTCCAGGGCGGCTGCTCCTGGCCTCGCCCCTGCCCCGTGGCGCCGTCCGCCGCGCCGGGCCCCGGCAGCCGTACCCGGACCGGGTCGATGCCCTCGCGCTGCTCCAGGGGTGCCACGGGTGCCCGGCGGCCCGGCCTGCGCGCCATGGTGACTCCCCGCTTCTACCGTCCTGACCGGGCGGTTTCCCAGTCGGCCCGCCCGTTGCGCACTGCCAGGCTACGACGTGCGCGCCGGGCGGCGGGCTCGGCTGGGGTACGGGCGCCTGGGAGTCAGCCCTCCCCGCCGTCGGCGATCTCCCGCAGCCGGTCCAGGTGTCCGCCGCGCTTCTCCCATGCCGCGAGGGCCGCCTCGATCTGGTCGTGGGTGGCGTCCGGCTTCCCCTTGACCACCACGACCATCTCGGTGTTGGGCGACAGCGCCACGATCGCGGTGTCCAGGGTGACGCCCTCGGCGAGCGCGCGGGAGATCCGCACCGGCAGCTCGCCGCCGGCCTCCGGCCGGACGTGCCGGGTGTAGTAGCGGTTGTTGGGGGAGTCCGGGGGCAGCGGCTCGCCACCGTCGAGGATGTGCTCGATCGAGCCCTGGCCCCACTCCAGAATGCGTTCGATGTCGCGCAGGGTCGCCGTGACGCTCTGGAACTCGTGCCCGCGCTCGATCGTCTGGATGACGGTCCGCTTCACGCCGATCGAGTCCCCGAGACGTACCTGGCTGAGTCCCTTGCGCTTGCGTGCTGCCCGGATGACACCGCCCAGCCGCAACCAATCTCCGTCCATGGCCCACATCATGCCGCACTGCACGCAACCACGCAGCCATCTTCCGAGCCCTCGACCTGCGGCCGATACGGCCGGAACTCGCCCATTGGTTGCGCGAGATGGCGGCACGGAAGCTCGTGCGAATGTACCCGAGTCCCACGCCAAAGCTCTTAAGGCTCTTATTTTTGATCTTCTTGGCTTGCGGGCGGGGCGGCGGGCGGATACTTTCGAGACGTGAGACCGAACGGCGCGGCAATCAGGGCACTTCGCACTGCTCGGAAGATGAGCCTTCGGCGGATGCAGGCCCTGACCGGCCTGGACCGGGGCCATCTCTCCCGGCTGGAGCGCGGGTTGGCCGGCGCCAGCGACGAGACGATCCTGCGCTGCGCGCGCGTGCTCGACGTCCCGGTCGCCGCCATCACCCACGAGGACCGCTGACCGCGGGCGGGTTGACGCCTGCCGGGCCCCGCCCCGGGCGTCCCCGTCCCCGACCCGTCCCCTGCCACGGCGGCCCGCCCCGCTCAGTCCGTCAACTCGCCCAGCTCCACCGTCAGTCCGTACTCCCGCAGCCGGGCCAGCTGCGCCTCGGTCGCGTTGTCGCCGACGATCAGCAGGTCCAGGTCGCTGAGCGGGCAGACCGGCGCGAGATCGGTGCGGCCGAGCTTCGTGGAGTCGGCGAGCAGGATGTGCCGGGTGGTGGCCCGCAGCATCCTGACCTTCATCTCGGCTTCCTGGATGTTGATGTTGGTGACACCGGTGTCGGGGTGGATGCCGCTGCACGACAGGAACGCGGTGTCGGCGTGGATGTGCTCCAGGATGCGCCCGCCCATCGGGTCGACCAGCGACCGCTGCAACGGGCGCAGCGTCCCCCCGGACAGCACCACCGTGAAGCGCGGGATGGCCGGTTCGAGCTGGTGGGCGACGCTGGTGCTGTTGGTGAACACCATCAGGTCGGTCAGGTCGCGGCGCGCGACCAGCTCGCGGGCGAAGAACGTCGTGGTGGTGCCGGCGTCCACCACGATGGACTGGCCGCTGCCGACCTGCCGCGCCGCCGCCTTGGCGATCGCGGCCTTCTCCAGCGCGGCCGAGCCCAGCGACTGCTCGTAGGACGGCTCGTTGCCGCTCTCCAGCGGCGCGGCCCGGGCGCCGCCGCGGACCCGGCGGATCAGGCCGTGCTCCTCCAGGGCGTCCAGGTCGCCGCGGACGGTGACCACCGAGACGCCGAACGCCTCGGCGAGGGCCGCGATCCGTACGAAGTCCTGCTCCTGGACCAGCGTGAGCATCCGCTCACGGCGGACCTCGGCCGGCATCGGCTCATGGTTGTTCGTCACGCCTGGCCCTTCCGGTCCGCGAGACCGGCAGGCAGCAGGTCGCGGTGTGCTTCGGTCATCTCGTCGCAGAGCTGTGCGATCGCGGCGAGCGGGAGCGTCGCCGCGGTGTTCGGGTCCAGCATCGCAGCGTGCCGCACATGGCGGGGTTCGCCGTCCAGCGCGGCGCGCACGGTCAGTTCGGCGACGTTGACGTAGGCCCGGTTGAGGGCGGCCAGTTGCGCGGGGTAGCGGTCGATCGGCGCGGCCGTGATCCCGGTGGCGTCGACGTCGGCGGGCACCTCGACGAAGCACTCGGTCGGCAGCGCGGGGATCAGCCCCTCGTTGGGGAGCGTGAGGTTCACCCGGCGCGGCTCGCCGGTGATCAGCGCGCGCAGCACCTCGGAGGCGATCTCCGGGTCCTGCCAGCGCGTCAGCATCGGCCGGCCCTGGGCCAGCCCGCGGCGGATCTCCTCGTACGCGTGCAGCCGCTGGCCCAGCCGCCCCAGCTCCTCGCCGACGGGGATGCCCAGCCGGGCCACCTCCTCGTCGTGGCGCAGGAACCAGGGGACGTACTCGGCCGCGTGCTCGCTGGACTCGGTGGGGAAGTAGCCGAACCGGCGCCACATCTCCATCCGCACATGCCGGCCCAGCTCCGGGTCGGCGCGCACGGCGGCCTCCAGCTCCGGGTAGAGCGACCGGCCGCCGGCCTCGAAGCGCAGCACGAACGCCTGGTGGGTCAGGCCCGCGGTCTGGAAGGTGAGGTCCTCGAAGTCGCGGCCGACCACGTCGGCGAGGTAGGCGTGGGTGTCGCGCACGGCGTGGCACAGGCCGACCACCCGGCTCATGCCGGTGACCTCGCGCAGCGCCCACAGCGTCATCACCAGCGGGTCGGTGTAGCTCAGCAGCCAGGCGTCGGGGCACTGCTCGGCCATGTCCTGGGCCAGGCCCACCATGACCGGGATGGTGCGCAGCCCGCGGAAGATCCCGCCGATGCCGATGGTGTCGGCGATGGTCTGGCGCAGCCCGTGCCGGGCGGGGATCTCGAAGTCCCGCAGCGCGGTGTCGTAGCTGTCGACGTTGAGCTGGCAGACCACGTGGTCTGCGCCGTACAGCGCGGCCCGGCGGTCGGTGTACGTCTCGATCACGGCGCCGGCGCCGGCCTCCGCGTCCAGCTGCCGGGCCAGGGTGAGCGCGGTGTCCAGCCGGTCGGGGTCGATGTCGTGCAGCCGGATGCGCAGCGTCCCGGCCAGGGCGGGGACGAGGAACAGGTCGGACAGGATGCGCCGGGTCATCTTCACGTTGCCCGCGCCGGTCAGCACGATGTCGGTCATGCTCCCGTCCTCCTCCGGCTGTGTCGTCGGTGTGTGGCGTGGTCGTGGTGCGGTGGGAAAGCGGTGTGGTGCGAAAGCTGTGCGGTGCGAAAGCGGTGCGGTGCGAAAGCGGTGCGGTGGGAAAGGCGGCATTCAGGGTACGCCGAGCGGGGCGCCGGCCATGCGGTCCGCGTCAGGGACCGCGGCCGGCGCCCCGGCCGGTCAGCCGACGGTGATGCGGTCGATGTCGGGTGCCCAGTCGCCGGGATTGGCGATGGTGACGGTGTTGGCGCTGCCCGCGGCCAGGTTCAGGGTCGCGGTGGCGGTCGCCGTGGTCTGCCAGTCGGCGGTCGGGGTGACGGTGACGCTCACCGGGGTGCCGCCGTTGGCGCTGATCCGGAAGGTACGGGCGACGGCGCTGGTGTAGGCGACGGTCACCTTGGTGGCACCGCCGCTCCCGCCGGCCACGCCGTTGAACGTCAGCGTGGCGCCGTTGCCGACGTATCCGACCTTGCGGCCGCCGGAGCAGCCGGTGCAGTCGGCGACGGTCGCGCCGCCGGCCAGGGTGTTGCCGGCGGCCTCCGCCTCGTACGAGGTGGCGCCGCCGTTGCCGCCGCCGGTGGAGCCGGAGCCCACGGCGATCGAGCCGAGCCCGAGCCAGCCGTCGGCGTTCTGGGTGGCGTTGGCGAACCGCAGCGGCTTGGCGGCCGAACTCACCGCGGACAGCGGGTTCACCACGTCCATCACCAGCTGGTACGAGCCGGCGGCCACGGACGAGGTGTCCACGCTGGTGTCGAAGTACTCCGGGTAGCCGTAGTCCAGGTACGTCGGGTCGCTGCCCTTGTTCCAGTCCGGGTAGGCCCGGATCTTCAGCGGCATGACCTTCGTCAGGTCCCAGGAAGTGTCCCAAGTCTTGACGACGTTCCCCGAGGAGTCCTTCAGGCCCAGCCGTACGGTCCAGGGGTGGTAGATGGGCGCCACCCCGTCGTTGGAGATCTTCACGCCGATCTTCGTGGTGCCCGACACGGAGTTGTCGTAGTACGCGTCCGGCACGGTGAAGTCGTAGCCCATCTCGCGGACCGCGGCCCCCACGTCGGCGTCGCTCGCGCTGTAGGACGTGCTGCCCTGGTCGAGCTTCCAGGTGGTGTGCTCCATCTCGATGCACGCCTTGATGTCGTCGTTGTCGCCGCTGGCGCCGGTGCCCCAGGTGCCGAAGACCGAGCCCTGGATCTCCGGGCGCACCTCACCGCCCATGGAGTCGGTGATCCACTTGTTCTCCACGCCCTCGTTCAGGGCGTACTGGAGCTGCGAGTAGTCCGCCCCGCCCATGGACTGCGGCAGGGTGATGCCCGCCAGCGGGCTGCCCTCGCGGTAGCAGAACGAGTCGTCGTGGTAGCCGACGTCGAGGTTGTTCGCGGCGCCGCCGCCCGACGTCGGGTAGCGGACCTCGATCTTGGTGGTGTGGAACGCGTTCGCGTACGCCTTGACGATCAGTGCGGCGTTGGCGTCGGTGGCCATGAAGTCCGCGTAGCCGCCGGTGCCGTTCTCCGGCCAGGTGTGCCACTCGCCCCAGTAGCCGATCAGGCCCATCTGGATGAAGCCGATCCGCGGGTCGCCGTCGTACTTGGCGCCGAACGCCGCGATGAACGTCTGGAGCGAGCTGAGCAGGTACGCGTTGTTGTAGTCCGGGCTCTGGGTGTTCCAGTACGTGTCGTTGTTGGTCGGCACCTTGCCGTTCCAGCACGCGGGCATGCCGTTGGTCGGGTTGCCGTCGGGGTAGTCCAGGTAGAAGCGGATCGCGGCGGTGTTCCCGTACGACGCCGTCTCGTTGAGCATCTTCTCCACCGGCGACCAGTCCAGCTTGGTGCAGTCGCCCGCGTCGGTCATCACCGCGTTCAGCGGGAAGTAGCTCCAGGTCAGGCTGTGCGGGTAGCCGGTGTTCTGGTCGCTGCCCGCGTTGTAGTACACGGCCAGGCCCTTGTCGGGGTTGTCCAGGGGCCCTGCCGCGTACGTGAGCTGGTGGTCGGTCAGGGACGGGTCCGGGGAGGCGGGCGCCGCCGGGCGGGCCGGGGCGCCGCCGGCGACCGGCGTGGCCGCCGCCGCGCCGTGGGTGCCGGTCAGAGCCGCGGCCAGCAGCGCGAACAGCGCCGCGAGCGCCATCGCCAGGCGCGCCCTGGTGGCCCCGGTCGGTCTCGTGCGTAGGTGCATCGTGTCGACCTCCGTTGGTCGATCGCAGTGAACATCGCAGTGAACGGGGCGCACCGCCGCGGTGCACGGCGCGCCCTGGTGCCATCCGGCCCGACCCCGGAAGAATCGCCCCCTGTTACCTGACGGCCGTGAGTTCACAGCCGCCAGCTCGCAGTCATAACCTCACAGCCGTAAGGCGGCGGCCGTCAGCTCACGGCCGCCATCTCACGGCCGTCAGTCCCCCTGGCGCAGCGCGGCCGCCGTGAAGTCCACCTCCTGCGACCCGATCGCGAACCGGTAGCGGTCCAACTGCCGGACCGCGGGCCGCGACCCGAGGAAGTCGGCGAGCGCCGCACGCTCGGTGTCGCCCAGCCACGCCGGCGGGTCGGAGGTGGCCCGGAAGTCGCAGACGTGCGCGAGGTCCACCAGCATCCGGCGCTGGGCCGCGGTCAGCAGGCTCTGCTTGTCGCGGAAGTAGGCCGCGTCCGGGTCAAGCTCGACCAGTCCCTTGAGCCACAGCCGGTTCACCGAGGCGACCAGGGCGTTCTCCGCGGTCGCGTCGGAGGGGTCCTCGGTGGCGTAGTTGGTCCAGAACGGCGCGACGTCGGGCCCCACCCGGATGCCGTCGCACACCCCCAGCGAGGGCAGCACCGGCGCGCCCGAGCCGAGCAGGTAGACGTCGTCGCCCGCGGTCTCGCGGATCAGCCGCATCGCGTCGCGGTAGGCGCTCTCGCGGCCCACCGAGGGGTCGTGGCGGCGCGCGGTGATGGCGGCGGCGTTGACGAAGTCCAGCTTGAGGTAGCGGAACCCCCAGCCCACCACGGTCTCGATGATCTGCCGCAGGTGCTCGCGCGCCTCGGGCAGGGTGACGTCCAGCGCGTGGTACGGGCCGCCCCAGTTGTAGCCGGCCGGCACCGGGGTGCCGTTGGCGTCGGACAGGAACAGGTGCGGCCGCTCCCTGACCACGCGCGACTCGGGCCGGGCGATGAAGGGCGCTATCCACAGCCCGGCGGTGAGCCCGGCGTCGTTGATCCGCGCGGTCAGGTCGGCCATCCCCGAGGGGAACTTGGCGTTCGGCTCCCAGTCGCCGACGATCCGCTCCCAGCCGTCGTCGACCTGGAACACGTCGAACGGCAGCCCGGCCAGCCCCGCGAGGTTCGCGTGCAGGGTGCGCTCGTCGATGTCCTCGTAGTACGCGTACCAGCTCGACCAGACGTTGCCGGCCCGGCGGCCGGTGCGGCCCAGGTGCTCGCCGAGCAGTTCGGCGTAGCGGGCGAAGACCTCCAACTCGGGGCCGTAGCCGCAGAACCAGGGGGCGCCGTCGCCCTCGTACCAGCCGGTGACGGTGTCGCGGTCCACGCTCAGCCGCGGCACGTCCAGGCCGAGCGAGCCGAGCAGCAGGACGTTGCCGTCGCCCGCGGTGAGCGCGGTCACCGCGGCGGAGTGGTGGCGGCCCTCCTCGTCCCAGACGGTGTCGTCGGCGGTGAGGCGGCGGATCGGGTTGGCGATGCGCAGCGGTGGTTCGTCCATCGCGCGCCAGCCCGAGGGGCTCCAGGAGTTCCAGCCGTGGCGGTAGACCTGGGCGTCGGGCAGGCCGTGCAGCAGGGCCACCCGGCCCGCGGGCAGCAGCAGGCCGCCCGGCACGGGCTGCGGCGGGCCGCTGAGCTGCGCGGGGATGTGCAGTGGACCGAGGTCCAGGAGGTGGGGCATGGGGTCCCTTCACTTCGGGGGAGGGCCGGGGCGCCGTGGTCGGGACGGCGGCCCCGGCCCGGTCACGGGTGCGTCGTGGCAGCGGAGATCAAGGTGCGGTCAGGGCTGGGAGAAGTACCCGTCGACGGCCTTCTGCGCCTTCTTCAGCGCGGCGGTGGCGTCCGACTGGCCGAGCCAGACCCGCTCCAGGTCGGTCTGGACCTCCTGCGTGACCTGGTCGGCGTGGTCGGTGATGGGGTAGGTGAAGGTGCCGCCCGAGGCGGCGGCCTCGTCGGTGAAGACCTTCACGTCCTGCCCGGCCTTCTGGTGCGTGGCCAGCGCCTTGGCGCTGTCGGTCTTGATCGCCGGGAAGACCACGCCCTTGGCGGCGATGATGTCCTGGCAGCCGGTCGAGCCGAGGAACTTCACCCACTGCCACGCCTGGTCGGGGTGCTTGGTGCCGGCGTAGATCGCGTCGGACAGCCCGTTGATGAAGGTCTTGCGGCCCGTCGGGCCCACCGGCAGCGGCGCGAACGCGAACTTCTGCGTGGCGGTGGAGCCCAGGTAGGTGTTGATGTTCCACGAACCGGTCATCGTCGTCGCGGCCTTGCCGGCGTTGAGGACCGCGTCCGGGCCGAGGCTGGAGTTCTTGTCGTACGCCGGGGCGTAGCCCTTCTTCGCCAGGCTCGCCATCCAGTCGATGGTCTTGGCCAGCGCCGGGTCGTCGTAGTGGTACTTGGTGCCGAACGGGTTCTTGTCCAGGAAGGTGAAGCCCGCCTCGGCGGCGAGGTTGCCCCAGCTGCTCTGCCCGGTGGAGCCGTCGTCGTAGGTCAGCTCGATGCCGTAGGTCTTGACGTGCTTCTTGTCGAACTTCGGGTCCAGGCCGTTGCGGCCGCTGGTGTCGACGGTCATCTTGGCGATGAACTTCTCGAAGGTGCCGCCGTCGTCGGGGTTCCAGGTCAGCTTGGCCAGGTCCGCCGCGGTGTAGCCGGCCTTCGCGGCCAGCGTGGTGTTGTACGCGATCGCCTCGGTGTCCCAGTCCTTGGGCAGGCCGTACCGCTTGCCGTCCTTGACCCAGGCGTCGGCCAGGCCGCTCTGGTACTGCGACAGGTCGACGTGGTCGGCGGCGACCTGCTGCGAGATGTCCAGGATCTGGTTGTTCTTCACCAGGTTCGGGTAGTAGGCGACGTGGTCGGTGAAGACGTCCGGCGCGTTGCCCGCGGTCATCTCGGTGGTGAGGTTGGTCCAGTACTGGCCCCACGCGGTCTGGGTGATCTTGATCTTGATGTCCGGGTTGGCCTTGGTGAAGGCCGTCGCGCACGCCTGGTAGGCGGGCAGCTGGGAGCTGTCCCACAGTGCGTAGTTGAGGGTCACCGGGCCGTTGCCACCCCCGGAGGAGTCACTGGAGCAGGCCGTCAGACCGACGGGGAGGGCGGCGGCGAAGAGGGCGACCGCGACACGGACGTTGCGTCTCATGGAGATTCGTTCCTTCCTTACTTGATACCGGTGAAGCCCATGGACTCCACCAGCCGCTTGCCGAAGAAGATGAGAAGCAGTGCCACGGGCACCACGGTCAGCACGGACGCGGCCATCAGCCCGGTCCAGTCCGGTGCGGTGTTCGGCGACTGCTGGAGGAAGATCCCCAGCCCCGCGGTCAGCACCCGGGTGCTCGGGTCGGGCCCGACCAGCAGCGGCCAGAGGTAGTCCTTCCAGGCCCAGACGGCCGTGATCAGGCCGATGGTGAACAGCGGCCCGCGGCTCATCGGCACGATCACCCGCCAGAACTGCAGCCACCGGCCCGCGCCGTCGATGGTGGCCGCCTCCTCGATCTCGCGCGGGATCGACAGGAAGAACTGGCGCAGGAAGAACACCGAGAACGGCGTCATCAGCAGCGTCGGCGCGACCATGCCGGCGAACGAGCCGAGCCAGCCGAGGTTCTTCATCAGCGCGAAGTTCGGCAGCAGCGTGAAGATCGGCGGGACCATCAGCGACAGCACGAAGAGCGTGAAGAGGAACTCGCGGCCCCGGAAGCGGAGCCGGGCGAGCGCGTAGCCGGCCATCGCGCAGCAGAACGTCTGGACGGTGGCGATCAGCGCGCAGTAGATCAGCGAGTTGCGCAGGTAGAGCAGGAAGTTCAGCTGCGCGCCCGACCCGCCGGCGGCCTGGTTCTGCGCCAGGCTGGTCAGGCCGATCACCCGGCGGAAGTTGATCAGCGTGGCGTGGTGCGGCCACAACCCGGTGTTGTCGGAGAGCAGTTGGTGCGCGGGGGTCAGCGCGGTGCGCAGCATCCAGTAGAACGGGAAGACCGTCAGCAGCAGCGCCACGACCAGGACGGTCCAGGCGAGCACCCGGCCGGGGTGCAGGCGCGGGACGGTGGAGCGTTGGGGCATCGTCGGTCCTCCTAGGCCAGGTCCGAGCGCGATGCGCGCAGCAGCCGCATCTGCACCATGGTCAGCACGCCGAGGATGAGGACCAGCGTCATCGCGACCGCGCTGGCGTAGCCCATTTCGAAGTGTTTGAAGGCCAGTTCGTAGATGTAGTAGTAGATGACCCGGGTGGAGTTGACCGGGCCGCCGGGACTGGGCGTGATCGCGACCGTGTCGAAGATCTGGAACGAGCCGATCACTGACACCACCAGCACCAGCGCGAGCACCGGCCGGATCAGCGGCAGGGTGAGCCGGAAGAACATCCGCAGCTCCCCGGCGCCGTCCAGCAGCGCGGCCTCGTAGATCGGGTCGGGGATCTGCAGCATGCCCGCGTACAGCAGCAGCGCGGTGTAGCCGGTGTACGCCCAGGTGTTGGTCAGCGCGATGGTCGGCATCGCCCAGGTGGTCGAGGTGAACCAGCCGTGGGTGCCGATGCCCACCGAGCCCAGGACGTGGTTGACCAGGCCGAGGTCGGCGTCGAACAGCCACAGGAAGAGCAGCCCGACGGTGACGTTCGGCACCAGCCAGGGCAGCAGCAGCATCACCCGGATCGCCACCGAGCGGGTCAGCCGGAACATCAGCCCGGCCAGCACCACCGCCAGCACCGTCTGCCCGCCGACGTTGAGGACCACGTAGTAGGCGCTGACCTTCAGCGAGTTCCAGAACAGCGGGTCGTGCAGCAGCCGCGAGTAGTTGGCCGTGCCCACCCCGTGCGGGCTGGAGAGCAGGTTGTAGTCGGTCGTGGAGAAGTACGCACCGCGGATGGCCGGGTACACGTAGAACACCGCGAAGCCGATCAGCACCGGCGCCAGGAACAGCAGCGCGACCGGCCCGTCCCCGAGGCGCCGCGGCCCGTGCCGCGCCTTGCGCCCGGTGCGGCCCGAAGCCGCGGCTCGCGCCTCCCGCGCTGTGCCCGCCCGTTCGCGGGTCTGCGACGCACCACCGGCCACGAGGACTCCTTCAGTACGACTTTCCATAACTTTCTCTTCTCATCGCTTGGAGAGAAGTAACGACCCTCCGTCCAGGCTTGTCAAGGCTTCGGACAGCAACGATGGCCTGCAACCGCTCGCCTTGACTTTCTAAAACTTTCCATCGATGCTCCCTGCGGGGAAGTTCGCGGCACCCACGCGAACGTGCCCGGCCGCACCCCGGAAACCGGGGTACGACCGGGCACGTGGGCTCGGTTGCGGTCGGCTCGACCGCGGGGGCGGACGGGTCAGCAGGGCCCGCCCACGTACAGCGCCACCGCGTCGCCGGCGCCGATCGTCGCGGTGAACTTCCCGTCGGAGCCGACGGAGTAGGAGGTGCCGCTGTGCTGGGCGTCGCAGTACGTGCCCGCCGGCAGCGACGTGGTGAAGGTCGACGTGAGCGAGCCGCTCTCGTGGTTGATCGCCACGAAGCCCTTGCTGCCGCGCCCGAACGCGATGGCGTTGCCGCCGTCGTCCCACCAGTTCGTCACCGCGGTGCCGGCCACCGCGTTGCGGAAGCCCACCATGTGCGCGATCTGCGGCCAGGCGTGCTGGCACTTCCAGCCGTCGCTGTAACAGGCGCTGACCTGCCCGTTGTTCGGCGGGCCGGCGTCGGTGTCGGAGAACTCGTAGCCGGAGTACACGTTCGGTGAGCCGTACGGCCAGGCCAGCAGGAAGACGTTGGCCAGCGTGTAGGTGGCGTTGTCCTTGTAGCTGAGGGTCGAGCCGTTGCGCTCGGTGTCCCAGTTGTCCACGAAGGTACGGGCGTCGGCGCTGGGCAGGTAGCCCGCGCCCCACGACGGGCCCCACTGGCTGAGGTAGGAGAGCTTCTCCGAGGTGAAGATCCGCTTCAGGTCGTACGCGCCCTGGAACTCGTCGACATCGCCGGTGCCTTCGTACTCGGTGGGCTGGACCGCCTCCCCGGCGCCGTAGATGACCTCCTGCGCCCAGTAGGCGTTCGGGTTGCTCAACTTGGCCTTGATCGCGGCCAGGTCGCTCGCGGCGATGTGCTTGGCCGCGTCGATCCGGAAGCCGTCGACGCCCAGCGACAGCAGGTGGTTGAGGTAGGCGGCGATGGTGGAGCGGACGTAGTCGCTGCCGGTGTCGAGGTCCGCGAGCCCGACCAGCTCGCAGTTCTGCACGTTCGAGCGGTCCTGGTAGTTGCTGATGTCCTGCCGGCAGGTGTGGAAGTCCTGGTCCTCGTAGTAGCCGGGGTAGTTGTACTTGGTGTACGAGCTGCCGGCGGTGCCCGTGCCGGAGCCGGCGGACATGTGGTTGACCACCGCGTCCGCGATGACCTTCACGCCCGCCGCGTGGCAGGTGCTGACCATCTTCTGGAACTCCGCCTCGGTGCCGAGCCGGTTCTGCAACTTGTAGCTGACCGGCTGGTAGGAGGTCCACCACTGGCTGCCCTGGATGTTCTCGGTGGCGGGGGAGACCTCCACATAGCCGTAGCCGGCCGGGCCGAGCTGGTTGGTGCAGGCGCCGGCGACGCTGTTCCAGTTCCACTGGAAGAGCGTCGCGGTGACGTCCTTCGTGCCCGGCGGTGTCGCGCTCGCCGGGGTCTGCGCGGCGGCGACCAGCCCCGCCGCGCAGACGACCGCGGCGAGGACGCCGTTGAGGACCCGGGATCTCATGGGCGGCTCCTTCAGTCGGTGGGCACACCGGTGCCCTGTGAAGGCGGCCACGCGCCAGGCCGCCGGCGAGAGGGGAGCCCGGGGCAGCCGGGCTCCGCGCAGGAGCTTGCTGCCGCCACACCCGTCACGTCAATGTCCCTGACAAAAGATTTCTGCGGCTTGCCGAAAGAGCTTGCAGGGTGGGCGGGGGCGGTTCGCCGGGCCGCCCTTACGACGCTCGGGCCGTAAGGGCGGCGGCCGTACGGCCGGTCAGCCGGTGTTCGCGGCCCGGTGCTGCCACCGCCGGGTCGGTCACGTCCTGGGCGACGACGGTCAGGGTGCCGTTGTAGCCGGCCTGCTGCGCGACTTCTTCAAGGGCGACCCGGAACTGTCCTTCGCCGACGGGGCGGCCGCTGGCTCGCCTCCGAACGCGACTACGTCGGCCCCGAGTTGATGGCCTTGGCCGCGGCGATGTACGACGTGAACCCCGGCCTGCGGTCGCTGGGCGGCGGATGCTGCGGACACTGATGGCGTCGGGGCGCCGTCCTATCGTGGGCTGATGAGCCCACAGCACAGTGAACGCCGCGGGGACGAGCGGCATACGGACGAGCAGCATAAGGACGGGCGTTGTACGGACGGACGCCGTACGGATGAGTGTCGTACGGATGAGCACAGTACGGACGGGATCGGCGAGCAGCGCGACGGGACCGGTGCGAGGGGCGGGCCGGCTCGCGACGGGCGCCGGATCGACCGGCCGGCCGACCTGGACGCGGTCCGCGACTCGTACGACAAGGTCGCCGACAACTACGCCCGCATGGTGCGCACCACCGGGCTCGGCGACATCCGCCGCCACCCGTGGCTCAAAGCGGCGATCGACGCCTTCGCCGACTCCGTGGGCGATCTCGGGCCCGTCCTCGACGTCGGCTGCGGGCCCGGCACCGTCACCGGCTACCTCGCCGAGCGCGGCCTCGACGTCTCCGGGGTGGACCTGTCCCCGCGGATGGTCGCCAACGCCCGCCGGCTGTACCCGCGCTGCCGTTTCGAGGTCGCCTCGGCCACCGAACTCGACCTGGCGGAGGCGTCGTTCGGCGGCCTGCTCGGCTGGTGGTCGCTGTTCAACCTCCCGCGGGCGATCCTCCCCCAGGTGTTCGCCCACTTCGCCCGGGCGCTGAAGCCCGGCGGGTACCTCATCACCGCGACGCACGTCGGCGACGAGGACGCGGCGCGCACCGAGGCGTACGGCGGCGTCCCCGTCCGCTGGACGACCCACAAGTGGCGGCCGGCGGACTACGTGCGGCTGATCGAGGAGGCCGGGCTGCACCCGGTCGCCGAACTGCGCCTGCCCGCGGACGAGCAGGTCGGTCCGGGGCTGGTGGTCATGGCCCGGCGCCGGCGGTAGGGGCCCGGCGCGTGTGGCGGGGGAGGGGCGCGGGCGCGCCGGGCGGTGGGTGGTGGACGCGCCGGGCGATGGGCGGTGGGTGGCGGGCGTCCGGGCCGAGGGCGCCGCCGCGGCGTTTCAGCCCTGCACGGTGGGCCGTACGACGACCTCGCTGACGTCGACGCCCTCGGGCTGCCCGATGGCGTAGCCGATCGCCGAGGCGACCGCGGTCGGCGGCATCGCGATCTCGTCGCGCTGCCGCACCAGATCGGCCGCCGCTTCGGGGGACGCCCCCTTGCCCACGCCCTCGGTGTGGGTGAAGCCGGGCGAGACGAGAGTGACGCGCAGGTCCGGGCCCGACTCCTGGCGCAGGCCCTCGGTGAGTACCTTGACCGCCGTCTTGGTGGCCGCGTACACCGCCTGGGGGCTCTTGACGACGTAGGCGGCGGTCGAGCCGACGTTGACGAAGTGGCCGGAGCGCTGCCGGCGGAAGACCGGCAGGGCGGCGCCGATACCGTTGAGCAGGCCGGTGATGTGGGTGGCGACCATGGCGTCCCAGTCGTCCTGGCGCAGGTCGTCGAAAGGGGACACGGCCATGGTGCCGGCGTTGGAGACCAGGACGTCGAGGCGGCCGTGGCGGTCGACGGCGGTGTCCGTCAGGCGGCGCAGGTCCTCGCGGCGGGTGACGTCGACGACGACCCCGACGGCGCTGTCGCCGCTCGCCGTGATGCCGTCCACGACGGCCTTCAGCCGGTCCGCACGCCGGGCACCGAGCACCAGCTTGGCGCCCCTGGCGGCCAGGTGGACCGCCGTCGCCTCGCCGATGCCGCTGCTGGCGCCGGTGATCGCGATGACCTTGCCTTCGATGCCCTCGATACCCTTGATGCCCTCAATACGCTCAATACCCGACATGATCGGTGTCCTCTCGCGGGCCGGGCCGCGAGCGGTCCGGCGTCGTGGCGCCGCCGAGCCGTAAACGGGGGCGCCTCCGGTTGTGTAAGCTAAGCGGGGACGCCTCCACTTGGCAAGTCGAGGCAGTGGAAGAAGGGGACGGCAGGCAGGATGACCAGCGAAGGAGCACGGCCGCTGCGGGCCGACGCGCGGCGGAACCGGGAGAAGATCCTCGACGCCGCGGTACGCGTCTTCACCACCGAGGGGCTGGACGCGCACCTCGAGCGCATCGCCAAGGAGGCGGGCGTCGGCAGCGGCACCCTCTACCGCAACTTCCCCACCCGGGAGGCGCTGATCGAGGCGGTCTACCGCAACGAAGTGGCCCGCCTGTGCGACGCCGTCCCCGAGCTCCTGGCCCGCCACCCGCCCGAGCAGGCGCTGCGCGTCTGGACGCGCCTCTTCCTGGACTACGTCACCGCCAAGTACGGCATGATCGACGCGCTGCGGGCCATGGTCGCGACGGGCGCCATGCCCTACGGCCACAGCCGCGAACTGGTCCAGGCCGCGGTCGCCCAGCTGATGGACGCGTGCGTACAGGCCGGGGTGATCCGTACGGACATCCGCCCCACCGACCTCAGCACGGCCCTGGAGGGCATCGCCCTCACCTCGGCGGGCGCCGAACACCGCGAACAGGCCGAGCGCCTGCTCGACCTCACCCTGGACGGCCTGCGCATATCCCCCGGCGGCGCCTGACCCCTGGACGGCCGCCCGGGCGGCCGCCTCATGGGCGGCCCGTCGTCGGCGGCGATGTGCCCCAGGCAGGATTCGAACCTGCGACACCGGCTTTAGGAGAGCGACAGGGTTCATGATCTCGGCTGTTTGACGGTGCCGGGTGGTGCTGGCCTTGCTGGCCAGCACCACCCAGCGGGTCGCGGGGTCCGGCCCCCACCGGATGTTGTCAGACCGTCCGCTCACGCAATGCTCACGCTCGGGTGGGTCCGTTCCGGTCGCGATCGGACTCTTGGTCTGCGGGAACCCTGAACGGTGAATTCCCCTTCTCCGGCTCCGACGCGGATGAGTGTGGCTGCAGATCGGCAAGCTTGGGTTGGCCGGTCCGCGTCGCCGATAACGTTTCGCGCATGGTTCAAGTCATGGTGGCACTTCTGACAGTGGCCGGCTCGGCATCAACGATCGGTGGCCTGGTGTGGGGTGTTCGGAAGCTCATAGATGAGCGTAGACAGCTTGTGATCAAGCTGTCCGAGATCAAGCGCATCAATAGCGACACGTCGCTGACCACCCAGGAGAGATCGGTTCAGAAGGAAGCTGTTCTCCCCAACACGTCCAGTTGGGGAGACGTTGAATACATCCGGGATTGGATTCGTCTCTTCATCCTCGAACAGGCTGTGTCGGGTTTGGGCTGGCCGGCGGCGCTTACGGTCGGGGGTGTGGTGCTCTCAACTGCGGCCAGTGTCTGGAGCATCTGGGCCTGATGCCCTTGGGCATCGGCCCCATCGGCACCGGCATGTTGCTTATCCGGATGAGCTGACGGGAGAAGACCTCACTTGTCGACGGCGGATCGAGTTCGCCAGTGCGCAGGTGGAGGGTTACGGCGCACCGGCAGCTCCTCCCCCTGTATGCAAGACCCAGTCCTCGCGGGCGGTGGTCAGTTCGGGGAGGACGGTGTTCTCGAAGTAGTCGGCCTGGGTGCGGATCTGGGTGGCGAAGCGGGCGAGGTCGGTGGGGGTGAGGCCCTCGAAGTCCCACGCGTCGACGATCGTGAGGCTCGCGGTGGGAACCTGCTCGTGCGGGTGCGGGGCGTAGGGGTGGCAGGCGATCTGGGCGGCGAACAGCGCGCTGGTCGACTCGCGGTAGCGGGTGCCGTTGATGTCGATGTCGAGGGTGGCGGGCGGAAGGACCGGGTCGACGGGGAGCATCGTGTAGTGGGCGTAGCCGCGCAGGTAGTTCACGGCTTGGTCCAGCGTGATGCCGGTCTGGCTGGGGTTGTCCATGGACCAGTCGGGCTGGTGGCCGGTCAGAGTGATGCCCTCGACTGTGGTGACGGTCCAGGTGGTCGGCGGGGTCGGTTCCGGCGGCCGCGCGGTGGGCTCGGGGGAGGTGCTGGTGGGCTTGGTGAGCAGGATCGTGGGGCTCATGGGCGACAGCTCCTGTTTGGGCATACGGAAGTTGGTGGGTCAGCGGGTGGGGTTGCGGAGGGTGTGGAGGTGTTCGATGGTTTGGGCGGGGGTGAGGGCGAGGTCGCGCAGTTCGTCGTACTGCCGGCTGAGGTGCTCGATGTCGTCGGGGTCATCGGTGATGTGGTCGGTGAGGGTGCCGTGCACGTACGCGAGGGTGGCGCCGACGCGGAAGGACAGCAGCTGCACGGGCCCGCGTAGGTCGTGGGGGCCGGCGTGGAGCGGGAGGAGTTGGAGGGTGACCGCGGGCTCGTGGGCCGTGGTGATGAGGTGGTCGAGTTGGCCGTCCCAGGTGGCCTTGTTGCGGGCGCCGCGGTGGAGGACGAGTTCGTCGAGGACGGCGCGGTAGCGGACCGGATGGGGTGTGGTCTCGGTGAGGCGGGCTTGGCGTTCACGGAGTTGGTTGATCTGGGCGGCGAGGACTTCTGGTGACTGTGGGTGGGTGGTGGCGAGGTGTTCTTCGGCGTAGGCGGGGGTTTGGAGGAGGGCGGGGATGGTGGTGAGGGCGTATGCGCGGATGCTGGTTGCGGCTGCTTCCAGGGCGGTGAGTCCGCCGGCCGCGCGTTTGGCTTCGCGCTTGGCCAGCAGCCACAGTCCGGCGAGCAGTTCCCCGGTGCCGTAGAAGCGGTCGAGGGTCTCGGCGACGAGCATGTTGCCCAGCCGCCCGCCGGTTTCCAGGCGGTGGAGGTAGGACTGCTCGTAATGGCACCGGTCAGCCAGCTCGACCAAGGACAGGCCGGCCTTCGCGCGCAGGAACGCGAGATGGTGGGCATACAAGGCGCGAGCGCTCACCTGGCCGGAGGCGATCGCGGCGCGGAAGGCGGCGAGTCGATCAGCGCTGGTGGTCACGGGGTCCACGACGGGCGTCGTGTCGGTGGTCACGGGCGGGCCCCCGTACCGGAAGCGTGATGAGCAGCCCACTCGGCACGGATGTCGTTGAGCTGGGGAATGACGACACCGTCGAGCCGGTCGGCCACCGCGCGCAGGCCCTGGATGACCTCGGCCAGACCCGCCGGGTCGAGATCGGTCATCCAGTACTCGCCGGCGACACGCACCGTGGCAACCGGGAGGGCCAGTTCGGGAGCTGGAGTGTAGGGCGCGCAGGTGATGCTGGAGGACATGACCTCCAGTTCCTCGGGGGCATCGCTGGGGTTGCCGGGCGAGTACGCCTGCAGGGCCTGCCCGGGGAACTCCCTGTAGTGGCAGACGTCCGCAAGCCGCGTGGCCAACTCCTCCGCCGGCACATCCTGTTCGCTGGGGTCCTCGGCGGCCCAGTCCGGCAGGTAGCCGGAGACCTGCTCGCCAGCGGTCGTGGTGATCACCCACTTCCGCGCCGGGCTGGCGGCGCCATCGGGCTCGGTGGTGGGTAAGGCGGCGGGTGAGGGGACCGTGGACTTCATCGTGCGGGGTTCTTCCTGTTCGTGGTCGGGCGGTGGAATCGGGTGGCGGCGTCGAGCACGCGTCCGTCGGGCGGCCGGTCCCGCTCGGCGAGGAGCGGACCGAAGGCCATGAGGAGCGCGGACGGCAGGACCGGGTCGGCCAACTCCCAGCTGTGGGACCCGGGGTGCCCGGCGAACTCGCTGCACGCCTCGTCGCCGTCGGCGGTGGTGACGGGGCAGTCGGGAAGCAGGACGGCGAGGCAAGGCTCGACGCCGTCACGCCAGGCCGCCCAGACGGTGCCGGTGTCCGGGCCGCGCAGGTTCAGCACCACGCCGTGGTGGACGCGACCGCGGTGGGCCTGGAGCGTGCAGACCAGCAGCTTGCCGACGTCGTCCGCGCTGTACACCAGCCCGTCCCAGGCCGGAGGCACGCTGTTGGCCATGCCCAGTGCCGCGATGACGAGGCCGGGCGGCACGAAGGAGCGTCGGCCGCAGGTGAAGCCGCGAGGGTGACGGCTGGGCATCCGGATCGACTCCTTCGTCGGATCACTGCGCACGGGGGTTGGGTGGGGCCCGCTCCGGCCACGGGCAGGTGCCGTGAGTCCGTCACGCCCGCGGGGAGTTGGGGGCGTGGATGCCTGCTTGACTCGGCGTGGCCGGAGCGGGGAAGGGGCCGCTCCAGCGGCACAGGTGCCGCTGCCGCCCGCACGGGGACGGGAGTGCGTACGGGCGACGTGGGTGACGCCTGCGGGCATGCCGCTGAAGCGGAGCAGAGGGGCGTTACGGCTACCCGTGTGGGTCTGCCGTTGCCGTGCTTCCGTGGTCGGTCACCACGGTCATCGCGCGGCAGGCGCGGGCACTGCTCGACAGCTCAGAAGAGGAGGTCGGACCAGAAGGTGCGAGGTTCCTCTTCGTAGCTGGATCTCCGTTGCCTTCGTGATGATGAGGACGTGCCGTTGACGGAATGGTCCGAGCGACAGAAACAGTCGTGCCTTCGCTGCCCGCGCGAGCACGCGGGCGCGAGCGATGCGACATCGAGTGTGGGGGGTCCCACAACTCGTCAGGGCGCACCGGCGGGGCTGCCGGTAACAGCAGCCGGAGTTGGGCCCAGACGACCTTGCCCTTCCCGTGCGGCACCAGGTGGTAACCCCAAGTACCGTGGCTGAGCGCGGCGACGAGATGCAGTCCCCGGCCGTCTTCAGCCTCGCCGGACAAAATCCGAAGGGTGGGCGGTTGGTCGCTCTCATCGTGCACGGTGATGTGGAGGCTATCCCGGCTGGCGCGCAGCGCGAGCGAACACTCGCGGACGCGTCGCCCATCAGTCCGCGACTCCGGCGGGCGGCAGAAGCCGCCCGCGTGCCGCACAGCGTTGCCGGTCAGCTCGGACACGATCGTCAGCACGTCCGCCACGACCTCGGGGACTGCGCCCCATCTCTCAAGGACTTCCCGCGCGTGAGCCCTGGCGTACCGGACGGCGGACGGCTCGCAGGTGAGATTCAGCCTGCTCCAGTGGATGCTGCTGGGGTTCAAGGTCACACCTCCTGACGCGTGAAAGCGCGGCGCCGGAGTTCGGCGTCGGCCTCTTGCCTGCTCTACGCAACCGTGTGTGCACGCAAAGCGGTACTGCACGGGGAGGTGCGGGGCATGAAAGCCATGAAAGCCCGGAGCGTCGCCGACGCTCCGGGCTATGACCTCGTAGGAGTGGCTCTCGTGCACGTTCCGCGACGGCTCTATACGACGGTGCCTTTGCGGGCGGCGACCTGGCGGGCGCGCTCGTGCAGGGCCCGTACGGGGCGGGCGGTGCGGTGGGTGCGGATCATCGTGCGCATCGTGTCGAAGTGTTCGTCGCCGCGTGCGGAGGAGACCTGTTCGTAGTCGCCGAGGAAGGCGGTCCAGGTGGCGCAGGCGGCGTCGAGGTGGCCGAGTTCGGACTGCCGCGCGGCGAGGAGGCCGTTGGCGTGGACGCGTCCTTGCCGTTCCTGCTCGGGTTGGGTGCGCAGGCAGTCCTGCATGGCCTTGATGGAGCCGGGCAGGTCGCCGAGGTGGTACAGGACGGTGCCGGTGTGGAAGAGGTACGCGGACAGGTCGTATCCGCCGACGGCGTCCTTGCGGGAGTCGGCCTTGGACAGTGCGGTCTCGGTTTCGGCGAGCCGGGAGAAGGCGGTACCGCGGTCTCCGGTCATGGCGGCGGAGGCGGCCTGCTGGCCGGCGAGGAAGGCGTGCAGCCGGGGGCCTGCCTTGGGGGAGGCTTCGGCTGCGGCGTCGGCGAGTTGGAGCGCTTTGGTGCCGTGTCCGAGGTTGCCGGCTTGCAGGCTCATCCCGCGCAGGGTGCGGCAGTAGGTGATGTGGTCCTCGGCGGCGCCGGCCAGGGCGAGCGCTTTGACGTAGTAGCGCTGGCCGAGGCCGTGCTCGCGTTCGTACATCGCCATCCAGCCGGTCAGGTAGACCAGGTCGGAGGCGGCCGAGAGCAGGTCCGCGCGGACCGCGGAGGTCGCATCCGCCCGCAGGTACGGCGCGACGGTGTTCACCAGGAAGGCCGCGGCCATGGGGCGTGCGTGGCCGCCGCCGAACAGGTCGAGGATGTCGGCGATCCGCTCGGTCATCGACCGGACGGTCTCCACCTCGCCCGCGCCGACCCGGGCCGTGCGCCGGGCGGTCGCGGCCCGGTCGGAGCCGGCGAGTTCGGGGTATCCGGGCACGACGAGGGCGGCGGAGTACAGCGCCTTGGTCAGCACGCCCCGGCGGGAAGGGTCCATGTCCGCCTTTCCGAGTTCGAGGAGATCGTCAACAGTCTCTCCGCTTCCGGGGTTCGAGGAAGGGCCGATATCCGCCAAACCGGCCTCGGCAGGCGTGACGGGCCGCTTCAGCTTCCGGGCGAACGCCTCGACGATGATCGGCCGCACCTTGGCGCGCGGCATGGTTCCGCTCACCCAGTGGCTCACTGCGCTCTGGTCGTAGTGCAGCGACAGGCCGGCCTCCTGGCCGGCGCGGTTGACCGCCCGGGCGCACTGGGTCAGTGACCAGTCGGCCTCGTCGAGCAGTGCCGCCAGACCGGTGTTGCGTGGAGTCTGCTGAGCCATCCCGGTCAACTCCTGCGAGATCCGCGGGTTTTCAAGGGTTTCATGCTCGCCCACCGCTTTCACGGTACCGCTCAGCGTAGCCGCACGGTTGCCTGGTGCGTACAGCAGACGTCCACCGGGCCGCTTCGCCCGGCCGGTCGGCCTTCGGCTCCCGGTTTTCCGCGCATCGATCACGGGCGCCGTCGGCGTCGGTCCGTTCGCCGGGCGGGGTCCGCTGTCAGGATGCCTGCCATGGGCGCCGCCCCGGCGTCACCGTAGGAGGAGTACCCGCACATGTCCGCAACACCCGTTCCGCAGGCGCTGATCCTGGCAGGCGGCCAGGCCACCCGCATGCGCCCCTACACCGACGACGCCCCCAAGGCGATGGTGCCCGTGGCCGGCGCACCCATCGTCGGCTACCAACTCGTGTGGCTCGCCCAGCACGGCATCACCTCCGTGACGATCAGCGGTGGCTACAAGCACGAGATGATCAGCGACTACGTCGGCGACGGTGCCCGCTTCGGCCTGAAGGACGTCCGCTACGCCATCGAAGCCGAACCGCTCGGCCGGGGCGGGGGGTTGAAGTTCGCCGCACGCCACCTGCCGGAGCCCGAGGCGCCGTTCTACGTCCTCAACGGCGACGTCATCAGCTCCTTCTCCCTCACCGAGTTGTCCGACTACCACGAGGAGAACCACGGCGCGGTCACCGTCGCGCTGTCGCCGTACCGCTCCAACTGGGGCGTCGCCGACCTCGTCGACGGCAACCGCATCCGGGGATTCAGGCAGTCACCGGAACTGCCGTACTGGATCAACGCAGGCATCTACGTCTTCAACCCCGACGTCGTGCCCATGCTCCCCGACCTGGGCGACCACGAGGACAGCACCTTCCCCGAACTCGCCCGCGACGGCCGCCTCGTCGGCTACCGCCTGTCCGGCTACTGGCGCGGCATCGACACCGTCAAGGACGTCATCGAAGCCAGCCGCGAAGTCCGCGCCACCGGCGGCCTCCTCCCGCCCGAACTCCAGACCACTTCGCCCGAGAACTAACGCCAGAACCGAGGAACACCGGCATGGTGATCAACGCCAACGACGTCGTCGGCACCCACCACATCCTGTTCGTCACCTTCGACTCCCTCCGCTACGACGTCGCTCGCGCCGCCCTCCATGCCGGTCAGACCCCGCACCTCGCGGCCCTGTTACCCGGCGGGAAATGGGAGGAGCGGCGCACCCAGGGATCGTTCACCCTGCCCGCGCACATGTCCTTCTTCGCCGGCTTCCTGCCCGTGCCGTCCGGCCCCGACCGGCCCCACCGGCTCTTCGCCTGCCAGACCCCACGCGGCACCACCATCGGCCCACGCACATATGTCTTCGACGCACCCGACATCGTCACCGGCCTGGCCGCCGCCGGATACCGCACCGTCTGCATCGGCGGTGTCGGCTTCTTCTCCCGGCAAACCCCGCTCGGCAGCGTGCTGCCCGCCCTGTTCCAGGAGAGCCACTGGAATCCGGACACCGGCCCCGACAGCCCCGACTCCACCCGCCACCAGACAGACCTCGCCCTCAAAGCCCTGCACAACCGCGACCCGGCCCAGCCGCTCTTCCTCTTCCTCAACATCTCCGCCACCCACACCCCCACCCACGGCTACCTCCCCGGCGCCACCACCGACTCCTGGGAGAGCCAGTGCGCCGCCCTCGCCTACGCCGACACTCACCTCGGCCGCCTCTTCCGCGCCCTCCCCGATGCCGGACCCTGGCTCCTCGTCCTGTGCGCCGACCATGGCGATGCCTTCGGCGAGGACGGCCACCACGGCCACGGCATCACCCACCCCACCGTCTGGAACGTCCCCTACGCCGAGCTGCTCCTGCCCGGCCGAGCCGGAGACACCGTGTGAGCGGCCACGGGCTGCATACGCCTATGTCGGCTCTCTCGGCGTCAGCGACGGCGAGTGCGCTCGTTCGTAGGTGCCTGGGCTTCTCCTCGGATGGCGGGTTCCGGCGCCCAGACGGTCCGGCTGTTGGCCGCGGTGGTGCGGGCCTTGGCCGCGTTTGTGCGGCGGTTGGGGGCGGTGGTGAGGCGCCAGGTGAGGACTTCGGCGGGCGAGTGCGCGGTGTCGAGTTCGCGTTCGGCGGCTATCTGCTGGAGGAGGGTGGGGAGGTGGTGGCCGGCGGTTTCGGTGTGGGCGAGGGTGGTGGCCAGGGCGGGCCAGGCGGGGTCGGCCAGGATGCGGTCGGCGTGGTCGGGGACGGCCTGGCGGACAGTGGCTTCGAAGCGCTGTGTGGTCTGGGGGCGTGGGGTGCTGCGGGTCAACTCGGTCAGGACGGGGGCTGCGGCCTGCTGGTAGCTGCTGCGGAGGTAGAGGACGGTCTGCTGGGCTGCGGCGGCTTGTTGCTGGTAGCCGCGTTGCTGGTACCAGTGAGCGGCGGCTGCGGCGGTGTGGATGAGGGCGAAGAGGACGGCGACGGCGAGCCCGCCGGCGTCGGATGAGGCGTAGATGAGGTCTTTGGCGGCGTTGCGCAGGGCGGTGGCCTTCTGGTGGTCGGCGCGGATCGCGGAGCGGCGGGCCCGGTTGAAGTCGGTCGCGGCGGCTTTCAGTTCGGCCTTGGCCCCGGGTGGTGCGGCTAGGGCGGTGTTGTGCAGGAAGGTGCTGAAGGCGGCGAGGTGGGCTTGGGCCGTCGCGTCGTCGTCACTGTTGAGGATGGCGGCTGTCTCGCGTAGAGCGGTGTCGGCCTGTCGCCAGATGTCCTCGGTGCGGGCCCGGGGGTTCTTGGGCGACCGAGGGACGGGGTGGGTGAGGGTTTCGCGGATGCGGCCGATGGACAGGTCGGGGGCGAGCTTGGAGCCGCCGAAGTAGACCGGTTCGCCGTGGGTGTTGGTGTCGTCGGGGGCGGCGAGGCTGTAGCCGGTGACTTCGCCGGTTTGGGTTCCGATGCGTAGGTTGACCTTGATGCCTAGGTTGCCGAGGACGTCGAAGTATTCCTGCTCGGTGCGCACAGCAGCCAGTACGGCGTAGGCCTGGTCACGCAGCCACTCCCGGCTGGTGACGGTGTTGCCCATGCGTTCGGCCTTGGCCTGCTCGGCGCTGGTAGGGGTCTTGGGCGCGGTCAGGTCACCGGACTTGAGCTGCCGCAGTCCGAACTCCGCCTCAATCAAACGGCACTCCTTCTGGGCGCGCCAGCCGTCCCGGTTGGTGCGGGCTCGGCGGCCGTCGGCGCGTACGGAGACCGCGGCGATGTGGATGTGGTCGTCCGCGTGGCGTACGGCGATCCACCGGCAGGCCAGGTCGTCGCCTTCGGGAGCGATCCCGGTGGCAGCGACGATACGACGGGCGACCTCAGCCCATTCGCTGTCGGTGAGATAGCGGTCGCCAGGCGCGGTGCGCACGGGGCAGTGCCACACGTGCTTGACCGGCATCTTCCCGGTCTCCTTCGCGCGCAGTCGGGCGTGCAGATCAAGGCGATCTGCCAGGCGCGCGATGGTGGCGTCGGGGTCGCGGCCAGGATCGGGAGCACCGGCGGGGTCCCACGCGGCGACGATGTGTGCGTCCGTGTGCTCGTCTCGCCGGCCGGGGCCGAACAGGTAGTAGAGCAGTCCGGTGGTGTGGGAGCCGGTGGAGACGTCGGGGACCATCAGGCCGCCCCGTCCTTGCTGACGAACCCGTCGAGCAGGATGAAGGCGTTCTCGACGGCTTCCTCGACACGGTCCAGGACGCGTTCGGTGTGATCGGGAATGGTGCCGGAGTGGATTGCGTGGGTGATCTGGTTGAGGTTGTTGCCAGTCCGGCGTAGCTGCGCGATCAGCCGCTCGACGTTCTCGACGATCGGGCGGGCCGGATCGTCCTCCGGGCTGCCGGTGGCGGTGTTGCCGAGGGCGTGGGCGTACGCGGCGTCACCGACGTACCCGGCGAAGTACTGACCGCGCTCATGCGCGGCGGCGTCGATGACGCGTTCGGCGGTCGGCGTGAAGCGGATACTGCGTACACGGTCGCGGGTCTCCTTGGCGCGCTTGCGGTAGAGCGGTGCGGGCAGCGGCGGGTCATTCGGCTCCCGCCCGGACAGCGGCTCGCTCTGCGCGGCTGTGGGGGCAGGGTGGCCGCAGGACGGACACACGGTGGCGACCGGGTGCGGTGGGTTGTCCTGGGTGAGGCCGCGCTCGGCCTCACCCATACGGTCCGGCGCCCCCTGGCGATGGTTCTCCTCCGCCCCGGCCGGGGCGGAGGCAAGCGCGGACGAAACCCGATAGGAGTTTCGACCGCTCCAGCTTGCTCCGTCTGAACGGCCGGTGGCCGTCTGGCTGATCCGCGTGAAGATCCCCGGCTTCTTCTGGGGCTGCTCCATGGTCGTACGGCTCCTGAACGTGGTTGCGGCGAAGCGGCGTGGGGGTGTGTGACTCGTCCCACCCGTTGCATGGCTGGTCAGCCAGGTACGGGTCGGGTCGGTGGTGCGGGTCGACTCGTCACGGGGAAGTGACCCGTCCCCGCGCTGATCTGCGCGGGGACGGGTGGTACGGGTCGGTGCGGGTCACCGCCCGGTAGGGGATGCCGGTTCGGGGCGGGGGCAGTAGCGGGCCCAGGCGTCGGTGAACTGGTGGCGGGTGAAGCCCCGGCGCTGGGTGTCCCCGGGGAAGCGGCGGTTGGCCGCGCTGATCCCGTAGTCCTTCAGGAGCAGTTGCAGGCCCCGCGGGGTGAGGCCGCTGGTGCCGTACTCCCGCCACGGGCCCTCCGGGTCCGCGTTCAAGGCGCTGAGCAGGGACTGCGTGGACAGGGCGTCGGGGTTCCCGTATCCGGCGAAGGCGGCGCGGATGTCGGTGAGGATGCGGGTCTTCAGCCCGGTGTCCTGGTCCTGGCCCTCCTCGTGGGCGGTCATCACCCGGCACGCCGCCCGCGCCCGATCCGGCCATACGCCGCCGGCCAGGTCGGCGACGGCCACCAGCGGCTCCCAGGTGTCCGCCGCCCGGTCCTCCACCGGCATCACCGGCTCCCACCCGGCCGCCGGATCGGTCAACGGCACCAGCCACCCCGCCAACCGGTCGCGCAGCGCGTGCAGGATCGGGGTGTCCCGGCGGGCACGGAAGGGCCGCACGCTTTCCCCCGGGCCCCGGCGGCGCATCCGCACCACGACCGCCCGGTCCATGATCGTGTCGGGCAGGTCCCCGATCCCGGCCAGTGCCGCCATCGCGAACGTCGCGAACTTGGTCGGCTTGTGCTCCGGCCCGACGACCCGGGTGGTGGGGCGGTTGCGCTGGTGACCGGAGTTGAGCAGGCCGCGCATCTCCTCGTTCTTCTCCGCCACCTTCACGCTGCCGAAGATCGTGTCCGCCTCGTCCACCAGCAGCGTCGGCGGCCGTTCCGTGATCGACCGGAAGATCGCCGCCGGGGTCGAGTTCACCGTGATGAACGGGTCGTGGACGGTGTCGTGGAGGACGTCCAGCAGCCGCGACTTCCCGCACCGCTTCGCCGGACCCACCACCGCCAGACGCGGCGCGTGCTGCCACGCGGGCTGGAGGTGGGTGGCTGCTATCCACAAGGTGACCGCGTCCAGGGCCTCGCTGGACGGCATGATCACGTACCGGGCGACCGCTGACCGCACCTCGGTCAGCAGGTCAGCGCCCTCCGTCGCCGGGACACTGCCCTCCAGACCAACCGGACCGACCGGCTGACCGGGCCCGGTGACCGGCTCCCGGTCAGTGACCGCGGTCACCCGGTCACCCACCCCGGCCGGTTGACCGGGCGTCGCGGTCAGCCGGTCAGACGCGTCCGCCGCCCGGCCAGCGGCCGACAAGGCACGCGCGGTCAACCGTTCACCGGAAGACGGCGAACCGGCCTCCCGGACAGGGTGCGCGGCGGCGTGCTGCGCCTGACCGGGTACCGCGACCGGAGGCCACGCCGTTTTCGGGGATGCGCTGCTGACAGTGGGGGTCGTAGGCTGCATGGTGAATCTCCTCGACCGGCGGCGCCGGGCTGGCAGGCCCGACACCGCCTGGGTTGATCGTTCATGGCGTACAGGGGAGTTCGCTCGGCCCTCGGCGTGGCAACCGCCGGGGGCCAACTTCTCGGGGTGAATCGCTGCGGGCGGGCACAGGCCCGGCAGCGACCGGGAACACTACGTCCAGCGTGTGCCGCCGTCCATGGGATTGTGCTCACCGGACACAGTTTCCGAACGGGTGGCCGCCTTCAGGCGGCCTCGCGCGCGGCGTCGGCGACTCCGAGAACCGCGTGCAGGTCGGCGGTCACCACTCGGTAGGCATTTCCCAACCGCAGCACTCGGCACGGATACAGTCCGCGCCGGGCGAGTTCGTATCCCTTGCTGCGGCCGAGTGCTAGAGCCCTATTGCTGGTCTCCAGGTCGATCGCGGCGGGAAGGGAGAGAAGTTCCGCTCGGCTCATCCCTGTCGTGAGGCGGCTCTGGTCCTTGTTCATGTGCTGCTCCATTCGTCGAAGCGGTCGTCGGCGGGCACGGAAAATGCGCCTGCTCCGGACTACGACGATGAGGATGCGCCAAGCTAATGTGTCGCCATGACACAAGATGACGTTGCAGAGTGGCACGTCCAGGTTGCCGCCACCGTGGCGGCAGAAGTGCGACGGCGGCGGAAGGAGTTGGGCATGAGCGCCCAGGACCTGGCCGACGCTTGCGAGGAGATCGGCTATCCGATCCCCCGCAATGTGCTCGCCAACATGGAGTCCGGCCGCCGCACCATGATTCCCGTGCCGGACGTCATGGTGCTGGCCGAGGCCCTGCACACGCACCCGATCTGTCTGCTCTTCCCCATCGGCTACACGGCGACGGCGCCCATGCTGCCCGACCGCGACCGGGTGGACACCTGGACGGCACTGAGCTGGTTCACGGGCGAACTGGATTCAGGCAATGAGGAGTTGCTCCGGATCTACCGCCTCCACCACGCGGCCTTGGACAGCGCCGAACGTGCCCGCGCAAAGGCCCTCCACCACCGTCGCCAAGCCGCTGCCACTCAAGACCCCGGTGAACGCGCGGAGGCCCTCCGCTCCGCCGAGCAGTACGAGAGACGCGCTGCTGACGATCACGCCTACCTCGGCCGCCTGCGCACTGTCCTTCGCGAGGACGCGCTTCTCCCGCCGTTCCTTCCCCCCGAACTGGCCTTCATCGACGCCGAGTCGACCACTCCGCGAGACCGTGAGGAGAACGATCAATGAAGGGCTCCACCTACCGCCGCTGCTACTGCCGCGATTCCGAGACCGGCAAGCCACTCGGCAAGTCCTGCCCGAAACTCGCCACCCGCAAGCACGGCACCTACTCCATTCGCCAGGAGCTGCCGCAGCGTACCGACGGCTCCCGCCGCGCTTTCAACCGTGCCGGCTACACCACCCTCAAGGAGGCGCAGACCGACCTCGACCGGATACGCGCCCTGCTCGGCGTGCCCCGCGCCGACGACCCCGAAGGCATCGAGCAGATCACCGACCTGCTGGAGCAGGTAGCGGACGAGAAGGCGCCGATTCCGGACGCCGAAGAGGTCCGCCGACGCTTCCGGTCCGGCCAGGACCTCACCGGTCGCCTCACGGTGGGGGAGTGGCTGGACCTCTGGCTCCGGGGCAAGAAAGGGCGCCAGAGCGCGATCAGCCGTGACGAGAGGTGCATTCGGGTCCACCTGAAGCCGAGGATCGGCAATCTTCGCCTGGACCGGCTCCGGGTCGCGCATCTGTCGGAGATGTTCGAGGCCATCGCGGACGCCAACGTCGAGATCGCGGAGAGCAACGCGGCCCGGCATCGAGCGATTAACGACCTTGCCCGAGTCCCCTGGAAGGGGGCTGAGAACCGCGCACGCCGCAAAGACATGAAGGCCGCCATCGCAACGATGCAGCCGTTCCGTCACACGGTCGGCCCCTCCACCTGCCAGCGCATCCGATCCACGCTCAGGGCCGCGCTCAACTCCGCCATCGCCCAGCAGCTCATCACGTTCAACCCGGCGGCCCACGTCGAGTTGGCGGCCGGTAAGCGGCCCAAGGCGCAGGTGTGGTCCGAGGAGCGGATCGCGCACTGGGAGCGCACGGGCGAGAAGCCCTCTGCCGTCATGGTCTGGACACCTGAACAGACAGGTGCGTTCCTCGACCACGCGGCAGGCGATCGGCTTTACGCCCTCTTCCACCTCATCGCCTTCCGGGGCCTGCGGCGCGGCGAGGCGTGCGGTCAGCTCTGGACCGACACCAAGCTGGCAGCCTCCCTCATCACCGTCGCCAAGCAGCTCGTCGTCGACGGCTGGGAGGTATACGAGGACGATCCGAAGACAGACGCCGGTGCACGGACGATCGCCCTGGACTCGGAGACGGTCGCTGTTCTGGAACGGCACCGCGAACGGCAGGACAAGGACCGAGAGGAATGGGGCGCCGGGTGGGTCGAGACCGGTCGGGTCTTCACGTGCGAGAACGGTGCCTGGCTCCACCCGGCCAAGGTCACCCGTCGCTTCAATGAACTGCGTGAGGAGATCGGGTTGCCGCCGATCCGACTCCACGATCTGCGGCACGGCGCGGCGACCCTGGCCCACGCGGCGGGAGCCGACCTTAAGGACATCCAGGAGATGCTCGGGCACTCCTCGATCACCATCACGGCGGACACGTACACGAGCCTGCTGCCCGAAACCGACCTGGCCATCGCTGAGGCTGCGGCCCGCCTCGTACCGCGAGCCCGACCCCTGTCCGACGGGGGCAAGGCGGCAGGTTCGGCGCCGCAGAGCAGGGGGGATGCAGACGGACCCGGCGGGGATGACGTGCCGGACGGTGCTGATCATTTGGGGGGAGTATCGGAGATCATCGAGCCGTCCGCTCACGCAAACGGCCCCGGACGATGAGTCCGAGGCCGCGTAATCGACCGTCGGGCCGACGAAGATGCAGGTCAGAGCAGGTCTGACTCTGTGCCCCAGGCAGGATTCGAACCTGCGACACCGGCTTTAGGAGAGCCGTGCTCTATCCCCTGAGCTACTGGGGCAGTGCTCGATCGCTAGGGTAGCGGATCGGGGGTCCGGCGGGCGCCGCAGGTTGGGGTGGCGGGTCGGACGGCGGGCCGGGATACGGCGCGGCCGGTGCCCGTGCCGCGCTCGTGCGCGGTTGCGAGCCCACCGGAACGCAAGTCCTGCCGCGCGCACGGCATTCGGAAGCCGTCGGCGTCGGAGTGCGTGGTGTCGTCGCTCGTGCCGAGCAGCCGTCGCAGGCGGTCCGCGGTGGTCATGACGCGGTGATGATGACCGCGATGACGAAGCCGGAGAGGACCAGCAGCGCCGACATGAGGACGGCGGGGCCCACGATGCGGCCCAGCGGGCGGCCCTCACGCATCCGGGCCTGCCGGGAGCGCCACTGGGCGTAACCGGCGATGGTCACACCGCCCGCCAGGGCCACGAGGTAGCCGGCCATGGCCAGCCGCAGGGCGCGCGGGGTGACGTCGGTGAGATGGACGACGGCGAACGCGGCGGCCAGGAAGGCCAGCGCCGTACGGGACCACGCCAGCAGGGTGCGCTCGTTGGCGAGGGAGGCCCGGTAGTCGGGCTCCTTGCCGCGCGTCCACCAGGCAGTGGAGCGCGAGGCGGGTTCCCCCTCGGGCTCCTGGTGCTGGGGCGTCATTGTCCGCTCCCGACTTTCCACACCTGCGGAGCGCACCGCCCGGCACCCCGCGCGCATGCGGGCAGCTGCCCGATCGCGTCACCCACCGCACTCCACCCCGCCCTCGACCGCCGCTGACAGCACGCTCCCCAAGATCGCCGAGAGCGCGACGGCCCGCCATCCGGCAGACCCGGATGAGTGAGCGGCAACACCCAGTCCGCCCCCCGCCTGCGAACGGGCCAGCCCTGTTCGTGCGGGCGAACGCGCCACCCCGGCTCGCCGGGCGGCGGCGCGCGCTATGCGTCGTAGTCGACGGTGAGGCGGTCGGAGGCGGGGAAGGACTGGCAGGTCAGGACGTATCCGGCGTTGACCTCGGCCGGCTCCAGGGCGAAGTTGCGGCGCATGTCGGCCCGGCCCTCGGTGATCTTCGCGCGGCAGGTGCCGCAGACGCCGCCCTTGCAGGCGAACGGGAGGTCGGGGCGGGTGCGTTGGGCGCCGTCCAGGATCGTCGTGGCGGTGGGCAGGGCTGTGGTCGTGGTGCGGCCGTCGAGGACCAGGGTGACCTCGCTGACCGGACCCTTGGCGGTGGCGTCCGCGTGGCGCAGCGGCGTGATCGGCTCGTCGTCGGCGAAGAACAGCTCCTGGTGGACCCGCTCGTCGGGTATGTGCAGGCCGGCGAGCAGCTGCCGGGCATCGGTGACCATGCCGTGCGGGCCGCACAGCCACCAGTGGTCGACGCTGGGGACGTCGACCAAGCCCGCTATCAGCGCGGCGAGCCGCTGCCCGTCCAGCCGTCCGGAGAGCAGGTCCGCCTCGCGCGGCTCCCGTGACAGCACGTGCCCGAGCTGGAAGCGCGCCGGGTGGAGGTCCTTCAGGTCCGCCAGCTCGTCGGCGAACATCACCGTGTCCGTACGCCTGTTGCCGTAGAAGAGGGTGACCTGCGAGACGGTGTCAGCGGCGAGCACGGACTCGGCGATGGACAGCATCGGCGTGATGCCGGAACCGGCGGCGACGAGCACATGGTGGCCCGGGGTGCCGAGGTCGGGGGTGAACGCCCCGGTCGGCGCCATCACCTCGACCATGTCCCCGGGGCGTACCTCGTGCACCAGCCATGAGGAGAACAGGCCGTCCGGCACGACCCGCACCCCGATGCGCGGCGGCTCGCCCGCGGGCGAGCAGATCGAGTACGAGCGCCGCTCGTCGCGCCCGTCGACCGTCCGCCGCAGCGTCAGCGACTGGCCCGGCCGGTGGGCGAACTCCTCCGCCAGCTCGGCGGGTACCTCGAAGCCGACGGCCGCGGCGTCCTCGCACAGCGGCCGCACCTCGGCGACGCGCAGGGTGTGGAACGCGGGGCGCCGCCTGGCGCGCGCGGTGCCGCCCGCCGCCGCAGCGGTGGCGGCCGCAGCGTCCGTGGTGGCCGCAGTCTCCGCGGCGGCCTCGGTGGTGGGAGCCATCACAACTCCTTGACGTGTTCGAAGGGTTCCAGGCAGCCGTCGCAGCGCCACAGCGACCGGCACGCGGTGGCCGAGAACGCCGATGTCTGCCGCGTGTCGTTGCTGCCGCAGCGCGGGCAGGGGACGGCCTGCCGGGTGGCGCCGAGCACCAGCGGCACCGGGCCGGCCGGCCGCCGCGGCGCGGGACCCGGCGGCGCGATGCCGTGCTCGCGCAGCTTGCGCCGGCCCTCGGGGCTGATCCGGTCCGTGCTCCACGGCGGGTCGAGCACCGTACGGATCTCGACGCGCGCGAACCCGGCCGCCCGCAGCCGCGCCGCCACATCGGCCCGCATCTCGGCCAGCGCCGGGCAGCCGGAGTACGTCGGGGTGAGGCTGGCGACCACCGTGCCGTCCTCGGTGGTGCGCACCTCCCGCAGTACGCCGAGGTCGGCCAACGTGAGCATCGGCAGCTCGGGGTCGGGGACCTCGGCCGCGATCCGGCGCGCCCGCTGCTCGTCGAGCCGGGTGGAGGCGCTCACCACGCCGCCCCCGGGTGGGCGCGGGCCACGCTCTGCAACTCCTCCAGCAGCGGAGCCAGATGGACGGTGTGCTCGCCGCGCCGCCCCCGGTAGGGCGCCGCGGGCCGCTCGGGCAGCTCCAGACCGGCGGCAGCGAGCACCTGGCGCAGCACCTCCGCCGTCTCCTCGCGTACGGTGTCGCCGGCCGGGGCACTCGCGGCGAGGACCTCCTCGAGGTAGGGCGCGAGGTCCGCCAGCGCGGCCCGCATCCTGAGGTGCGACTCCTCGGTGCCGTCGCCGAGCCGCACCACCCAGTCCGCGGCGTACTGCCGGTGGTAGGTCAGCTCGGGCACGGCCTTGGCGGCTATGGCGGCGAGCACCGGATCGGCGTCGCCGGTCAAGCGCGCGAGCAGCGCCAGCCGCCAGGCCGACAGGACCAGCAGCCGGGTGACGGAGAACGCGAAGTCCCCGTTGGGCAGCTCGGCGAGCGCCACGTTACGGAAGTCGGCCGGCCCGCGGAGGTACGCGTACGCGTCCTCGCCACGGCCGGTGCCGTCGACCTGCCCGCAGCGGGCGTACAGCATCCGCGCCTGTCCGAGCAGGTCCAGGCCGATGTTCGCCAGCGCGACCTCCTCCTCCAGCTCCGGCGCCCGGGTGCACCACTCGGCCAGACGCTGGGCCGCGACCAGCGCGTCGTCGCCCAGCGCGAGGCACGTGGCGGCGAGCGTGTCCGCGTCCACACCGTCCGGCAGTGCGGTGTCCACGCCGTGCAGCGGGTCGGCGAACCCGGTGCCGAACGCCCAGCGGGCGTCCGCGCCGCCATGCTCCTCGGTCAGCGAGAGGTAGACGTGGTCGTCGTCGGCCGTCTCGGTGTGCTCCATGGAGTCTGCCTCCTTCACTGCGCGGGCGCGCGGTCAGATGTGGGGAACGTCGTCGGGGATGTCGTAGAACGTCGGGTGCCGGTAGACCTTGTCGGCGCTCGGCGCGAAGAACGGGTCCTTCTCGTCGGGCGTGGACGCGGCGATGTGCGAGGAGCGGACCACCCAGATCGACACCCCCTCGTTGCGCCGGGTGTAAAGGTCGCGGGCGTGGGTGAGCGCCATCGTGTCGTCCGCGGCGTGCAGCGAGCCGACATGCACGTGGTTCAGCCCGCGCTTGCCCCGCACGAACACCTCGTACAGCGGCCAGCCGCCCTTGGCGGCGGGTGCCGGGCCGCCGGTCCCCGTACTCGCCGAGGCTTTGGTGCCGGCAGCGTCCGTTGCGCCGGCGCCCGTGCCGCTTCCGGCGGGCCGGTTGTCGTCCTTGGTGCCGCTCATGCCGCCGCCCCTTCCCGTGTCCCCGCGTCCGCCGCCGCGGAGCCCGCCGCCCGGGCGGCCTGCTTCGCGGCATGGGCCGCGGCCGCCTCGCGCACCCAGGCGCCTTCCTCGTGGGCAGTCGTGCGCCGCTCCACCCGCTCGGCGTTGCACGGTCCGTCGCCGGCTATCACGCGCTGCAACTCCGACCAGTCGGGTGTGCCGAAGTCGTGCCGCCCACGCTCCTCGTTCCACCGCAACTGCGGGTCGGGCAGGGTGACACCGAGCTTCTCCGCCTGCGGGACGGTCATGTCGACGAACCGCTGCCGCAACTCGTCGTTGCTGTGCCGCTTGATCTTCCACGCCATGGAGGCGGCCGAGTTCGGCGAGTCGCCGTCGGGCGGGCCGAACATCATCAGCGACGGCCACCACCAGCGGTCCACCGCGTCCTGCACCATGGCGCGCTGCGCCGGGGTGCCGCGCATCATCGTCAGCAGCAGCTCGTAGCCCTGGCGCTGGTGGAACGACTCCTCCTTGCAGATCCGCACCATCGCCCGCGCGTAGGGGCCGTACGAGCTGCGGCACAGCGGCACCTGGTTGCAGATCGCGGCGCCGTCCACGAACCAGCCGATCACGCCGACGTCCGCGAACGTGGGGGTCGGGTAGTTGAAGATCGACGAGTACTTCTGGCGGCCGGCGACCAGCCGCTCGGTCAGGTCGGCCCGGTCGGCGCCGAGGGTCTCGGCCGCGGAGTACAGATACAGCCCGTGGCCGGCCTCGTCCTGCACCTTCGCGAACAGGATCGCCTTGCGCCGCAGCGACGGGGCCCGCGTGATCCACGCACCCTCGGGCTGCATGCCGATGATCTCCGAGTGCGCGTGCTGCGCGATCTGCCGGACGAGCGTGCGGCGGTACCCGTCCGGCATCCAGTCCCGCGGCTCGATCCGCTGGTCCCTGTCGATCGTCGCGTCGAAGCCGGCCTGGAGACGCTGCCCCTCGGCGTCCCCCTCCTGCGGGCCCCGGCCGTCGTCCTGGTCCGCGGCGCGCGCGGGTACTGCGGTCATCGCTACCTCCCAACCGACCATTCGTTCGGTTTCGAGTCTCGCCGATCGAGGCCGCCCGCGCAAGCACGGAACGGCGGGCCTGTGGACAAGTGCGGGAGCTGTGGAAAACCGCGTCGGCGGGCGGCGCGGGGCGGACGGTCGTCGGGGTGGGGCCGGGGGTGGGGTCCGCGGGAATAGCGCGGTGTGGTGGAATGTTCGTGTGGTTGAACAATCAACCAGATGGGACGGTGGGAGAGCGATGCAGTTCGGAATCTTCACGGTCGGCGACGTCACGACCGACCCGACCACAGGTCGCACGCCGAGCGAGCACGACCGGATCAAGGCGATGGTCGCGATCGCGCTGAAGGCCGAGGAGGTCGGGCTCGACGTCTTCGCGACCGGCGAGCACCACAACCCGCCGTTCGTGCCGTCGTCCCCGACCACCATGCTCGGCTACGTCGCCGCGCGCACCGAGCACCTGATCCTGTCCACGTCCACGACCCTCATCACCACCAACGACCCGGTGAAGATCGCCGAGGACTTCGCGATGCTCCAGCACCTGGCCGGCGGCCGCGTCGACGTGATGATGGGGCGCGGCAACACCGGCCCGGTCTACCCCTGGTTCGGCAAGGACATCCGCGAGGGCATCCCGCTGGCCGTCGAGAACTACGCGCTGCTGCACAAGCTGTGGCGCGAGGAGTCCGTGGACTGGGCGGGCCGCTTCCGCACCCCGCTGCAGTCCTTCACCTCCACTCCTCGGCCGCTGGACGGCATGCCCCCGTTCGTGTGGCACGGCTCCATCCGCAGCCCGGAGATCGCCGAGCAGGCCGCTTACTACGGTGACGGCTTCTTCGCGAACAACATCTTCTGGCCCAAGGACCACTTCAAGCGGCTGATCGGCCTGTACCGCGACCGCTTCGCGCACTACGGCCACGGCACACCCGAGCAGGCGATCGTCGGCCTGGGCGGCCAGGTCTTCATGCGGAAGAACTCCCAGGACGCGGTGCGCGAGTTCCGCCCGTACTTCGACAACGCGCCCGTCTACGGCCACGGCCCGTCGCTGGAGGACTTCACCGAGCAGACCCCGCTGACCGTCGGCTCGCCGCAGGAGGTCATCGAGAAGACGCTGGCCTTCCGCGAGTCCTTCGGCGACTACCAGCGGCAGCTGTTCCTCATGGACCACGCGGGCCTGCCGCTGAAGACGGTGCTCGAACAGCTCGACATCCTCGGCGCGGAGGTCGTCCCGGTGCTGCGTGAGGAGTTCGCGAAGGGGCGCCCGGCGCAGGTGCCGGACGGGCCCACCCACGAGGCTCTGGTCGCCCGCCGCGACCAGGGTGGCCAGGACACCGCGGGCGCCGCGGCCGACAACAAGGAGGTGCGCGCATGACGAAGCAACTGGTGGTGGTCGCCGCGGGCCTCGGCAAGCCGTCGTCCACCCGGCTGCTCGCCGACCGCCTCGCGGACGCCACCACGCGCCACACCGACGTGGACGTCCGGGTGATCGAGCTGCGCGAACTCGCCAACGACATCGCGCAGAACATGGTCACCGGCTTCCCGTCGCCCCGGCTGCGCGACGCCATAGAGGCGGTCACCTCGGCCGACGGCCTGATCGCCGTCACCCCGGTGTTCACCGGCTCCTACAGCGGACTGTTCAAGTCCTTCTTCGACGTCGTCGACAAGGACGCCCTCGCCGGTCTGCCCGTCCTGATCGCGGCGACCGGCGGCACCGCCCGGCACTCCCTGGTGCTGGAGCACGCGATGCGGCCGCTGTTCGCCTACCTGCGGGCCGTGGTCGTGCCCACCGCGGTGTACGCCGCCTCCGAGGACTGGGCCTCGGGCGGCGACGGCGCGCTGGCCGCCCGCGTCGACCGCGCCGCCGGCGAACTGGCCGCCCTCCTGGGCGCGCGCCCGGACCGCCCGGCGTCCCCTGCCGGCGGCATCCCGGGGGAGCGGGCCGCGGCGGACGACATGGAAGTGGTGCCGTTCGCGCAGCAGCTCGCGGCCCTCGCCGTCGACAAGTGACCTCACCGACGGCTGCCCCGTGGCAGGTCACCCACGCGTCTTCGTAAGAGTGACCTGCCGGGCGCCTGGTTGACCGCCCCCAGTGCGGCGGGCAACGCACCGGCACACGCACGCTCCCGTACGCGCTAAGCGGCGCTGCCCGTCGGCCCGCCCGGTCGGCGGCGGTCGTCGAGGAACTCCACGACCGCCAGCGCCCCGAGCGCCGCCAGCGCGATCCAGAAGACGACCATCCCGGTCGGGTACGACCAGAGCACCAGTACGGCAGCCGCCGCCAGGACCACCAGCCAGTGCAGCAGGTGGCGGTACCGGTGCACCCAGGACCCCACCGGCACGGCCCGCACCCCGGCGGCCTGCCTGACCGCCGCGATCCCCGACTCCCACGCCGCCCTGACCCGTACCGCCCACCGGCCGCCGCCGCTCACCCAGGCACCCAGGGCGACGACCACACCCAGCACGACCAGCATGAGCACCGCCTCCCGCAGGAAGCGCACCATCTGGTCGTAGACCGTCCCTGCCGCCTGCTGGTCGATGTTCGTCGGCAGATGGTCGAGGTAGACGATCCGGAACACCGACAGCGCGACACCGAGCGCCGCGATGCCCGCCGCGACCGCCAGCGCCGCCGTCACCACCGCACGCCGCCTGCGGGCCGCCAGCAGCACCCCGCCGCCGGCCAGCAGCAAGGTGATCCAGGGCAGCCAGTTCCCGGCCAGTTGCAGTATCCGGAAGCCGGTCCTGGCCCGCTGCACATCCGCCGACTCCAGCAGCGTGTACTCCACCCGCACCTGCGGGATGTGCGACGCCACTGTGAGCCCGCCGTCCACCAGCCGCTTCTTCACCTGCTCGACGACCGGCGCCAGGTTCAGCTCCACCGCGTCCCCCCGCACCCGCACCGCGCTGCCGGTGTCCCCGGTGAGGACGCCGATGAAGGCCGTGTGCGCCTGGCGGTTGAGCTGCACCCACAGAGTCCTGAACGCGTCACTCGCCACGAACGACGCGACCGTCTGGCGCACAAGGCTCCTGACACCCTCGGTGATCGGACCGCCCAGCGCCCCCAGTGCCGCCTTGACGCCGGGCCGCTTGTCCGGCGCCACCTCCGACAGCAGGGTGTCGATGTCGATCCGCTGCATGATCGCGTCGGTGACATTGGCGGTCACCGCCGCCTGGACGTCAGGCTTCGACGCCAGCGGCGCGACCGTCTGCACATAGCGGCCGGTGTCCGCCATGTCGTCCGCCACCCACACGGCGACCACACTCAGCGGCGCGATCAGCGCGGCCAGGGTGATCAACACGGCCGAGATCGCCGACCGCAGCCTGTGGTGTGCCGGAAGGCGTGCCCGCAGCGCGTCGAGCGCCGCCAGCTCCTCCGCGTCGAGGGGGACCCGGCCGTCGTCTCCGGAGCGCGCGCCGCCCACGTCGCCGGCCATCCGTACGCTCCTTCGCCGCCTCGCCGAACCACTCGGCCCCCGCACCCTCCGCCTTCAGAAAACGGCCTCAGCGCGCTCGCCGCGCGCGCTGTTAGTGCGTACGTGAACTGCCGCGGCCGTCCCCGTACGGGTGACCTGCGCGTCGATCACGCACATCAGCGGATCGAATGCCCGCACACCCGGCGTACCTGGCACGCCTGCACCCTTGCTGCCTCGCTATGGCCCGATCTCGCCATACACGCGGATGCGCCACCACGCCCGTCGAGCCGCGCCATCCGGGTGACAGCGGGTTATGCGCGCGGAGTCGCCGGTTAAAGATCGTTTTGTCGATGCCGTAGGTCCGGCGAAGTCCGGTTCGCGCGGCAGGGTCACACGAAGGGCACACCGGTGCACGTGCGTCTGCTGCTCAGGGCATGCGGGAGTGCGGCGGGAGCGACCCCCTCCGCGCGGGGCGGGTGCATCGCGCCCGTGCGTCCCCTGACCCGCGGGCCGCTCGCGCGCCGCACCGGCCACCGCGCGGCCGACCGCTCCGTGACCGTCATCGCCACCCGGGACGGTCGCCCGATGGCGGTCGCGGGTGATCCCCGCGTCCTCGCCCCGGCCGTAGGCCGCAGGACCGGGGACGCAGGAACTGCCGCCGCGCCCGGGACGGGGCCCGGGCGCGGGCGGCTCCCCGGACCCCTCGCAGCACCGGCCGCGGCGCCCAGTTGGGCCCCGTTGCCGCGCCCCGCCTGACACCGGCACGACCGGCGCCGTGGCAGGGTGCCGTCACTCTCCCGCGTGGCAGCCATCCGGAGCTCCGCCTAGCGTGGAAGCAACCCCGGGGGGTGCGCATTCGCGCTAAGGAGACCACCTCATGGCCCGTGGCACCGAGGACAGCTCCACGGGCTCGGACGTGGAGGGCGGCAGCCAGCGCCGCCGACGTCCGAGCCTCGTCGACAGTCCGAACCACCGCTGGTGGGTACTGAGCGTCATCGCCCTCGCACAGCTGATGGTCGTCCTGGACGCGACCATCGTGAACATCGCGCTGCCGTCCGCCCAGACGGCCCTGGGCTTCAGCAACGGCAACCGGCAGTGGATCGTCACCGCCTATGCGCTCGCGTTCGGCTCCCTGCTGCTGCTGGGCGGCCGGCTCTCTGACCTCATCGGGCGCAAACGGATGTTCCTGATCGGCCTGGTGGGCTTCGCGGTCGCGTCCGCCATCGGCGGCGCCGCCGGGAGCTTCGAGGTGCTGGTCGCCGCCCGCGCCCTGCAAGGCATGTTCGGCGCGATGCTCGCGCCCGCCGCCCTGTCGCTGCTGACGACGACGTTCACCGACCCCAAGGAGCGCGCGAAGGCGTTCGGCATCTATGGCGCGATCGCCGGTGCGGGCGGCGCCGTCGGCCTGCTGCTGGGCGGCCTGCTCACCGAGTACCTGAACTGGCGCTGGTGCCTGTACGTCAACCTGTTCTTCGCCCTGATCGCCTTCGTCGGCGGCTCACGGCTGCTGCACGCGGGCGGCCCGCCGGACCGCCCCGCCCTGGACCTGCCCGGCACGCTCCTGGTCTCCGGCGGCCTGTTCTGCATCGTCTACGGCTTCTCCAACGCCGAACGCCACCAATGGGGCGCGACCAGCACCTGGGGCTTCCTGGTCGCCGGGGGCCTGCTCCTGATCGCCTTCGTGTGGTGGCAGGGACGCGCCCGCCAGCCCCTGCTGCCGCTGCACGTGGTGGGCGACCGCGACCGCGGCGCGTCCTTCCTCGCGATGTTCATCTCGGGTGCCGGCATGTTCGGCGTGTTTCTGTTCCTGACCTACTACCTGCAGCGCACCCTGCTGTACTCGCCGGTGAAGACCGGCCTGGCGTTCCTGCCGATGGTCGCCGTCATCATGATCGTGTCCGTCACCACGACGAACGCCCTCGTGCCGCGCTACGGCGCGAAGCCGATCGTCCCGACCGGCATGGCGTTGGGCGGCGGCGCCATGGTGTGGCTGACGGCGCTCGACGCGCACAGCACCTACGCCGCCCATGTGCTGCCGCCGCTGCTCCTGCTGGGCGCGGGCCTGGGCATGATCTTCGCCACCGGTATGAACCTCGCCACCGCGGGGGTGAAGCCCCGTGACGCGGGCGTGGCGTCGGCGATGGTGAACACCTCGCAGCAGGTGGGCGGTTCCATCGGCACCTCGCTGCTCAACACCCTGGCGCTCAGCGCGGCCACCAGCTACGCGTCGTCCCGGCGCCCCTCGGCGGGGGTCGCGGCCCAGGCCCAGCTGCACAGCTACTCGGTGGCCTACTGGTGGTCGGCCGGCTTCTTCGCGGTCGGCTTCGTGGTCACCTTGCTGCTGTACCGGCGGGGCGTGCCGGCGAGCCTTTCCGACCCGACCGCCCAGGGCGGCGCCCCGATGTGACCCGGCCGCACCGTATCCACATCGCGGAACGCCGCCGCAGGCCGATGGTGCGTACAGCTACCGTTTCTCCATGGCAGCGAACGGCAAGGACACGACCGGTTCCACGCCGCCGGTGGTCGCGGCACTCGACGCGGTCAGCGTCCGCCGATACACCACCGGCCAGGTGATCCTCGACGACATCGACTGGACCGTGCGCTCCGGTGAGCACTGGGCGCTGCTGGGCGCCAACGGAGCCGGCAAGACGACCATGCTCCGGCTGATCGGCGCCCTCATGCACCCGACGACGGGCTCGGTCGAGGTGCTCGGCCACCGCCTGGGCCAGGTCGACATGCGCGAGCTGCGCGCCCACATCGGCCTGGTCTCCTCCGCGCAGAAGGTGCCGCAGGACGCCACCGCGCACACCGTCGTACTGACCGGCCACACCGGCACCGTGCAGCCGCTGTGGCGCAAGTACGACGACGAGGTGCGCGAACGCGCGCACACCCTGCTGTCGGAACTGGAGATCAAGGAACTCGCCGACCGCGCCTACGGAGTGTGCTCGGGCGGCCAGCGGGCGCGCATCCTGGTGGCCCGGGCCCTGATGGCCGACCCGTCGCTGCTGCTGCTCGACGAACCGTTCAACGCGCTCGACCTGCCCTCCCGCGAGGACCTGATCGACGCCATGCACCGCCTGGCGGCCACACGCACCTCGCTGGCCACGATCACTGTGACCCACCACCTGGAGGAGCTGTCGCCGGCGATCGGCCACGTGCTGCTCCTCAAGGAGGGTCGTGTGCTCACCTCCGGCGACGCCGAGCAGGTCCTCACCGCCGAGCGGATGACCGAGTGCTTCGGCCGCCCGATCGAGGTCAGCCGCCACGAGGGCCGGTGGCTGGCCCGCTCAGGGCGCCGCTGACGGCTTGTACGGCCCCGAGAGGCATCCCCGGGCCCCTTTCGGGACGAAAGAGCCGCAGGAGCCCGCTCAGGCGCTTTCTGACGGCCTTTCAGCGCCGCCAGGGCAGGTCGGCGCCCGGCGGGTGGTGCAGTCCGTCCGCGATGATCCGGGAGATCTCGCCGAGCTGCTCCACCTGCTCCGGGCTCAGCCGGTCGAAGATCGCCGCGCGGACCGCCGCGACGTGGCCGGGGGCGGTCCGCACCAGCTCCTGGTGGCCGGCGTCGGTCAGTACGGCGAGCTGGCCCCTGCGGTCGGAGGGGCAGTCCTCGCGCCGCAGCCAGCCGTTGCCCTCCAGGCGCGAGACCGCGTGCGACAGCCTGGAGCGGGTGATCTTGGTCCGCTCGGCGAGCTCGGTCATCCTCATCCGGCGCTCGGGCGTCTCGGAGAGTGTGGCGAGAAGCGCGTAGTACATGTGCGGCATGCCCGCGTCCCGCTGGAGCTGCCGGTCGAGATGGTCCTCCAGCAGGGTCGTCGCCTGCAGGAACGCCCGCCAGGTCGCCTGCTCGTCTTCGGTCAGCCACTCCATGGACACATCATAGGGGAACTTCGTTGAATGTTCAATAAAATAGCTCGATCAATGTGATGCGCGTCACTTTGGCGCGGGAAATATCCGGGGATCAACTCCCCGTTTAACCAGGCGTACGGAAACGGGGACAGCCTCCGTTTCGGCGTCGGGCCGCTCGGACCGGCGTACACCGTGCAACACCAGGACCGGATCGCCGGAAGGAGCTTGGCCGTGACGCTCGACCTCACCACCACCGCCGCTGCCAAGCCGCGCGCCGCGAGGCTGCGTGCCGACGCCACCCGCAACCGCGAGCGGATCGTGAACGCCGCCCGCGAGGCGATCGTGGAGTTCGGCCCCGACGTACCCCTGGACGAGGTGGCGCGCCGCGCCGGCGTCGGCAACGCCACGCTCTACCGCCACTTCACGGACCGCGCCGAACTCGTCCGCCAGGTCGCCCTGGCGGTGATGGCCCGTATCGCGCGGCGCGCCGAGGACGCCCTCGCCGAGGAGTCCGACGCGCTCTCGGCACTCCAGCGCTTCGCCTTCGAAGCGGCCGAGGAGCGCATAGGTGCCCTGTGTCCCATGCTGTCGTCCGCGTTCGACCGCAAAGATCCCGCGGTGGAGCCCGAAGCGCTCCGCATGGAGCACGCGATCACCGAGATCCTGGACCGGGCCCAGCGCTCGGGCCAGGTGCGCGGCGACATCGCGGTCGGCGACCTGACGGTCGCGCTGACGCAGCTGACCCGGCCGCTGCCGGGCAGCGGTTGCGTCGGCTTCGACCGCTTCGTCCGACGCCACCTGCAACTCTTCCTCGACGGACTGCGTGCTCCGGCGCGCTCGACGCTCGAGGGCACCGCCGCGACCCTGGAGGACCTGCAAGGCTGCCATTAACCGTTCGCCCGCGCCCACAGCGGGCACTACCGTTGGCGACTTCGCCTCGTGCCGATCGCTTCGTGGATCGCATCAACCAACGGCCGACAGCACGGCGGCCGACCGGGCGTCGAAGAAGACCGCTCGTCCCCGCATGAACACCCTTGTACGCCGGACCCGGGCCCCTGGATGCCGATCCGGCCCCGGACCGCTTGCTGACAAACGTCCCCACGTCCTGTCACTCCGCAACTCGTTTTGTGAGACCACTCATGTCTGAACAGCTCCAACCCGATCCGAAGCGCTGGACAGCGCTCATATTCATCGCGCTCGCCCAGCTGATGGTGGTGCTCGACGCGACCGTCGTGAACATCGCGTTGCCGTCCGCCCAGAAGGCGCTCGGCATCTCCAACGGCGACCGCCAGTGGGTCATCACCGCGTACACCCTCGCCTTCGGCGGTCTGCTCCTCTTCGGCGGCCGTATCGCCGACCTGTGGGGACGCAAGAACGCCTTCGTCGTCGGCCTGCTCGGCTTCGCGGCCGCCTCCGCCATCGGCGGCGCCGCGGTCAACCCGGCCATGCTCTACGGTGCCCGCGCCCTTCAGGGCGCCTTCGGCGCGCTCCTGGCGCCCGCCGCCCTGTCGCTGCTCGCGGTGATGTTCACCGACGCCAAGGAGCGCGCCAAGGCGTTCGGCGTCTACGGCGCCATCGCCGGTGCAGGCGCGGCGGTCGGCCTCATCCTCGGCGGCGTCCTGACCCAGTACCTGAACTGGCGCTGGGTGCTCTTCGTCAACATCGCGTTCGCCATCGTCGCTGTCATCGGTGCCGTGCTGTACGTCCACGAGCCCGCCACCGGGCGCAACCGCAACCGGCTCGACATCCCGGGCGTCGTCCTCGCGAGCGCCGGCCTGATCTCCTTGGTCTACGGCTTCAGCCGTGCCGAAACCGACGGCTGGACCTCGGCTGTGACGCTGGGCCTGTTCGTGGCAGCTGTCGTGCTGCTGGCCGGCTTCGCCTACCTCGAGGGGCGCGTCAAGGCGCCGCTGCTGCCGCTGCGCGTCGTCACCGACCGCAACCGCGGCGGTATCTACCTGTCGCTCGGCCTGGCCGTCATCGGCATGTTCGGCCTGTTCCTCTTCCTGACCTACTACCTCCAGCAGGTCCAGGGATACTCGGCGCTCAAGTCGGGCTTCGCCTTCCTGCCGATGGTGGCGGGCATGATCGTGGGCTCCACCCAGATCGGCGCGCGCCTGATGCTGCGGGTGCGCCCGCGGCTGCTGATGGCGCCCGGCTTCCTGGTCGCCGCGATCGGCATGGCGATCCTCGCCCAGATCAAGGTCGACTCCAGCTACGCTGAGGTGCTGCTGCCCGGTCTGGTCCTCATGGGCCTGGGCATGGGTACGGCCTTCATGCCGGCCATGAGCCTGGCGACCTACGGCGTGCGGCCGGAGGACGCCGGCGTGGCGTCCGCCATGGTCAACACCTCGCAGCAGGTCGGCGGTTCCATCGGCACCGCGCTGCTGAACACCCTGGCGGCCAGCGCGACCACCTCCTGGGCCACCAGCCACATCCACACGGCTGCCGACCGTAAGAACCCGCTGCTGATCAACGAAGGCGCGGTGCACGGCTACTCGGTCGCCATCTACGTGGCGATGGGCATCCTGCTGGCGGCCTCCGCGATCGCGTTCACCTTCCTGAACGCCGGGGTCCAGAACACGGGCACCCGTGCCGGCAGCGACGACTCCGTCGAGGACATCCCCATCCCGGTCGTCGCACACTGACGCCCGACCAGGCACCCTAGGGTGCCGAACCACGAACGGCAGGTCCCCGCAGCCCCGGATTTCCGGAAGCCGCGGGGACCTGCCGTTCGTCGTGCGCAAGGAGGACGCCGACCGCGTACGCGTGGCGTCCTCGTGCTCAGCCGAACTGGACGGAACGCTTGGCGAGCCCCATCCAGAAGCCGTCGATGACGCTGCGCTGGCTGCCGAGTTCGGCCTCCGCGGCGCCCAGGGTGACGAACAGCGGCGCGAAGTGCTCGGTCCTCGGGTGCGCCAGCCGCCCGGAGGGGGAGGTGCGTTCGAAGTCCAGCAGCGCATCGACGTCCTGGGCGCCGAGCGCCCGGTGCCCCCAGTCGTCGAACTCGGCCGACCAACTCGGCGGTCCGCTGCCCGCATGCCGCAGCGCGGCCAGATTGTGCGTGAAGAAGCCGCTGCCGACGATCAGCACGCCCTCATCCCGCAGCGGCGCCAGCCGGCGCCCGACCTCCATCAGCTTCTCCGGCTCCAAGGTCGGCATCGACACCTGGAGCACTGGGATGTCGGCTTCCGGGAACATCTCCACCAGAGGCACGTAGGCCCCGTGGTCGAGTCCGCGGTCCGGCACGTCCTGCACCGGCCGGCCGGCGCCACGCAGCAGCTTGCGCACATCGTCGGCGAGCGCCGGGGCGCCAGGGGCGTCGTACGTCACCTGGTAGTAGTGCTCGGGGAAGCCCCAGAAGTCGTACACCAGGGGCACGCGGCTGATCGCGCCGATCGCCAGCGGCGCCTCCTCCCAGTGCGCCGAAACCATGAGGATGGCCTTCGGCCGGGGCAGATCGGCCGCCCAGGCGGCGAGTTGGCCCGGCCACACCGGGTCGTCCGCCAGCGGCGGCGCGCCGTGCGAGAGGTAGAGCGCGGGCATGCGCTCAGGGGTCGCCGTGGTCATCGCGCCTCCTTGAAGTTTCAAGCGTCTGCCTCGACGATATCCGATGCGGTTGAGAGTTCAAAGAATCTCGTCGGCTGGCGCCCCGGGGGGCCGGGCGCCGGGGGCGAGCTGTCAGGTGAGCCGCTTCTCGAACCACGCCACGTCGTGATAGACGCCGAACTTGCGGCCCACCTCCTCGTACACGCCGACCTGCCGGAAGCCGAACCGCTCGTGGATGCGCAACGAGGCGTCGTTCGGAAGGGCGATGCCCGCGTACGCCCGGTGCACGTCCTCGCCCGCCAGCGCCTCGAAAAGGCGCCCGTAGAGCAACGTCCCGATACCGCGCCCGCACGCATCCCGCGCCAGATAGATGCTCGTCTCCACCGACGTCGCATACGCCGCCTTCGGCCGGAACGCGCTACTGGTCGCGTAACCGAGAATCCGTCCGCCCGAACCGGGTAGCCGAGCAACCATCAGCCGATGAGGGCCGTCTTCCGGATGGGAGAGCAACCACGGGCGGCGCTCGCCGGGCGTGACGGGAGTGACATCGAACGTGACGGCCGTCTCGCGGACGTAGTGGTTGTAGATGTCCGTCAGAGCTGTCAGATCGGCCTCGCCGCCTGGCCCGACCTGCACGTCCATACGATCTGCCACCGTGCGGCCTCTCTGTGTGGCGAAACAGGGTACTGCATGATCATAAAAAACGGGTGGCGACATGGGAATTGTGTCCGTATTCCAGTCGTTATCCAGAGTGGACGGGGCAGTCGCAGAACTGAGGAAGCCGCGCGACGCGGAAACCGGCGAGGCGGCTGAGCCCATCCGACAAACAGACCGACCGCACCTTCGAAAGGGAGCACGCATGGCAACCCGTGCCGTCGCCCGTCGTCAAGCAGGTGGGACCAGCAGCGTTCGCGCCGCAGGCGGGGAAGTCGCCGACCGCGACCTCGTCGGCATGTACCTCGACGAGATCGCGCGCACCCCGCTGCTCGACGCCGCCCGGGAGGTCGAACTCTCCCGCGACATCGAAGCGGGCGTCTACGCCGAGCGCATACTCGCCGCCGACGCCGACCTTCCCGCGTCCGCGGGCAGCGACGCCAAGCGGGAGGAACTCGAAGCGCTCGTCGCCGCAGGCGAACGCGCCAAGGACATCTTCATCCGCTCCAACCTGCGCCTCGTCGTCGCCGTGGCCCGCCGCTACCCGCGCAGCGGCCTGCCCCTGCTCGACCTGATCCAGGAGGGGAACGCCGGCCTGGTCCGCGCGGTCGAGAAGTTCGACTACGCAAAGGGCTTCAAGTTCTCCACCTACGCGACCTGGTGGATTCGCCAGGCCATCACCCGCTCCATCGCCGACCAGTCCCGCACCATCCGGCTGCCCGTCCACCTCGTCGAGGAACTCGGCCGCATCCGGCGCGTGCAGCGCGAATTCAACCGCGAGAACGGCCGCGACGCCGAACCCGCCGAGATCGCCACGGAACTCGGCTCCACCCCCGAGCGGGTCTCCGACGTCCTCGACTGGGCACGCGACCCGGTGTCGCTGAACATGTCGGTCGATGCCGAGGGCGAGACCGAATTCGGCGACCTCGTCGAGGACGGCGCCGCGCCCTCGCCCGAGGACTCCGTCCTCGTCATGCTGCGCCGCGAGGAACTCGACGGCCTCATCGACCGCCTCGACGACCGCACCGCGTCCATCATCCGGGCCCGCTACGGCATCGTGGACGGCCGCGAGCGCACCCTCACCGAGGTCGGCAAGGAACACGGCCTCACCCGCGAGCGCATCCGCCAGATCGAGAAGCACGCCCTGGCCGACCTGAAGCGCATGGCCCGCGCCACCGGACTGGACTACGAAGCGGCGTAACCACCACCGTCACGCACCGCGTGACCCACAGACCCGGACCCCGGTGCATCCCCCCCGCGCCGGGGTTCGGCCTGTCCTGCTGCCCGCGGGCGGGCCCTGAATGAGACGCTGCCTGCCATGAGCGACGACCGCGCCGGCAACGACGAAGAACCCGACGCACCGGAAAAGCCCGGCCACCGTGGTGAACACCCCGGTGAGCCGCACCACACCGGTCTCGGAACCCGCCTGAACTGGCTGAGAGCCGCCGTCCTCGGCGCCAACGACGGCGTGGTCTCCACCGCCGGCATCGTCGTCGGCGTCGCCGGAGCCACCGACTCCCGTTCCGCGCTGCTGACCGCGGGCCTCGCTGGGCTGCTCGCCGGCTCGCTGTCGATGGCAGCCGGCGAGTACGTCTCCGTCAGCACCCAGCGCGACTCCGAACGGGCGGCCCTCGCCGTCGAACGCGAAGAGCTCGCGACGACTCCCCAGGCCGAACTCGCCGAACTCACCGGCCTGCTCGAAGAACGCGGTATCACTCACGACCTCGCCCAAGAGGTCGCCGAACAGCTCACCGCCCGCGACGCGCTGGGCGCCCACGCCCGCGTCGAGCTGGGCATCAATCCCGACGAACTCGCCAACCCCTGGCATGCGGCATGGGCGAGCTTCGTGTCCTTCACCGTCGGTGCCCTGCTGCCCCTGCTCGCCATCGTGCTGCCCCCGCAGGGCTGGCGCCTGGCCGTCACCGTCGTGTCCGTGGTCGTCGCGCTGGTCGCGTGCGGCAGGATCAGCGCCGACCTCGGTGGCGCTCCGGCGCGACCCGCTGTCCTCCGCAATGTTGCGGGCGGTGTCATCGCCATGGCCGTCACCTACGCCGTCGGCACACTCCTCGGCGCCACGGGAGTCTGACACCCACCCAGACGTGGGCGTGCGCGCGTGTCGGTACGCCACCTACCGACGCGGCCACCGCGGGCCGACATGAAGTTCAGCCGCGTGAGTCCTCCGCGCCGGGACTGTCCAGCCGCCCGGTACGCAGGAAGTTCTCCAGGCACTCCAGATACGGCGAGATGTCCATGCCCTGCTCCAGCAGCCACGCATCGGCGTAGTACTTCTCCACGTAGCGTTCTCCCGGATCGCACAGCAGCCCGACGACGCTTCCGCGCTCGCCGCGCTCACGCATCTGGGAGATGATCCGGAACGCGGCCCACAGACCGGTTCCCGTCGACGCGCCCGCGCGCCGCCCCAGGAGCCTCTCCAGGACGCGGACAGCAGCGACCGAGGCCGCGTCCGGGACCCGCATCATCCGGTCGATCGCGCCCGGCACGAAACTCGGCTCCACCCGCTGCCTGCCGATCCCCTCGATCCGCGAGCCGGCCGCGGTCGTCACGTCCGGATCGCTGTCCCGCCAACCTGGGAAGAAGGCCGAGTTCTCAGGATCAGCCACGCAGATGCCCGTCGTCGCCTGCGCGTACCTCACGTAGCGGGCCAGCGTCGCCGAAGTTCCTCCCGTCCCCGCCGTCGCCACGATCCAGGTCGGGATCGGATGGCGTTCCGACGCCATCTGCCTGAAGATCGACTCCGCGATGTTGTTGTTGCCCCGCCAGTCGGTCGCCCGCTCCGCGTAGGTGAACTGGTCCATGTAGTGGCCGCCGGTCTCCTTGGCCAGCCGGGCGGCTGCCTCGTACACCTCGCTCGGGTTGTCCACCAGGTGGCACTTGCCCCCCTGGAACTCGATCAGGTCCACCTTCGCCCGTACTGTCCCGCGGGCCATAACGGCCACAAAGGGGACACCGATCAGACGGGCGAAGTACGCCTCCGAGACCGCCGTCGAGCCGCTCGAAGCCTCGATCACCGGGCGCCCCGGCCTGATCCAGCCGTTGCACAGGGCGTAGAGGAACAAGGACCGGGCCAGCCGGTGCTTGAGTGAGCCCGTCGGATGAGTCGACTCGTCCTTCAGATAGAGGTCGACGCCCCAGTCCGCCGGGAGCGGAACTGACAGCAAATGGGTATCGGCGGACCTGTTGGCGTCGGCATGGACTTTCGCCACAGCAGTGCTCAACCAGCGACGGTACTGGTGGTCGCTTCGGTCGATGTCCAGCACCTGCGCGGGCCCGCTTCGGGGCGGGGACGCTGGGGACGGAGCCGGCTTCTGCTTCGGAGTGTCCATGAGGCCAGGTATATCCGTCCGAATGCCCCAAACGGACACTTGGGGTATCTCTACGCGCCCTCTTGGGTGGGCGCTGCTCACGTGAGTCCCGCGCAGAGCCGTATCCTGGTGCCATGACCACAGGCGACGAGACCGGAAGCGAGCCGTTGCCGTCGGGCTCCCGGCCGGAAGTCGGCTCCTCCTCGGACGGCCCCTCTTCGGGCGGCGCGTCAACGCCTGCAGGTGCCGGCTTCGTCTTCGACGATCCGCTCGACCGGCCGTCGGCCGACGACACCGACCGCGGCTGGGGCGATGCACCCGCGGACACGGCAGACGACGACTTCACCCGGTTCCTCAACGAGAAGCCGCCGCACCACATCTGAACCAGCCCTGACCCGCCGCCGGAGGTGCCGATCCCCCCGGCCGCCCCGGACAGGCGTCCGTGCCACCGCTTGGTCTGGTTGACGCGCTCAGCGGACGTCGGTGTGCGGTTGTGGCTGTGCTGAGCGGCATCCGGGGCCACCTCGTCGCATGGCGTTTCGCTGAGCGCGCCGGTCCGAAGTGCCTGGGCGTCCGCCGTGGGAACAGCGGCCTTTTCGGGGCGGTCGAGGTGCGGACAATCGAGGTGCGCACGGTCGCTGTCCCGCACGGTCTTCTGCGAAAGGACCAGGACCCAGCGCGGTCCCTCGTATCGAATGCTTCGGCGAGGCGATTGACGTGCCCGCCTGCCACTCAGTTCGCGACAGTTCTGAACGCGGGCGAGTCGGCCGGGGCGACGGTGATCCCGTCCATGTGTCGGGGAATGCCGATCACCCTGAACCCGAGCAGAAGTGCCAGGGTGCTCCTCTCGCGCCGCTGTGGAGAACCGACACGCGTCATGGAGAGCGCCCGCGAAAGAAGCGGTACGACGGTCCTTCGCGAAGAGATTCAGCACAGAGCCACCCCCAACGGAGACGCCGCGGCTGCTCCTGACAGTGCCGCTGCCGTACGGCGGGACACGGCCAGCACGATCAGCGCGCCGTTGCCCACACCGGCGCCCTCCGGCGGGGTGGAAGCCGTCTGCCGCGACTGAGCCGGACTGGGCGGTACCGCTACGACCGTCACACGTGACGCCACCACCCGGGCACCGGCGAGCACGTCCACGCGCGCGCCAGGGCGCAGAAGGGCGGCCGCCTCCGAGTCGGCGATCCGTACGGGCGCCCGCACCAGTTGCTCAGCGGGCCTTGGAGGCGAGGAGGTCGCGGTCGACGGAGTTCCGCGTGGCGCGGCCCGCTCGTGTCGCGGGGAGGTGCCGTGAGTCGAGAGCACGGCGGCCAACACCGCCAGCACACCCAACCCCGTGGCAAGGTGCCGGCGCATGCGGCGCAATGCCGCGCCGAACCTTCCTCCACCGCGTCCGCCGGCGCAGACCGGAGGAAAGTCCGGCACAACGATGCGCGGTGGCGCGTACGGTCGAGGCGTATCCGACGAGGGCTTGGAATAGGGCTCGTCGGGAACGCATGCGGGGGAATCCGTGGGAGAGTTGGGGAAAGGCACGCTCGACACCGTCCTACGTGGAAAGAGGGCGCCGACCGAATCGAGCCGGCCCCTCCACGATGACGCATTTCCCGCAGCGCTGTTTCGACCCCTGTGGACAACTGGTGTCCGGTGGAAAACCGACTTCGTGACGTCTTCCAGCTTGCCGCCGATGAAGAGCGACGACTGCGGGATCGGGGCGCCGCCGTACGCGGCGAGGTCTGCCCGGTCCCGGTCCATGTTCCGCACGGGCACAGGCCGGCACAGCCCGACACAGGCCAGGAGCACCGGGTACACCGGGTACACCGGGTACACCGGGTACGGGCCGGGGATGCTGAGGTACCGGGTTCAACCATGTCGCGCGCTGGGGCTACCTTTTGGGCGGAGGTGGCCATGCTCGAAGTTCTCGGACTCGATCAGCCGGCCGAAGCGCTGTACTTCGCCCTGGTCGACAACCCGCCCCTGCCGATCGAGGAACTGGCCCGCAGGACCGGGCTGGAGCCCGACGTGGTCGCCGGGGCGCTGGTCCGGCTGGAGGACGGCGGGCTGATCTCCCGGCTGCCGGGCACCCCGACCGGGTACACCGCGCTTCCGCCCGGCCACGCGCTGGAGGTGCTGCTGCTGGCCAGGGAGCGGGACATCCAGCAGGTGCGGGCGCTGATCGAGCGGCTGGCCGAGCGGCACCGCGACGCCCGGCGCGACCGGGACTCCGCCTCGCTGATCGAGGTGATCACCGGCCGCGACGGCGTGGCCCGCTGCGGCCAGCAGTTGTTCCACCGCGCCGAGCGCGAGCTGCGCGGCATCGACGCGCCGCCTTACGCCGAGACCCGCGACGGCACCCGGGTGAACTCCGCGACGGTGATCGGCGGCCGCAGCGTGCGCAGCCGCTTCCTGCACGGCCGCGACGCGTTGGACGTGCCCGGCGCGATGGAGCGGGTCGAACTGGACATCGCCGCGGGCGAGGAGGTGCGCTTCCTGCCGCAGGCGCCGATGAAGCTGATCATCGCCGACGACCAGGCCGCGCTGATCCCGCTGCTGGCCACCCCGCAGGTGCTGGACTCCTGCATCCTGGTGCACCCCTCGGCGCTGCTCGACGCGCTCTCGGCGCTCTTCGAGTCGCTGTGGGCGCAGGCCCAGCCGTACATGCCGGACCGGCCGGCGTCGGTCGGGCCGAACGAGTTCGTCACGGAGGAGGAGCGGCGGATCATCTCGATGCTGGCGATGGGGATGGCCGACGAGACCATCGCCCGCCATCTGGGCATCGGCCACCGCACGGTGCAGCGCCGGGTGCAGGCGCTGCTCACCCGGCTCGGCGCGGCGAGCCGATTCCAGGCCGGGGTGCTGGCCGCCAGCCGCGGGTGGTGGCGGCCGGAGCCGCCGGGAGCGCCGCGGGACCCGGCCGGCTGAGCAGCAGCCGTCCGGGCCCCGCGAACCGCCCGTGGCCGGGCGGGTGTTGCGTGATCGGGAACGCCCGACGGACCCGAGTGTCCCGAGGCCCGAGCGCTCGACGGACCGGGCGTTCAAAGGTGCCCGAGTGCTCAGCGGACCTGAGCTTTCAGCGGACCTGAGCGCTCAGCCGACCGGCGCGCTCACAGGTGCGGCAAGGTGAAGTCCGCGCTCACCGCCCCCTGGGCCACCACCCGTACGGTGCTGGTCGCGGGCCGGTAGCCGGCGGCGGCCACGATCACCGTGAGCGGGTTGTCCTTGGCCGGCAGCCACAGTGCGTACCTGCCGTCCGTGCCCGTGGTGAGGGTGAAGTCGCCCTGCGCGGAGTCCACTTCGACCACCGCGCCGGCCAGCGGCGCGGTCGTGCCGTCGGCAGCGCGGCCGGTGACCGTGCCGTCGAGCAGCCCCCAACCGGCCGGCGCCACCACGGACATGGTGACCGGCAGCGACGGCGACCCGTACGGCGTGTCGCTGTCGACCAGCAGCGCCGCCCGGTGGTCGCCGAGGTCCGCGGAGGTCAACGCACTGGCGTCCAGGGTGATTTTGACGGTGACCGAGCCGCCGGCCTTGACCGTCAGCTTCTTCGCCGAGGCCGCCAGCCACGGCACGTCGCCGTGTGCCTGGCCGTAGCCGGCCAGCTCCTGCACGGTCGCCTGCGGGATGTTGCCCGCGATCACGCCGCCGGTCACGTACCAGCCCGGCGCGGACGATGCGCCCAGCAGTGGCTGCGCCAGGTTCGGCAGCGCGGACCAGGAGTCGTCGGTCGGGTCGTACAGGTGCACCTCGTTGGTGAGTGCCGAGGCGCTGATCACCTGGCCGCCGGCCGTCAGCAGGTTGCCGCCCGCCGCGGTGCCGGTGCCGCCCCAGAAGTCGAACGGGGCGTCGGCGACCCGCTGCCAGGAGCCGGTGCCGGGGTCGAGTTTGTAGGTGTGGGCGGTGTCGGTGGGGGCCCCGTCGGCCGGCTGGTAGGCGCCGCCGGCGCAGTACGCGATGCCGTCGGCGGTGCCGCAGGAGGAGAAGGAGATCGGCTCGGGGTAGGGGGCGCCGGCCGACCAGGTGTCGGTGGCCGGGTTGTAGACCTGCACGTCGTTGTAGCCGCAGCCGAGCAGGTCGCAGCCGCCGACGAGGTAGAGCTTGTCGCCGATCACCAGCGAGCCGGGTGCGCCGTAGGGGTGCGGCAGGTCGGCGATCTGCGACCAGGTGTCGGTGGCGGGGTCGTAGACCTCGCCACCGGCGATGGCCGCGCCCGAGGCGTCGCGGCCGCCGGTGACGTAGAGCTTGCCGCGGATGACGCCGTAGGCGGGGTAGATCCGGCCGGTGGTCGGGCTGCTGAGCGCCTTCCAGGTGCCGGTGGCCGGGTCGTAGGAGGAGAAGTCCTTGCTCCAGCGGCCGTCGGCCGTCTCGCCGAGCCCGGTGTAGAGCACGCCCTGGTCCACGGCGGTGAGCCCGCCGTAGACGGCCGTGGGCAGGTCGGCGAGCGGCTGCCACGCCTGGTCCGCGGCCGGCGCGGTGGCGGACGGGCCCGCACCGCCGCTCGCTCCGGCGGTCGTGCCCGCCTTCGTACCGTCCTTCGTCCCGTTCTCCGCTCCGGCCTTCGAAGGTGCTGCCGTGAACAGCCCGTTGGGGGTCATCGCCGACGCCGTGCGGCGCACGGCGGGTCCCGCGGCGGCCGGCTTCGCCGTGCCGAGGTCCTGCTCGCCGAGCGAGAAGGTGGCCGGCGAGCCGCCGGTGTTCTTCACCTGGACCCGCACGGTCCGGCTGGCCCCCCACGGCACGTCGGCGGCCACCGACGAGACGGAGTAGCGCAGTTGGGCCGGGTGCAGTGCGAAGTCCGCGGTGGTGACGGCGTTCGCGGTCACCTTGGCCTTCGCGGTGACGTCCGGGTAGCCGAAGCCCGGTAGCCCCGCGGTGAGTTGCTGCTTGCCCGCGGCGGCGAACAGCCAGTACACGCCGTCCGGGACGGCAGGGTCGCCGGGGGAGGCGACGGTGTGCACGGCGTCCGAGGGCGCGTCCGCGGAGGAGACGGTCGCGCCGACCACCCCGTCACCGGTGTTGGCGTCGGTGACCTGCCCGGCCAGCAGCCCGCCGGGGCGGGTGACCAGCGTCGGGGTGCCGACGGCCACGTTGTCGATCTGCCAGATGCCGGTCAGCGAGCCGGTGAAGTGGAACCGCAGCCGCACCGAGGACTTCCCGGCGTACGCGGTGAGCGGCACCGTCTCGTGCGCGGGCCCGCCCACGACATCGGTGTGCTGCCACAGCGTGGTCCACGTCGACCCGCCGTCGGTGCTGGCGTCCACCGACGCGGTGAGGTCCTCCACCCGGTACAGCGCGGGCAGCGCGGTGTCGAACTGCAACTGCGGGTCCTTCTCCGCGCTGAAGTCGTACGAAGGGCTGATCAGTTCGGTGTCGGCGTCCTTCCAGCCCAGGGCGTAGTCGTCGACCTCGGCGAACCGCCCGGTGCCGCCCGTCTGGTTGCCGCGGTTGAGCGGGTCGTCGAACTGCCAGCCGCCCGCGTCGGTGTTGTTCTTCACCGTCCAGCCGTCAGGGGTCGTGGAGTTGGCGAAGGACTGGAGCCCGCCGCCGTGGTACGCGACCTGGTAGCCCGGTGGCAGCGCGCCGGTGGTGTTCAGGGGCAGCGACAGGTCCGCGGTCTTCGGCCCCGCGCCGACCGCCACGGTGGCGTCGGCGGTCTTGTAGCCGGGGTAGAGGGCAGTCGCGTGCAGGGTGTAGGTCCGGTTCATGGGGACCTTCACCGTGTAGTGCCCGGTGGCCGGGTCGGTGAAGACCGTGCCGGGGACCCCGTCGAGGGTGACCTTCGCGTACACGCCCCAGCCGTGCCCGCCGCCGTCCTTGACCGTGCCGGACAGCGCCTGCGAGGGCACCGCGGCCAGCGCCGCGTCCTTGGTGAGCACGTCCCCGTCGGCGAGGTCCACCGTCCCGCCGTCGTCGTCGGCGTAGCCGAACGCGGTGACCGTCAGCGGGTAGGAGCCGGCCGGGATGCCCAGCGTCCAGCGGCCCTTGGCGTCGGTGGTCGCCTTGTACTGCCCGAGCGAGACCGTGGCCCCGGCGATCGGGTCCTTGGTGGCCGAGTCAGTGACGGTGCCGCCCACCGTGCCGTGCGGGCCGGGCCGGAAGGCCGAGGTGCCCTCGGGCGTACCGAGTCCGGTCGGCCCGTCGTACCCGGGCTGCGCCTGGCAGGTGTAGGCGGGCGTGCACTGCGGGGTGGTGCCGTAGCCGCACAGTGAACTGTCCGCGCAACTGGCGTTGTCGCCGCGGGTCACGTCGTTGAGCGACCCGGACCGCTCGTACGGGTACGACGACGGGTACGTGCCAGTGACAGGGGTGCCGGCCAGTGCGTACACCCCGGCGATGATCGGCGCGGAGGCGCTGGTGCCGCCGTAGACGTTCCAGCCCACGTCGGAGAAGGAGTTGTAGACCGCGACGCCGGTGGCCGGGTCGGCCACCGCGCTGACGTCGGCGACCGAGCGGCCGGCGCAGTCGACCGCCGACTGGGCCGGAGGCTTGGGCTCGACCGCGGAGCAGCCGGAGCCGCCCGCGCCCCAGTGCGGGCCGGCCGCGCCCTGCGTGACGCCGTTCCACACCGACTCGTCCCAGCCGCGGGAGCTGGAGTCGCGCACCAGGGAGGTGCCGCCGACCGCGGTCACGTACGGCGAGGACGCCGGGTAGCTGACGCCGTAGCCGTCGTCGCCCGAGCTGAAGACCACCGCGACACCGGGGTGGTCGAAGTACGCGGAGTCGTACGCCAGATCGTCGGTGCTGTCGCCGTAGCCGCCCCAGGAGTTGGAGACGTACTGCGCGCCGAGCCCGACCGCGGTGTTCTCCGCGGTGCCCAGGTCGTCCGAGCCGGCCGAGTCGGCCTCCACCAGCAGGATGTGGGCCTGCGGGGCGACCGCGGAGATCATGTCGAGGTCGAGCGCGATCTCGGACGCCCAGCCCTCGTCGGAGGCGGGGTAGCCGGCGCCGCCGTACTCGTCCACCTTGCGGAAGCAGCCGTCGGTGCTGGTGCAGGCGGGCAGGCCGTACTGCGCCCGGTAGACCGCGAGGTCCGACTCGGCGTCGGGGTTGTCGTAGGCGTCGACCACCGCGATGGTCGCGCCCGCGCCGCCGTCGGCCGGCAGGTCGTACGCGTCGCGCAGGTCGGCCGGTGCGAAGCCGTCCGGGGCCGCGGCGGCACCCGAACTGTCGCGCCGCACGCCGAGGGAGGGGGTGCGGTCGGTACGGCGCAGCGCGAAGCAGCTGAAGTGGCCCGGCTGCGGGGTGCCGCAGGCCGGTTCGGCGCCGACCGAGCCGGCGCCCGTGCCGGAGCCGGAGCCGGAGTCGGAGCCGGCGCTGGCGCTGGCGCTGGAACCGCCGGCGGTGCCGCTCCCGGCGGAGGCCGGAATGGCGACGGCCTGCTGGGGGAGCAGCACCGCCAGGACTGCGAGGACGGCGAGGAGCGCGGCGGCCGCTGCCGCGGCGGCGGGGCGCGGCCGGGCGGTGGCCGGCCGGTCGGGTATGGGTCTGACTGGCAAGGGGACTCCCGGAGGTGGCGGGGGAAGCCGGCAACGTTGTCGGAGGGGGTGGTGTGGGGGGAGTGGCCAGCACAAAAATCCAGCGCGGGTGATCCGCCGGTCAATGCGGGTCCTTGGCGGCTTGCCGCCGTGTCGTGTTCGCGCCGGGAGCGCTCCCACGACCGGACGCGCGCCGCGCGGCCGGTTGGCCGCGTGGACGGGAGGGCGTCCGGGGAACCGCCTCGGGGTGTCCCGTCGCATTGTCGCATCTTCGTGAAGATCGGCGAAAGTTTCGAGAATTTAGCCCGACGCCGAGTGCGCCATTCGCGAACCATGGATCGCGTCCGCCGTGGCTCGTCTGTCTAATCCGGCCATTGATCAGGGACATTGGCGCGGCCGCGCTGCCGAACTGGCGGCGACTCTTTCGTAAATCATGCCGAAAGTGTTGACAGTCCGATGGGCCGGTTCAACACTGTTCGCCGTCACCGCGGGGCGCCCGTCGCTCCGTCGGGGCCGTGCTGCCTGACCCCCACGCCTTCACAAGGAGGAAGCACGCACATGATGAACCGGACACATGAAGCCCCCGCGGGCGGCGCCGTCGCGCCCCGCCCGGACGGCCGCAAAGCGGGCCTGTTCCGCCTGCTGCTCGGCACTCTGTGCGCCGCCGCGCTCGTCGCCGCGGCCGCGATGATCCTGCCGGGCACCGCCAACGCCGACACGATCATCACTACCAGCCAGACCGGCACCAACAACGGCTACTACTACTCGTTCTGGACCGACGGCGGCGGCTCCACCTCGATGAACCTCGGCGCCGGCGGCTCCTACGGCACCTCCTGGAGCAACAGCGGCAACTTCGTGGCCGGCAAGGGCTGGGCCACCGGCAGCCGCCGCGCCGTCGACTACTCCGGCAGCTTCAACCCCTCGGGCAACGCCTACCTGTCCCTGTACGGGTGGACCACCAACCCGCTCGTCGAGTACTACATCGTCGACAACTACGGCACCTACCGGCCCACCGGCACCTACAAGGGCACCGTCACCAGCGACGGGGGCACGTACGACATCTACGAGACCCAGCGGGTCAACGCCCCCTCCATCATCGGCACCGCGACCTTCAACCAGTACTGGAGCGTCCGGCAGTCCAAGCGCACCGGCGGCACCATCACCACCGGCAACCACTTCGACGCCTGGGCGAGCCACGGCATGAACCTCGGCACCTTCAACTACATGATCCTCGCCACCGAGGGCTACCAGAGCAGCGGCAACTCCAGCATCACGGTGGACAGCGGCGGCGGCACCACTTCCGGCGGTACGAGCACCGGCGGCACCACCGGCGGCACCACCGGTGGGGGCGGCGGCAGCGGCTGCACCGTACAGTTCACGGCGGGCGAGCAGTGGAGCGACCGCTACAACCTCAGCATCGCTGTCAGCGGCTCCTCCGCCTGGCGCGTCACCGTGAACGTCCCCACCCCCGAGAAGATCATCGCCACCTGGAACATCAGCGCCTCCTACCCTGACGCCCAAACCCTCGTCGCCACCCCCAACGGCAACGGCAACACCTGGGGCATCACACTCCAGACCAACGGCACCTGGACCTGGCCCACCGCCACCTGCACCACCGCCTGACCGCTGCCGAACCCTGTCGGACCCCGGCAACTCCGCCTCCCCCGCCCGGATTCCACGGGTGGGGGAGGAACCGGCGAACGGGCGCGGGAGTTCGAGCGGGCCCAGGAACCGTGGACCGGCTGCCGGTCCGGCCGCTGAACCGGCGGCCGGACCGGCCGTCGGTGCTCAGACGCCCGCGCGGACGCCCGCGCGCTCGCCCGGCGGACGGAGTCAGGGAAGCTCGATGCCGGCGTCCTGCCCGCCGAGGGGATCGACGCACAGGCAGTCCCGCTCGCTGCTCTCCGGCAGCGCCCCGACCACGTCGAAGAGGACATCACGCATCCGCCCGACATTCGCCGCGAACACTTCGAGGACCTCCTCGTGCGAGACGCCCTCGCCGGTGTCCGCGCCCGCGTCCAGGTCCGTGACCAGCGTCAACGAGGTGTAACACAGACCGAGTTCTCGGGCGAGAACCGCTTCGGGATGCCCCGTCATCCCCACGACCGACCAGCCCTGCGCAGCATGCCACCGGGACTCCGCGCGCGTGGAGAACCGCGGGCCTTCGACGACGACCAGTGTTCCCCCGTCCACGGCCTCCCAACCGCCGGCCCTCGCGGTGGCGATCGAGGCGCGCCGGCCGACAGGGCAGTACGGGTCGGCGAAGGTCACGTGCACCACGTTGGGTGTCCGGCCGTCGGCACGGGTCTCGCCGTCGAAGTACGTCTGAAGCCGGCTCTTGGTCCGGTCGACCAGCTGGTCGGGGACGAGGAGTGTGCCGGGCCCGTACTCGGTCCGCAGGCCCCCTACCGCGCAGGGCCCGAGTACCTGGCGTACGCCGACCGACGCCAGGGCCCACAGGTTGGCGCGGTAGTTGATGCGGTGCGGCGGCAGGTGGTGCTTGCGGCCGTGCCGGGGGAGGAACGCGACCCGGCGTCCGGCGACCTCGCCGACGAACAGGGAGTCGCTCGGCGCACCATAGGGCGTATCAACAGTGACTTCCGTCACATCATCGAGAAACGAGTAGAACCCTGATCCCCCGATGACGCCGATCTCCGCCAGAGTCTGCGCGCCGCTGTTTTCGACCATGGGGAGCAGCCTAATCGGGCCGAAGACGCAACGAACCCCCGCTGTGTGGACAGCGGGGGCCGTCGGAGCCTTACGAGTGCCGGGCTCGTGCCGGGGCGCCGGTCAGGCGACCGACGCGCTGCTCGACGACGACGAGGAGGAGCCGGAGGCAGGCGTGCTGCTCGAGGTGGACGGCTTGCTGCTGTCGGTGGACTTGGTGTCCGAGGTGCTGCTCTTGGGCGCCGGGGTGCTGCTCGACGAGGAGCCGCGGCTGTCGGTCCGATAGAACCCGGAGCCTTTGAAGACCACGCCCACTGCCGAGAAGACCTTGCGCAGCCGTCCGCCGCAGTTGGGGCACTCGGTCAGCGCGTCGTCGCTGAACTTCTGCACCGCCTCAAGGCCCTCGCCACACTCGGTGCACTGGTACTGGTACGTCGGCACTTGCTCCTCCTGGCACTCTCACTTGTTGAGTGCTAACGACGCTCAATAGTGCAGTATTTCCCGCCGTCAGTCCACTGAGACCGGCGGACGGTGACCGATCCCACCCGTCGCCTTCGCTCCTGCGGGGGGAGGGGCCAGGCGCCCGCGCAGCCCGATCAGCACCGCGAGCGCGGTCACCGTGCCCACCAGTGGCACCGCGAAGCCGGCCGACGAACCGTGTGCGTCCGTCAGCAGGCCTGCGACGGTCACCGCGATCGCCTGACCGAAAGCGACCGCCCCGGTGAGCCACGTGAACGCCTCGGTCCGCGCCGACCGGGGCACCAAGGTGTCGACGAGTGAGTACGCCGTCACGATCGTGGGCGCGATGAACAGACCCGCGATCAAGGGCAGCACACTCAGCGGCGCCAGGGAGTGGGTGGCCCAAAGAGGGCCACAGGCCGCCGCGAGACCCATATAGGCGGCGAGGAGCCGAGTGCGGGGTGTACGGCGCCAGGACACGGCACCGTAGATCGCCCCGGACACCATGTTGCCTGCCGCGAAGGCGCCGTAGAGCACACCGTTCAGACCCGGCCGATCGATCTCCTGGGTGAATGCGGCGAGCGACACCTGCATGCCCCCGAACACTGCCCCGACACCCAGGAAGGCGATCGCCAACGCCTGCACCCCAGGGAGCGACAACGCGGAGGCGTGCTTGACGCCGCCGTCCGCCGACGACCGGTGCGGCTGCGGCTCGGAGCGGCGCTGGGCGGCGAAGAGCGCGCCACCGACCAGAGTCAACCCTGCTTCGGCGACCAGGCCGGCCGCTGGGTGGACGGAGGTGCACAGCGCGGTCGCGATGACCGGCCCCACCACGAAGGTGAGCTCGTCCGTCACGGACTCGAAGGCCGCCGCAGTCTGCATCAGGGGCGACGCGGGGTCATCCAGGGCGACGGACCAGCGGGACCGCACCATGGGCCCGATCTGCGGGACCGTGGCGCCTGCGGGCACGGCGGTAAGGAGCAGCGCCCAGGCGGGCGCCCCGGACACCGCGAGTACGACCACGGCGAGCACGGACAGCGTGTGCAGGGCGGCCCCGGGCAGCAGGACCGCGCGCTGGCCGTAGCGGTCTGCGAGACGGCCGCCCTGAGGCGCGCACAGGGCGCTCGCGGCTCCGGTGATGGCTGCTGCGGCGCCCGCCATCCCGTAGGAGCCGGTCGCGTGCCGGACGAGCAGCACCATGCTGATGGTCAGCATCGCGAACGGCTGCCGTGCGGCGAATCCCGGCAGGACGAACGCCCATGCTCCAGGAGTGCGAAGCAGCCCGCGGTACCCGGTGCTGCGAGCCTTCTGCGCGGTCCGCGCATCGGGCGTCGTCCGCGCAGCTGTGGCCAGGGGCTTCAGGGAAGGCGAGGAAGGCAGGGGGGACGACGAAGATGTCGGCACCTTGGATGCCACGTTCCGGACTTTCTGCCGCCTGGTAGCGCGTGCGCACCATAGGAGGCGCTCGCGCCGAGGACCGTCCGCTCAGCGCGGGCACCCCGCGCCGGTCCTGCGTCAGGCAGGGGTCGTACTCGACAAATACCTCCTCATCATACGTAGCCGCGACCTGTCCTCCTGCGCCTCGAGGTCACCCGCCGCCGCTCAGCCAACCCGCCAGCTTGCCGCCGCGTCCGACGGCGCGAAGGCGGTCCTCTGTCGCATCGCGCACCGGGTCGGTGGCTACGACGAGCAGCTCGTCACCCCTGCGCAATATGGTCGCCGGCTGCGGAACGAAGCTCTTGCCGTCGCGCACCACCAGCGTCACGGCGGCGCCCTGCGGCAGCCGCAGCTCGCCGACTTCGACGCCGTGCATCTTCGAGCCGCCAGGGATCGCGACCGACAACAGGTGCCCTTGCAGACGTTCAAGGGGTGCGGACTCGATGCCGAGATCGGCGGCGTCGGCTCCGTCGGTGTCGCCGAGGTGCAAATGCCGGGCGACCCAGGGCAGCGTCGGTCCCTGCACCAGGGTGTAGATGATCACGAGGACGAAGACGATGTTGAAGATCCGTTCGCTGTCCGCGACGTCGGCGACCATCGGGATGGTCGCCAGGACGATGGGCACGGCGCCTCTCAGGCCGGCCCATGACATCAGCACCTGGTCACGCCAGGAGACACCGAACGGCAGGAGGCTGACGGCCACCGAGGCAGGCCGCGCCACCAGCGTCAGGAACAGCCCGATGATGATCGCGGGCACGATGTCGTCACCCAGTTCGTGGGGTGTCACCAGAAGCCCGAGCAGGACGAACAGGCCGATCTGCGCGATCCAGCCGAGTCCCTCGGCGAAGCCCCTCGTGGCGGGGCGGTGCGGCAGCTTGGAGTTACCCAGGATCAGCGAAGCGATGTAGACGGCGAGGAAGCCCGACCCGTGCACCATGGCGCCGGCGGCGTACGCGGCGACCGCGATGGCCATGACGGCGATGGGGTAGAGGCCGGACGCCGGCAGGGCGACGCGCTTGAGGCCGTACGCGCCGATCCAGCCCACCGCGAGGCCGATGGCGGCACCGATCGCCAGCTCCAGCGCTATCTCGCCGAGCAACCGGTACCAGTGCTCGACGGGACTGGTTGAGGAGAACGCCACCACAAGGATCACCACGGGGGCGTCGTTGAAGCCGGACTCGGCCTCCAGGACGCCGGTCACCCGAGTGGGAAGCGAGATGTTGCGCAGGACGGAGAACACCGCCGCGGCATCCGTCGACGACACCACGGCGCCGACGATCAGCGCCTGTCGCCAGCCCAGCCCGACCAGGTAGTGTGCGGCGGTCGCGGTGACGAACACGCTCGCCAGCAATCCGACGGTGGCCAGGACGGATGCTGCCGGGACCGCGGGCTTGATCTCCTGCCACTTGGTGCCGAGACCGCCCTCGGCAAGGATCACCACCAGTGCCGCGTAGCCCAGCACTTGGGTGAGCTGGACATTGTCGAAGGTGAAGCCGAACAGGCCGTCCTGTCCGATGATCACGCCGATGCCGAGGTAGACGAGCAGCGTCGGCAGGCCGCTTCGTGAGGCCAGCCGCACGGCGACCACGGCGACCAGCAGGACCGCGGCGCCGATCAGCAGGATCTCGTTCAGGTGGTGGACAGTCAGGGGCCCGGTCCTTTCAACTTCGTTGCCTTACCTAATAATTTACCCTCCCTTGACATTCCCTGGTCCGCTGTATGGTCACCCGGACGCCCGGTCTCCCGGCCACAGCCCGTGCGCCTATGGTTGCCCTTGCACAACCAGCACTTGATCATCCGGTCCACCCTGCCCTCGAAGGACAGCGATGCCCGCACGGAAGAAGTCCCGCCGCCTACGCATCATCGTGATTGCGGTCGTGCTCCTGCTCGTGGCGGGCCTCGGCTACGGGTCGTACTGGAGCGTCAGCACAGTGCGCGCCTCCTTCCCGCAGACGTCGGGTTCCCTGAAGCTCAAGGGCCTGTCCGCACCGGTCGACGTCGACCGGGACGCCAACGGCATTCCGCAGCTGTACGCGGACACCCCCGACGACCTGTTCCGCGCCCAGGGTTACGTACAGGCGCAGGACCGCTTCTACGAGATGGACGTACGCCGTCACCTCACCTCGGGGCGGTTGTCGGAGATGTTCGGCAAGAGCGAGGTCGAGACCGACGCTTTCCTGCGCACCTTGGACTGGCGCGGTGTCGCGCAGAAGGAGTACGACACCGAACTCGACGCCACCACCAAGGAGTACCTCCAGGCGTACACCGACGGTGTCAACGCCTACCTGGCGGACCACAGCGGCGCCTCGCTGTCCCTGGAGTACGCCGCGCTGTCGTTGAGCAACAACTACAAGCCGGAGCCCTGGACACCGGTCGACTCCGTGGCGTGGTTGAAGGCCATGGCGTGGGACCTGCGCGGCAACATGCAGGACGAGATCGACCGCACCCTGATGACGAGCCGCCTCAGCCAGGCGCAGATCAAGCAGCTCTACCCGGATTACCCTTACAGCCGTAACCAGCCGATCGTCGAGGCGGGGACGGTCGACCCGACCACCAAGACGTACACCCCGGCGGATTCGGCCGACTCGCAGGACTCCACGAGTTCCAGCAGCCCCCAGAACATCAGCAGCTCGGTCGACACCCAGCTCGCCGGTATTTCTCAGATCATCGACCAGATGCCTACGTTGCTCGGCCCGACCGGCAGCGGCATCGGTTCGAACTCCTGGGTGGTGTCCGGCAAGTACACGACGACGGGCAAACCGCTGCTTGCGAACGACCCGCACCTTGCGCCGCAGCTGCCGTCCGTCTGGTACCAGATGGGACTGCACTGCCGCACATTGAGCAAGTCGTGCCCCTACGACGTCACCGGCTTCACGTTCTCCGGAATGCCCGGTGTGATCATCGGCCACAACCAGGACATAGCGTGGGGCATGACCAACCTGGGTGCCGACGTGACCGACCTCTACCTGGAGAAGGTCACCGCCAAGACGTACCTGTTCGACGGCAAGCAGGTGCCGTTCACGACGCGGCGCGAGACGATCAAGGTCGCCGGCGGCAAGTCGCGCACGATCACCGTCCGGGAGACGAACAACGGTCCGGTGATCTCCGACCGCAGCGACGAACTGCGTACGGTCGGTGAGACCGCGCCTGTCACGGACCCCCCAGGCGGCGTCAACAGCGGCTATGCGGTCGCTTTGAACTGGACCGCGCTGCAGCCCTCGAAGACCATGGACGCGGTGTTCGAGCTCGACAGGGCGACGAACTTCACCCAGTTCCGTGCCGCGGCCGCGGACTTCGCCGTACCGTCGCAGAACCTCATCTACGCCGACACCAAGGGCAACATCGGCTACCAGGCGCCGGGCAAGGTCCCTGTGCGCGCCTCCGGTGACGACGGCACCTACCCCGTGCCCGGCTGGGACTCGCACTACGACTGGAAGGGATACATCCCGACCAAGGCGATGCCGTACGAGTACAACCCGCCGAGCGGTTACATCGTCACCGCGAACCAGGCCGTCATCGACCAGAGCAAGTACCCCTACCTGCTGACGGACGACTGGGACTACGGCACACGCAGTCAGCGCATCAACGACCTCATCGCGTCCAAGATCAAGGACGGCGGCAAGATCTCCATGGACGACATGCAGTCCATGCAGAACGACGACAGCAGCGAGATCGCCAAGCTGCTCGTGCCCTACCTGCTGAAGATCAACATAAAGAACGACAAGGGCAGCTATGTGCGCGACGCACAGAAGCTGCTCGAGGGATGGGACTACAACCAGGACTCCGACTCGGCTGCCGCCGCCTACTTCAACGCGGTGTGGCGCAACGTCCTGAAGCTGGCCTTCGGCAACAAGCTGCCCAAGGAGCTGCGGCCCAAGGGGCAGTGCCTGAGAGTGCCGCCCGTCGGGGCGACGGGGCCCGTCGACGACCTCGACGGCAAGCCGAAGACAGTCGAGGAGTGCGGCGAGCGGGACGCCGACGAGGCGCAGCCCGATGGCGGCGACCGCTGGTTCGAGGTGGTCCGCAACATCCTCCAGGAGCCGAACAGCCAGTGGTGGACGATGTCGACCACCGCGTTCTACGGCGTCGACCAGGACACGTCGCACCGCAGCGACCGCGACCAGCTGCTGCAGCAGGCCATGAAGGACGCCCGCTACGAACTGACCGCCAAGCTCGGCAAGGACATAGACACCTGGAGCTGGGGCCGGCTGCACAAGCTGGAGCTGAAGAACCAGACACTGGGCACCGACGGCCCCGGCATCCTGAAGACGATACTGAACCGCGGACCCTGGCAGCTCAGCGGCGGTGAGGCCGCCGTCGACGCCACCGGCTGGAACGCCGCCGGCGGGTACGACGTCGAGTGGGTGCCCTCCATGCGGATGATCGTCAACCTCCAGGACTTCGACAAGTCCCGGTGGATCAACCTCACAGGAGCCTCGGGCCACGCCTTCAACGCCCACTACACCGACCAGACGAGTCTGTGGGCGGCCGGGAAACTGCTGCCCTGGTACTACTCCGACAAGCGCGTGGACAAGGCCTCCAAGGCGAAGATGGCGCTCACGCCGTAGCCGCGCTGCCGGGGTGACGGAACCGGGAGACACCCTCAGGGGTGATGGCAGCGTCGACGAGGTGGTCGTGCGGCTCGAAAGGAACCGTGTCGACCACCTCGTGCGCGTACAGCAGCACTGCGAGTGCGGGGTGGACGTCAGCCGCGGCCAAGCGCTGCAGCACCCGGTCGTATGATCCGCCGCCGCGGCCCAGGCGCACCCCGCGCCGGTCCACGGCGAGTCCGGGCAGCAGCACCGCGTTCGCCGCGGTGATGGCCTGGGGGCCCAGAAGGTCTCCGGTGGGCTCCAGAAGACCCCGTGAGGCCCTCGCAAGGCTGTCCCGGCCCTCGTAGCAGGCCCAGTCGAGGTCGTTGTCGGGCTGGAGCACCGGGAGCAGCACGCGTGTGCCATCGGCATGGAGGGCGTTGATCAGATCATGTGTTCCGGGCTCGGCGCCGGTGGAGACGTAGGCGGCGATCGTCCCGGGGCTTGCCAGTGGTGCCCAGTCCCGTACCCTCTGGGCAAGCGCCGCGCCTGCCGCCCGGCGTTCACTCGCGGTCAATGCGCGCCTGGCTTCCAGGATTCGTGCGCGCAACTCGGCCTTGTGCATCGGAACGCCGGTCATACTGTGACCGAATTCTGGGTAAGGCCATCAACCGCAATCAACTCTTTCTTCATCTTCTCCACATTCTTCGTCGCTATGGTGCACGGCATGACGAGTACACGTACGCGGACCCGGATCTCCAAGGCTGTCATCCCGGCGGCCGGACTCGGCACCAGGTTCCTGCCTGCCACCAAGGCCACCCCCAAGGAGATGCTGCCGGTGGTGGACAAGCCGGCGATCCAGTACGTCGTGGAGGAGGCGGTCGCGGCACAGCTCTCCGATGTGCTGATGGTCACCGGGCGCAACAAACGGCCGCTGGAGGACCACTTCGACCGCAACTACGAACTCGAAGAGGCGCTCAGCCGCAAGGGCGACGATTCCCGGCTCGCCAGGGTGCGTGAGTCCAGCGACCTCGCCACCATGCACTACGTACGCCAGGGCGACCCGCGGGGTCTGGGGCACGCGGTGCTGTGCGCGGAGCCACACGTAGGGGACCAGCCGTTCGCGGTGCTGCTCGGCGACGACCTCATCGACCCGCGCGACCCGCTGCTGCCTCGGATGATCGACGTCCAGGAGCAGTACGGCGGGAGCGTCGTCGCGCTCATGGAAGTCGACCCGAGCAGCATTCACCTGTACGGGTCGGCCGCCATAGTGCCGACGGCTCACTCCGACGTGGTGCGTGTCACCGACCTGGTGGAGAAGCCGAAAGCCGCACACGCGCCGTCGAACTACGCCGTGATCGGACGGTACGTACTCGACCCCGGTGTTTTCGAGGTCCTCAAGAAGACCCAGCCCGGCCAGGGCGGCGAGATCCAGCTCACCGACGCCCTTCGCGAGTTGGCCCACCAGGAGACGGTTGCCGGCCCCGTGCACGGCGTCGTCTTCACCGGCCGCCGTTACGACACCGGCGACCGAGGTGACTATCTGCGTGCGATTGTCCGACTGGCATGCGAACGTGAAGACCTGGGCCCCGACTTCAGGGCCTGGTTGCGTTCGTACGTCGATGAGGAGATGCAAGAGTGAGTCACGGAGTCGATCGTCTGTGGTCCGTCGCGGAGCACCTGGACAACATCCTGGGGCAGCTCTCACCGCTGGACCCGATCGACTTGCAACTCCTCGACGCCCAAGGGTGCGTACTGGTCGAGGACGTGACGGTGCCCACGTCGCTGCCACCGTTCCCGAACAGCTCCATGGACGGTTACGCCGTACGAGTGGCCGACACCAAGGCGGCGACACGGGAGCACCCTGCCGTGCTCGAGGTGATCGGCGACATCGCCGCGGGCAGCGGTGAGCCGCCCGCTGTGGGCCCGGGACAGGCGGCCCGCATCATGACCGGCGCCCCGCTGCCCGAGGGAGCAGAGGCCGTCGTCCCCGTCGAGTGGACCGACGGCGGCACAGGCGGCGGACCGGTCGACTCCATGACGGCCTTCGGCGACGACCCAGGAGGCGCCAGCGGTGAGGTCCGCGTGCACAGGGCTCCGGAAGCGGGTCAGTTCGTGCGGGCCCGCGGCAGTGATGTCACAGCCGGCGAGTTGGCGCTCGCGGCGGGCACGGTCCTCGGAGCACCACAGATCGGGCTCCTGGCGGCGATCGGCCGCGGAACGGTCACCGTCCGGCCGCGCCCCAGGGTCGTGATCGTCTCCACAGGCAGCGAATTGGTCCAACCGGGTGAGGAGTTGACCCCGGGCCGTATCCACGACTCCAACAGCTTCGCGCTCACCGCCGCCGCCAGAGCCGCCGGTGCCATCGCGTACCGGGTCGGGGCCGTCGCCGACGAGGTCGAGACGCTGCGCGCCACCATCGAGGACCAGCTCATCCGCGCCGACGTCATCGTCACCAGTGGTGGCGTCAGTGTCGGCGCCTACGACGTCGTCAAGGAAGCACTGACGTCATTGGGAGGTTCTTTCGGCGACGACGCGGAGGATGCCGCCGGGCACGTCGACTTCCGAAGGCTCGCCATGCAGCCGGGCAAGCCGCAGGGATTCGGCCGGATCGGCCCCGAACGCACTCCTCTCCTTGCGCTGCCGGGCAACCCGGTGAGCGCCTATGTGTCGTTCGAGATGTTCGCGCGACCGGTGATCCGCACTCTCATGGGCGCGGTTGACGTTCACCGCCGGGTCGTACAAGCGGCTTGCACCACCGCGATCGAGGACTCGCCGGACGGTAGGCGGCAGTTCCTGAGGGCGCAGTACGACAAGCGGTCCGGGACCGTCACTCCTGTGGGTGGTGCGGCGTCCCACTTGGTCAAGGCACTCGCGTACGCCGATGCGCTGATCGTCGTACCGGAAGAGGTCACCTCGTTCGCCGCGGGCAGCGAAGTCGACGTGGTCGTCCTCGACTAGCACTGGCATCCTGGCTTGCGGGCCAACGCGCCGCGCCCCGCTGCAGGCCGATACGGTGTCTGCGCAAGCGACCGCACCAGGAGAACGATGAGCAGCGCTCAGCAGCACCTCAGCCACGTCGACGAGGCAGGCGCAGCCCGTATGGTCGACGTCTCCGCGAAGGACGTCACCGCACGTACCGCGCGTGCCACGGGACGCGTCCTGGTTGCGCCCCGGGTTGTCGAACTCCTGCGTGCCGACGGGCTGCCGAAAGGCGATGCGCTCGCCGTCGCAAGGGTCGCCGGCATCATGGGCGCCAAACGCACCCCCGACCTCATCCCGTTGTGTCACCCGCTGTCGCTGTCCGGTGTGACGATCGACCTGGAGGTGACCGACCAGGCGGTCGAGATCACCGCGACGGTCAGGACGACCGACCGCACAGGTGTCGAGATGGAGGCGCTGACCGCTGTCACGGTCACCGCGCTCACCATCGTCGACATGGTCAAGGCCGTCGACAAGGGCGCCGTTGTCACTGATGTCCGCGTCGAGGAGAAGACCGGCGGCAAGTCCGGTGACTGGCGGCGGTCATGAGTGCACACGGTGCCGACCGGCCAGGTGGCCGCCCGCGCGCCTTGGCCGTCACCGCGTCGAACCGCGCCGCAGCGGGCGTGTACGAGGACCGCGGCGGCCCCTTGATCGTCGCGGCACTGACCGAGTGGGGTTTCGCCGCGGAGGGCCCCCGGGTCGTGCCCGACGGGGAACCCGTGCGTGAGGCGCTTGCCGCCGCAGTGGAAGCCGGTTACGACGTGGTGATCACCACCGGCGGCACCGGGCTCTCGCCGACCGACCGCACCCCCGAGGCCACCCGGACACTGCTCGACTACGAGGTGCCGGGCATCGCCGAGGCGATCCGTGCCGCTGGTACGCGCAAAGTGCCCACCGCGGCGCTCTCCCGTGGCGTCGCAGGGGTCGCGGGGCGCACCCTGGTGGTGAACCTTCCCGGCTCCACCGGCGGGGTGAAGGACGGGCTCACCGTCCTCGCACCGCTTGTCGCACATGCCGTCGACCAGATCCGCGGCGGCGATCACCCTCAAGAGCAGCCGGATCGCCACTCAGGCGACGATCCGCATTCCGTCACTGGGAGACCGAGCTGAACGGGTCCTGGCCGGCCGAGTTGGTGGACGGTGACATCACCCTCCGCCCGATCCGGATGCGCGACCAGCGCGCATGGCGTGAGGTCAACCGGCGCAACCGCGACTGGTTGCGTCCCTGGGAGGCCACCGTGCCGCCCGCACCGCCGGGGCAGGTCGTGCAGCGTCCCACGTACCGTCAGATGGTCAGACACCTTCGCCGTGAGGCGAACGCGGGGCGCATGCTGCCGTTCGTCATCGACTATCAGGGGCGGCTCGCGGGTCAACTGACCGTCGCCGGAATCACCTGGGGCTCCATGTGCTCGGCGCACATCGGCTACTGGGTGGACGAGGCGGTCGCCGGTCGCGGTGTGATGCCGACGTCCGTCGCCCTTGCCGTCGACCACTGCTTCCGGCGGGTCGGACTGCACCGGGTGGAGGTGTGCATCCGGCCCGAGAACGGCCCCAGCCGCCGGGTCGCCGAAAAGCTCGGCTTCCGGGAGGAGGGCCTGCGTCCGCGCTATCTGCATATCGACGGCGGATGGCGCGATCACCTCGTCTACGCGCTCACTGCCGAAGAGGTGCCCGACGGCCTCCTCAACCGGTGGCGGCAAGCAAGGCCGAGCACATCCCAAAAATAAGACTATTGTTCGAAAGTAAAGGCGATGGGGTGCTGATCGCACAAAAATCTCGATCTATCAGCCAGATCGTGCGACACACCGGGCCGAATTGCCAATGGCGTGTCTCGATCGCCCCTACGGTGTAGCTCGTGAGCAGTAGTGGCCTCATCTACGCAGTCATCGTCGGGGCCTGGGCTGCCTACCTGGTGCCGATGTGGCTCCGTAGGCAGGACGAGCTCAACGAAGCGCGTCCGACGGAACGCTTCAGCACCGCCATCCGGCTGCTGTCCGGGCGTGCGGCGATGGAGCGGCGCGTCGCCAGGGCGCGCGGTGAGAACGTCGAGCCCGACGCCGATGCACCGGACGACGACGCCGACCCGGATGAGCAGCCGGACGTGTCGGTCGACGTCCGGGGGCTGGCCGTGCCTGCGACCGAGGTGCGACGCCCGGTTGCCCGTTCCGCACCGCAGGCAGGCCCGGTGGCCGGCCCGGGCGGCGGGAAGGACAAGCGCGCCCAACTGCTCGCACGCCGCCGCCGCATCACCACCTCGCTCTTCCTCGCCTTCACGGCCGGCGCCATCGCCGCTGCCGTCGGCGGGGTCGAGCTGCTGTGGGTCCCGGCGATTCCGGCGGTCCTGCTGACCGTCTACATCGGCCAGATGCGCCGCCAGGAGCGCCGCCGCTACGAGGTGCGCCTCGACCAGCGGCGGGCTGCCGAGGCTGCGCGACGCCTCAGGGCACCGCGACCTGCCGCCCAGGTGACGGACCGCGGCCTCGAAAGCGATGAGCGCCCCGTGCCCGCGCCCAAAGCGGCCCGTCCGGCTCCGCCGCCGGCGCCCGCCCCGGCGCCCTCGCCCCGTTCCGCCGACCGCCGCGCCCTGGTGGAGCAGACCGACCACGCCGAGTGGGTCGACCAGCAGCGCGCCCAGCAGTCCGGTGAGGACGGTTGGGCGCCCGTTCCGGTGCCGTTGCCGACCTACGTGACAGCTCCTGTCGCTCCCCGTACGTCGGAGGGTGTCGACCTCGGTGCTCCCGGCACCTGGAGTTCGGCCCGTTCCGGTACGACGCCTGGCGACGCCGCGGCTGCCCGGGAGCCCCATGAGCGCCGCGAAGGCCAGCAGTCCAAGGGGACGGCTGAGCCCCGCCCCCAGCAGTCTCCGGCGCGCCGCCCGCGCAGCTCCCGGACGCCGCTGTTCGACCAGTACGCCGATCCCGACCGCCCGCGCGCCGCCAACGAGTGAACGTCGTGGACCAGCCGATAACCGGTTCACGACCACCCTCTGCGGGGTGCTAGAGTTTTCCTCGTTGCAAGGGCCTGTGGCGCAGTCCGGTAGCGCACCTCGTTCGCATCGAGGGGGTCAGGGGTTCGAATCCCCTCAGGTCCACAACAACACAACTGCTCTTGGGCTGACTTGGGAGTGGTTGGAGAGATCCCGACCGATCATGACGATCGGTCGGGATTTCATCGTTTCCGGGTTATTGCGGGCGGGCTCTCAACCCCGTTGACGGCTCTGCCGAGGTGGTGGATGTGTCCAGCGCCGGCTGCCGAGCAACACCCGAACCGCTGCTCTTCAGGGCATGGCGAGGAATACCCCCTGGGGGCGGGACCGCAGTTGCACCGTGGTGAACCGCCGCTTGGCCACGGGCTCTTGTCCGCTCGTGACTCGCGGCTTGCGGCTTTCGAGACGTTGAGCAGGCGTTGATGTGCTCCGTCGTCAGGATGTCCACGCGCCACACGGACGTCCGGGGCGGGGCTCGCAGGGCCGCAGCTTCGTGGACGCTCCGGAGTTCGGCCTTACGTGTTCGCGTACCGTATCGGCGATTTTGCGCACGGTGATCGACCGAGAGTCACCTTGGACGATCTCCGTCGAGCCCCCGTCCGGAGCCTCAGGCGGCCCCCTGACGGCCGCACCGGGTCCGCATGGGAAAATCCCCGATGTCGGTTCGCGAGGCCCGCAGGAGCCGGCTCGGTGGTTTTGGCTGTATCGCCGTCGCTGTCGCGGGCTCGTGCCGAGCACGTGGCTCAGCCGACGGAACGTTGACTGATGACGACCGATGCCGAGGAACAGAGCATGCCCCCGAGCGCGTTCGAAGACGGAGATCCGCGCCGCAGGCTCCTGGATGTACTGCGCTGCCCCCTTTGCGGCGGTGGGCTCCATCTGTCGGCGGGCGCTTTGAGGTGCGGCCGGCGGCACACGTTCGACATCGCGCGGCAGGGCTACGTCAGCCTCCTGACGGGAGACATGCGCGCCGGCACGGCGGACACCGGGCCGATGGTCGGCGCCCGGGAAGCGTTCCTCGGGGCAGGGCACTATGCGCCGCTGGCCCGCGCCGTGGCCGGCGTCGCTTCCCGGTGGTGCGGCACACACGGCACCGTCCTGGATGCGGGCGCGGGAACCGGCTACTACCTCGCCGCTGTTCTGGACGCCGCCGCGGAGACGGTGGGGCTCGGTCTGGACGCTTCCAAGTTCGCGTTGCGGCGGGCTGCTCGTGCACACCCGCGGGCGGCGGCCGCCGTGTGGGACGTGTGGCGTGAGCTTCCGGTGCGCTCCGGGGCGGCGGATGTGGTGCTCAATGTCTTCGCGCCGCGTAACGGTTCCGAGTTCCGGCGTGTTCTGCGTCCGGAGGGCGCGCTGGTGGTGGTCACCCCGACGTCTCGGCACCTGGCCGAACTCCGCGGCGCGGCGGGTCTGCTGGAGGTCGACGCGTCGAAGGAGGACCGTCTCGCGCGTACGCTCGACGCCCACTTCACGTTCGAGGGTGGCGGCGCGCAGGAACTGGAGTACCGCCTGAGCCTGACCGCCCAGGAAGCACACGACCTCGTCTCCATGGGTCCTTCGGCCCACCACGTGCGGCCTGAGGAACTGGCCGGCCGTATCGCGGCCATGGGTGAAGCCGTCGAGACGACGGCTTCCTTCGCGGTGGCCGTCTACCGACCGCGGTGAACCGGTGGCGGCATGGCCCCAGACGGTGGCGGCTTCGCGGTGTGACCCGAGCCACGTCGGGCGGGGGAAATATTCGGCGCCAGGCGGGAGCTTGAGAGTTCAAGATCTTGCGAGGGAGTGGCGATGACGGTCAACGCTGGCGCGGCAGTGGCCGCCGCCACCATCCGTACCAAGGTGCGGATTCCGCTGCGGTTCTCGGACGGGTGGGGGACGGGCGCCGATGTGTACACCTTCACCGGTCTGGTCGACGGCAAGGAGCATCTCGCGCTGGGCTTGGGTGATTACCGCACTGCCGAGGTGCCCGTGGTGCGTCCGCACTCGGAGTGCATGACGGGAGACGTGTTCGGCTCGGAGCGCTGTGACTGCGGGCCGCAGTTGAGGGAGTCGGTGGAGCGGATCGCCGCTACTGGCGGCTACTTGCTCTACCTGCGGCAGGAAGGGCGCGGTATCGGGCTCTACGCGAAGCTCGATGCCTATGCCCTGCAGGATGGCGGCCTCGACACCTATGAGGCGAACCTCGCGCTCGGGCGGGCCGAGGACGAACGTGACTACTCCGCTGCCGCGCAGATGCTCGCGGCCTTGGAGGTCGGGGGCATCAGGCTGCTGAGCAACAATCCCGACAAGGCGCGGCAGCTCGCAACCCTGGGTGTCGAGATCGTCGAGCAGATCCCGACCGCTGCCCACGTCTCGGTCTCCAACGTCAGGTATCTGCGTGCGAAGGTCGAGCACACCGGGCACACGATCGCGTTGCCGGCGTGACGGTCGGGCACGAGTCGACGACGGGGTGTGAACGACCGGAATGCGTGCATGGCGCGCTCATGTGTCGGCATTGCGCGAAGAAACAGCCTGATGGGGGCTTGACGGTTGCCTGGAGGGGACGTGATACGGCCCACGATCGAAACGGTGGCGTTTCGATTGCGGGCCGTCTACCCTCTTAGGTGTACGACATCGTTTCGAAGCGCGTTCGTTCCGTGCGGCGAGTCCGTATGATCGGCGCGACCGACCACGCAGGGAGGAGAGGGCATGTCGCCGGAAGCCGGCGCCTCTACGCGGCGCAGCCGCTTGACTCCCGAACGTGAGCAGGAGTTGTACGAGGCTGTGGTCGACCTGTTGCGCGAGGTCGGCTACGAGGCGCTGACCATGGACGCCGTCGCGGCCCGTACCCGCTCCAGCAAGGCCACCCTCTACCGCCAGTGGAAGGGCAAGCCGGAACTGGTCGCGACCGCGCTTCGGCAGTGCAAACCGGTATCCCTCGCGGATATCGACACCGGTTCCCTTGCGGGCGACCTCCACGAACTCGTGCGGCTGCACGACGAGGGCGAGGTCAAGCGCGACCAGGAACTGATGCGAGGACTGTCGCACGCGGCGTTCCAGAACATCGAGCTTTTCCGCGCCCTGCGCGAGCTGCTGATCGAACCGGAGCTGGCCAGCTTCGCCGAACTGGTGCAGCGCGCGGTGGACCGCGGCGAGCTGGACGCGAACAACCCGGCGCGTGACTTCGTGCCGCACATGCTGTTCGGGGGAGCGCTGACCCGCGCCATCATCGAAGGCGTCGACCCCGACCCGGAGTACAGCCACAGATACATCGACGCGGTGGTCGTCCCCGCGCTCGGACTGTCCTGAGCCGAGCGGCACGATGGGCGGCCGGTGAAGTCCGTCCGGCCGCTGACCTGACCGCATCCGCACAACCGAATTATTCGTACCTCCATACCGACTTGCCACGCTCCACCTGACACGCCGCTCTCGTCGTCGGGCTGGTTCCACACGCCCAAGTCCGCCCCCTCCTGACGGGAGCTCATGCCTCCATGGCCACATTCCTCTACAAACTGGGCCGGTTCTCCTTCCGGCAGCGGCGCTACGTCGTCCTGCTGTGGGTGGCGCTGCTCGCCCTGGCCGGCGTCGGAGCAGTGACCGCGAAGTCCGCGCCTGCCGACAACTTCACCGTCCCGGGCACCGAGGCGCAGCAGGCCTTCGACCTGCTTCACGAGCGTTTCCCGGGTACCAATGCCGACGGTGCGTCCGCACGGATGGTCTTCCAGGCGCCGAACGGCCAGAAGATCACCGCGGGACCGAACAAGGCGGCGGTCGAGAAGGTCGTCGAGGATCTGAAGAACAGCCCGCAGAAGGCGACCGTCGCGGACCCGTTCACCGCGAACGCCGTCAGCAAGGACGGCACCACGGCCTACGCGTCCGTCACCTATGTCGCCAAGTCGACAGAGATCACCGACGCGACCCACACCGCGATCGAGGACGCGGCGCAGCACGGTCGTGACGCCGGGCTGACCGTCGAGACGGGCGGTACCGCGCTCCAGGCATCGCCGGAGACCGGAAACAGCGAAGTCATAGGCATCGGCATAGCGGCGGTCGTGCTTTTGATCACGTTCAGTTCTCTGGTCGCCGCCGGGCTGCCGCTTCTGACCGCCATCATGGGTGTCGGGGTCGGTATCGCGTCCATCACTGCCTTGGCGACGACGCTCGGCCTGTCGAGCACCTCGTCGACGCTCGCGTCGATGATCGGCCTGGCGGTCGGCATCGACTACGCGCTGTTCATCGTCTCGCGTCACCGCCATGAACTCATGGAAGGCCGGGACGGCGAGGAAGCGGCCGGCCGGGCGGTCGGTACGGCGGGTTCCGCCGTGGTGTTCGCCGGGCTCACGGTGCTGATCGCATTGGCCGGCCTCGCGGTGGTCAACATCCCGATGCTCACCAAGATGGGGCTGGCGGCGGCCGCCACTGTCGCGCTTGCCGTGCTCATCGCGCTCACCCTCATCCCCGCGCTGCTCGGCTTCGCCGGCACCAAGGTGCTCACCCGCAAGGTGCGCAAGGGCCGTACCAGCGCGAGCGACAAGCCGAACATGGGCACGCGCTGGGCGCGGCTGGTCGTGCGGCGCCGAGTGCCGTTCCTGGTCGCAGCGGTGGTGGCACTGGGCCTCGCGGCCATTCCGATGAGCCGGATGGAACTGGGGCTCCCGGACGACGGTTCGCAGCCGGTGAGCACGACTCAGCGCAGGGCGTACGACATGCTGTCGGAGGGCTTCGGGCCGGGCTTCAACGGGCCGCTGACCGTGGTCGTCGACGCCGCGCACAGCAAGCAGCCGGAGTCCGCCGCGCAGGAGATCAAGCGGACCATCGAGGGCTTCGCCGACGTCAAGACGGTCACGGACCCGGGGTTCAACAAGCAGAAGGACACGGCGACGCTCACCGTGGTGCCCGCGTCAAAGCCGAGCAGCACGCAGACCGAGGACCTGGTGCACACCATCCGCGGTCATGCGGAGGACTTTGCCGACTCCACGGGTGCCAAGGTGCTCGTCACCGGTACCACCGCGATGAACATCGACGTCTCGCAGCGGCTGAACGACGCACTGGTGCCGTATCTGGCGCTGGTCGTGGGGTTGGCGTTCCTGCTGCTGATGATCGTGTTCCGGTCGGTGCTCGTGCCGTTGAAGGCGGCCCTCGGCTTCCTGCTGTCGGTGCTCGCCGCGCTCGGTGCGGTGGTGGCCGTCTTCCAGTGGGGCTGGCTGTCCGGTCTCCTGGGTGTTCAACAGACCGGACCGATCATGAGCATGATGCCGATCTTCATGGTCGGCGTGGTCTTCGGGCTGGCCATGGACTACGAGGTGTTCCTGGTCACCCGGATGCGCGAGGCGTATGTGCACGGCGAGTCGCCGCGGCAGGCGGTCGTCACGGGCTTCACCCATGGTGCGCGGGTGGTGTCGGCGGCCGCGGTCATCATGATCAGTGTGTTCGCCGGGTTCATCGGATCGTCGGAATCGATGATCAAGATGATGGGCTTCGGGTTGGCGATCGCGGTCGCGTTCGACGCTTTCATCGTGCGGATGACGATCGTGCCCGCGGTGCTCGCGCTGCTGGGCCGGTGGGCTTGGTGGCTGCCCGGCTGGCTCGAGCGCGCGCTGCCCAACGTCGACGTCGAAGGTGAGCAGTTGCGCAAGAACCTCGCCGAGCGCCCGAGCCTTGTCGCGTCCTCGGACGACGACGAGGACCTGGAGGGCGTGCGGGTCTGACGGCCTTGCCGCCGTAGTGCACTGAGCCATGGGCCCGGTAGGTCGATACGGCCGACCGGGCCCATGCTTGTGCGCGGGGACGATGGCGTCATGTCACCCGCGCGGGTGACTTCACGTCAGGGTCGGCTGCTGCGTGCCGCGTTCGAGGTCCAGCAGCCACCGCTTGCGGGTGAGGCCGCCGCCGTAGCCGGTGAGGCTGCCGTCGGAACCCACGACGCGGTGGCAGGGCACGATGATGCTGATCGGGTTCTTGCCGTTGGCCAGGCCGACCGCGCGGGAGGCGGTGGGGTTACCCATCGCCGCGGCCAGCTCGCCGTAAGTGGCGGTCTGGCCGTACGGGATGTCGCACAACGCTGCCCACACGCGCTTCTGGAAGGGCGTGCCTGCCATGTTCAGTGGGAGGTCGAAGGCGCTGAGGTCGCCGTCGAAGTAGGCGGCGAGCTGCTCCTCGACACGGTCGAACGCCGGCAGGTCGGCGCGCGGGCCGAAGCTCTCCGACGGTGGTCGGTGCCGTTGGTCGGTCATATACAGGCCGCTGAGTTCACCCTCCCGGGCGACGAGCGTCAGCAGACCGCAGGGGCTGTCCACCACGGTGTGAACGGTGGATGCCGTCGGTTTTATGGTCGCGGTACTCATTGGTGTGGTGCCTTCTGTGACTCAAGCGCTGCGAACGGCGGGTGGGTTTGCGGAAACTGCGATGGTCGGGTGGTCGTCGGCGGGGAGGACGTTGATCGGGTGGCTGCCCGTCGCCCACAGGTACTGCGTCGCGTATGCGCGCCATGGTTGCCATGCGGCGGCGTGGCGTGTCAGTGCGGCGGGGGTGGTCGGCAGGCCGAGGTTGTGGGCCGCGTTCCTGATGCCGAGGTCGGTCGGGAGGAACGCGTCGGGGTCCCCGAGCGCGCGCATGGCGATGCTCTCCACCGTCCATGGCCCGAAGCCGGGAAGGGCCGTGAGACGGGCTCTGGCGCGCTGCCAGTCGCTGCCCACGTCCAGGTCGAGCTCGCCGTCCACAAGGGCCCGTAGCAAGGCTGTGAGGGTGTCTTTCCGGGTCCGCGGCATCGCCAGGGACTCGGGAGCGCGCTCGATGAGCGTCTCGGGTGACGGGAACAGGTGGGTCAGGCCGCCGCCGGGGTCCGCCACGGGCTCCCCGTACGCCGTCACGAGGCGCCCCGCGTGGGTGCGCGCCGCCGACGTCGAGATCTGCTGCCCGAGCACTGCGCGTACCGCGAACTCCGGTCCGTCGGCGACACGCGGCACCCTGCGGCCGGGCGCCTTGGCGACCAGGGGCGCAAGGAGCGGGTCGGAGGAGAGCAGCGCGTCCACGGCGAGGGGGTCGGCGTCCAGGTCGAGCAGTCGGCGGCAGCGGCTGATTGCCTGGCCCAGATCGCGCCAGTCGGTGAGGGACAGCAGGCAGCCGATGTGGTCGGGGTGGGGCCGCAGCGCGACCGTACCGGGGCCGTGCGGCAACCGCAGAGTGCGCCGGTACGCGCCCCCGCGCCACTCCTCGACACCGGGGACCGCGGTGGCCGCGAGGTGGCCGAAGAGGTTGTCCGGGTTGAGCGGTCGGCGGAACGGCAGCCGTAGGGAGATCGAGCCCGCGGTGGCCGCCGGCCGGCCCTTGGCGACCCTGGCACGCAACTCGCCGGGGGACAGGGCGAACACCTCCCGCACGGTGTCGTTGAAAGTGCGGATGCTGGCGAAGCCTGCCGCGAACGCCACGTCGCCCATCGGCATGGCCGTCGTCTCGATGAGCAGCCGAGCGGTCTGCGCGCGCTGCGCCCTGGCCAGCGCCAAGGGGCCCGCGCCCAGTTCGGCGAGCAGTTGGCGCTCGACCTGCCGTGCGCTGTAGCCGAGGCGGGTCGCGAGGCCCGGCACACCCTCCCGGTCGACGACGCCGTCGCTGATCAGCCGCATGGCGCGGGCCACGAGGTCGGCTCGCTCGTTCCATTGCGGCGAGCCGGGGCTCGCGTCAGGGCGGCAGCGCTTGCAGGCGCGGAACCCGTCTTGCTGGGCGGCCGCCGCACTGGGGTAGAAGGTCATGTTCTCGGCCTTCGGCGGTACGGCGGGGCAGCTCGGCCGGCAGTAGATACGCGTGGTCAGCACCGCGGTGAAGAACCACCCGTCGAAACGGGAGTCCTTCGACTGCACGGCGCGGACGCAGGCGTCGAAGTCCGTATGCACACGACCAGTGTCGCCCCTCGTCAGGGCGTCGGTCTGGCAGAAATCCGACACTGACCTTCGGGCGGTCGACCGGCGCGGCCCCGTATGCGGCCCGCGTATCCCAGTCCCAGGAGGCGGACCGCGCTGGAGATGCTAGTCCGCCACCTTGCTCTCAGGTGTGTGGCGCAGGTCCTCGTACTCGGGATGCTTGCCGATCCAGCCGTCGATGAACGGACAGATCGCCAGGACGCCGAGCCCGCGGGCGCGCGCGTCGTCCAGGGCTGCCCGGGCCAGCGCCGAGCCGACGCCGCGACCTTCGTACCCTTCCTGCACCTCGGTGTGGACGAACGCGATCACCGAGTCGCCGCGCAGATAGGAGGCGACACCGGCGAGGTTGTCGCCGGCGCGGGCCTCGTAGCGGTGGGCGGCGGGGACGTCGATGACGGTGAGGTCGCTGTCGGCGGCCCGGCTCATGAGCGGTAGCCCTCCACGGTCGAGGAGGGCCGTACGCGGGCGCCCCCAGGGTCCTCGCCGGCCTCGGTCAGGGCGCGGCGCTGGCGCAGCAGGTCCCAGCACTGGTCGAGTTCGCGCTCCAGGGAGGCGAGCCGCTCGCGCTGGTCCCCGCCCTCGTCGCCTTCTTCCGCGAGCAGGTCCCGCAGGGCCTTCTCATCGGAGACCATCTTGCTGATGCGGCCCAGGATGGCCTGCTCGGCATTGGCGTCATGAGGCTGTTGCACGGGGCACCTCCTGATTGATGGGCCCTATCCACTCTCTCAGGTCGTACGGTACGACGCTCGCGGGGCCGGGTCAGGCCTCCTGGCCGGCGGGGTCGGGGTCGGGATGCTCGCCGACCGCCGGATCGGGGTGGCTGCGCATCCAGGTGTCGATCTCCGCGCGCACCCTGCGGTCCATGGCGAGCGACATCTCCGCGTCGACGATGTTCTTGGCCAGCGGGCGAAGGCGGTGCAAGGACTCGGTGATGCGGTGGGCGTCGTCAGGTGTCAAGGCGCCCAGGTCGCCGATGACGTGCGTTTTGATCACCTGGGTGAACAGGTCGGCCATGGCGTCGACGTGGCTGCGTACCTCGCGGCCGGCGGCCAGCACCGCCGACAGGGGCACTCCTTCGTGGACAAGTGCGGCCGAGGCGTCCAGCAGGCGGCGGCTGACATGCACGACGTACTCGCCGTCGACCGCGATGTAGCCGATCTCCAGGGAGTTGGTCAGGTTCTCCGGGCTGATGTCTTCGCCGAAGTAATCGGCGAGTTCCTGGGGGCTGAGCCTTACCGGTGTCTCCTCCGACCAGGGGGAGGTGAGGGCGCCTTCCAGCCCGAGGCGTTCGGCGACCCCGTCCAGGGTGCGGCCCTGCTCCCAGGCGGCGATCAGCTCGGCGATGCCGCCCAGGGTGTGGCCGCGTTCCAGGAGGGCGGAGATGGTGCGCAGCCTCGCGAGGTGGTCCTCGGAGTACCAGGCGATCCGCCCTTCGCGGCGCGGGGGTGGAAGAAGGCGCCGCTCGCGGTAGAACCGCAGCGTCCTGACGGGGATGCCGGCTGCTTCGGCCAGTTCCTCGACGCGGTACTCGCGCGGCCCGGTCTCGTTGTCGTCCACGTGGTCAGCCTAGGGTGCGCGGAAAACGCCCTGAGCAGCCCTCTCGCCTTCTGTTGCCCGGCGGCGGTGTTCCTGGACGGGATCACACCCTGCGGGCGTCCAGTCGGCGTGCAAGGCGCGCTTCGGGGGTTTTCCGCGGCGATCCGGGCGGGCGAAATCCGGACCTACCCCTACCGGAGGTAACGGTAGGTGCCCTACAGTCCAACTGTGCCAGTGATTGCTGGCGCGATTGGCGACGTGGGAGGCGGTGCCATGGACGACGACATCGAGCACGTGCGGGTGGCGGTGATCGGGTCCGGCTTCGGCGGCCTGGGGGCCGCGGTCAGGTTGCGTCGGGAGGGGATCACCGACTTCGTGATCCTCGAGCGCGCGGACGCGGTGGGCGGCACCTGGCGCGACAACAGCTACCCGGGCTGCGCCTGCGACGTACCGTCGCACCTGTACTCGTTCTCCTTCGCCCCGAACCCCGACTGGCCACGGGCCTTCTCCGGTCAGGAGCACATCCGCGCCTACCTCGAACGGGTCACCGACACCTTCGGGTTGCGGCAGCACCTGCGCTTCGGCGCGGAGGTGCAGCTGGCGCGCTGGAACGCCGAGGCGCGGCACTGGCACCTGAAGACGGCCCGCGGCGAGCTGACCGCCGATGTCGTGGTCTCCGCGACCGGCCCGCTGTCCGACCCGAAGATCCCCGATGTGCCCGGCATCGAGAGCTTCCCCGGGAACGTGTTCCACTCCTCGCGCTGGGACCACGACTTCGACCTCAAGGGCAAGCGCGTCGCCATGGTCGGCACCGGTGCTTCGGCGATCCAGATCGTGCCGTCGATCCAGCCGGAAGTAGGGAAGCTGACTGTCATCCAGCGCACCCCGCCGTGGGTGATGCCGCGGGTGGACCGTCCGATCGGTGCGGCGGAGCGGTGGCTGCACGGCACGGTGCCCGGTACCGCCAAGATGCGCCGGGCGGTGCTGTGGCTGATCCGGGAGTTCCAGGTCGGCGCGTTCGTGAAGCAGCCGAAGCTGATGAAGGCTGCCGAGCGGATCGCGCGCGGACACCTGAGGCGGTCCGTCAAGGACCCTGGGCTGCGCGCTCGCCTCACCCCGGACTACACCATCGGATGCAAGCGCATCCTGCTGTCCAACGCCTACTATCCGGCGCTCGCGCAGCCCAACACCGAGGTGGTCACCTCGGCGCTCGCCGAGGTGCGGGGGTCGTCGGTGGTCACGGCCGACGGCACCGAGCGCGAGGTCGACGCGATCATCTTCGGGACCGGGTTCCACGTCACCGACATGCCGATCGGCGACCGCGTCATCGGCGCGGACGGCCTCAGCCTGAAGGAGCACTGGAAGAACGGCATGGCCGCCCTGCGCGGCTGCACCGTCGACGGCTTCCCGAACTTCCTGTTCATCATCGGGCCGAACACCGGCCTGGGGAACAGTTCGATGATCCTGATGATCGAGTCGTCCCTCAACTACGTCGCGGACTACATGCGCACGCTGGAGCGTTCGGGCGCCGCCGCCCTGGATGCGAAACCGGCGGCGGTCGCCGCGTGGAACGAGGAGATGCAGCGCCGTGCGGCGCGCACCGTGTGGAACACCGGTGGCTGCAAGAGCTGGTACCTGGACGCCAACGGCCGCAACACGACGGCCTGGCCGGGCACCACGGCGGAGTTCCGGCGCGCCACCAAGCAGTTGAAACTCTCCGAGTACGACCTACTGGCACCCGCGGGCCGGCCGATCGCCGGGTCCGCTTCCGGGCGAGCTGTGGAGGTGGCGTCATGACGACGCTGTACGAGGCGGTCCAGCCGCGCAGGACCCTGACCGCGGTATCCGCGGACGGGACCCGCCTGAACGTCGAGGAGTACGGTCGCAGCGACGCGCCCCCGGTGGTGCTGGCGCACGGGTGGACGTGCTCGACGCTGCTGTGGGCGCCGGTCGTGCGCGCCCTGGCGTCGGACTTCCGGCTGATCGCCTACGACCAGCGAGGCCACGGCCTCAGCGGCTCGTCCGCGGTGCGCGAGGGCTACGACACGAGCATGCTGGCCGACGACCTGGAAGCCGTACTGGAGACGACCTTGTCGAAGGGCGAGCGCGCGCTGCTCGTCGGCCACTCCATGGGCGGCATGACGATCATGGCGGCCTCCGACCGTCCCGCCGTGCGCGAGCACGCCGCCGCGGTGCTGCTGGTGAGCACCGGCGGCAGCCGGCTGGTCCGCACGACGCAGGTGCTGCCGCCGCGACTGAGCGCCCGCTGGCTGCGTGACGTACTGCACCGCCAGATCCTCGTCTCCAGGCTGCCTCTGGGCCCGGTGACGCCGGCTGCCAAGGCGGCGCTGAAATACGGGGTGATGGGCCCGGGGTCGTCACCCGAACAGGTGACGTCCTGTGCGCGCATGGTGCACGCCTGCCGGCCGCGGCAGCGTTCCGAGTGGGGCAAGGTGCTGGCCGCGCTGGACCTGGACACCCAGGTGCCCAAGTTGACCGCGCCCACCGCCGTCATCGTCGGAACTGTCGACAAACTGACTCCCAAGGTGCACACGTACCGCATCGCCGCCGCGCTGCCGCACTGCGTCGGGGTGACCGAGCTGCCCGGCCGCGGCCACATGACGCCGCTGGAGGACGCGGGCAGCGTGGAAGCGGCGATACGTGGCATGGCGTCCGATCACCTGACGGGCGCCGCGGCGCCCGAAGGTGTGGAGGCCGGCCGGGTGGCGGCCGACGGCGTGGAGGAGAAGAGCGCATGAGCGCAACGTCGTTGAACGGCCGGGTGGTGGTGGTCACCGGCGCGGCGCGCGGCGTCGGTGAACTGCTCGCCCGCAAACTCGCCGCGCGCGGCGCCCGGCTGGCGCTGGTCGGCCTGGAGCCCGACGAACTGAAGAACGTCGCCGCGTCACTGGGAGGAGAGGCCGCCAGTTGGACCGCCGACGTCACCGACCGGGCGGCGATGGCCGAAGTGGCCGCGGAGGCCCGCGCACACTTCGGGCGGATCGACATCGCCGTCGCCAACGCGGGCGTCGCCACCGGAGGGCCGTTCCTCGAGTCCGACCCCGACGCCTTCGATCGGGTGATCCAGGTCAACCTGCTGGGCAGCATCTCGACCGCGCGGGCGTTCCTGCCGGCGCTCGTCGACTCGCACGGCTATTTTCTGCAGATCGCATCACTCGCGGCGATCACCCCCGCACCCTTGATGGCCGCCTACTGCGCGAGCAAGTCGGGGGTCGAGGCGTTCGCGCACAGCCTGCGCGCCGAGATGGGCCCCAAGGGTGTCAAGGTCGGAGTGGGGTACCTGAGTTGGACCGACACCGACATGGTGCGCGGCGCCGACGAGGACGACGCCCTGCGTACCATGCGTGCGCGGCTTCCCTGGCCGACGAACCGAACGTATCCCCTGGAACCGGCGGTTGACCGGCTGGTCGCCGGGATCGTACGGCGCTCGCCTCACGTGTACGCGCAGTGGTGGCTGCGCGGCATGCAACCGGTGCGCGGCTATCTTCCGTCGGTGATCGGCGGCGCGCTGGGGCAGCGGGAGATGCGCCGGGCCGGCGCGGCGCTGGACCGCGCGCCGGGGGCACGGCGCGGACTGGTCGGCAAGGGAGGCGCCGCGGACGAGTCGGCGAGGACGTCCGCCCACACCGCTCCGTAGCTGTAACCGCGCGCTGACCTGAGGTTATTTGTCCAGGATGCGAGGGGTGTCCGGTCATGTAACTCTTGTCGAGGCCCCATTCCCCAACTCCACAGGAGGAGTCACCATGGGTGCTTTCGATCAGTTCAAGGACAAGGCTGAGGACTACGCCGAGCAGGCCAAGGGCGCGCGTGGCGACCGGCGGGACAAGTCCGCCGATGCTCAGAACCCCGAGCAGGCCCAGCGCGGCATGCGCCAGGAGGCGCAGGAGCGCCGTTCCGACCTCGAGGACCAGGTGTCGCGTCGCATGGGCCGCGAGTCCGAGGACGGCAGCCAGGACGACCAGGCCTGACGTTCTTGAGCTGACACCGGCGTCGCGCAGCGCGCGGACGCCGTGACACGGAAGGGGCGCCCCCTGCGGGCGCCCCTTCTGCGTTGCCGGTCCGCACCCTAGGAGCGCGGGGGCAGCGGCGGGCGGGCGCGGTTGGGGCGGGACGACAGGTCGGGCGGTACCGCCGCCGGGTGTTCGCCGAGCAGCGACAGTGCCTCGCGGACGGCGACGGCGAGTTGGCCGTGCCTGCCTTCCGCCCAGTCCAGCGGGGTGCGCAGGCACTCGATGTCGGGTGCGACGCCATGGTTCTCGATGGACCAGCCGTAGGCGTCGAACCAGGCGGCGTTCATCGGGACGGTGATGACGGTGTTGTCACCTAGGCGGTGGCGGCCGGTCATCCCGACGACGCCACCCCAGGTGCGCAGGCCGACGACCGGGCCGAGCCGCAGCAGTTTGAACGCGGCGGTGATCATGTCGCCGTCTGACGACGTGGCCTCGTCGGCGACCGCGACGACCGGGCCGCGCGGGGCGTTGCCCGCGTAGGACACCGGTTGGGCGTTGCGGGTGACGTCCCAGCCGAGCACCGTGCGAGTGAGCTTCTCGATGACCAGTTCGCTGATGTTGCCGCCTGCGTTGCCGCGTACGTCCACCAGCAGGGCGTCGTAGGCGACTTCCTTGCGCAGGTCGCGGTTGAACTGTGCCCAGCCCGAGCCGCCCATGTCGGGGATGTGCAGGTAGCCGCAGCGGCCGCCGCTGAGGTGCCGGACGACGCTGCGCCGTTTGGCCACCCAGTGCTGGTAGCGCAGCGGACGGTCGTCCACGAGCGGCACCACGGCGATGCGGCGGGGCGCGCCGCGGCCGCCGGGCGGGGAGAAGGTGAGTTCCACGCTGGTGCCGCCCGCGCCCGACAGCAGGGGGTACGGGCCCGCTTGGGGGTCGACGCGGCGGCCGTCGACGTGGGTGAGGACGGCACCCTCGCGGATACCCGTGCCGGCCAGCGGCGAGCGCGCCTTGGAGTCCGACGACTCGCCGGGCAGGATGCGGGCGACCGCCCAGTCGCCTTCCTTGGTGCGCTGGAAGTCGGCGCCGAGCAGCCCGATGGGCCGCTGGTAGTGCGGGGGGCCTTCGTTGCGGCGGGCGGGCTGCACGTAGGCGTGCGAGGTGCCCAGCTCGCCGAGCACCTCGCGCAGCAGGTCGGCGAACTCGTCCGGTGTGGCGACGCGTTCGACCAGCGGCCGGTACTGGTCGAGGACCGCGGGCCAGTCGACGCCGCACATGTCCGGTGCCCAGAAGAAGTCGCGGATGAGGCGGCCGGCCTCCGCGTACGACTGGCGCCACTCGGCGGTCGGCTCCACCTCGTGCAGGATGCGGCGCATGTCGACGTAGACGGTGGAGTCGTCGTCGCCCCGTTCGTTGGCGGGCAGCACGGCGAGTTCGCCCTCGTCGAAGACGGCCAGGCGCTGGCCGTCGCCGCTGACGGCGTACCAGTCCATGTGGCGGACCAGCTCGACGCGCTTGGACTTCCCGAGGTTGAAGTACTCCAGGCTCGGGCGGGCCGACGGGTCGGTCGGATTGACGAACGTCTCGCCGAGCGCACCAGAGATCGGCCACCGGAGCCACACCAGACCGCCCTGGACGGGCTCCAGAGCGCTGTACTTCGACGCGGGGACCGGGAAGGGCGTCACCCGGCTGGGAAGCCCCTCAGCCTCCACCACGACCGGTCCGTCGCTGCCGCCCTCGCCCGGGTCCAGGCCGCTGCCGACGGGGCTGCCGTCGACCCGCAGCGCGAACGGCGAGGGCGTCGCGGAGTTCAGCGGCACCAGGTAGGGGCGGCAGCCCAGGGGGAAGGACAGGTCGCCGGTGTGCACGTCGTACACCGGGTCGAAGCCGCGCCACGACAAGAAGGCCAGGTAGCGGCCGTCCCGGGTGAAGACCGGCTGCTCGTCCTCGAAGCGGCCGTTGGTCACGTCGATGATGGTGTGGTCGGTGAGCCGGGCGATCTTGATGGAGCGCAGCGAGCGCCCGACGCCTGGATGCGACCAAGTCAGCCACGCGGAGTCGGGGGAGAAGGCGAGGTCGCGGACCGGGCCGTTGGTGGAGCGGACGAGTTCGTCGACGGTGCCTGTCGCGACGGGCGGGCGGGGCGGACCGTACTCGTCGTCGGGGTCGCCCTCGCCGGTCGCCACCAGCAGCAGCCGCCCGTCGTGGGCGGCGACGGCGAGGACGGCGCCGTCGGGCGAGGAGACCAGTTCCGTGACGCGCCCCAGGCGGCCGACCGCCAAGCGCGCGTGCGGGGTGTCGGGCGCGTCGCCGAAGGGGCTCGGGCCTGTGGTGCCGTCGGCGCCGTCGCCCCGGTCGCCGTCGCCGCCGGCAGGGGCGTAGGACAGGGGGCCCGCATCACCCGGGCGGGTGACTTCGCCCGGCGTCACCTTTGCGCCCGCCGACCCACCCGCACGGGTGAGGTCGCTGGTCCAGCGGACCGCTCCGGTGACGGCCGGCCCGCCGACCGGGACGACATCGGCGGCGATGTCGCCACTGACGCCGTTGCGCGGGGCGAAGACGAGGTCGGCCGCATAGTCGCCGGGGATGTCGCCGACGCTCTCGGGGCCGCGGGTGAGGGCGCGGGAGGCGTGCCCCGGCAGGTGGGCGAGTTCGATGCCGTCCTCGCCCTCGATGTCGGTGACGTAGGCGACCAGGCCGGTGTCGCCGAGCATCTCCGGCAGCCGCACCCGGGCGCCGGGGACGTCGCTGATGGTGCGGGCGGGGCCGTCGCGGTGGGTGAGCCAGTACAGGCTGCCGCGCACGCAGACGGCGCTGGCGCGTCCGGTGCGGTCCATGGCGAGGCCGTCGAGGTTGGAGGCGGCCGGCACCTGGTAGGGGCGGCGGCCGCTGCGCGGCCCGCCCAGGCGCACATCCAGGCGGCGGGGGGCGGCGTCGGCGGACAGGTCGTCGACCAGCCACAGGGCGCCCGCGCACTGGTAGACGACGCGGCTGCCGTCCGTGGCGGCGGACCGGGCGTAGAAGTCCGCGTGGTCGGTGTGGCGGCGCAGGTCGCTGCCGTCGGGGCGGCAGGAGTACAGGTTGCCGATGCCCTCGTGGTCGGAGAGGAACGCGATGCGTCCGGCGACGAACATCGGTGACGACAGGTGACCGTCGAGTTCGGCCACCAGGCGCTCGCCGTGCAGCCACAGGCGGCCGGTGGCACCGCCGCGGTAGCGCTTCCAGGCGTGCGGTTCGTGCGGCGGGGTGCCGGTGAGCAGCAGGGTGCGCCGCTCCCCGTCCTCGCAGTCGTGCACGGCGATGTCGGAGACCGGCCCCCAGGGCAGCGGGGCGCCGGGCTCGTGCTCCGTCGGCACGCTGTGCGCCCAGGTGTGATAGGCGAACGGCTGGCCGTGTGAGGAGACCGCGAGGATGTGGCCGTCAGGCGTCCAGGAGCACACCCGGGTGTCGGAACTGCCCCAGTAGGTGAGGCGGCGCGGGGAGCCCCCGTCCACGGGGACGACGTACACCTCGGGGTCCAGGCTGCGCCAGGTGGTGAAAGCGATGGAGGCGCCGTCGGGTGAGATGCGGGGCACGCCGACCCGGGTGCGGTCGGCGGTCACCCGCCACGCGCGCCCGGGAGCGCTGCCCGGCGGCCCGAGCGGGGCCACCCAGATGTCGTCCTCGGCGGCGAAACTGAGCAGGTCGCCGTGCAGGTGGGGGAACCGGAGGTACGCGCCGTCGCTCACCCCTCCCATGGTTCGGGGCGCCCGCGGGGCGGGCAACTTTTCACGCCGCCGCGCGCCCCCGCCCTGCACCAGTACGCCCCACACGGATACCGCGCGCCCGGGCGCGGGCCGCCTCGCGCCCGGCGCCCGGACGCACTTGCGCTCACGCCGTGGCGCGAGCCGCCGCGCGCCCCGCCGTACGCCCCGAGAACAGGCAGCCGCCGAGGAACGTGCCCTCCAGGGACCGGTAGCCGTGCATCCCGCCGCCGCCGAACCCGGCCGCCTCGCCGGCCGCGTACAGGCCCGCCAGAGGCTCGCCGCGGCCCGCCGCGCCCTCTTCGCCGCCGGGGGCGGCTCCGGCCAGCACACGGCCGTCCAGATCGGTTTCCAGGCCGCCCAGCGACTTGCGGGTGAGGATGTTGAGCCGGACCGCGATGAGCGGGCCGGCCTTGGGGTCGAGCAGGCGGTGCGGGGCGGCAGTGCGCACCAGTTTGTCGCCGATGTAGTTGCGGGCACCGCGGATCGCGGTGACCTGGAGGTCCTTGGTGTAGGTGTTGGCGATCTCCCGGTCGCGGGCCTCGATCTCGCCGCGCAGCGCGGCCTCGTCGATGAGGCCGTCGCCCGTGATCGCGTTCATGCCGCGCACCAAGGCGCCCAGGTCGCGTTCGACGACGAAGTCGACACCGTGCTGCTTGAACGCCTCGACCGGCCCCGGGGCGCCCGGCAGCGCCCGCTTGAACACCTCGCGCACGCTCTTTCCGGTCAGGTCCGGGTTCTGCTCGGAGCCCGACAGCGCGAACTCCTTCTCGATGATCTTCTGGGTGAGGACGAACCACGTGTACTCGTGCCCGGTGCTCATGATGTGTTCCAAGGTGCCCAGGGTGTCGAAGCCGGGAAAATACGGCACCGGCAGGCGCTTGCCGGTCGCATCCAGCCACAGGGAGGACGGGCCGGGCAGGATGCGGATGCCGTGCCGGGCCCAGATCGGGTTCCAGTTCTCGATGCCCTCGGTGTAGTGCCACATCCGGTCGCCGTTGATGAGGCGGCCGCCCGCGGTCTCGGTGATGCCGAGCATCAGGCCGTCGACGTGCGCGGGGACGCCGGACAGCAGCTTGGCGGGTGCGGTGCCCAGACGCTTCGGCCAGGCGGCGCGCACCAGGTCGTGGTTGCCGCCGATGCCTCCGGATGTGACCACCACGGCCTGGGCGCGGAGTTCGAAGTCGTCCACGACCTCGCGGGAACTGGCCACGCCGCGGGCCACGCCGCTCGGCGCCAGCACCTCGCCCGCCACGCCGTCCACGGCGCCGTCGGTCTTCGTCAGGGACGTCACCCGGTGCCGGAAGCGCAACTCGACACGGCCGCGGGCGACCGCGTCGCGCACCCGCTGCTCGAAGGGCGCGACGACACCCGGGCCGGTGCCCCAGGTGATGTGGAAGCGCGGCACCGAGTTGCCGGGGCCGGTCGCCAGGAAGCCGCCGCGTTCGGCCCAGCCGACCACCGGGAAGACCCGCAAGCCGCGGTCGTGCAGCCAGGCGCGCTTCTCGCCGGCGGCGAAGTGCACGTAGGCCTCCGCCCAGCGGCGCGGCCAGTGGTCCTCGGGGCGGTCGAAGCCCGCGGTGCCGAGCCAGTCCTGCCAGGCGAGGTCCGCGCTGTCCTTGATGCGCATCCGGCGCTGCTCGGGGGAGTCGACGAAGAACAGCCCGCCGAACGACCAGAAGGCCTGCCCGCCCAGGGACGCTTCCGGCTCCTGGTCGAGGAGGATCACCTTGCGGCCCGCCTCGGCCAGTTCCACCGTGGCCACGAGTCCGGCCAGCCCCGCGCCCACCACCACGACGTCCGCGTCCAGCGCCATCGGCCCGCTCCCTCGGTCATCCTTACTCGCCGGTAGAACCTCAGGGGAGCACGTTACGCGACCGTGTCGGCGCGGCAAGGGGTTGCGTACGAACCGGTTCCCCGGCCTCCCCGGCGAGCAGCACCAAGGCGGCGGACAGCCGCCCCGACAGCAGGTGAATGTGCGTTCACCCTCCCGCCCCCTTCGCGCTGCCGCGCCCCGCACCCCATGCGAACTCACCCGTTCAGGTGACTGCGCCTCGCCGCCCGGTGCCCGCTGCCCAGCGTCTGCGACCTCACCTGTACGGCCCCAGCAGTCACCCGTACGAGCAGTCGAAGCACCATGGCACGTCAATAAGCGGTTCTGTACATCACTTGACGGCATGTCAACGACAGGTGGTCGGAGTGCGCGACATCGCCCGCGCCCGCCCGCCGGAGCAACGCGACCCTGAGCTGGGGGTCTTGCGGAGCCTGTGCCCGGGTTGTGTTTCAAGCATTGACAGGGATAGGGAGGCTCCTCACTATGGGAGCGCTCCCACGTTAAGAGCGTGTAACTGCACCACGCACCAACGGCACCACCTCCCATGACCTTTCGACGGAGTGTCGAGGGTCCATCCCCCCAATGGAGGGTCGTTCGCATGGCAGTTCCGATCATTCGAAGGAGAACGGCCGCACTGGCCGCAGGGGCGCTCGTCGTCGCCTCCGGCGCTGTGGCGGCGGCGTTGAGCAGCACCACCGCCCAGGCGGCGTCCAGCGCCTGCTCGGTCGACTACACCGTGTCGTCCCAGTGGGACAGCGGCTTCACCGCGTCCGTGACGGTCACCAACAACGGCGCGGCGGCCACGAGCTGGAAGGTCGGCTGGTCGTTCGCCGGCAACCAGAAGGTGACGCAGGGCTGGAGCGCGGACATCAGCCAGAGCGGCGCGGCCGTCACCGCGTCGAACCTGTCGTACAACGGCGCGCTGGCCGCCAACGGCACGGTCAGCTTCGGCTTCAACGGGTCGTACAGCGGCACCAACGCGGTGCCCACCGCGTTCACGCTGAACGGCGTCGCGTGCGGCACCGGCAGCGGCGGCACCACCGGCAGCACCACTGGAGGCAGTACCACTGGCGGTAGTACCACCAGCGGTAGCACCACTGGCGGCACCACGACCACCCCGCCGACGGGCGGCGACGGCCAGCGGGTGGACAACCCGTACGTGGGTGCGAAGGGGTACGTCAACCCGGAGTGGTCGGCGGAGGCGTCCGCCGACGGCGGCTCGGCGATCGCCGGCCAGTCGACCGCGGTCTGGCTGGACCGGATCGCCGCGATCGACGGTGCCGACGGCGCCATGGGCCTCAAGGACCACCTCGACGAGGCGGTCGCACAGGCGGGCGGCCAGCCGCTGACGGTCGAGTTCGTCATCTACGACCTGCCCGGCCGTGACTGCTCCGCGCTCGCCTCCAACGGCGAGCTGGGCCCGGACGACCTGTCGACGTACGAGACGCAGTACATCGACCCGATCACGTCGATCATGTCGGACCCGGCGTACGCGAACCTCCGGATCGTCAACATCATCGAGCCGGACTCGCTGCCGAACATCGTCACCAACGCCAGCGGTGAGGCGGGCTCGACGGCCGCCTGCGCCACCATGAAGGCCAACGGCAACTACGAGAAGGGCGTCGGGTACGCGCTCGCCAAGCTCGGCGCGCTGCCGAACACCTACAACTACATCGACGCCGGCCACCACGCGTGGCTCGGCTGGGACAGCAACTTCGTCCCCGCCGCGCAGGAGTTCCTGAAGGCCGCCACCACCAGTGGCGCGACCGTCCACGACGTGCAGGGCTTCATCACCAACACGGCGAACTACAGCGCCACCGTGGAGCCCAACTTCAAGGTGACCGACAGCGTCAACGGCACGACCGTGCGGCAGTCCAAGTGGGTCGACTGGAACAACTACGTCGACGAGCAGTCGTACGCCACCGCCCTGCGCACCGAACTGGTCAGCGTCGGCTTCGACAGCAATATAGGGATGCTGATCGACACCGGCCGCAATGGCTGGGGCGGATCGGCGCGGCCCACCGGGCCGGGTGCCACCACCAGCGTCGACACCTATGTGGACGGCGGCCGGATCGACCGGCGCATCCACGCCGGCAACTGGTGCAACCAGTCCGGCGCCGGCATCGGCGAGCGCCCGACCGCGGCCCCGGCCGCAGGGCTGGACGCCTACGTGTGGATCAAGCCCCCGGGTGAGTCGGACGGTTCGAGCAAGGCCATCGCCAACGACGAGGGCAAGGGCTTCGACCAGATGTGCGACCCGACCTACGGCGGCAACGCGCGCAACGGCAACAACCCGACCGGCGCCCTGCCGGACTCGCCGCTCGCGGGCCACTGGTTCTCGGCACAGTTCCACCAACTCCTGCAGAACGCCTACCCGCCGCTGTCGTAGCCTCCTGACCGTCCTCGGCAGGTAAGGCGGCGAATCCCCCCACCAGGCCCGCGGTGGGGCCGCTCCCGGGTCACCACGACCGGGACGGCCCCGCCGCGGGCCCGCTGCGTGCCGCCCGCCGCCGGTTCGTACGATCGGGGGGTACGGGGCAGGTGTGCGGGGGTGTGTTCCGGGAGGGCACGGAGGATGAGCGGCGACGGCGCGCAGGACGCGTACGGTGGGCACGAAGGCGCGGACGGCGCCACGACGGTGCATGGGGCGGTCGCGGACGGCTGGGAGCCGGTGCGGGAGACCTTCGCGGAGAACTTCGGGCGGCGCGGGGACGTCGGGGCCGCCGTGGCGCTCTACTACGACGGCCGGCCGGTGGTGGACCTGTGGGCCGGGCGTACGGGCTTCGACGGCGGCGGGCCGTGGCGGCGCGATACCGCGCAGGTCGTCAGGTCGGCGGGCAAGGGGGTCGGGGCGGTGTGCCTGCTGCTGCTCCACCAGCGCGGGCAGTTGGACCTCGACGCGCCCGTGTACACGTACTGGCCCGAGTTCAAGGCGGCGGGCAAGGACCGGGTAACGGTGCGGGACGTGCTGGCGCACCGGGCCGGGGTCCCCGCGCTGGACACGCCGCTCACGCCGCAGGAGGCGGTCGACGGGGTGTCGGGGCCGCGGGCGGTCGCCGCCCAGGCGCCGCTGTTCTCGGTGGGGCGCGAGCACGGCTACCACGCGCAGACGTTCAGTTGGCTGGTCGGGGAACTGGTGCTGCGGGTCAGCGGCCGGAGCATCGGCCGGTACGTCGCCGAGGAGCTGGCCGGGCCGCTCGGCCTCGACCTGTGGATGGGACTGCCCGACGACCAGGCGCACCGCGTCGGCCGGATCGGCCCCGTCAGCACTCCCGAGCCGCCCGCGTCCGGCGGGCTGCGCGCCCGCCCCAAGCGCAGCGTCAAGGACGCCTACGGCGACCCCGAGTCGCTCACCAGCCGGGCGTTCGCCGCGATCACGCCGCCGCCGGACGAGAACGACCCCGGCTACCGGGCCGGCGAGCTGGCGGCGTCGGGCACCATCACCACGGCGCGGTCGCTGGCGCGCTGCTACGCGGCGCTGCTCGGCGACGTGACGGCCGAAGCGACAACCGAAGCGACAACCGAAGCGGCGGACGGCGGGGCCGGCGGCGGCTTGGCCACGGGCGTGGGGCGGCGGCTGTTCGACCCTGACACCCTGGCGGCGGCGCGCACCATGGAGGCGGACGGGCCGGACCGGGTGCTGGTCGTCAACACCCGCTTCGGGCTGGGCTTCATGCTGCACGGGCCGGCCTCGCCGCTGCTGGCCGCGGGGTCGTTCGGGCACCCGGGGCGCGGCGGGTCGCTCGGTTTCGCGGACCCGGAGAGCGGGATCGGCTTCGCGTACGTCACCAACGGGCTGCAGCGCAACGTCACCGCGGACCCCCGGGCCCAGGCTCTGGCCAGGGCGGTTCGCCAGTGCCTACGCTGAACGGGTGACTGGACGCTTTGACGGGTACGGCGTGGTGGTGACCGGGGCGGCTCGCGGCATCGGTGAGGCGACGGCGCGCAGATTCGCCGACGAGGGAGCGGGGGTGCTCATCGCCGACCTGGACGGAGTGGCGGCGTCGCGTACGGCCGCTGCGATCCGGGCGGACGGCGGCCGGGCGGAGGCGGTGCGCTGCGACGTCGCGGAACGCGCCTCGGTGGACGCGGCGATCACCCGCGCGGTCGACGTGTTCGGCACCCTGGATGTCCTGGTGAACAACGCCTACTCGTGCGGTGAGCACCATGACGACTTCACCCTTGAGACTGACGAGTCGTGGCAGCACGACCTCAATGTCACCCTCGGCGGTGCGATGAGATGCTCGCGCGCCGCTCTTCCGCACCTCATGAACGCGCCCCGGCGGCGCGGCGCGATCGTCAACATCGGTTCGGTCAACGGCTTGTCGTACTTCGGCAACCACTCCTACAGCGCGGCCAAGGCCGGCCTGGTGTCACTGACCCGCACCCTCGCGGTGCATGCGGCGCCGGACGGGGTGCGGGTCAATCTCGTGGCGCCCGGCACGATCCGCACCCCGGCGTGGGCGGGGCGCGAGGCATCGCTCGCCAAGGCCGCGGAGGTGTATCCGCTGGGGCGGATCGGTGAGCCGGCCGACATCGCCGCGGCCGTCGCGTTCCTCGCGTCGCGGGACGCCTCCTGGATCACCGGGGTCACCCTCCCGGTGGACGGCGGCATCCTGCCCAGCAACCCGGGTTTCACGAACGCCCTCGCGGACGAGTAGGGCAGCACCTCGGCATCTGAGCACGTCAGCACGTCTTCCCCTCTGGTCCTCAAGAGGACTTGAGGACCAGAGGGGAAGAGGTCATGACCTGATACCGGTCAGATCCAGGAGTCCAGCCACATCCTGGCCTGCCAGGAGTGGTAGGGGATCGTCATGCCCGTGTAGATCGGGAAGAAGTAGATGAAGTTCCAGATGATGAGGAGTACGAGGGTGCCGGCGCCGACGGCGCCCCACATGCGTCTGGTCTCGGTGGCTTCGCGTGGGCCGAGGAAGGCGCCGATCATCATGGTGACCGCGAGGCAGAGGTAGGGCACGAAGGCGACGGCGTAGAAGTAGAAGATGGTGCGGTCCTGGTAGTGGAACCAGGGGAGCAGGCCGGCGCCCGCGGCGCAGAGGATCGCGCCCGCGCGCCAGTCGCGGCGGGCGATCCAGCGGTAGAGCAGGTAGACGAGGGCGAAGCAGGCCGACCACCACAGCAGCGGGGTGCCGAGGGCGAGGATCTCGCGGGCGCAGCCTTCGGTGGCGGTGCAGCCGTCCTGCCCGATCTTCGGGGACTCGAAGTAGTACGAGACCGGCCGGCCCAGGACCAGCCAGCTCCAGGGGTTGGACTGGTAGGGGTGGTAGGTGTGCAGGCCGACGTTGAACTTGTACACGTCGTGCTCGTAGTGCCAGAGGCTGCGCAGCGGGGCCGGGATGAAGGACCAGAGTCCGCCGCGGCCGTCGGCCCAGTGCCGGTCGTAGCCGTCGCTGGACAGGAACCAGCCGGTCCAGGTGAGCAGGTAGGTGACCACGGCGATCGGCAGCATCGTGAGCACCGACCAGCCGAAGTCCTTGCGCAGGACGGCCAGGTAGGGGCTGCGGGAGCCGGCGACGCGCCGTGAGCCGACGTCCCACAGCAGCGTGAGGATCATGAAGAAGGCGAGGAAGTACATGCCGTTCCACTTGCTGGAAGCGGCGAGGCCGAGGAGCACGGCCGCGGCGACGCGCCAGGGGCGCCAGCCCATGCCCTGGCGGGAGCCGACGGTGTCGTCGGGCCCGGCGAAGCCGTCACCGTCCACCGGGAGGGCCGCGGCCAGGCGGGCGCGGGACCAGTCGCGGTCGACCAGCAGGCAGCCGAACGCGGCCAGCGCGAAGAACATGATGAACAGGTCGAGCAGCGCGGTGCGGCTCATCACGAACTCGAGCCCGTCGACTGCCATCAAGGTGCCCGCGATGCAGCCGAGCGCGGTGGAGCGGAACAGCCGTCGACCGATCCGGCAGAGCATGAGCACCGCCAGGGTGCCGATCACGGCCGTCATGAAGCGCCAGCCGAAGGGGTTCAGACCGAACACCCACTCGCCCGCGCCGATCAGCCACTTGCCGGCGGGCGGGTGCACCACATAGCTGCCGATCTTGGACAGCGGGATGACCTGCGGGTGCGCGAGGATCTGCGGGTTGGAGACCTTGCCGTCCGGCCACGTGCCCTCGTAGCCGTACTTGATCATCGACCAGCCGTCCTTGGCGTAGTACGTCTCGTCGAAGACGACTGCGCGCGGGCTGCCGAGGTGCCAGAAGCGGAGGCCGCCCGCGAGGACGGCGACCAGGAGGGGGCCGAGCCAGCCGGACCACTTCGCCGCCAGGTGGGCCAGGCGCGGGCTCAGCCCGAGCCGTTGCCAGATCCTGGTCCCGGGTTCGGGGAACGGGGGGACCAGGCGCTCGCGGGTGTCGGTCCGGGGCGTTCCGACGTGCCCGAACCCCCGCAGCCGCCGCGCCCACGCGCTCGGCTCCGCCGTTGCCCGGACGCCCTTTTGCGCACGGTCCTGCGCCACGGTCTCACTCGTCACCGGGCCATCGTAGGGAAAGCGTCTGAGATTGCGATGAGCTGTACGCACCGGGAGGCGGCTTTGTCCGGTAATCCGAGCGCGCGATCCGTGTGCGTGATCCGCGCGCCGGTCCGTCTGCCGGTCCGCGGGGCGGGCCGGCGGGCCGGGCCGCGTACGCGGCCGCACCTAGACTCGGTCCGTGACCAGCTCCTCCGAAGATCCGTCCCAAGATCCCTCCGAAGGCCCCTCCGAAGGCCCGTCCGAAGACCGGGCCGAAGACCCGTCCGAAGGCCCGGCCCACCCCGTCGCCCGGCCCGAGGCCGCCCCCGGGCAGGGCCTCCTGGTCCTGGCCGGCACCCCGATCGGCGACGTCGCGGACGCCCCGCCCCGGCTGGCCGCCGAACTCGCCGCGGCCGACGTCGTGGCGGCCGAGGACACCCGGCGGCTGCGCCGGCTGACCCAGGCGCTCGGCGTGGAACCGGCCGGCCGCGTGGTGTCGTACTTCGAGGGGAACGAGGCGGCCCGTACCGGCGAACTGGCCGACGCGCTGGAGGGTGGCGCGCGGGTGGTGCTGGTGACGGACGCGGGCATGCCGTCGGTGTCCGACCCGGGCTACCGGCTGGTGGCCGCCGCCGTGGAGCGCGGGGTGCGGGTGACGGCGGTGCCGGGGCCGTCGGCGGTGCTGACCGCGCTGGCGGTCTCGGGCCTGCCGGTGGACCGGTTCTGCTTCGAGGGCTTCCTGCCGCGCAAGCCGGGGGAGCGGCTGACCAGGCTCAAGGAGGTCGCGGCCGACCGCCGCACGCTCGTGTACTTCGAGGCGCCGCACCGGATCGACGACACCCTGGCGGCCATGGCGGAGGTGTTCGGCGCCGAGCGGCGCGCCGCGGTGTGCCGGGAGCTGACCAAGACGTACGAGGAGGTGCGGCGCGGCCCGCTCGCGGAGCTGGCGCGCTGGGCCGCCGAACGGGTGAGGGGCGAGATCACCGTGGTGGTCGAGGGCGCCCCCGCCCCGGACCCGGGCGACGTGGCACCCGAAGAGCTTGTACGGCGGGTCGCGGCCAGGGAGGCGGCCGGGGAGCGCCGCAAGGAGGCGATCGCGGCGGTCGCCGTGGAGGCGGGCGTGCCGAAGCGGGACGTGTTCGACGCGGTGGTGGCGGCCAAGCACGCGAAGACGTGAAGGCGGGCGGAGTCCGCCCCCTTAAAGAACCTGCGGATACGAGCCCGCCTCCTTAAAGAACCTGCGGACACGGGTCCGCCTCTTAAAGAACCCGCGGGTACGAGCACGCCGGTGACGTATACGGCGCGCACCCGGCGTGCGGCCCGGCTGACACGAAGGGCCGGGCAAGACGACCCCGCCGATCTCCCACAAACACGCCAAATCTGACCCAAGTCTCGTCCCGGAGTGCTGCGGCCGGGCCCGGCCGGGCGTTCGCTGGTAGGTGGGAAGTCCCGGTCGGGCAGGGTGCCCGGCGGGCCCAGGAGTTGCCATGAGCGACACCGTCGGAAGCGGAAGCGGAAGCGGAAGCGGAAGCGGAATCGGAAGCGGGCCCGCAGACGGGCGTACGGCCGGGTGGGCTGCCGGGCGCACGGACCCGGCCAACGTCAGGGAGGCGTACTCCTTCGCGTGCATGCGCTGCGGCCACGGCTGGGAGCAGGCGTACGAGATCGAGCACCATGTCGACACCTCGGGCCGCCCCTACGTGACGTACCTGGCCGACGGCGCCGCGGTCCCCTCGCCGCTGACCCGGCCCAGCTGCGGGAACTGCGGCGGCCACCTGGTGCGCATCATGCGCGCCGGCCAGGTCGACGAGGCGGTGTCGCGCTGGCACGCGCACACGCACGCGTCGAGCTCCGGGCACACGCCGAGCTCCGCGCACACGTCGAGCGCCCTGCACACGTCGGCCGCCGCACACCCGCAAGCGAAGCAGGAGCAGCCGCCCGCCGCACCGCACGCGCGCCACTGGTCGCTGCTCGCGCTGCTGCACCGCGGGCACGCCGCCCCGCCGCGGACCGCCCGCCGCGCGGCTCCCTAGGATCGGACGCATGCCGACGAAGAACAACGCCGAGCCCGCGCCCGCCCCCGAGCCGCTGCGCGTCCCGGTCGCCGACTCCCACACGCACCTGGACATGCAGTCGGGCACCGTGCAGGAGGCACTCGAGGCGGCCGCCGCGGTAGGGGTGCGGACCCTGATCCAGGTCGGCTGCGACCTGGAGGGCTCGCGCTGGGCGGCGCGCACCGCGGCGCAGTACGAGCAGATCTGGGCGGCGGTGGCGCTGCACCCCAACGAGGCGCCCCGGATCGTGCACGGCGACCCCGACCACTGGTCGCGCCAGGGCGACCGGGAGCCGGGCGGGACGGCGGCCCTGGAGGCGGCGCTCGACGAGATCGACACCCTGGCCGCGCTGCCGCAGGTGCGGGGCGTGGGCGAGACCGGGCTCGACTACTTCCGCACCGGGCCCGACGGCGCGCAGGCCCAGGCGCACTCCTTCCGCCGGCACATCGCGATCGCCAAACGGCACCGCAAGGCGCTGGTCATCCACGACCGGGAGGCGCACGACGACGTACTGCGCATCCTCCAGGAGGAGGGCGCCCCCGACACGGTGCTCTTCCACTGCTTCTCCGGAGACGCGGCCATGGCGCGGCTGTGCGCCGAGCGCGGCTACTACATGTCCTTCGCCGGGAACGTCAGCTACAAGTCGGCGCAGAACCTGCGGGACGCGGTGGCCGCCGCACCGCTGGACCTGCTGCTGGTGGAGACCGACGCGCCGTTCCTCACCCCGGTGCCGCACCGCGGGCGGCCCAACGCGCCCTACCTGATCCCGGTCACCCTGCGCGCGATGGCCGCGGCCAGGGGCGAGGACGAGGACACCGTGGCGGCGGCGGTGGCCCGGAACACGGCGCGGGTCTTCGGGTACTGACGGCTGCGGATAGCCTTGCGGGTGTGAGTACGACAGACCCCGAAGCGCCCGGCGCCCTGCTCGGACCGGCCGACGTGCGCGCGCTGGCCACCGCGCTGGGGGTGCGGCCGACCAAGCAGCGCGGCCAGAACTTCGTGATCGACGCGAACACCGTACGGCGGATCGTGCGCACCGCGGAGGTCGGGCCGGACGACGTGGTGGCGGAGGTCGGGCCGGGGCTCGGGTCGCTCACGCTGGCACTGCTGGAGACCGCGGGCAAGGTCACCGCCGTCGAGATCGACGACGTGCTGGCGGGCGCGCTGCCCGCGACCGTCGCCGCGCGGCTGCCGGCGCGGGCCGGGGACTTCACGCTGGTGCACAGCGACGCGATGGCCCTCGCCGAGCTGCCCGGCCCGCCGCCGACCGCGCTGGTGGCGAACCTCCCCTACAACGTGGCGGTGCCGGTGCTGCTGCACATGCTCGCCACCTTCCCGAGCATCCGCAGGACGCTGGTGATGGTGCAGGCCGAGGTCGCCGACCGGCTCGCGGCGACGCCCGGCAACAAGGTGTACGGGGTGCCGTCGGTGAAGGCGAACTGGTACGCGGAGGTACGGCGCGCGGGCTCGATCGGGCGCAACGTCTTCTGGCCCGCGCCGAACGTGGACTCCGGCCTGGTGTCCCTGGTGCGGCGCGACCCGCCGAAGACCACGGCGACCCGGGCGGAGGTGTTCGCCGTGGTGGACGCGGCCTTCGCGCAGCGCCGCAAGACGCTGCGGGCCGCGCTGTCCGGGTGGGCCGGGTCGGCGGCGGCCGCGGAGGCGGCCCTGGTCGCCGCGGGGGTGCCGCCGCAGGCGCGCGGCGAGGCGCTGACGGTGGAGGAGTTCGCGGCGATCGCCGAGCACCGCGCGGTGTGACGGCCCCGCGCCCCCGGACCTGCCCCGGACCCGACCCGACCCGCCCCGACCCGCCCCGCCCGACGCGAACTTCGAATGTCGTACGAACCGAGGAGAATCTGATCGTGACCGCCGTGACCGTCCGTGTGCCCGCCAAGGTCAACGTGCAGCTCGCCGTCGGCGGGCGGCGGCCGGACGGCTTCCATGACCTGGCGAACGTGTTCCTCGCGGTGGGCCTGTACGACGAGGTGACCGCGGCGCCCGCGGACGGGCTGACGGTCACCGCGCAGGGGCGGGACGTCGAGGGCATCCCGCTGGACCGTACGAACCTCGCCGCGCGGGCCGCGATCGCGCTCGCCGAGCTGCACGGCATCGAGCCGGACGTCCATCTGCACATCGCCAAGGACATCCCGGTGGCCGGGGGGATGGCCGGGGGCAGTGCCGACGGGGCGGGCGCGCTGCTGGCCTGCGACGCGCTGTGGGGGCTGGACACGCCGACCCCGCAGCTGCTGCGGATCGCGGGGGAACTCGGCAGCGACGTGCCGTTCCCGCTGCTCGGCGGCGCCGCGCTCGGGGTCGGGCGCGGGGAGCGGCTGACCGCGCTGGAGGTCAGCGGGACGTTCCACTGGGTGTTCGCGCTGGCCGACGGCGGGCTGTCGACGCCCGAGGTGTACCGGGAGTGCGACCGGCTGCGCCGGGCGGGCGGCAGCGGGGACCTGGCCGGCGAGGTGGCCGAGCCCGCCGCGGACCCGGCGCTCGTGGCCGCGCTGGCCGCGGGGGACCCGCACGCGCTCGCCCGGGTGCTGGTCAACGACCTCCAGGACGCGGCGCTGTCCCTGCGTCCGGCACTGGCCGACACGATCGCCGCAGGGCGCGGGGCCGGGGCGCTGGCCGGGATCGTCTCCGGGTCCGGGCCGACCGTGGCCTTCCTCGCCGCGGACGAGGCGGGCGCGGTGAAGATCGCCGACGCGCTCGGCACGTCCGCGCGGATCGCCGCCGCTCCGGCTCCGGGCGCCACCGTCCTCCCGTGACCGGCCCGGGGGCATGTTCCTCACCCGCATTACCCTTGACCCCGCTGTCCCCGCACCCATAGACCCCCGCATCCCCCGCCTCTCACCGCCCCGCACCCATAGACCCCCCGTACCGTCCCCAAGGAAGAGCCGTCCGTGGCCGTCAACCTCGTCAATGTCGAAAGCGTCAGCAAGACCTACGGGACGCGCATGCTGCTCGAAGGGGTGTCGCTCGGGGTCTCCGAGGGGGACCGGATCGGGGTGGTCGGCCGCAATGGCGACGGGAAGACGACGCTGGTGCGCATGCTGGCGCGCCTGGAGGACCCGGACTCGGGGCGCGTGACGCAGCAGGGCGGCCTGCGGCTGGGCGTGCTCACGCAGAACGACTCGCTGGACCCGGCCGCGACCGTGCGCCAGGAGATCGTCGGGGACCGCCCGGACCACGACTGGGCCGGGGACGCGCGGATCAGGGACGTGCTCACCGGACTGTTCGGCGCGCTGGACCTGCCCGGCTTCCAGGACGGCCTGGACACCGTGATCGGCCCGCTGTCCGGCGGCGAGCGGCGCCGGATCGCCCTGGCGAAGCTGCTCATCGGCGAGCAGGACCTGATCGTCCTCGACGAGCCCACCAACCACCTGGACGTGGAGGGCATCGCGTGGCTCGCCGGCCACCTGCGGGCCCGCCGCGCCGCACTGGTCTGCGTCACCCACGACCGCTGGTTCCTGGACCAGGTCTGCACCCGGATGTGGGACGTGCAGCGCGGCAGCGTCTACGAGTACGAGGGCGGCTACAGCGACTATGTGTTCGCGCGCGCCGAGCGGGAGCGGATCGCCGCCACCGAGGAGGCCAAGCGGCAGAACCTGATGCGCAAGGAGCTGGCGTGGCTGCGCCGCGGCGCCCCCGCGCGCACCTCCAAGCCGCGGTTCAGGATCGAGGCGGCCAACGCGCTGATCGAGGACGTGCCGCCGCCGCGCGACAGCGCCGAGCTGATGCGGTTCGCCAACTCCCGGCTCGGCAAGACCGTGTTCGAGCTGGAGGACGCGACGATCACCGCGGGCCCCAAGACGCTGCTGGAGCACATCACCTGGCAGCTCGGTCCGGGCGACCGGATCGGCCTGGTCGGGGTGAACGGCGCGGGCAAGACCTCGCTGCTGCGCGCCCTGGCCGAGGCGGCGGCCAGCGACGGCGAGCGGCAGCCGGCCCGCGGCCGGGTCGTGGTGGGCCGCACCGTCAAACTCGCCTACCTCTCCCAGGAGGTGGCCGAACTCGACCCCGCGCAGCGGGTGCTGCAGTCGGTGGAGTCGGTACGGCAGCGGGTCGACCTCGGCAAGGGCCGGGAGATGACCGCGGGCCAGCTGTGCGAGCGGTTCGGCTTCGGCAAGGAGAAGCAGTGGACGCCGGTCGGTGACCTGTCCGGCGGTGAGCGGCGCCGGCTGCAGATCCTGCGGCTGCTGATGGACGAGCCGAACGTGCTCTTCCTCGACGAGCCGACCAACGACCTCGACATCGAGACGCTGACCCAGCTGGAGGACCTGCTCGACGGCTGGCCCGGCTCGATGCTGGTGATCAGCCACGACCGGTACTTCCTGGAGCGCACCACCGACCGGGTGTTCGCGCTGCTCGGCGACCGTACGCTGCGGATGCTGCCGCGCGGTGTGGACGAGTACCTGGAGCGCCGGCAGGCCCTGCTGGCGGCCGCGGCGCCGCCGCCCGCCGGGCAGAAGCAGGCGAACCGGCCCCCGGGCGGCGCCGGTTCGGCGCCGGGTGCCGCCGCAGGTTCCGGCGCGGCCGCCGGTGCGGGCGCCACCGCCCGCGACACCCGCGCGGCGAAGAAGGAACTCCAGCGCGTGGAGCGGCGGTTGGACAAGGTCGGCGAGCGCGAGGGCGAACTGCACGCCCAGATCGCCGAACACGCCACCGACTTCGAGAAGGTCGCCGCGCTCGACGCGGAACTGCGCGCGCTGCGCGAGGAGCGGGAGGACCTGGAGACGCGCTGGCTGGAGCTGGCCGAGGACGCGTAGCCGGGCGCGCGGGGTGCCCGGGAGCGGGCCGGAGTTGCCGCATCGGTGGGGGACGTGTAGCGGGCTGATAACGGAACAGCGGCGGCCCGCGGCGTCAAGTGGGCCGGGTGATAGAAAGAGTTTCCGCTCCTCCGAAGCGCATTCGCCCGAAGTGCGTCCGCCCGGACCGCGGCCGTCGCCGCCGTGTCCGTTCGGACCGTACCGGAGCGGATGGCTCGCGCTTCGCGCCCCGCACGCCCGCAGCCCGCACGCCCTTTCGCCCGGCCCGAAGAAGGACCTGCTGATGTCGCAGCCGCCCCCGCCCCCCGGCAACCCGCCCCCGTACGGGAGTTCCGGCGGGGCAGTGCCGCCGCCCCCTTCGCAGCCGGACAACCCCTACGCGTCGCCGCCGCCCCCGGGCCAGAACCCGTACGCGGCGCCGACCCAGCCCGCGTTCCCCCAGCAGCAGGCGCCTCAACCCCCGCCCCCGGCGGCGCCCGCCCCGGGCTACGGCTACCCCGGCCCGCCGCCGCAGCAGCCCGCCGCCGGCCAGGGCTACGGCCAGCCCGGTTACGGCCAGCAGCCCCCGCCCGGCCAGCCCGGTTACGGCCAGCAGCCCCCGCCGGGCCCGTACGGCTACCCGCAGCAGGCCCCGCCGCCGCAGTACGGCCAGCAGCCCTACGGCGGGCAGCCCCCGTACGGCATGCAGCCGGGCGGGCCCGGCACCGGCGGGTCGAAGAACAAGCTGTTCGTCATCGTGGCGGCCGTGGTGGCCGCGGTGCTGGTGATCGGCGGCGGCGTGTACCTCGCGACCAGGGGCGGCGGCAAGGACAACCCGGACCCGCAGGCCAGTTCCAGCGGCCCCAGCGGCGGTCCGACCACCGCGGCGCACAAGTCCGAACTGGACTTCAAGTGGGACAAGGACGCCGACACCGTCGCGGAGAAGGACAACCTCAAGGACTCGCTGGGCATCTGGTTCACCGACAAGTACGTGGTGAAGAACCAGATCGGCAAGGTGGTCGGCTACGACGCCGCCACCGGCGCCCAGGCGTGGACGATCCCCGCGGCGGGCGGCTCGGACTGCACCGCGGCGCGTGACTCCTACCAGGACATGACCGCCATCCAGTACGGCGCCAAGTGCGACAAGATCATGGCGATCGACCTGGCCACCGGCAAGTCGCTGTGGACGGCGACGCTGCCCGGCACCACCTCGACGTTCACCTACGCCGAGATGGCCGTCAGCGGCGACGCGGTCGGCATCACCTGGGGCGAGGGCTCCGTCGGCTACAAGCTCAGCGACCAGACGAAGCTGTGGCAGGCCGGCGACGGCGACAGCGGCGACAACTGCCGCGACTCCGGGTACGCCGGCGGCGCGCAGTTCGTCGCGGTCCTGGACTGCGACTACGACGCCGCGTACAAGGTGCAGGTCGTCGACCCGGCCAAGTCCGGTGCCCCGAAGTGGACCTGGAACGCGCCCGACGGGCTGCGGGTGAGCGCGGTCGTCTCCACCGACCCGGTGGTGGTGCTGCTCGGCACCGAGGACACCACCTACACCGACGTGGCCTCGCTCGTCGACGGCAAGCTCCAGTCGCGGGTCTCGCTCGGCACGAAGAAGTACCACGTCGACGACGACGGCATCGAGGTGCAGTCGGTGCACAACGTGCTCGTCGACAAGGACACCGTCTACCTGACGCTCGACGGCGCCACCTCCGGCTCCGGCAACGTGCTCAGCGGCATCGCGGCGTTCAACCTGTCGGACGGCAAGCAGAAGTGGGTCGCCAAGCCGACCGGCAACTACGACATCACCGGCATCGGCTTCCAGGACGGCAAGGTCCTCGGCTACGAGGAGCCGCAGTACGACAAGGCGGGCCGGCTGGTCACCCTCGACCCGTCGAGCGGCGCGATCAGCACCTACGCCACGCTCGGCAGCGACGCCTACCAGCGGCTGGAGTCCGTCGGCGACTCCCGCTACCTGGTGTGGCACGACGGCGTCCTCTACCTCGCGTCGAAGACCGTCTACGCCGGCGAGTCCGGCCAGAAGTACCTGGTGACGTACAGCTGACCGAGGCGCGCCCGGCTCGTCCGGGCGCGCCGGCCGACCGGGTGTTCCCGCGGCGGCCCGTGCTTCCGCACCACGGGGTGCGGTTGGGACCGGCCCGGTCGCGGTATGGACTGGGGACCGGTACCGGCGGCCGTGGGGGCCGCGGGGGGATGGGGGAGACCCGAGATGGGTGTACGGCTCGTCGTGGTCGACGACCACCGGCTGCTGGCCGAGGCGCTGGCCTCGGCGCTGAGGCTGCGCGGGCACCGCGTGCTGGCCGCCGCGGCGCCGGCCGCGGGCGCTGCCGACCTGGTGCTCAGCAGGACGCCCGAGGTCTGCCTGTTCGGCACCGCGGCGCCCGCGGAGCCGGGCGCCTTCGACACGGTCGCGCGGATCAAGCGGGAGCGGCCGACGGTGGCCGTGGTGGTGCTGGGCCCGGTGCCCGACCCGCGCGGCATCGCCGCGGCCTTCGCCGCCGGCGCGTCCGGCTACGTCCGGCACGACGAGCGGATCGAGGGCGTCGAGCGGGCCATGGCCAAGGCCAGGACCGGCGAGGTGGCGGTGGCGCAGCAGCTGCTCCAGGGCGCGTTCGCCGAACTGCTCAACCCGGCCCGGCAGCCCGACGACGAGGGCGCCCGGCTGCTGGAGATGCTCACCCCGCGCGAGGTCGAGGTGCTGGTGCGCGTCGCCGAGGGCGAGGACACCCGGGTGATCGCGGCGGGCATGCGGATCGCGCCGAGCACCGCCCGCACGCATGTGCAGCGGGTGCTGATGAAGCTGGGCGTGGGCTCCCGGCTGGAGGCGGCGGCGCTGGCGGCGCGGACCGGGCTGCTGGAGCGCGCGGCGGACGACCCCGCGCGTTGAGCGCGCCCGGCGCCTGAGCCCCGGCGCCCGCGGCTCCCGGACCCGAAAGGCCCGCACTCAGCACGCCCGCGCGGCCCGTCACGCCCGGAAACCCGTACGGCCCGGCGCCGAACGCCCCCTGCCCGTCGGTCGTTTCGCCGTTTTGCGTCGTGATCTGTTCGGCTTTGTTTGGTTGTGCCCCGCGGTGCCCCGCCCCGAGCCCACGCGCCCATGAAGACGAACCTGTGTGAGTTCATCGGCCCCTGGCATTGACTGTGCTGTTGTGTTGTGATTCATTGTGTTCGGTTCTGTTGGAAGCGTTGAGTGATCGTGGCAAGAGGTGCCGTAGGTGAAGAAGACGTCGACCAGGCTCGCGGACGGCCGTGAGCTGATCTATTACGACTCGACCGACGCCGTGGTCCGCGACGCCGTCGACCACCGCCCGCTCGACCCGGTGGCCACCACCTCCGAGACCCGGTTCGACCGGCTGCTCGGCGACACCGTGGCCATCGCCTCGCACCGGCAGGGCCGCACGTACCACCCGCCGGCCGACCAGTGCCCGCTGTGCCCCTCGCGCGAGGGACGGCAGACCGAGATCCCCGACAGCGACTACGAGGTCGCGGTCTTCGAGAACCGCTTCCCGTCGCTCGCCGGCGACAAGGGCCGCTGCGAGGTGGTGTGCTTCACCTCCGACCACGACTCGTCGTTCTCCAAGCTCACCCCCGAGGCCGCCCGCCTGGTGCTGGACGCGTGGACCGACCGCACCAGCGACCTGTCCCAGCACCCCGGCGTCGAGCAGGTCTTCCCGTTCGAGAACCGCGGCGAGGAGATAGGCGTCACCCTCGCCCACCCGCACGGGCAGATCTACGGCTACCCGTCCGTCACCCCGCGCACCGCGCTCATGCTGCGCTCGCTGGCCGAGCACCGCGCCGAGACCGGCCGCAACCTCTTCGACGACGTGCTCGCCGACGAGCGGGCCGACGGCAGCCGGATCGTGCTGGCCGGCGAGCACTGGACGGCCTTCGTCCCCTACGCGGCGCACTGGCCGTACGAGGTGCACCTCTACCCCAACCGCCGGGTGCCGGACCTGCTCGGCCTCGAGGAGGACGCGCGCGCGGAGTTCCCGCACGTGTACCTGGAGCTGCTGCGCCGCTTCGACCGGATCTTCGGCCCCGACCAGCCGCCCACCCCGTACATCGCCGGCTGGCACCAGGCGCCGTTCAGCGCGCCCGACCGCCGGGAGTTCGCGCTCCACCTGGAGCTTTTCACCATCCGGCGGACTTCGGGCAAGCTGAAGTTCCTGGCGGGCTCCGAGTCCGGCATGAGCGCGTTCGTCAACGACGTGCCGCCGGAGGCCGCGGCCCAGCGACTGCGAGAGGTGGCCACCAAGTGACCGAATCCACCGGGACCCCGCGCCCCAAGAAGCTGCTGGTCACCGGAGGCGCCGGCTACGTCGGCGGGGTCGTGGGCGCCTACCTGCTCGACGCCGGCCACCAGGTGACGGTGCTGGACGACCTGTCCACCGGCGTACGCGAGGGCGTGCCGGAGGGCGCGGAGTTCGTCGAGGGCCGCATCCAGGACGCGGGCAAGGTGCTCGACGGCTCCTATGACGCGGTGCTGCACTTCGCCGCCTCCTCCCAGGTCGGCGAGTCCGTCGCCAACCCGGAGAAGTACTGGCGCAACAACGTGGCCGGCACCCTCGAACTGCTCGCCGCCATGCGCACCGCCGGGGTCCGCAAGCTCGTCTTCTCCTCCACCGCCGCCACCTACGGCGAGCCGCAGACGGTGCCGATCACCGAGGACGCGCCGACCGCCCCGACCAACCCCTACGGCGCCACCAAGCTCGCCGTCGACCACATGATCACCGGCGAGTGCGCCGCCCACGGGCTGTCCGCGGTCTCGCTGCGGTACTTCAACGTGGCCGGCGCCTACGGCCGGCAGGGCGAGCGCCACGACCCCGAGTCGCACCTCATCCCGCTGGTGCTCCAGGTCGCCCAGGGCCGCCGCGAGTCCGTCGCCATCTACGGCGAGGACTACCCGACGCCCGACGGCACCTGCCTGCGCGACTACATCCACGTCGCCGACCTCGCCGAGGCCCACCTGCTGGCGCTGGACAAGGCACCGGCCGGCGAGCACCTGATCTGCAACCTCGGCAACGGCAACGGGTTCTCCGTCCGCGAGGTCATCGAGACCGTCCGCCAGGTCACCGGCCACCCGATCCCGGCCGTCTCGCAGCCGCGCCGCCCCGGCGACCCGGCGGTGCTGGTCGCCTCGGCCGACCGCGCCCGCGAGCGCCTGGGCTGGCAGCCGAGCCGCGCCGACCTGGCCGGCATCGTCCGCGACGCATGGAACTTCGCTCAATCGCTCGGGGAGGGCGACATACGATGACCGACTCCGCACTGCCGGACGCCGCCGCGTTCGAGGCCGCGTTCAAGGACACCTTCGGGCGCGCCCCCGAAGGCGGGTGGGCGGCGCCCGGCCGGGTCAACCTGATCGGCGAGCACACCGACTACAACGACGGCCTCGCCATGCCGTTCGCGCTGCCGCACATCACCCGCGCCGCGGTCGCCCGCCGCGACGACGGCCTGCTGCGGCTGCGCTCGGCGGACATGGAGGACGGCGTCGTCGAACTCGCCGTCGCCGACCTCGCCCCCGGCACCACCCCCGGCTGGGTCCGCTACCCGGCCGCCGTGCTGTGGTCGCTGCGCCAGGCCGGCCACGACGTCGGCGGCGCCGACCTGCTCTACGACAGCAACGTCCCGGTCGGCGGCGGCCTGTCCTCCTCCGCGGCGCTCCAGGTCGTCACCGCCCTGGCGCTCACCGAACTGCACGGGGTGCGGGGCATGTCCCGGCAGGACCTGGCGCTGCTGTGCCAGTCCTCGGAGAACACCTACGTGGGTGCGCCCGTCGGCGTGATGGACCAGACCGCCTCGGCCTGCTGCACCGACGGCCACGCGCTCCACCTGGACGTGCGCGGCCTCGGCCAGCGGCAGGTGCCGCTGGACCTGGCCGCCGCGGGCCTGGCCATGGTGGCGGTGGACACGCGCGTCAAGCACGCGCACGCCGACGGCGCCTACGGCGAGCGCCGCGCCGGGTGCGAGGCCGCCGCCGCGGCGCTCGGCCTGCCCGCGCTGCGCGACGTGCCCTTCGAGGGCCTGGCCGACGCGCTCGCGGCGCTGCCCGACGACCGGCTGCGCCGGCTGACCCGGCACGTGGTCACCGAGAACCAGCGGGTCGAGGAGGTGCTCGCGCTGTGCGACGCCGGCCGGGTGCGCGAGATCGGCCCGGTGCTCACCGCCGGCCATGTCTCGCTGCGCGACGACTTCCAGGTCTCCTGCCCGGAACTCGACCTCGTGGTGGACACCGCGCTGGCCGCGGGCGCGCTCGGCGCCCGGATGACCGGCGGCGGCTTCGGCGGCTCGGCGATCGTGCTGCTCGAAGCGGGCGACCTGGAGCGGGTCACCGACGCGGTGGCGGCGGCGCTCCCGCAGTCGCGGCACTTCGCCATCTCCCCGTCGGCGGGGGCCCGCCGCCTCTGGTAGCGGGGGGAACGCGCGGAACCCGGGAGCGCGCGGAACGCGGGGAACCCGGGGAACACAGAGCACGCGGGACACGCCCTGACACGTGGACCGCGCACACGGGCGGGCGGCACCGGTCGGCTGACGGCGCCGCCCGCCCGTGCGCGCCGCCCGGACCCGCGGGCGGTCAGCTCCTGCGGTGGCCGATCAGCCGCGGCCGCTGCTCCAGGCCGGACAGGCCGTTCCAGCTGAGGTTCACCAGGTGCGCGGCCACCTCGGCCTTCGGCGGGCGGCGCGCGTCCAGCCACCACTGGCCGGTCAGCGCGACCATGCCGACCAGGGCCTGCGCGTACAGCGGGGCGAGGGTGGGGTCGAAGCCGCGCTGGTCGAACTCCTGGCCGAGGATGTCCTCCACCTGCGTGGCGATGTCGCTGATCAGGGAAGCGAAGGTGCCGGTGGACTGCGCGACGGGGGAGTCCCGGACCAGCACCCGGAACCCGTCGGTGTGCTGCTCGATGTAGTCGAGCAGGGCGAACGCGGCCTGTTCCAGGAGTTCGCGGGGGTGCCCGCCGGTGAGGGCGCCGGTCACCATGTCGAGCAGGCGGCGCATCTCGCGGTCGACCACGACCGCGTACAGCCCCTCCTTGCCGCCGAAGTGCTCGTAGACGACCGGCTTGGAGACCCCCGCCTGGTGCGCGATCTCCTCCACCGAGGTGCCCTCGTACCCCCGTTCGGCGAAGAGCGTCCGACCCACGCTGAGGAGCTGCTCGCGCCGCTCCTTCGCGGTCATCCGCACCCGCCGGGCGCGCCGTGCCCCCGCCGCCGCACCCGGGTGCCGGGCCGTTCTTCCGTCCTCGCCGTCGCTCACCTGGTCATCATGCCGCTGCGTCGACGTCCTGGCGGTCCGGCTCCTGGCGGCGGGCGGCGATCCTGGCAGCGTCCGGCCATCGGACGTCGGAGGCCCAGCCGGCGAGTTCGAACCACCGGATCAGCCGGGCGCTGGAGTCGACCTGGCCGCGCAGCACGCCGTGCCGGGCGGAGGTGGGGTCGGCGTGGTGCAGGTTGTGCCACGACTCGCCGCAGGACAGCACGGCCAGCCACCACACGTTGCCCGAGCGGTCGCGGGACTTGAACGGGCGCTTGCCGACCGCGTGGCAGATGGAGTTGATCGACCAGGTGACGTGGTGCAGCAGAGCCACCCGGACGAGTGACCCCCAGAAGAACGCGGTGAACGCGCCGTACCACGACATGGTGGCCAGCCCGCCGACCAGCGGCGGCAGCAGCAGCGAGATCGCCGTCCACAGCCAGAAGTCGCGGGAGATCCGGCGGATCGCCGGGTCCTTGATCAGGTCGGGCGCGTACTTCTGCTGCGGGGTCTGCTCCTCGTCGAAGAGCCAGCCCATGTGCGCCCACCACAGGCCCTTGAGCAGCGCGGGGACGGTCTCGCCGTACCGCCACGGGCTGTGCGGGTCGCCCTCGGCGTCGCTGAACCTGTGGTGCCGACGGTGGTCGGCGACCCAGCGCACGATCGGGCCCTCGACGGCCATCGAGCCGGCGATGGCCAGCGCCACCTTCAGCGGGCGCTTGGCCTTGAACGAGCCGTGGGTGAAGTGCCGGTGGAAGCCGATGGTGATGCCGTGGCAGCCGAGGAAGTACATGACGACCATCAGCCCGACGTCCAGCCAGCTCATCCCCCGTCCCCACGCCAGGGGGACCGCCGCGGCGAGCGCCACGAAGGGGATGCAGATGAAGAGCAGCAGGGTGATCTGCTCGATGGACCGCTTGCTCTCGCCGCCGCGGGTGGCACTGGGCAGCGGCGATCCCTGTCCTGCGGGCCCGGGTTCCCGGGCCTCGGTGATCACGTCCGTCTGTGTGGTCATATGCGTCCCTTGTGCAGAGGAGGGGGACTGAAAGGGGCTGGTGGGAGAGGTTGTCGGAAAGTCGCTTGCACGGCGCGGGGGCCGCGTGCCGCACAACCTACGCCGCCGTAAGTATTGCAGCGGCGCCCGGCGGGCGACAGGACCGGTCGGGTAAGGGTTACCTTCCCTCGCGGGGTCCTGAGAATGGATCTTTACCCCACAACGGCGTCGCGTCCACCCCGTGTCGTACGGCATGATGGGTGCGGTACGGCCCGGTGGGCCCCGACTGCGGGGCTGCCGCGTCGAGTTGATCCGCCGTGGTGTAATTGGCAGCACTGGGGCTTTTGGTGCCTTAAGTCCGGGTTCGAGTCCTGGCGGCGGAGCGGATCGGGAGAAGTCCCCCACCCCTCGGTAAGCTGCGGTTGTCCGCCACCCGAAGCCCACAAGCCGAGGAGTCTCCGCGTGAGCCCCAACCGCCCGGCTGCCGTCGTCATCCTCGCCGCGGGTGAGGGCACCCGCATGAAGTCGGCCACCCCCAAGATCCTGCACTCGATCTGCGGCCGTTCGCTGATCGGGCACGCCGTCGCCGCGGCCCGCGCGCTGGACCCCGAGCACCTGGTGGTCGTCGTCGGCCACGGGCGCGAGCAGGTCACCGCGCACCTCGCCGAGCAGGACCCGCAGGCGCTGACCGCCGTGCAGGAGGAGCAGCTCGGCACCGGCCACGCGGTGCGCGTGGGCCTGGCCGAACTCACCCGGGGCGGCGGCGCCGTGGACGGCACCGTGGTGGTGACCTACGGCGACGTGCCGCTGCTGACCGCCGAGACGCTGGCCGACTTCACCGCCGCGCACCGCGCCGAGGGCAACGCCGTCACCGTGCTGACCGCCCAGGTGCCCGACCCGACCGGCTACGGGCGGATCGTGCGCGGCTCGGACGGCCAGGTCACCGCGATCGTCGAGCAGAAGGACGCCACCGAGGCGCTGCGCACGGTCAAGGAGATCAACTCCGGTGTGTACGCCTACGACGGGCGGCTGCTCGCGGAGGCGCTGGGCAAGCTCACCACCGACAACGCGCAGGGTGAGGAATACCTCACCGACACCCTGGCGATCCTGCGCGACGCCGGCCACCGGGTCGGCGCCTACGTCGCCGCGGACCACCACGAGATCGCCGGGGTCAACGACCGGGTGCAGCTCGCGCGGGCCCGCCGGGCGCTCAACGACCGCCTGCTGGAGGCGGCCATGCGCGCCGGGGCCACCGTCGTGGACCCCGCCAGCACCTGGATCGACGTCACCGTCACCCTGGAGCCCGACGCGCTGGTGCACCCCAACACGCAACTGCTGGGCGCCACCAGCATCGCGGCGGGCGCCGAGGTCGGCCCGGAGTGCACGCTCACCGACACGTCGGTGGGGCCGGGTGCGAGGGTCACCCACGCGGTCGCCGACCACGCCGAGATCGGCGCCGGGGCGTCCGTCGGCCCGTACGCCTACCTGCGGCCGGGCGCGAAGCTGGGCGCGAAGGCCAAGGCGGGCACGTACGTCGAGATGAAGAACGCCTCCATCGGCGAGGGCACCAAGGTGCCGCACCTGAGCTACGTGGGCGACGCGACCATCGGCGACCACACCAACATCGGCGCCGCCACCGTCTTCGTGAACTACGACGGCGAGCACAAGCACCACACCGTCATCGGCAGTTACTGCAAGACCGGCGCGGACAACATGTTCGTCGCCCCCCGGGTGATCGGCGACGGCGTCTACACCGCGGCCGGCTCGGTGATCACCAAGGACGTGCCCTCCGGTTCGCTGGCCGTCGCCCGCGGCCAGCAGCGCAACATCGAGGGCTGGGTGGCCCGCAAGCGCCCTGGCAGTGCCGCTGCGCAGGCGGCCGAACGCGCACAGCAGCAGGGCGAGGAGCCCGGCGCACAGGACTGAGTGAGGGTCGTCTCATCGGCCGGACGTGAGGTGCACAGGTGCGCCGGATGGGGCGTACCGTGTGTGGTGCACACAATTCCGCCAGCCCGTCCGACACTGGGCGGCGCTGTGCCGAACACCAGTCGAACACCAAGGAGACGGTGCAGTGACCGGGATCAAGACGACCGGTGAGAAGAAGCTGATGCTCTTCTCCGGCCGCGCCCACCCCGATCTGGCGGAGGCGGTGGCACACGAGCTGGGGGTCGAGCTCGTGCCCACCCGGGCTTTCGACTTCGCCAACGGCGAGATCTACGTGCGGTTCGAGGAGTCGGCCCGCGGCGCCGACTGCTTCCTGATGCAGAGCCACACCAGCCCGATCAACCAGTGGATCATGGAGCAGCTCATCATGGTGGACGCGCTCAAGCGCGCCTCCGCCCGGAGCATCACCGTGATCGTGCCCTTCTACGGTTACGCCCGGCAGGACAAGAAGCACCGCGGCCGCGAGCCGATCTCGGCCCGGCTGATGGCCGACCTGTTCAAGACCGCGGGCGCCGAGCGCATCCTCACCGTGGACCTGCACACCGACCAGATCCAGGGCTTCTTCGACGGCCCGGTGGACCACATGATGGCGCTGCCGGTGCTGGCGGACTACGTCGGCGCGAAGGTGGACCGCGCCAAGCTCACCGTGGTCTCCCCGGACGCCGGTCGGGTGCGGGTCGCCGACCGCTGGTGCGACCGGCTGGGCGCGCCGCTGGCGATCGTGCACAAGCGCCGCGACCCGGACGTCGCCAACCAGGTGAAGGTCCACGAGGTGGTCGGCGACGTCAAGGGCCGGGTGTGTGTGCTGGTCGACGACATGATCGACACCGGCGGCACCATCTGCGCCGCCGCGGACGCGCTGTTCGCCAACGGCGCGGAGGACGTCATCGTCACCGCCACGCACGGGGTGCTGTCCGGTCCGGCCGCGGACCGGCTGAAGAACTCCAAGGTCAGCGAGTTCATCTTCACCGACACGCTGCCGACGCCGGCGGAGACCGACCTCGACAAGATCACCGTGCTGTCGATGGCGCCGACCATCGCCAACGCGGTGCGCGAGGTCTTCGAGGACGGCTCGGTCACCAAGCTCTTCGAGGACGCGCACTAGTCCGTCGCCGCTGCACAGCGTCGTCCCGCCTGCCGGGCGCCCGCGGATTTCGCTCCGGGCCCTTCCCACCGTTACGCTGTCGAGGTTGCTCGGCGAGGGAAGGGCCCGGACGCATGTCCGCCGCACCTCCGTTATCGACGCGCTCCTCGTGCAGGATCGGCCCGTCGCGGCCGGGCGACCGTACTGCCCGCCCTTACGAGGAGCCGATTCCCATGGCTGAAGTGAAGATCCCCGCCCAGGTGCGTACCGAGTTCGGCAAGGGCGCCGCCCGCCGGGTGCGCCGCGCCAACCAGGTCCCCGCGGTCGTCTACGGCCACGGCGCCGACCCGCGGCACGTCACGGTCCCCGGCCACGAGCTGCTGCTCGCGCTGCGCACCCCGAACGTCCTGATCGCGCTGGACATCGACGGCTCCTCCGAGCTGGTCATCCCCAAGGCCGTACAGCGCGACCCGCTGAAGGGCTTCATCGAGCACGTCGACCTGCTGGCCGTCAAGCGCGGCGAGAAGGTCACCGTCGAGGTGCCGGTCACCGCCGAGGGCGAGCCGGCCCCGGGCGGCAACCTGCTGGAGCACGTGCTCAACACGCTGTCGGTCGAGGCCGAGGCGACCCACATCCCCGAGGCGTTCACCGTCTCCGTCGAGGGTCTGGAGGCGGGCGCGTCCATCCTGGCGAAGGACGTGGCGCTGCCGAAGGGCACCTCGCTGGTCACCGAGGAGGACGCCGTGGTGATCCAGGTCGTCTCCGCGCAGGCCGAGGCGCCCGCCGAGGGCGAGACCGAGGCCGAGGGCGAGGGTGCCGCCGAGGCGCCCGCCGCGGACGAGAGCTGAACCAGATCGCGTCGGCCGCCGTCGTACCTCCGGGTGCGGCGGCGGCCGTTTGCGTGCGGTGTCCATGCGGCGTCCATGCGGTGTGTAAGGACCGCCGGCCAGGGTGTGCGCCCCTTACGGTTCTACGGTGTACGGCGACTGCTTTCGGAGATGTGGATGAGCGACAGCACAGGGCCCTGGATGGTGGTGGGCCTGGGCAACCCGGGGCCGGAGTACGCCGGCAACCGGCACAACATCGGCTTCATGGTGGCGGACCTGCTCGCCGAGCGGATGGGCGGGAAGTTCAAGCGGGCCCACAAGGCGCAGGCGCAGGTGGTCGAGGGCAGGATCGGGCCGCCCGGTCCGGCGAGCGCGCGGGTGGTGCTGGCCAAGCCCATGTCGTACATGAACCTGTCCGGCGGGCCGGTCACCGCGCTCAAGGAGTTCTACAAGGTGCCGACCGACCGCATCATCGCGGTCCACGACGAGCTGGACATCGACTACCCCACGCTGCGGCTCAAGCTCGGCGGCGGTGACAACGGGCACAACGGCCTGAAGTCCATCACGAAGTCGCTCGGCGCGAACTACCTGCGGGTGCGGGCCGGGATCGGCCGTCCGCCCGGGCGGATGGACGTGGCGGCCTTCGTCCTCAAGGACTTCTCCTCGGCCGAGCGCAAGGAGCTGGACTGGTTCGTGGACCGGGCCGCCGACGCGGTCGAGGAGCTCGTGACCGAGGGGCTGGAGCGCGCGCAGAGCCGCTACAACAACTGACCCCCGTACCGGCCCCGGCCCGGCCGCCGTCGCACACGGCGGCCCGGCCGGACCGGAGGGGGAGCGGTCAGGGTTCAGACGGTGGTCGGCTCCAGGAACTCCAGCCGGTTGCCGACCGGGTCCTCGGTGTGGAACCGCAGGTGTCCGGGCAGGTCGTAGTCCCATACGACCGGCACGCCGTGCTCCTTGAGGGTGGCGGCGAGGTCGTGGATGCGGTCGACGCGCAGGCCGGGGTGCGCCTTGCGGGCCGGCCGGAACTCCTCCTCGATGCCCAGGTGCAGCACCGCGCCGCCCGCCGAGAACCAGCAGCCGCCGCGCCCGGCGAGCACGGGGGGCTTGGCCAGTTCGGTCATGCCGAGGACGCCGGTGTAGAAGGCGCGCAGCCGCGGTTCGCTGCCGGGCGGCGCGGCCAGTTGGACGTGGTCGAGGCCGACGATCACCGGGCGGCCTCCGGGGCGCCGGCGCGGGCGATGGCGAAGATCCGGCGGAACGGGAAGACCGTGCCGTGCGGGCCGGCCGGGTACGCCTTGCGCAGCAGGTCGCGGTACTGGGCGACGAACTCGCGGGCGGCGGCCGGGTCGTCCTCCAGCGCGGTGAGCACCGGGCGCAGCGCGGTGCCCTTCGTCCAGTCCAGCACCGGGTCCTCGCCCTGGAGCAGCTGGACGTAGGTGGACTCCCAGGCGTCCACGTCGGTGCAGCCGATCTCGGTCAGGCGCTCCAGGTACTCCGCGGGGGAGAGGATGTGCACGTAGCGGCGGCCGTGTCCTTCGAGGCGGGCACGCCAGCGCGGGGTGTCGCACAGCTCGGCGAGCAGGGCGTGGCTGGGCGCGGTGAAGTTGCCGGGCACCTGGAAGGCGAGCACGCCGCCGGGGGTGAGGTGCGCCAGCCAGGAGGGGAAGCGGTCGGCGTGCCCGGGCACCCACTGGAGCGCCGCGTTGGACACGATCAGGTCGAACGGCTCCTCGGGTGTCCACACCGCCGCGTCTGCCCGCCGGAAGTCGAGTGCGCCGCCGCCGGGGGTCGGGCCGGCGTGTTCGCGGGCGGCTTCGAGCATGTCGGGCGAGCTGTCGAAGCCGGTGATGTGCGCGCCGGGCCAGCGGTCGGCGAGCAGTGCCGTCACGTTGCCCGGCCCGCAGCCGATGTCGGCGATCCGGGGCGCGTCGCCGCCGGGCACGTCGGTGATCCGGGCGAGAAGATCGAGGAAGGGGCGGGTGCGATGGGTGGAGTGCCGGAGATACTGGTACGGGTCCCACGTCGGAGCTGCTGGCATCGTTCGTACTCCCTGGATGGTGCGGAGCCGGCGAAAACGGAGAGCAAGGTTCTGCCCTTCACCTTCAGACTGCTCCCAGAGATATCTTGATGTCAAGAGACTTCATGTCGACAGACCTACTACACTGAGCGCATGGAGGACGAGGTCGACCGGCTGGTCGCTGCATGGCGCCGAGAGCGCCCCGACCTCGACGTGGAGCCGCTCGAGGTGCTCAGCCGGGTCAGCCGGCTCGCCCGGCACCTGGACCGCGCCCGGCGGATCGCCTTCGCCGAACACGGGCTGGAGCCGTGGGAGTTCGACGTGCTGACCGCCCTGCGCCGGGCCGGCGAGCCGTATCAGCTCTCGCCGGGGCAGCTGCTGACCCAGACCCTCGTCACCTCCGGCACCATGACCAACCGGATCGACCGGCTCGCCAAGAAGCAGCTGGTCGAGCGGCGGCCCGACCCCAACGACCGGCGCGGCGTGCTGGTCCGGCTCACCCCGCAGGGCCAGGACCGCGCCGACCGCTCGCTGGCCGGACTGCTCACCCAGGAGCGCGCGATCCTGGGCGACCTCACCGACCGGCAGCGCGTGGAACTCGCCGGGCTGCTGCGGCAGCTAACCGCGCCGTTCGACAACGTCCCCGGCTGACGGCAGCAGCTCCACCGGCCCCACCCCGGCCCGCCGGGCCAGCGCGACCGCGGCGAGCGTGGAGTGCACCCCGAGCTTGCCCAGCACGTTCTGCATATGGGTGCGGACCGTGTGCGGAGACAGGAACAGCCGCTCGGCGACCGCCTTGCGCCCCAGCCCCGCCACCATGCAGCGCAGCACCTCCTGCTCGCGCGGCGTCAGCGACTCCACCAGCTGCTCGCTCTCGGTACGGTGCCGGCGCGCCGCGGTCAGCTCCCGCAGCACCCCGGTCAGCAGCGCCGGCGGCAGGTGCGTCTCGTCGCGCAGCACCCCGCGGACCACCGCGAGCAGCCGCGACAGCGAGCAGTCCTTCGCCACCCAGCCGGACGCGCCGGACTGAAGGGCCCGCGCGGCGCGCACCGGGTCGTCCCGCTCGGCGAGCACCACGGTACGGGTCCCCGGGTAGGCGGCCCTGATCCGCTCCACCAGCGCGAGGCCGTCGAGCACCGGATCACGCGGCTCCAGCGGCCGCGGCTGCGACGGCACGGCCGGCGGCACCGCCGCCAGCGTCACCGGCGGGGGCTGACCCGCGCCGAGGTCCGCGTCGACCAGCAGGACGTCGTAGCGCCGCCCGTCGGCGGCCGCCCGGTCCAGGCAGCGCTGTGCCGCGGCACCGCTGCCGGCGGCGGACACATCGACGTCGGGCTCGGCCGCGAGCGCGGCTGCGAGCGACTCGGCGAAAATACGATGGTCGTCGACGACGAGGACCCGGATACGACCCACGGACACCACTCCCGATTCACGGCGCTCCCCCAAGTGGCGGTGGGCAACCGCCTCGCGTGGAGCCCGGCGCCCGGGCACGGACCGCCGTCCCTGCCCGGGCGCCGGACCCCGTGCGTCTCGCCCCCTGATACCCGCCGGCCCCCACCGGCGTTGTTGAAAAGCGTAGGGGCTCATCCGGGTTATGGAGCCGCCTTGACCGAAGTTACCGGTCGGCATTTTTAGCTACGCGCGTCACCCGGGAAAGGCGGAGTGCCGCTGGTCGCGGCCCCGCCCCGCCCCGCCCGCCGTCCGGGCCGGTGCGGGGCGAGGCCGCGCGCCGGGCGGTCAGCCGGTGTTGCGCAGCCCCGCGGCCACCCCGTTGACCGTCAGCAGCAGGGCGCGGGCCAGTAGCGGGTCCGGCTCCTCACCGCGGGCGGCCGCCGCGCGCTGGCGGGCCAGCAGGGTCACCTGGAGGTAGGAGATCGGGTCCAGGTACTGGTCGCGGATGTGGAACGTCTGCGCCAGCTCCGGGCTCCCGGCGAGCAGTTCGGACTCGCCGGTGAGCCGCAGCACCTCGCGCACCGTCAGCTCGTGCTCCGCCTCGATCGTGGCGAACACGTGCTTCAGCTCGTCGGGCACCAGGGTGTCGACGTAGTGGCGGGCGATCCGCAGGTCCGTCTTGGCCAGCGTCATCTCGACGTTGGACAGGAAGTTGCGGAAGAAGTGCCACTGGCCGTGGGCCTCCTCCAGCACCGCGTCCAGGCCCGCCTCGCGCGCCGCCTTCAGGCCGGAGCCGACACCGAACCAGCCCGGCACGATCTGCCGGGACTGGGTCCAGCCGAAGACCCACGGGATGGCCCGCAGCCCGTCCAGCCCCGCGCCGGAGTCCGGCCGGCGGGACGGGCGCGAGCCCAGGTGCAGCTCGCCGAGCTGGTCGACCGGGGTGGAGGCGAAGAAGTACGGCGGCAGGTCCGGGTCCTCGACCAGCTCGCGGTAGGCGGTGTGCGCGGCGTCGGAGACGATGTCCATCGCCGCGTCCCACCGCGCCAGCGCCTCGTCGGACTGCCGCGGCGCGGTGTGCAGCGCCGACGCCTGGAGGGTGGCCGCGACCGTCAGTTCGAGGTTCTCCCGGGCGAGCGAGGGGATCAGGTACTTGTCCGAGATCACCTCGCCCTGCTCGGTCACCTTGATCTCGCCCTCCAGGGTGCCCCACGGCTGGGCGAGGATCGCGGTGTGCGAGGGGCCGCCGCCGCGGCCGACGGTGCCGCCGCGGCCGTGGAAGAGCCGCAGCCGCACCCCGTGCCGGTGCGCGACGTCGCGCAGCCGGCGCTGCGCGCGGTGGATCTCCCACTGCGAGGTGGTGATGCCGCCGAACTTCGAGGAGTCGGAGTAGCCGAGCATGACCTCCTGCACGTCGCCGCGCAGCGACACCAGCCGCCGGTAGGAGGGGTCGGAGAGCATCTCGTCGAGCAGCTTGTCGGCGATCTTCAGCTCGTCGGTGGTCTCCAGCAGCGGCACGATGCCGATCTTGGCGACCCCGGCGTGCAGGTCGATCAGCCCGGCCTCGCGGGCCAGCACCGCGGCGGCGAACACGTCGTCCGAGCCCAGGCACATGGAGATGATGTACGACTCCACGACCTCCGGGCCGAACCGCTCGAACGCCTCGCGGATGGTGTGGAAGACGCCCAGCGTCTTCGCGCCCGCCGCGTCCAGCGGTGCCGGGCTCGGCGCCAGCGGGCGGCGCGAGCGCAGCTCCTTGGCGAGCAGCTTGCGGCGGTAGTCGCGCGGCATGTCGGCGTACCGCCAGGACTCCTCGCCCAGCCGGTCGAAGAGCTGGCCGAGCGCGTGGTGGTGCGCCTCGGCGTGCTCGCGCACGTCCATGGTGGCCAGCTGGAGGCCGAACGCGGCCAGCGTGCGGATCGTCCGGTCGGTGCGGCCGTCGGCGATCAGGCCGCCGCGGTGGGCGCGCAGCGAGTCCTGGATCAGTTGCAGGTCGGTCAGCAGCTCGGTGCTGCCCAGGTAGTCCCGCCCGGGCACGTGGGCGGTGCCGCCGGCCAGCCGCTCGCGGGTGTTGACGAGCTTCTGCCGGATGCAGGTGGCCTTGAGCCGGTAGGGCTCCTCGGCGTTCAGCCGCTTGTAGCGCGGGCTGATCTCCGGCAGGGCCACCAGGTCGTTGGAGAGCGAGTCCAGCAGCTCCTGGCTGGCGCCGGAGTTGCGGATGGAGTTCGACAGCGCGCCGCGCAGGAAGTCGACCAGCTCCAGCGCGTCGGTGATGCCGTGCTCGTGCTGGAGGATCAGCACGTCCCACGTCACCTCGGGCGTGACGTTCGGGTTGCCGTCCCGGTCGCCGCCGATCCAGGTGCCGAAGGTCAGCGGGCGGGTCTGCGGCGGCAGCGGCACACCGACCCGCTCCAGCTCCGCGGCCAGGTCCTCCAGCACGTCGCCGACCGCGACGGCGTGCAGCTCGTCGAGGTAGTAGATCGCGTTGCGGGCCTCGTCGGCCGGCTCCGGGCGGACCACCCGCAGCTCGTCGGTCTGCCACAGCAGGTCGATGTTCTCGGCCAGCCGCAGGTCCGCGCGCCGCCGGTCGCCGGAGGAGACCGGGGCCTCGTCCAGCAGCTCCGCGATCCGGCGCAGCTTGTTGAGCACCGAGCGGCGGGCGGCCTCGGTGGGGTGCGCGGTGAAGACCGGCCGCACGTTGAGGTTGCGCACGCTCTCGCGCACGTGCTCCGGGTCGCCGTCCTTGAGCAGGTCGGCGGTCTGGGCGAGCAGGCTGCCCTCGTTGGCCCGGCGGGCGCGCAGGTCGCGGCCGCGGTGCACCTGCTCGGTGACGTTGGCCAGGTGGAAGTAGGTGGAGAAGGCGCGGACCAGCTTGGCCGCGGTCTCCAGATCGGTCTCGCCCAGCAGGGCGGCGGCGGCCTCGCCGTCGCTGCGGGTCAGTGCGCGTACCTTCTCGACCAGGTCGAGAAGTTCCTGGCCCTCCTGCCGGACGAGCGTGCCGCCCAGCAGCTCGCCCAGGCGTCGGATGTCGGCGCGCAGGGCGGTGCTGCTGGCCGGTGGGGTGTCGGCGCTGCTCACAGGTGCGGCTCCTTGTGCAGTGGAATGGGCGACGGCTTGGGATACGAGTGGGTACGAACTCGGGGTACGGGGACTCGCGGACCGCGCTGTCCGACCGCTCCAGGATAGGTCTCGGGGCACTCGGCGAGACGGCCGGCCCATCAGGCGGACACTCGGGGCGCCCGGGCTCCACCGCCCGCTCACCGCCTACGCTGGACGCCATGAGTACGACGGGGGCGCGCGTACCGGGCGAGGAGGCCGAGCCGGGACAGGCACGGGCCTGGTCCGGCCTGTGGTGGTGGACCAGGCGGCGCAGTGTCGTGCTGGACGTGTCGCTGGCGGCGGCCTCGGCCCTGGAGTCTGCCTTCGAGGGCGCCGAGTTCACCGCGAAGGTCGGCATCCCCACCGGACTGGGCGCGCTGGTCGGGCTGCTGGTGGGCGCCACGCTGGTGCTGCGCCGCCGCTGGCCGATCGCGGTGGTACTGGTGGCGATCGCGGTCACCCCCGCGCAGACCGGCCTGATCCTGTCGCTGGTCGGCTTCTACACCCTGGCCGCGTCCGAGGTGCCGCGCCGGCTGACGGCCCTGCTGGCCGGCATGTGCGGCCTGGGCACCATGCTCGTCGCGTTCGTGAGCATCGAGTCCAGCGTCCGGCACTCCAGCAGCCGGCTCGGGCTGCCGCTGGTGCTGGCCATCTCGATCCTGGTCGCGGCCGGCCTCATCGCGCCGCCGGTGCTCTTCGGCCTGTACGTACGGGCCCGCCGCCGGCTGGTGGAGAGCCTGCGGGACCGGGCCGACGGCCTGGAACGCGAGCTGGAGCTGCTGGCCGAGAAGGCCGCAGAGCGGGCCGAGCGGGCCCGCGCCGCCGAGCGGGCCCGGATCGCCCGGGAGATGCACGACGTGGTCGCGCACCGGGTGAGCCTGATGGTGGTGCACGCGACCGCATGGAAGTCGGTGGCGCTCAAGGACGGCCGGAAGGCGTCGGAGAGCGCGGAGCTGGTGGGGGAGATGGGGCGGCAGGCGCTGACCGAGCTGCGGCAGATGCTCGGGGTGCTGCGCTCGGAGCCGGGGCCGTCCGCGGCGCCCCCCGCCGCGCCGCCCGTGGCCGGTGCGGTGGCCGGTGCGATGGCCGGTGTGGATGGCGGCGCCGACCACGAGGCCGACACCGGGCCGAGCCTGGCGGAACTCGCGCAGCTCGTCCAGGAGTCGAGGGCGGCCGGGATGGGCGTCGAGCTGGCGGTCGAGGGCGAGCAGCGGCCGTGCGGGCGGCGGATCGAGGCGACGGTGTACCGGGTGGTGCAGGAGGCGCTCACCAATGTGCGCAAGCACGCGGCCGGGGCGACGGCGCAGGTGCGGCTCGCCTACCGCGAGGCCGAGGTGGCCGTCCTCATCGTCAACGGCCCGGCCGAGCAGGCCGCCGCGGCGATCCCCGGCGGCGGGCACGGGCTGACCGGCATGCGGGAGCGGGTCACCGCCCACGGGGGCGGCTTCGCCGCGGGCCCCACGCCCGACGGCGGCTTCCGCGTCTCCGCGATGGTCCCGACGGCGGGCTGACGCGGCACGGCGGTTGGTGCGGCGGCTCATGCAGCGGTTCGTATGGCGTTTCCCCGCGGCACCCGGGCGGGGGCGCGAACAGGTGGACCGCGGTGCGGGTCGGGAACGGCGGGCCGTGGTGCGCGTCAGGGGCGGCCGGTGAGGTCCGAGAGGGTCGCGCGGATGTGCGCGAGGTGCGCGCGGACCTCGTCGCGGTGCAGTTCGTGCTCCCGCAGCACCCGCTCCGCGTCCCGGCGCACCCGCTCCTCATGGCTGCGGGCCTCCGCGATCAGCGTCTCGGCCCGGGCCTCCGCCTCGGCCTGCTGCGTCCGCAGCGCCGCCTCCGCGTCGGCCCGCTCCTGCTGCGCCTGCGCCAGCCGCCGTTCGGCGTCGGCGAGCAGGCCGGACAGCCGGCTGTCGATCACGGCCTGCTGCTCGGCGAGGTCCTGCTCCATGCCCGCCGTCCGCTCGCGCTGCTCCGCTTCGGCGGCCGCCCGGTCCCGGTCCACCTGCTGCCGCATCGCGTCGAGCGCCGCACCGGCCTCGCCCCGTACGGCGTCGGCCTCGGCGCGGGCGGCGCCCAGGATCTCCGCGGCGCGCCCGCACGCCTCGTCCAGGACCTGCTGGGCCTGGTCCTCGGCGGCGGCCAGCCGGGCGGACGCGGCCGCGCGGGCCTCGTCCTGGAGGGTGCGGCGGGCGGTGTCGGCGGCGTCCTTCGCGTACTGCGCCTCGACTTCGGCGCGTTCGCGTACCGCGGCGGCCTCCTCCTCGACCATCTGGAGCAGTTCCTGCGCGCCGGCGCCGAGCCGGGTGAAGTCGGTCGGCCCGAGCGCGGCGACCTGGCGGCGCAGGGCCTCGCACTCGGCCTCCATCTCGTTGGCGAGGACGGTCAGCCGGGCCGCCCGCTCCCACGCGGCGTCGCGGTCCTCCGACAACTCGTCCAGGAACCGGTCCACCTGGTCCGGCCGGTAGCCCCGGCCGCGCGCGGCCGCGAACCCCTCCCGCTCGCGCGGTCGCGCCGGACTCTGCGTCGATGCGGACGTATCACTGCTCATGGCCACTGCCCCTCGCGACGTCGGGCCGTTCCCGTGTTCCCATTTATCGCTTATGACCGAATTGTACGGTCCTCGACACTCCGACGGTCTCCGCCGCCCGGACTGTCTTCTACCCCGGAAACACGGACGGGCCGGGTGGAAGGCGCACCTTCCACCCGGCCCGCACGAAACGGCCGCGAACGGGCCACCTCAGCGACCCGCTCCCCGCCCTGCGCGAACGGCCCCTACAGCAGCCCGTCCCACATCTGCTCGATCAACACCGACCACCAGTTGTCCGGCGAGGCGATAGCCGCCGGGTCCTGCGCGGCCAACTGCGCCTGGAAGTCCACCGTCCAGTGCCCGGCCTGCTCCGGCGTCAGGCCGATCCGCAGCCGCCACATCCGCCCGAGCAGCGCCATGCAGCGGGCGAACTCCGGCAGGCTGGAGTTGACGAACTGCGGCGGCGCCGGCTGCCCGCCCGGGCCCGCCTCCAACGGCACCGCGACGATGTGCGCGGTGCCGTACTGCACACACAGCTGGCGGCCGAAGTCGTTGCCCATCACCAGGTACGAGCCGGCGTCGGCGGCCGGCTGCACCCCGCGCTGCGCGGCCAGCTCGGCGAGCGTCGGCACCGGCTGGCCGGGCTGGGCCTGCGCCCAGAAGAACGGCGAGAAGTCGGTCGGCAGCCCGGCCCACACCAGCGTCTGGGCCACGATGTCCGGCACGCCCTGCCGGGAGACCGCGCGCTGGTCGAACCGGAACACGCCCTGCGGGCCGAACGCGCCCGCCACCTCCTGGCCGATCACGTCCAGACCCACCGGCGGCACCCGCAGCACACTGTGCGGGTCGGGCATCGGCACCCGCTGCGGCTGCGGGCGGGCGGGCGCGCCGGCCACCTGATGCAGCTCGCCCTGGTGGGTGAGGAGGTGCTGCACACCCTGGCGGCGGCTGGCGTGGTCCCGCCCGTACGGCGCGGTGTGGCTGATCCGCACCTGCGGCCAGGTCTCCCGGATCATCCGGGTGCAGTAGCCGCCCGGCAGGTCGCAGGACTCCAACTCGGTGTGGAGTTCGAGCACCTGCTCGGGACGGATGCCCAACGACCGCAGCTCGTGCAGGATCTGCCACTCCGGGTGCGGGGTGCCCGGTGCCGAGCGCCGGATGAGCTGCTGCTCGCTGCCGTCCTGGCCGCGGTAGCGCAGCACCGCCATGTAGCCGGGGCCGACCGTGGGCACCGCGCCCTGCTGCGGATAGCCGTATCCGGGCGGTGCGGGCGGGCCCATCGCCGGGCCGCTCATGCCGGGCGGCGGCGGGGGCGGGGTGCCCATGCCGGGCGGCGGCATGCCGGGGCCGGCGAGCATCGTGGCCGCGTAGTGCGGGTCGTTGCCCGCCGGGGGCGGTGGGGTGGCCGGGCCGGGCGCGGGCGGCGGTGCGCCCGCGCCGGGGGGCGGCGGGGGCGGCGCGCCGGCGCCGGGCGGGGGCAGGGTGGGGCCGGCGAGCATGGTGGCCGCGTAGTGCGGGTCGCTGCTCGCGGGCGGGGGAGTGCCGGCGCCGGGGGCGGGCGGGGGAGTGCCGGCGCCGGGCGGCGGGGGCGGGGTGCCCGTGCCGGGCGGGGGCGTCCCGGGGCCGGCGAGCATCGTGGCCGCGTAGTGCGGGTTGCCACCCGCGGGGGGCGGCGGGGTGCCCTGACCTGGCGCCGGGGGACCGGAGTACGGCGGGGGCGGCGGGGTGCCCTGGCTCGGCGCGGGGGGACCGGAGTACGGCGGCGGGGGCGGGGTGCTGTGAGCCGGCGCGGGGGGTGGGGGCGGGGTGCCCTGGCTCGGCGCGGGGCCGCGGCCGGGCGGCATGGCCCGCGACGTCTCCAGGTCGGCGATGTCGGCGGCGCCGGGACTCAGTGGGGCGGGGCCGGCCGGGCCCGCCAACCCGCTCGGCGGCGGCAGCGGCACCGACGGGCCGCCGGGCGGCGGGAACTCGGAACCACCGATGGTGTGCGGCACTCCCGGCCGGGGTGGCGCGGGCGGCTCCTGCTGCTGGGGGGCGAGCATGGTGCGCGGCAGCCCGCTCCCGCCGGGCAGCAGCTCCGTCCTGGCCTCGGCACCGGCCGGCTGGCGGTCGGGCAGGTCGGCGTCGCTGATCGGCGGCGCGAAGACGGTCTCGGGGACCGGGACGGACTGGCCCTCACCGGAGTCGCTGACCGTCTTGCCGGCCCAACTGCCGCCGCCCGAGCTCTGCGCGGGCACCGGGGCCGGAGCCGGAGCGTCGGCCGCGGAACCGGTGTTCGGAGCACCGCTGTCGTCGGGGCGGCGGTAGTCGACGCGGCCACCCGACGACGGAGCAGGCGCGGGCGCGGACGCGGGCTCGGGTTCACCCGCCGCGGGGGCGGCGTCGGCGGGCGCCGGTGCCGGGTCGGCCGAGGCACCGCTGGCGGACCCGGACCCGGACCCGGACCCGGACCCGGATTCGGACCCGGAGCTGGACCCGGACGTCCGGCGGTCGGGGATGCCCATCCGGTCGGCGGCGTCCTGGAGCCACTGCGGTGGGCTGAGCAGGAACGAGGTCGCCTCGAGGTCGACTCGCTGGGGCGGCTCGGGCACCGCGTCGTTGGCCACCTGGCCGTACTCCTCCTCGTAGCGGCGGATGACTTCGCCGATGGGCAGGGCCGGCCACAAGGTGGCCTCGCCGCTGTCCCGGGCGATCACCACGCGGACCGCTCCGTCGTCGGAGGACGGGCCGTCCTCCCGGGCCTCGGACCAGACCACGAAGCCGAGGTCGAACTCGCGGACGTGGACCTCGCGGGCCGCGTACGCGGGGACGTCCGCGTTGACCCAGCGCTCGGCGCGCTCCTGTGCCTGCGCGAAAGTGACCATGTGTCTCACCCCTCCACGGACGCGGCGCTGGCGAAGCCGCCGTCGACCATCAGATTCGCGACCGTGTCCAACTCGGGCGGATTGCCGACCAGTCTCAGCAGGAAGGCGTCGAGCGAGTCGCCGCAGGGCAGCAGCAGCTCGGCCACCCGCTCGGCCGGGGTGGCCCAGCGGTCGCCGTCGCGCGCGTCGTCGTAACCGAGGAACCAGACCGAGCCGGCGCCCTCGCCCTTCACCCGCACCGCGAGCAGGCCGCCCTGGATGTAGCCGATCGCCAGGTAGTCCTTGGTGAGGTGGTCGCGCAGGCACTTGTTCACGTACACCAGGTCGTTGGTCGCCGCCTCGTCGCGGACGGTGAAGAACGGCTGGTCGAGCAGCAGGCCGAGGTCGGGGTCGAGGGCGACGCCCTTGGGGGCGCAGCCGCCGGCCGCCTTGAGGAAGGTGCGGTAGGAGCCGGGCAGGCGGTACCCCAACTCCTCCTCGACGTCCCGCACTTGCTGCTCGGTGACCGCGACCGGCTCCTTGGGCAGCCCGAAGTGCACCGGGCGGGTCTCCTGGAGCGGACGGGTGCCGCGCTTGGCGTGGTCGGCCACGGAGGCGGCCAGGCCGCCGTGGTGCCGCAGCAGCGCCTTGACCTCCACCGGCACCAGTTCGAGCCGGCGGCTGCCGTGGACGTGGTGCCAGGTCCAGCCGTGCGGGGTGGCGACCGGCGACAGGCTGCCCCATAGTTCGTGGCCGGAGGCGTGCAGCGCCGCGTTGGCGGACACGTAGTCCGTCAGGCGCAGTTCGTCCACGCCGAAGCCCTCGGGCGGCTCGGCTATCTCGGCCGCCGCGCGGGCGTACGGCGAGAAGTCGGGGTAGCCCGCGTCGTCCACCCACACGCCTTGCGGGTGGCGGGCGGCCCGGATCGGGTCGGGAAAGTGCACGACCTGTCCGGCGTAGGCCGCGTTGGGCGGCGCGGTGCGCGCGGCGGCTGCGGGTCCGGGAGGTGATCCCAGCCCTTGCGGGCCTGTGGTCATGGCGATTGCCCCCTGCTGCGTCTGAGCTGATGACGACAGCCTAGGGGGTCGTGCAAGAGCCCCGCGGGTCCCGTCCTCGCGCCTGTGGACAACTCGCTCCCCGCGCCCGGTTCGCCCCGATCGCCCGCTTCGGCGCAGCCAGCTGGGGCGGACCGGGACAGACCGGGGTGGCCGCGGGGCTGCCTGCGCGGCCTGTCCGCCCCGGCCCGGGGTCACTTCGTGCCGGCCGCCGCCCGCAGCTTGTCGACCTGCTTGCTCGCGATCTCCGCCCGCAGCGCCGCGGTCTTGTGGTCCGCGCGCACCGTCTCGAAGGCCGCCACGAAGTCGCCGACCCGGACCACGGTGACCAGCGCCATCCCGGAGGCGCCGAGCGCGGGGTCGGAGACGGTGTAGGTCACCTGCTGGTCGCCGAAGGTGCCGCCGACCGCTGCGGACGCGGCGACGCTCTTGACCGTGAAGGCGGACGTCCGGCCGTTGCGGGTGACCTTGTAGCCGGAGCAGTGGGCGACCGCGGCCGACAACTGGTCGAGCACCTGCTTCGCGCGCCCGGCCCGGTAGGAGGCCACGACCTCCAGCGAGATCGTCTTCGCGCCCGCCTCCGCGGCCGCGGTGTCGGTGACCAGCGCGCCGGTGTAGACGGTCCTGGCGAGCTTCGGCTCCAGGCTCCACTGGTCGGCCACCGGCTGGCACGCCGCGGGATCGGTGGTCTGCTCGGCGCCCAGCAGCTGGCTGTCATCGGTCGCGGGCACCACCTTGAGATGGTTCACGTCCTTCGCGGTGATCACCGAGCCGGTGAGCTTCTTGGACGCCGCGCTGCCGCTGTCCTTGCTCTTGCCGCCGCCGCAGGCCGCGGTGAGTGCCAGCGCGGGCACCAGGACGGCCACGGGCAGCACCCTGCGGCTACCGGTCAGTAGGCGACGGCGTGGGCGTATCCGCATCTATGGCTTCCCCTGTGTCGTGTGCGGGCCCGGCGCCGCGGCGCCGCCCTTGCCCGCGCGCCGCGTCCGGTCCGTGGCGTCCCGGCCCGGCCCTCGCGGGCGTCCGCCCGCTGCCGCGCGACTCTACGGCACCGGGCCCGCCCCGCCGCCTATGGCGCTGCTCACAACACGGTCACCGCACGGTCACGATGAAGCCCCGTCAGCCCGGCGCCGCGCGAACCGCCCCGCGCCCGCGGCGCCGTACGGACCCCCCGCGGCGGCGCACCCGTTCCCGCCGCACGGCCGCCTCGTGACGGCGACGGCGCGGCGGCGGATGTGTGCGCTCCGTGTTCGAAGCACGGCGGTGACGTCACAGGACGGTGACATGGCCCACACAGAAGGGTCGCCACATCGTGATCCGCTTCCCTCCCGGATGGCGTCTTTGGCACTCTGATCCGGCAGACGGGGGAGCTGCCGCCTTGGGGCGGGTGAACGACGGAACGGGGCAGGATATGACAACTCGGCTACCAGCGGCGGACACCGCCGACCCCAGGCTGAGCTGGAGCGCTGCCCGCGACGGGATGGCGGCCCCGGTGCTGCGGCACCGCCGGGACGGCATCCTGCCCGCGATCGCGGCCGCGCTGTCCATCCGGGACGAGGTGCTCACCTGCACCGGCGCCAAGGGCGAGCAGCCGCCCGTGCTCCACCCGATCGTGCAGGACTTCCTGGACGCCCTCCCGGTCGCCCAGCGTGAACGGTTCACCGGCCGCTGCCCGGAACCGGTGCTCCTCTCACGGCACTTGACGGCGGTCGAGGCGAACCGCAGCAAGCGGGCCTCGCGCCGGCCGCTGACTCAGGGCGAGGCGCGCAAGGCGCTGCGCGGCGCCAAACTCACCGCGCGCCGCATACGCGAGGACGGCGACCCCGCGCACGGCAGCTACGCACCGCCGTGCCGCTCCTGCGCGCCCCTGCTCGCGCACTTCGGGGTGCGGCCCTTCGATCCCGCGGCGGCGGGCGCGTGAGCGCGGGCACGGCGGGCGGCACCCGCTTCCCGATGGGCGTCGACGCCGCGCTGCGCACGGCCGGCTGGCAGCCAGGGCGCTGGGACATCAAGCAGGCCGAGGTGTGGGCGGACCGGCTGCGCGGGCACCTCTCGCCGGGCGGCCACCGGCACGCGGTCTTCCCGGCGGCGGTCGAGGCGTGGGCGGAGTTCGGCGGTCTGGAGATCCCGCCCGCGGCCGGCCCCGGCCGCCAGGTGGCGCCTTCCGCCGTCGTCGTCGACCCGCTGCGCGGCCTGCACCTGGCCCGTACCTTCGGCGACCTCGGGCGGGCGCTGGAGACCGAGATCAGCCCGCTCGGCGAGGAGCCGGGGTCCGGCGCGCTGCTGGCCATCGACCCCGACGGGCGGGTCTACGCGGTGGACCACACCGGCGACTGGTACGTCGGCCCGGACGTCGACCGGGCGCTGGCCGCCCTGCTCGGCGGGGCACGCCCGGTGCGCCTGACGATGGGCTGAAACCCGTACGACCCGGCCCCGCGTGCGGCCCGCACCGCCGGCACCTCCCGTGCTGTCGGCGCCTCCCGCACCGCTCACACCGCGGTGAAGCCGCCGTCCACCGGCAGGATCGCCCCGTGGATGTGCGTCGCCTCGTCGCTGGCGAGGAAGGCCACCGCGGCGGCCACCTCGTCCAGGCGGCCCATCCGGCGGGCCGGGCTGGCCGCCAGCAGGGGTGCGATGACGTCCGCGTGGGCGGCGTTGCCCTCGGTCTCGGTGGGGCCCGGGGCGACCGCGTTGACCCGTACGCCGCGCGGACCGTACTCCGCCGCCCAGGACTTGGTCAGCGAGTGCACCGCTGCCTTGGTCATGCTGTACAGGGCGGAGTCGGCCATGCCGACCGAGCCGTTGATGGAGCCCATGTTGACCACCGCGCCGCTGCCGCGCTCGGCCATCGCCGGCACCAGCAGCCCGGTGAGCTGGAAGGGGGCCTTCACGCTGACCGCGAAGGCGGTGTCCAGGGTCGCCTCGTCGGTCTGCTCGGTGGGGAGCAGGCCCAGCAGCTGCGCCGCGTTGTTGACCAGGATGTCCAGCCGGCCGCCGGCCGCCTCCAGTGCCGCGTCGGCCAGGCTCCGCACGGCCGCGCCGCCGGCGGCGAGGTCGGCTGCCACGAACACCGCCCGGCCGCCGGCCGCCTCGATCTCCTCCACCACCGCCTCGCCGCGCTCGGCCCGCCGCCCGCTGAGCACGACCAGCGCGCCCTGCGCGGCCAGGGTGCGGGCCACCTCCGCTCCGATGCCCGAGGTCGAGCCCGTGACCAGGGCGGTCCTGCCGTCGAATCGCCGTTCCATGACCTTCTCCTCCTGGGTGCCGCTGTCGTGTGGCGCGCCCGGGGCTCCGCGGTGTCCGGCGGTGCTCCCTGGCGGCGTGGTCGAGAGTGGCACCCAGAAAATGGACCAGCAAGTCCACAAATGGCGCCGTGCTGTGCGACGCTGGAGGCATGACGCAGCAGCCGGTGAAACTCACCGCGAAGGGCCGGGCCACCCGGCAGCGCATCGTCGAGGGCGCCGCCGCCGAGATCCGCGCCCGGGGCGTGGTCGCCACCACCCTGGAGGACGTGTGCCGGGCGACCGCGACCAGCAAGAGCCAGCTCTTCCACTACTTCCCCGACGGCCGTGAGCAGTTGATGTACGCCGTCGCGCAGTACGAGGCGGACCGGGTGCTGCACGACCAGGAGCCGTTCCTGAGCGACCTGACGTCCTGGGCGGCATGGGACGCCTGGCGCGAGGCGGTGCTGGCCCGCTACCGCGAGCAGGGCATGACCTGCCCGCTGGGCACGCTGATGACGCAGCTGACCCGGACCACGCCCGCCTCCCGCGAGGTCACCGCACGGCTGCTCCAGCAGTGGCAGCGCAAGCTCGCCGACGGCATCCGGGCGATGCGCGAGCAGGGCGCGACCGCACCCGGCACCGACCCCGAACAGGCCGCCGCGGCGCTGCTCGCAGGTGTCCAGGGCGGCGTGGCGATCCTGCTCCAGACCGGCCGGACCACCCACCTCGAAGCCGCCCTCGAGCTGGGCGTCTCGGCCCTGCGCGCCGACTCCTGACGGGGCGTCGGAGCAGGTCCGCGCCACCGACCCTGAGCCGCATGTCCCCCTCGGGTAGCAGACCCCTAGGGGGACACACCTACTTGCGGCGCCCGCCGGTTCGTACCGCCGGATGACGATCGCGCCGTCCGCGCTGTCTACCGTCGAAGGGCGGGCTGGAACCCCCTCGCCGTCGCGGCGGGGTGGGGATAACCCCACCCCGCGAACGGATAGTTCCACCATTGTCCGCCGACACCGGCTCCGGCAGGCTCAAGGGCATCAGGCGACCGGTGCCCGGCGCACCGCGACCGACGGCCGCGCGGACCACGACGGCCGCGCGCACCAGCGAGAACAACCAACGGGAGACAGAAGTGACGACGGCTACGACGGTTCCCACAGCCGGGGGCAGCGGAGAACGCACGGCCGTTGCCGCCGCGGGCCGGGCAGTGACGAAGGCGTACGGCTCCGGTGAGACCCGCGTGGTCGCGCTGGACGCGGTGGACGTGGACATCGCCCGCGGCCGCTTCACCGCGATCATGGGCCCCTCCGGCTCCGGTAAGTCCACCCTCATGCACTGCCTGGCCGGGCTCGACACGGTCAGCGAGGGCCGCATCTGGATCGGCGGGACCGAGATCACCGACCTGAAGGACAAGAAGCTCACCCGGCTGCGCCGGGACAAGATCGGCTTCATCTTCCAGTCGTTCAACCTGCTGCCGACGCTGAACGCGGCGGAGAACATCACGCTGCCGATGGACATCGCCGGCCGCAAGGTCGACCGCGAGTGGATGGACCGGGTGGTGGAGACCGTCGGCCTGGCCGGGCGGCTCAAGCACCGCCCGACCCAGCTGTCCGGCGGCCAGCAGCAGCGCGTCGCGGTGGCCCGGGCGCTGGCCGCGCGGCCGGAGATCATCTTCGGCGACGAGCCGACCGGCAACCTGGACTCCCGGGCCGGCGCCGAGGTGCTCGGCTTCCTGCGCCGCTCGGTCGACGACCTCGGCCAGACCATCGTGATGGTCACCCACGACCCGGTGGCCGCCTCCTACGCCGACCGCGTGCTCTACCTCGCCGACGGCCGGATCGTGGACGAGATGGCCGACCCGACCGCCGACTCGGTGCTGGAGCGGATGAAGTCCTTCGACGGTCGCGGGAGGACCTCGTGACCGTCTTCAGGACATCGGTGCGCAACTTCTTCGCGCACAAGGGCCGGATGGCCCTGTCCGGTGTCGCGGTGCTGCTGTCGGTGGCGTTCATCTGCGGCACCCTGGTCTTCACCGACACCATGACCGCCACCTTCGACAAGCTCTTCGGCAACTCCGCCTCCGACGTCACCGTCAGCGCCAAGGAGGTCAAGAACGCGCAGGACACCGGTATCCCGGACACCCTGCCGGCCTCCCTCCAGGCCAGGCTCGCGCACGTGACCGGGGTCGCCGCCGCGGTGCCCGACGTGACCAGCGAGGAAGTCACCGTCGCCGACGCGCACAACAACAAGATCAGCCCGTCCTCCGGCGCCCCGACGATCGTCAGCAACTGGGACACCACCGAGACCAAGGCGGTCGAACTCAGCTCCGGCCACCTGCCGGCCACCGACCACGACGCGGTGATCGACGCCGACACCGCCAAGGCCAAGCACCTGAGGATCGGCGACACCCTGCGCGTCATCGCGCAGCCTGGCGAGTTCAAAGTCACCATCACCGGCATCGTCTCCTTCAAGGAGACCAACCCGGGCGCCGCGGTGGTCTACACGGACACCGCCGTCGCCCAGGCCAAGCTGCTCGGCCGCACCGACGCCTACACCGGGTACGGCCTGACCGCCGCCAAGGGCGTCACCAACGACCAGCTCAAGGCGAACGTGAAGGCCGCGATCGGCGGCAACTACACGATCGACACCGCGGCCGAGACCGCCAAGAAGGAGAAGGACCAGGTCGGCGGCTTCCTGAACTTCATGAAGTACGCGATGCTCGGCTTCGCCGGGATCGCGGTCCTGGTCGGCGTCTTCCTGATCGTCAACACCTTCTCCATGCTGGTCGCCCAGCGCACCCGGGAGATCGGCCTGATGCGGGCGCTCGGCTCCAGCCGCCGCCAGGTCAACCGGTCGGTGCTGATCGAGGCGGTGATGCTCGGCACCGTCGGCTCCGTGGCCGGTATCGGCGGCGGCATCGGCCTGGCCGTCGGGCTGATGAAGCTCATGGGCAAGGCCGGTCTGAAGCTGGACAGTTCGGAGCTGACCATCAAGGCCACCACCCCTGTCGTCGGCCTGGTCGTCGGCGTCGTCGTGACGGTGGTCTCGGCCTACATCCCGGCCCGCCGCGCCGGGAAGATCTCCCCGATGGCCGCGCTGCGCGACGCCGGGACCCCGGCCGACGGCCGGGCCGGGAAGGTCCGGGCCGCGCTCGGTGTACTGGTGTGCGCCGCGGGCGCGTTCGCCCTGGTCGCCGCCGCGCACACGGACAAGGCGTCCTCCGGCGGCGGCCTGCTCGGGATCGGCGTGCTGCTGTCCCTGGTCGGCTTCGTGGTCGTCGGCCCGCTGCTGGCCGGCGTGGTGGTGCGCGCCGTCAGCGCGGTGGTGCTGCGCTTCTTCGGCCCGATGGGGCGGCTCGCCGAGCGCAACGCGCTGCGCAACCCGCGCCGTACCGGCGCCACCGCCTCCGCGCTGATGATCGGACTGGCGCTGGTGGCCGGGATGTCGGTGGTCGGCTCCTCCATGGTGGCCTCCGCCACCGACCAGCTCGACAAGTCGGTCGGCGCGGACTTCATCGTCGAGGTCGGGGGCGGCGCCTCGCAGCCCATCACCCCGGCCGCCGCCAAGGCGATCAAATCGGCGAAGGACCTCGACCACCTCACCGAGTACACCCTCGTCAGCGCCACCCTCACCACGCCGTCCGGCAAGCAGGTCAAGGAGAAGCTCAGCGCCGCGGACCCGACCTACCCGCAGGACGTACAACTCGCCACCACCCAGGGCAAGCTCCAGGACGCCTACGGCAAGGACGCGATGTCCGTGCCGGAGGGCTTCGCCAAGGACAACCACGTCAAGGTCGGCGACGTGCTGACCGTCGCCCTGGTCGGCGGCCGCACCGCGCACCTGAAGGTCGCCGCCGTCACCAGCGACGACACCGCCCTGGAACACGGCAGCCTGTTCACCAGCATCGACACCGCGCGCGCCTACCTGCCCGCCGACAAGATGCCCGGCGACTTCATGATGTTCGGCAAGGCCGTCTCCGGCAAGGAGAAGGAAGCGTACGCATCCCTGAAGGCGAAGACGCACGCCTACCCGCAGATCGACGTGCGCGACCAGGCCGACTACAAGCACCTGATCAAGAGCCAGGTCAACCAGCTGCTCTACATGATCTACGCGTTGCTGGCGCTGGCGATCATCGTGGCGGTGCTCGGCGTGGTCAACACCCTGGCGCTGTCGGTGGTGGAGCGCACCCGGGAGATCGGCCTGATGCGGGCGATCGGCACCTCCAGGCGCCAGCTGCGGCGGATGATCCGACTGGAGTCGGTGGTCATCTCGCTCTTCGGGGCGCTGGTGGGCCTGGGCCTGGGCCTCGGCTGGGGCTCCACCGCCCAGCAGGTGCTGGCCACCCAGGGTCTGCACATCCTGCGCATCCCGTGGAGCACCATCGTGATCGTCTTCCTGGCGTCCGCGGTGGTGGGCCTGCTGGCCGCGCTGCTGCCGGCCTTCCGGGCCGCGCGGATGAACGTGCTGAACGCGATCGCCACCGACTGAGCGACCCGGCGGCGACCCGCCGGCCCGCACCCCGGCCGGCACCCCAAGCGGCGGCCCCGGACACGCGAACCTTCCTCGCGTGGCCGGGGCCGCCGTGTCGTGCGCGTCTGGGCGGTCAGGACGTGAAGTAGCCGGTGATGTCGGCCAGCAGGTTGACGCTGCCGGCCGAGTTGTAGAAGTCCAGCTTGCCGTCCGTCACCGGGACCACCACCAGGTTGGGGATGGTCTGCCCGGCGGGGAAGTTGAGGCTGGAGGTGTCCGGCCGGGTCGCGCCGTCGGGGTAGACGATGACGTGCCCGGTGGTGGTCGGGCTGACCGCGGTGACGTTCATGACCACCGCCGTCACCCCGCTCGCGGGCAGCCCGCCGTGCCCGGCGAGCGCCAGCGTGAGGGTCTTGCCGCCGGCGAGAGCGCCCTTGGTGCCGCCGGTGCCGTTGCGGGTGTCCATCAGCCGGGTCGGCCCGGTGGAGTGGAAGAGCGAACCATCCGTCGACGAGGTGTAGTAGCCGGTGATGTCGGCGAGGACGTTCACGCTGCCCGCCGAGTTGTAGAAGTCGACCTTTCCGTCGACCACCGGCACCGTCACCAGGTTGGCGATGGTGGTGCCCGCCGGGAAGTTCAGGCTTGAGGTGCCCGGCTGGGTGGTGCCGTCGGGGTAGACGATCAGGTGCCCGGTCGCGGTGGGGCTGACCGCGGTGACGTTCATGACGACTGCCGTCACCCCGTCCGCGGGGATACCGGTGGAGCCGCCGGTGACCTGGAGGGAAACGGTTTTGCCCGCCGCCACCGGACCGGTCACCCCGCCGGTGCCGTTGCGCGTGTCCATCAGCCGCGCGGGCCCGACCGGGGCGAACCGGGAACCACCGGTCGACGAGGTGTAGTAGCCGGTGACGTCGGCGAGGACGTCCACGCTGCCGGCCGAGTTGTAGAAGTCCACCTTGCCGTCCGCCACCGGCACCACGACCAGGTTCGCGATCGTGCGGCCGGCCGGGTAGTTGAGGCTGGAGGTGCCCGGCTGGGTGGTGCCGTCGGGGTAGACGATCAGGTGCCCGGTGGTGGTGGGGCTGACCGCGGTGACGTTCATGACGACCGCCGTCACCCCGCTGCTGGGCACCCCGCCGCTGCCCGCGACCTGGAGGCTGATCGTCTTCCCGGCGCCGACCGCGCCCTTGGCGACCCCGGTGCCGTTGCGGGTGTCCATGATCCGGGTCGGGCCCGCCGGGGTGAACGTCCCGGCCGGCGGGGTGACCGCCGAGGACGCCGTGACGTCGCTCGCCTTGACGTACCCGAGCCGGTGGTTGAAGCGGATCGGGTAGTAGACGGTGCTGCCCACCACCCGCGTCTGGTCGCCCGGCGCGCTCTGGTCGATGTTCTTCGCGTAGTAGTAGTCGGCGTTCACCGGGTCGTCGGCGACGTAGGACTGGCCGGCCGGGATCGTGTAGCCCAGCGGTGCCACGATCTGGGTGGCCTGGCTCGCCACGTCGGCGATCACCGAGGGGTACGCCGACGCCTCCGGGTAGGCCCGCCCGTACACCGGGACCGCGCTGCTGCCGGCCGGGGTGACCACATGCCGCGCGGTGCTGCCGTTCGCGACGGCGAACCGGCCGCCGGGGTTGTAGAACCACGCCTTCTGGCCGCCGTACCAGATCGCCGTCCAGTCGCCCTGGACGCCGGCCACCACGAAGGACTGCCCGGCGACCGCCTTGTCCGTGAGGTCGGCCGCCTGCGTGGTGCCGTTGGCGACCTTGTCGGCCGCCAGCACCGGGTCGCCGATCAGCGCCGCCGTCGTGGACGGCGAGGTGCGCAGGTAGACGAAGCTGGTCGGCTGCGCCGTGCACGGGTCGGGGCTGCACCCGGTGACGGCCGGCTCGTTCGCCGAGGTGAACGGCGGGTCGATGGTGATCTCGCCGCCCACCACCGGGGTGCCGCCGCCACCAGGGGTCGCGCCCAGCAGGTCCAGGTAGTGCGACCAGTTCCAGTACGGGCCCGGGTCCCAGTGCATGCTGGTCAGCTGGGCGGTCTGCGGCGAGGGCACGTCGTCGTGGCCGAGGATGTGCTGGCGGTCCAGCGGCACGCCGAACCGGTTCGCCAGGTAGCGCACCAGCGCGGCCGACGACTCGTACAGCGACTCGCTGTACCAGGACGCGCCGGAGATCGCGATGCCCTCGTGCTCGATGCCGATCGAGTGCGCGTTGACGTAGTAGTTGCCCGCGTGCCAGGCCACGTTCTTGGTCTGCACGACCTGGGTGACCAGGCCGTCGGACGAGCGCACGATGTAGTGCGGGGTGGCGTACTGGTTCGGGTCCTGGAATATCCCGAGCGCGCTGCTGTAGCTGCCCTCGGTGTCATGGATCACGATGTACTTGATGGTGTTGCCGTCGGCCGGGCGGTTCGCCAGGTCGTAACTGCCGTACTTCGACTTGTCGCTCGGGTCGGTCTGCGCGTAGGCGGCCGGCACGTAGTTGCACGTCAGGCCGGACGGGCACTCAGGCGTCGGGTTCGCCGCGGCGGCGGCGGGCGCACCGGCGACCTCGGTGGCGGCCCGGGTCTCCTGCGCGGCCTCCGCGGTCGCCGACGGCAGCCCGAGGTCCGCCAGCTCTGAGGTCTGCGGCGCCACGGACGGCTCGGCCGCGAGCGCGACCTGCTGGCCGTCGGCGGTGGTACGCGTCACGCCGGCCCGCAGCGTGCTGTAGACGCGGTCGGCGTACTGCCCCGCGCCCTGGGCGTCGGTGGACTGGCTGAAGCGCGCCACGGCGCCGTACCAGGCCCCCGGGTCGGCCGGCAGCGCGCCGGCGAGCTGCCGCTCGTAGTGCGCGAGGAGCGCGGCGCCGCCGCGGACGCTCTGCGCCGCGTCGGTGCGCAGCTTCGCCTGGGAGGCGCCGGTCAGCTTCGCCGCCGCGTCCAGGGTGCGGTAGGCGGCCGTCGGGCCGCTCGCCTCCTGGGTGGCGGCCTTGGCGCGCGTGGCGGCCGGGGCGGAGCTGCCGCCCGCGCCGCGCTCGTCGGTGTCCGGCGCCGTGCCCGCCGCCTGGAGGGCGGCGGTGTCCACATGGGTCAGGCCCATGACGTTGTAGTTGCCCGTGGTGCTGGGCGCTCCGGCGTGCGTGTCCCACAGCGACTGGTGGTACGCCACCGCCATGAGCAGGCCCTGCGGTACGTGGAACTCCTGCGCGGCGCGCGCGAAGTCCTCCTGGAGCGTCCCGTGCGCGGCACCGGACGTGCTGCCCGCGGCCCTGCCGCCGCCCGGCTCGGCCTGCGCGGCCCCCGCCCCGGACAGCGACAGCGACAGCGCGCCCGCCACGAGCGCGGCCACCGCCGCGCTGCGTGCCCCCCGTGACCCTCTTCGGTGTCCCTGATCTGACTTCCTCAAGGTCCCTCCCCACCGTGTTCGGTTGTCCGGGCCCGGTCTGCCGGGCCCGAAGCTACGCAACGTAGCAGGCCCCTCCCTCAGGACGGCGCCGACGGCAGCGGTCGGGCGGTGGCTGTCACCGGTACGTCGTACGCTGGAAGGACCCCCGGCCCGTGCGACGTGTCGGGCGCTTCGCGTTGCTCTGCTCACCTTTCGGGACGGAACCCTGATGAGTCTGAACGGTCTGGTCGACGTCGTCGTCGAGGACACCGCTCTCGCCGAGGCGGTCGAGTCCGCCGCCGCGGGCAACCGGCCGCAGGTCGACCTGGTCGGCCCGCCCGCCGCGCGCCCCCTGGTGGTCGCGGCGCTGGCCGCCCGCGCGCGCCGTACGGTGCTCGCGGTCACCGCCACCGGCCGCGAGGCCGAGGACCTGGCCGCCGCGCTGCGCTCGCTGCTGCCGCCGGACACGGTGGTGGAGTACCCGTCCTGGGAGACGCTGCCGCACGAGCGGCTCTCCCCGCGCAGCGACACCGTGGGCCGCCGGCTGGCGGTGCTGCGGCGGCTGGCGCACCCGGACGCGGACGACGTGGCGGCCGGCCCGGTCCAGGTGGTGGTCGCACCCATCAGGTCGGTGCTCCAGCCGCAGGTCAAGGGGCTCGGCGACCTGGAGCCGGTGGCCCTGCGCAGCGGCGGCACCGCGGACCTGGACGAGGTGGTCGACGCGCTCGCGGCGGCCGCCTACGCCCGGGTGGAGCTGGTCGAGAAGCGCGGCGAGTTCGCGGTGCGCGGCGGCATCCTGGACGTCTTCCCGCCGACCGAGGAGCACCCGCTGCGGGTGGAGTTCTGGGGCGACGAGGTCGAGGAGATCCGCTACTTCAAGGTCGCCGACCAGCGCTCCCTGGAAGTCGCCGAGCACGGCCTGTGGGCGCCGCCGTGCCGTGAACTGCTGCTCACCGAGGAGGTCAGGGCGCGCGCGGCGGACCTGGCGGCCGAGCACCCCGAACTGGAGGAGCTGCTCGGCAAGATCGCCGAGGGCATCGCGGTCGAGGGCATGGAGTCGCTGGCCCCGGTGCTGGTCGACGACATGGAGCTGCTGCTCGACGTGCTGCCGGCCGGCGCGATGGCGGTGGTCTGCGACCCGGAGCGGGTGCGCACCCGGGCCGCTGACCTGGTGGCGACCTCCCGGGAGTTCCTGGAGGCGTCCTGGGCCGCCTCCGCGGGCGGCGGCGCCGCGCCGATCGACCTGGGCGCCGCCTCCCTGTGGTCCATCGCCGACCTGCGCGAGCATGCCCGTACGCTCGGCACCCCGTGGTGGTCGGTGAGCCCCTTCGCAGCCGACGAGGAGGGCGCGGCCGCCGGGGCGTACGGCGACGCGGCGCGGGGCGCCGAGCCGGAGTTCGGCGACACCCTGCGGCTGGGCATGCACGCACCGGAGCTGTACCGCGGGGACACCGCCCGCGCGCTCGCCGACACCAAGGGCTGGCTCGCCGACGGCTGGCGCGCGGTCTACGTCACCGAGGGCCACGGCCCGGCCGCGCGCCTGGTGGAGGTGCTGGGCGGCGAGGGGATCGCGGCCCGGCTGGACCCGGAGCTGGCCGGCCCGGCGCAGCTGGCGCCCTCGGTGGTGCACGTGGCGACCGGTTCGCTGGAGCACGGCTTCGTGGACACCGCGCTGAAGGTCGCGGTGCTCACCGAGACCGACCTGTCCGGGCAGCGCTCCACCGCCAAGGACATGGGCCGGATGCCCTCGCGCCGCCGCAAGACCATCGACCCGCTCACCCTCACCGGCGGCGACTACATCGTGCACGAGCAGCACGGCGTCGGCCGCTACGTGGAGATGGTGCAGCGCACCGTCCAGGGCGCCACCCGCGAGTATCTGGTGGTGGAGTACGCCCCGGCCAAGCGCGGCCAGCCCGGCGACCGGCTCTTCGTCCCCACCGACCAGCTCGAACAGGTCACCAAGTACGTGGGCGGCGAGGCGCCCTCGCTGCACCGGCTGGGCGGCGCGGACTGGACGAAGACCAAGGCGCGGGCGAAGAAGGCCGTCAAGGAGATCGCCGCCGACCTGATCCGGCTGTACTCCGCGCGGATGGCCGCCCCCGGCCACACCTTCGGCCCCGACACGCCCTGGCAGCGCGAGCTGGAGGACGCCTTCCCGTACGCGGAGACGCCCGACCAGCTCACCACCATCGCCGAGGTCAAGTCGGACATGGAGAAGTCCGTGCCGATGGACCGGCTGATCTGCGGCGACGTCGGCTACGGCAAGACCGAGATCGCGGTGCGCGCCGCGTTCAAGGCGGTCCAGGACGGCAAGCAGGTGGCGGTCCTGGTGCCGACCACCCTGCTGGTGCAGCAGCACATGGGCACCTTCACCGAGCGCTACTCCCAGTTCCCGGTCAACGTCCGCGCCCTGTCCCGCTTCCAGAGCGAGACCGAGGCGAAGGCGGTGCTGGAGGGGCTGCGGGACGGCAGCGTGGACCTGGTGATCGGCACCCACCGGCTGTTCTCGTCGGAGACGAAGTTCAAGGACCTCGGCCTGGTCATCGTGGACGAGGAGCAGCGGTTCGGCGTCGAGCACAAGGAGCAGCTGAAGAAGCTGCGGGCCAATGTCGACGTGCTCACCATGTCGGCCACGCCGATCCCGCGCACCCTGGAGATGGCGGTCACCGGCATCCGCGAGATGTCCACGATCACCACTCCGCCCGAGGAGCGCCACCCGGTGCTCACCTTCGTCGGCCCGTACGAGGACAAGCAGATCGGCGCCGCCATCCGGCGTGAACTGCTGCGCGAGGGCCAGGTGTTCTACATCCACAACCGGGTGGAGTCCATCGACCGGGCCGCCGCGCGGCTGCGCGAGATCGTCCCCGAGGCGCGGATCGCCACCGCGCACGGGCAGATGGGGGAGTCGCAGCTGGAGCAGGTGGTGGTCGACTTCTGGGAGAAGCGCTTCGACGTCCTGGTGTCCACCACCATCGTGGAGTCCGGGATCGACATCGCCAACGCCAACACCCTCATCGTGGAGCGCGGCGACACCTTCGGGCTCTCCCAGCTGCACCAGCTGCGCGGCCGGGTGGGCCGCTCCCGGGAGCGCGGCTACGCGTACTTCCTGTACCCGCCGGAGAAGCCGCTCACCGAGACCGCGCACGAGCGGCTGGCCACCATCGCCCAGCACACCGAGATGGGCGCGGGCATGTACGTCGCGATGAAGGACCTGGAGATCCGCGGCGCGGGCAACCTGCTCGGCGGCGAGCAGTCCGGGCACATCGCCGGGGTCGGCTTCGACCTGTACGTGCGGATGGTCGGCGAGGCGGTCGCGGACTACCGCAACGCGATGGAGAACGGCGGCGCGGCCGAGGAGGAGCTGCTGGAGGTGAAGATCGAGCTGCCGGTCGACGCGCACGTCCCGCACGACTACGCGCCGGGCGAGCGGCTGCGCCTCCAGGCGTACCGCTCGATCGCCGCCGCCACCAGCGAGGCGGACATCGCGGCGGTGCGCGAGGAGCTCACCGACCGCTACGGCAAGCTGCCCGAGCCGGTGGAGAACCTGCTGCTGGTCGCCGCGCTGCGGATACTGGCCCGCAAGGTCGGCGTCAGCGACATCACCCTCCAGGGCGCCAACATCCGCTTCGGGCCGGTGGAGCTGCGCGAGTCCCAGGAGCTGCGGCTGAGCCGGGTCTACCCGCGCTCGGTGGTCCGGCAGGCCACCAAGCAGGTGCTGGTGCCCCGCCCGGCGACCGCCCGGATCGGCGGGAAGCCGGTGGTGGGCCGCGAACTGCTCCAGTGGACCGCGGAGTTCCTGACCACGGTGCTCGACAACTGACCGGCCGCGCGAGGGCGGCTACTTCGTGCCCGCGGCCAGCGCCAGTACGACGTAGCCCTGGTCCTCGCCGACCAGGGTGTAGGTCGCGGCCGGGTGCAGCTGCTTGGCGTACGTCAGCGGGTCGCCGGCCCAGCCGGAGGTGTTGTCGAGGGCGATGTACTGCGGGGTGACGCCCTCGGTGTCGCCCACCCAGTACACGGTGGTGCGGTGCACCAGGTGGCTGATCGGGCCGACGTTCGCCTCCACGGTGGCACCGTCGGGGATCTTGTCGAGGGTGTGCTCGATCGCCTTGGTGCGGGCGTCGACCTTGTAGGTGGCGGTGTGGGCGAGCGACTCCAGGGGGAGCGTCATGGTCAGCGCCAGGGCGGCGCCGGCCGCGGCCGCCGGCAGCCCGGAGGCGTAGGAGCGAAGCCAAGGGCGCGGGCTGCGCCGGGCGGAGGCGGCGGCGTCCACCAGGGCCAGCATCACCACGGGCATCAGCACGGCGCTGTAGTGCCAGTCGGTGCCCCAGTAGTGGTCGTCGTGGGAGACGAACCGCCAGCCGATGGTGGGCAGCGCGGCCAGGATCAGCGGGGAGCGCAGCGCCAGCAGCCCGGAGGTGGGCAGCAGAATCCACAGCAGGGTGTGCAGGGCGGTGTCGAACGGGATGTGGCCGGGCATCGGGGCGCCGTTCCCGTTGAGCTTGTTCCAGTAGTCGTAGCCGCCGGTGGAGTTGAACGCCGGGATGATGACGGCGAAGGCGAGCGCGGACATGGCGACGCCGAAGCCGGCCAGGCCGAGCGCCCAGGGGCCGAAGCGCAGGGAGTCGGGCAGCGGCCCGCCGTGGGAGCCGTCTGCGCCGCTGCCGTCCCGGCCGCCGTCCGTGCTGCCGTCCCGGCCGTCGTCCTCGGCCGCGCTCGCCGTCGCCTCCGGGACGCCGCCCGGCGCGGTGCCCGACCCCGTGTCCGGCGCGTGCGCACCGCTCCTGGTGCGCCACCACACGATCACGCCGATCGCGGCGGCCGTCACCCCCATGTCCTCCTTGACGAAGACCAGTGGCACCGCCCACCACATCGCCGCCGCCCACCTCCTACGCAGCACCGCCTCCAGGGAGAACGCCAGCAGCGGCATCGCGAAGGCGATCTCGTGGAAGTCGAACTGGACGGCCTTCTGCACCCCCCACGACAGGGCGTACGCCACCCCGACCGCGATCCCGCGGCCGCGCCCGAGCAGCAGCCCCGCGACCCGCGCCACGGGGATCACCGACACCGCGAACAGCAGCGCCTGTGCGACCAGCAGCGTCACCGGGGTCGGGAAGACCCGGTAGAAGGGCGCCAGCAGCGCGGTGATCGGGCTGAAGTGGTCGCCGAGGATGTTGAACCCGGGGCCCTTCAGATCGGCGACCGGCGCGTGCAGGTGGGCGTAGGACTTGACGGCCTGCTCGAAGATGCCCAGGTCCCAGGACATGGTCAGCAGCTGCCGGTAGCGGGTCACCGACAGCGCGGTGTAGGCGGCGAAGAAGACGACCGCGAGCACGTACGGGTCCGCCCCGCCGCCGGACAGGTGCTGCCGCAGCCGGGCGGCGGCACCGGTCCGCGCCTCGCCGGGCGCGGCGCTGTCGGCCCCCTGCGCCGGGATGACCGCCTCGGCCCTGTCCATGGTCGTCCTCCAGCGGCAGCGGGGTGGGTCGGGTCTGCCGGAAAAGATACGGGACGACGCTGTGCCGGCGCCGCCCCGCGCGCTCGCGAGCGCGCCCTTGAGCAATGCCGCGGGAAGTTGTCCACAGGTCCGGGGCCGGCGGGGGACGGCCGCGCGCCGCGGCCGATACGCTCACAGGGTGTTCGCCGGAAGGGTGGGCGCACGGGCGCACCGCTGCCCGTGCGGCGGCGGACGTCGAGCGACCCCGCCCGCCGTCCGTGACCCGACGAACCAGGAGCAGCCACATGTACGGCCCAGGTCCGGTGCCGCAGCGGCCCAAGCCCGCCGCCCCCGCGGTCGCCGTCGTGCTGCGGGTGATCCTCACCGCCGTGCCCGTGATCACCCTCGGCTTCCTCGCCTGGGTCTCGATGCTGTATCTGGCGGTGCTGCGCAAGCGCTTCGCCGACTGGCTGGTCCTCGCGGTGACGGCCGCCATGGCCGTGCTCGCCGTCGTCTGCTTCGGGGTGTCCCAGGATGACGACGACATGGCCTCCGACCTCGGCGCCACCCTCATCCTGATCTGCATGTTCGGCGGCGCGGTGTACTTCCTGATCGCCGACATCGTCCGGTACAGCGCCGCCCGCCGCAGCCTGCCCGGCCCGGCCGGCTATCCGCCGCAGCACCCGTACGCGACCGGCTTCGGCGGCGCCGGCCCGATACCGGCCCCGCACGCGCAGGGCTACCCGGCCCACCAGTCGTACCCCGGTCCCGCCGTCGGCACGGCCGTCCCGCCGCCGACGAACCGCCCGAACACCCCGCCCCCGACGCCCGTGCCGACGCACGTCCCGACCCCGCCGCCCGCGCCCCGCATCGACCAGGTGCGGGCCGAGCTCGACGAGCTGAGCGACTTCCTGCGCAAGGAGCGCGACGCCGGCCAGGACAGCGGTGAGGGCGGGGCGGCCAGATGACCGGTCGGCTCATCGCCGGGCGGTACGAACTGGCCGCGGTCATCGGCCAGGGCGGCATGGGCCAGGTGTGGACCGCGTACGACCGGCGGCTGGACCGCAGGGTCGCGGTCAAGCTGCTGCGCCCCGACAAGGTGGCCGGCGGGGAGAACGTGGCCGAGCTGCGGCAGCGCTTCGACCGCGAGTGCCGGGTCACCGCCCAGGTCGACCACCCGGGCCTGGTCACCGTCCATGACGCCGGCGCCGACGGCGACGAGCTGTACCTCGTCATGCAGTTCGTGGAGGGCATCGACCTCGGCGCGCACCTGGCCGGGCACACGCCCTACCCGTGGCCGTGGGCGGTCGCCGTCGGCGCGCAGCTGTGCGCGGCCCTGGCGGCGGTGCACGCCGTCCCGATCGTGCACCGCGACCTCAAACCGCGGAACGTGATGATCAGGACCGACGGCACCGTCACCGTGCTCGACCTCGGTGTCGCCTCCGTGATGGACACCGACACCACCCGGCTGACCCACACCGGCACCCCGATCGGCAGCCCCGCCTACATGGCGCCCGAGCAGGCGATGGGCGGTGCGGTCGGCCCGCGCACCGACCTGTACGCGCTCGGCGCGGTCCTGCACGAACTCCTCAGCGGCGAGGTGCCCTTCAACGCCCCCACCGCGCTGGGCGTGCTGCACGGCCACCTCTACGAGCCCCCGACGCCGCTGCGCCGCATCCGCTCCCAGGTGCCCGAGCCGCTGGAGTCCCTCGTGCTGCGGCTGCTCGCCAAGGACCCCCAGGACCGCCCGCAGGACGCCCAGGACGCCTTCCGGCAGCTCGCCGCCCTGGTGCCGCCGCCCGGCGGGGACCGCGCCGCGCCGCTCGGCCCGATGGACCCGACCCGGCCGTTCCTGCGCCCGCACGCCCCGTGGCCGGACCGGCCCGCGCCCGCGCCGCTGCCCGAACGCCCCGCCCACCCGCCCGCGGTGGCGTCCGCCGGCCCGGACCTGGCCACCGCCGTCGACGAGGTGCGCCGGCTGCTGGCCGCGGGCCGGATCACCCAGGCCGTCGACGTGCTCGGCGCCCTGCTGCCGGCCGCCGCCGAGAAGCACGGGGAGCACTCCACGGTGCTGCGCAGCCTGCGCCGGCAGTACGCCGCCACCTTGATGGAGGACGGCCAGTACCGCCGCGCGCTGCCCGAACTGCGCCGCCTGTCCCAGGAGTTCGCCTCGCAGTACGGCGGCGCGGACCGCACGGCGCTTCAGTACCGCTACGAAGCGGCGCAGTGCCTGGAGCAGTTGGGCGAGGCGGCCACCGCGCTGTCGGAGTACCGCGTCCTGCTGCCGTACTTCGAGAGCTGGGCGTCCGCCGACCCCGGGCCGCCGCTGGAGATCCGGCGGCGGATCGCGCACCTGCTGCTGTCCGTCGGCGACCGGCGGGCGGCCCACGACGTGCTGACCCGCCTGCTGTACGACGCCGAGCGGGTGCGCGGCCCCCACCACCCCTTCCCGGCGGAAGTCCGCCGTACCCTCGCCTGGTTGGGGCATGTCCAGGGGTAAGGGACATGGTGGCAGGGGCGGTTGGCGCCCCGACGACTTCTTCGAAGGTGTGTGATGGGGATACGTACGACGCAGGCGCTGCTGGCCTGCACCGCGGTGGCGGCCGCGACGCTCTCGGTCGCCGGATGCAAGGCCACCACCCAGGGCGCGGACCCCACCGGCGGCACCACCGCCACCGGCAGCGCCGCCACCAGCGCCGCCCCCGGCAGCGCACTGGCCGCCGCGGACGCCCTGACGGTCAAGGGCCGCGCCCCGAAGACCGGTTACTCCCGCGAGCAGTTCGGCCCCGCCTGGGCGGACGTGGACCACAACCACTGCGACACCCGCGACGACATACTGACCCGCGACCTCACCCAGCGGACCTACCGGGTCGGCACCAAGGACTGCATCGTGACCGGCGGCACCCTCGCCGACCCGTACACGGGTACGCGGATCGTCTACAAGCGCGGCGCCAGCAAGGTGGACATCGACCACGCGGTGGCGCTGTCCGACGCCTGGCAGAAGGGCGCGCAGCAGTGGTCCAAGGACCGCCGCGAGCAGTTCGCCAACGACCCGCTGAACCTGCTCGCCGTCGACTCGTCCACCAACCGCCGCAAGAGCGACGGCGACACCGCGACCTGGCTGCCGCCGAACACCGCCTTCCGCTGCCCGTACGTGGCCCGCCAGGTCGCGGTGAAGAAGAAGTACGGGCTGTGGGTCAGCTCGGCGGAGAAGGCGGCCATGCGCAAGGTGCTCGGCACCTGCCCGAAGGAGGCACTGCCCGCCGGCTGAGCGGCGGCCGGACGGTGGAGCACAAGGCGCCCGGCGGGCGAGGCGGTGACCTCCCGGCGTGGATCACGTTGTGCACAGTGCTGGATATCGGCCGCAGTTGGTCAATATCCTCGTGCCCGATCATCCGTCACGCCAGGAACGCGAGACGCGGGACGCGGGGACGACCTCCCCGCGGCGCTCCGCCGTCACCCGCCGGGAGGCACACATGGTCCGCCGCCGCACCGCCGCCGTCTCCACCGCCGCAGTCGCACTGCTGCTCGCGTCGCCCGCCCTGACCGCGTGCGGGTCCGGGCCCAACCGCACGGGCGCCGCCGCGGTCGTCGGCGACCAGCGGATCGCCGTCTCCAGCGTGCAGGCGCGCGTCGCCGACCTGCGCACGGCCGCGAGCGGCGACCCGCAGGCCGCCCAGGCCGTGGCCGCCGCCACCCAGTTGCCCACCCAGGTGCTCAACGTCATGGTGCAGAACCAGGTCGTCGACAAGGCGCTCGCCGGCAAGCACCTGACGGTGACCGCGGGCGAGGTGCAGCGGGAGTACGACGCGGAGGTGCGGCAACTCGCCGGCGGCAGCCGCAAGAGCTACGAGGCGGGCATGCTCGCGCAGTACGGCACCCCGCCGGACCAGATCGACAGCTACCTGCGCGAGAAGATCGGCATCACGAAGATCATCTCGGCGCTCGGCTACCAACCCGGCAGCGACGGCGGTGAGAAGGCGCTGGAGGACTACATGGTGACGACCGCCAAGTCCCTCCATGTGCACATCAACCCGCGGTACGGCGCCTGGGACGGCAAGAGCGCGTCCATCGGCAAGGTCAAGAACCCCTGGGTGGTCGACAAGACGCCGGTGGCGGGCACCGAGGACACCGCCGCGGCCACCGGCCTCGCCTGACGGGCCGCCCGCCGTCCGCCCGGCGCCGCGAGGTACGTTCGTGGGGTGACCGAAGAACCCCACGCCGTGCCCGCCGGACGCCTGGTGCTGCTCACCATGAGCCACCGGGTCGCGCCCGGCCTGCTGTCCTGGCCCGCCTGGCAGGTGCTGCGCGCGGCCGACCGCGTGCTGTGCGCCGACCCGGAGCACCCCCAACTGCCCTACCTGCGGCAGGCCGGGATCGCCGTCGAGACGGCGACGCCCACCGGGCAGCAGCTGGTGGACGCCACCGCGGGCGGCCGCACCGTGGCGTACCTGCCGCCCGACGCCGGCGCGGACCGGGCCGTCACCGACGAACTGGCCCGGTTGGGCGGCTCCGGCCGCGTCGCGATGCCCGAACTGGAGCTGCTGCCCGGGTCGTACGACCTGCCCGGCGCGCGCCTGCTCGACCTGGTGCAGGTGATGGACCGGATCAGGGCCGAGTGCCCGTGGAGCTCGGTGCGCACCCATGAGGACCTCGCCCCGTACGCCGTCGAGGAGGTGTACGAACTCGTCGAGGCGATCGAGGAGGGCGACCGGACCGCGGTCCGCGAGGAGTTGGGCGACGTGCTGCTCCAGGTCGCCTTCCACGCGGCCATCGCCGCGGACGACCCCGAGGACCCGTACGACATCGACGACGTCGCCGCCGGCCTGATCACCAAGCTGGTCCACCGCCACCCGCACGTCTTCGGCGACGAGACCGCGCACACCCCGCAGGAGGTGCGGGAGATCTGGATGCGGCGCAAGCACGCGGAGAAGGGGCGGCAGTCCGTCACCGAGGGCGTGCCGCTCGCGCAGCCCGCCCTCGCGCTCGCCGCGAAGCTCGCCGCCCGGGCGGGCGCGGCGCGGCTGCCGCTGCCCGCCGCGCCCGAAGGGCCCGTGCCGGACGGCGAGGAGGCGCTCGGCGCGCAGCTGCTGGCGCTGGCCGCCGCGGCCCAGGCGGCCGGCCTCGACCCGGAGCGCGCGCTGCGGGAGGCCGCCCGCCGCTACCGGGCGGCGACCCAGGAGGCCGAGACGGCACGGGCGGCGCAGGAGGCGGCGGGACCGCGGGACCGTACCGCCGAGAGCGGCTGACGCCGGTGCGCGTGGACGTCCCCTACGCCTGGCCGGCGGACGAGGCCGAGGCGCTGGCCCTCCAGGCCCGGCTGCGGCCGCTCGCCGACCACCGCGGCCCCGGCCCGGCCGCACCCCGCCTCGTCGCGGGCCTCGACGTCGCCTACGCGGGCGACGGGCGCGGCACCGGCGACCTCGTCGCGGCCGCCGTCGTGGTCGTCGACAGCGCCACCCTCGAGGTGGTCGAGCGCGCCACCGCCACCGCGGCCACCACCTTCCCCTATGTGCCGGGCCTGTTCGCCTTCCGCGAGCTGCCCGCCCTCGTCGCCGCGCTGCGCGAGCTGACGGCCGTCCCCGACCTGCTGCTGTGCGACGGGCACGGCCGGGCGCACCCGCGCCGCTTCGGCCTCGCCTGCCACCTCGGCGTGCTGACCGGCCTGCCGACCGCGGGCGTCGCCAAGACCCCCTTCACCGGCCGCCACGACCCCGCCGCCCTCGCCGGGCACCGCGGCGCCCACGCCGACCTGCTCGACGACGGCGAGGTCGTCGGCCGCGCGCTGCGCACCCGCGCCGGCGTCAAGCCGGTCTACGTCTCCACCGGCCACCTCATCGACCTGCCCACCGCCTGCGCCCGCGTCCTCGACCTCGCCCCCCGCTACCGCCTCCCGGAGACCACCCGCCAGGCCGACCACCTCAGCCGCGAGGCGCTGCGCGCGGCGACGGCTGGCTGACGCGCCCGGTTCAGTTGCCCTGCCCGGTCCCGTCGCCGCGGGGCTGCCGCCGGAGCCTGGTCAGGTCGGCGTCGATGACGAAGGGCACCGCGACCTTGAGCCGGTCGTGGTGGATGCCGGTGATCGCGTAGGAGGCGGTGGCGGGGTCGATCTCGTAGACGTACACGACGGGTGCGCCGTCGTTCTCCTCCACCCGCCAGAAGTGGCGGATGCCGGCCTTCGCGTACTTCCTCGGCTTGATGTCGCGGTCGCGGTCGACGGACTCGGGCGAGACGACCTCGATCGCCAGCAGGATCTGCGCGGGGTCGAAGGACGTCTGCCGCAGCTGGTTCAGCGCGGAGTACGGCACGACCATCAGATCGGGTTCCGGCCGGTCCCGCCCGTCCAGCGTGACGGTCATCTCCCGGACCACGTCGTACTCGTCGGGCGCCTGGTCCAGCAGCGTGGTCTCCAGGAGCCGGAGCACGGCCATGTGGAAGTAGGTCTGCGGAGTCACGAAGAACAGCCCTCCGTCGATCATCTCGGTGTGTGACGGGAGGCCCGGAATGCTGTCCAGGTCATCCGCGGTCCACCCACCGGACGGAGGCATGGGCCACGTGAAGCCCGTGCTCTGATCGCCTTCGGCTGCGGTACTCATCAGCGCTCCCATGCGACGGATTGTGGCGCGTACCAGAAGCGTACCCAGACGAAAAGAAGAGCGATCGCTCGAAAGGGTGAATCCCTCCTCGGGGAACCGCTCTGACCTGCGGTGACGCGACCGCGGCAGGGGCGTCCGCCCGGGTCGTACCGGGGCGCGCCGGCTGACGGGCACCCCGGTAGCGTCAGGGGGTGAGCGATATGACGCGGCCGTCGCCGGACCTGTTCTCGTGGGAGTTCGCCACCGACCCCTACCCCGCGTACGCGTGGCTGCGGGAGCACGCGCCGGTGCGCTGGACGACGCTGCCGAGCGGCGTGGAGGCGTGGCTGGTGACGCGGTACGCCGACGCGCGGCAGGCGCTGGCCGACGGGCGGCTGAGCAAGAACCCGGTGCACCACGCCGGGGAGGCCGGGGCGAAGGGCCGGACCGGCATCCCGGGGGAGCGGACCGCCGAGCTGACGACGCATCTGCTCAACATCGACCCGCCCGACCACACCCGGCTGCGCCGGCTGGTGTCGAAGGCGTTCACCCCGCGCACCGTGGCGCTCTTCGAACCCCGGGTGCGCGAGCTGACCGACGGCTTCATCGACGCCTTCGCCGGCCGCGGACAGGCCGACCTCATCCACGAGTTCGCCTTCCCGCTGCCCATCTACGCTATCTGCGACCTGCTCGGGGTGCCGCGGGAGGACCAGGACGACTTCCGGGACTGGGCCGGGATGATGGTGCGTCACGCCGTGCCCGGCCAGGGCGGCGGACCGCGCGGCGGGGTGGCCCGGGCGGTGAAGCGGATGCGCGCCTACCTGGTGGAGTTGATCCACCGCAAGCGCGGCGACCTCGGCGACGACCTGATCTCGGCGCTGATCCGGGCGAGCGACCACGGCGAGCACCTGACGGAGAACGAGGCCGCCGCAATGGCGTTCATCCTGCTCTTCGCGGGCTTCGAGACCACCGTCAACCTGATCGGCAACGGCGTGCACACCCTGCTCGCCCACCCCGCCCAGCGCGCCGCCCTCCAGGACGCGCTGGCCGCCGGCGAGACCGACCTGCTGGAGACCGCGGTCGAGGAACTGCTGCGCTACGACGGCCCGGTGGAGATGGCCACCTGGCGGTACGCCACCGAGCCGCTGGAGATCGGCGGCAGGGCCGTGGCGGCGGGCGACCCGGTCCTGGTGGTGCTGGCGGCGGCCGACCGCGACCCGGCCAGGTTCACCGCGCCGGACACCCCCGACCTCGCCCGCCGGGACAACCCGCACCTCGGCTACGGCCACGGCATCCACTACTGCCTGGGCGCTCCGCTGGCCCGGCTGGAGGCGCGCACCGCGTTCGCCGCGCTGCTGACCCGGCTGCCCGACCTGCGGCTCGCCGTCGATCCGGCCGAGCTGCGCTGGCGCGGCGGCTTGATCATGCGCGGGCTGCGTACGCTGCCGGTGGAGTTCACCCCGGCGGCGCCGCAAGAGAAGTGACGCCGCGTCAGTGCCGTGATCGCGACGTGATGAGCGCTACATCGACTTGTGACGCATGGCCAAGGCCGCTACGTTCTGCGGTCAACGCAAGGACGTTCACGGCGCGGCCCATGGCACGACGCGTGGCCGGGCGCAGCGAACGGCCTACGGCTTGAACGAAAGGCGACCGCATGCTCTCGTCCGGTAACGGCCGGCACCGACGCCCCCGGCAGGCCCCGGCGGCAGTGGTGACCGTGGCAACCGCCGCCGCGACAGGTGTCGGCATCGCGCTTCCGCTGATCAGCGCGGGCTCCGCCCAGGCGGCCAGCGCGAGCACCTGGGACAAGGTCGCCCAGTGCGAGTCGGGCGGGGCGTGGAGCGCGAACACCGGCAACGGGTTCTTCGGCGGCCTGGCGATCACCCAGGCCACCTGGGACCAGTACGGCGGCGACGCCTACGCCAGCCGTCCCGACCTCGCCACCCGCGACCAGCAGATCACCGTGGCCGAGAAGGTCCTCGGCGACCTCGGCGCCAACGCCTGGCCGGGCTGCGAGATCACCACCGGCCTGCTCCTCGACACCTCCACCCCCGACGTGGACCCGAGCACCACCCCGGCGCCCGACCCCTCGGGCCCCACCGGCATCCAGCCCAGCGCCGGTTCGACCACCGCGCCGACCGACTCCGGCACGGCGACCGCGACACCCACGCCGACCACGACCGACGGCTCGACCGCCCCCTCGGACCCGGCCACCCCCTCGGACCCGGCCACCCCGTCGGACCCGACCGGCTCCGGCACCCCCAGCGCCACCCCCACCCCCACCACCACCGACGGTTCGGCCACCACCGGCTCCGGCCGGCACGGCAAGCCGTACGACCCGACCGACGAGGAACTGGCGGCTAAGGACCGGGCGACCCGGACCGAGGTGCTCTCGACCGTCGGCGCCGCGACCGGCAGCGGCGCCAAGAGCGGCCACCGCGCCAAGTCGTCCGGGAACGCAGGGGACGCAGGGGACGCAGGGTCGGGCGGATCGGGCGGGAAGGCCGCCGGCGGTTACCGGGTCGGCTCCGGCGAGTCGCTCTCCGGCATCGCCTCCGCCGAGCACGTCGCGGGCGGCTGGCGGGCGCTGTACGAGGCCAACCGCGACCTCATCGGCGACGACCCCAACCTCATCAAACCGGGACAGATCCTCAACCTCGCGTGAGGCAAAGGCGCGTGGCGGCCGGAAGACAAACCGGACGTATCAACTCCCGGCCGCCGCCGCCGATGTGACAAGGGTCTCCCGCCCCGCGGCGGGCGGCTGTCCGTCAACTCGCGAATGCCACCCTTCCGACCTGGGCCGATGTCCACCGGCCGAGCGCGCGGGCACAGTTGGCGCTCAGCATCGGAATGTTTGAAGAACCCGCCGCGGTGTGCTTACCGTCTTACCGCTCGCCACAGCGGGCCCCGTCCGGAGCGGAACGCCGAGTCCTGCCGCCGCCCGACGGGAACGGTCGACGCGAAAGCGCCGCAGGCAGGAGCGGGGGACCCAAGGTCTTCCGCCGGACCGGCCGCACGCCGCGGCGACGGACAGCAACCGTCGCGGCCCTTGCGGCAGCACGGTCCGGCTCGGGGTGAAGCCGATACGCCGCCTGGGGCGGCCCGGCCGGGCAACTCACGTCCGAACCCGACAGCTCACCTCGTAGGCGTCGGTGAGGGCTGATATCAACATGGGTAAGCACCGTCGTGCCTCGAAGAGGTTTGTCCGCATCGCCACGCTCGCCGGAGTCGCCGGCACCGCGATCACCGTTCCGCTGATCGCCAGCACGTCCGCCTCCGCCGCCTCGGTCGCCACCTGGGACAAGGTCGCCCAGTGCGAGTCCGGCGGCGACTGGTCCATCAACACCGGCAACGGCTACTACGGCGGGCTGCAGTTCTCGCAGTCCAGCTGGGAGGCCGCGGGCGGTCTGCAGTACGCGGCCCGCGCCGACCTGGCCACCAAGGACCAGCAGATAGCCGTCGCCGAGAAGCTGCTCGCCCTCCAGGGCCCGAGCGCCTGGTCCTGCGCGTCGGCCGGCGGCCTGACCGCCGGCGGCCCGTCCCCGGACATCAACCCGTCCGGCTCGTCGTCGTCCTCGACCTCCTCGTCGAGCACCTCCTCGTCGAGCACGTCCACCCCGAAGTCGACGTCGGGCACCTCGACCACCGCGCACACCGGCACCACGCACAGCACCCGCAGCACCCCGCGGCACGCCGTGCCGACCGCCATCCCCAAGGGCGACGGCGAGTACACCGTGGTCAAGGGCGACAGCCTCGCCAAGATCGCGGCCGCGCACCACGTGTCCGGCGGCTGGCACAAGCTGTTCTCGCTCAACAAGGACATCGTCAAGGACGCCGACCTGATCTACCCGGGCCAGCACCTGCACCTGAGCTGAACGCCCGGTAACGCCGCGGCGAAGGTCCCCACCGCACCGGCCGGGCGCGCGCACCCCAGCGCGCGCCCGGCCGGTGCCGTTCCGGTGACACCGCCGCGCCGGGCCGTCTCAGGTGCCGGGCCCAGCGCCGATGCGGGCCCCGGAGCCGGTTAGGCTCGTCCTGATAAAGACGAGAAGACATCTCAGAAGGAGACAACGTGCCGTCCATCGACGTCGTCGTAGCCCGGGAAATCCTCGACTCGCGAGGCAACCCCACCGTCGAGGTCGAGGTCGGCCTCGACGACGGCAGCACCGGCCGCGCCGCGGTCCCGTCCGGCGCCTCCACCGGTGCCTTCGAGGCCCTCGAACTGCGGGACGGCGACAGCGACCGCTACCAGGGCAAGGGCGTGCGCAAGGCCGTCCTGTCGGTCAGCGACCAGATCGGCCCGGAGCTGGTCGGGTACGACGCCACCGAGCAGCGCCTCATCGACCAGGCCATGCTCGACCTGGACGCCACCCCGGACAAGTCCTCGCTGGGCGCCAACGCCATCCTGGGCGTCTCGCTGGCCGTCGCCCACGCCGCCTCCGAGGCGTCGGACCTGCCGCTCTTCCGCTACCTCGGCGGCCCGAACGCGCACGTGCTGCCGGTCCCGATGATGAACATCCTCAACGGCGGCTCGCACGCGGACTCCAACGTCGACATCCAGGAGTTCATGATCGCCCCGATCGGCGCCGAGTCCTTCTCGGAGGCCGTCCGCTGGGGTGCCGAGGTCTACCACACCCTCAAGGGCGTGCTGAAGTCCCGCGGCCTGTCCACGGGCCTGGGCGACGAGGGCGGCTTCGCGCCGAACCTCGGCTCCAACCGCGAGGCGCTCGACCTCATCGTCGAGGCCGTCAAGCAGGCCGGCTACGTGCCCGGCCAGGACGTCGCGCTCGCGCTCGACGTGGCCGCCTCCGAGTTCTACAAGGACGGCAAGTACCAGTTCGAGGGCGGCGAGAAGTCGGCCGCCGAGATGACCGAGTACTACGAGGAGCTGGTCGCCTCCTACCCGCTGGTCTCCATCGAGGACCCGCTGTTCGAGGACGACTGGGACGGCTGGAAGGTGCTCACCGACCGCCTGGGCACCAAGGTGCAGATCGTCGGCGACGACCTGTTCGTCACCAACCCCGAGCGCCTCCAGAAGGGCATCGACAACGACACGGCCAACGCGCTGCTGGTGAAGGTGAACCAGATCGGCTCGCTGACCGAGACGCTGGACGCCGTCGAGCTGGCGCAGCGCAACGGCTACAAGTGCATGATGTCGCACCGCTCCGGCGAGACCGAGGACGTCACCATCGCCGACCTGGCCGTCGCCACCAACTGCGGCCAGATCAAGACCGGTGCCCCGGCCCGCTCCGAGCGCGTCGCGAAGTACAACCAGCTGCTGCGCATCGAGGAGATCCTCGACGACGCCGCGGTCTACGCCGGCCGCAGCGCCTTCCCGCGCTTCAAGGGCTGAGCCGGCGGCCGGCCGCGGGCCGGCCGCCGTGGGGCTGACGATCCGTCAGCCTGCGGACGTCCCCGCACCCGGTCCCGTACCGTGGGGCGGGGACGTACGCATCTGACCGTCAGCAGGACGGCGAGGGGAGTCACGGCGTGGGGTCGGACCGCTTCTCTGACCGCTTCACCACCGCGGCCCGGCTCAAGGCCATCGGCCAGGAGGCGCAGGCGCGCGTCTACCGTGCCGCGGCCCGCCGCCCGGTCCGGCGCAACAAACTCACCGGGCGCGCGGCGCTGCTGGCGCTGGTGCTGTGCGCGCTGGTGGTCGCCCTGGCCTACCCGACCCGGCAGTACATCGCCCAGCGCGCCGACATCGCCGACCAGCGGCGGGCGGCGCGGCAGGCGAAGCAGAAGGTCGAGGAGCTGCGCGAGGAGAAGGCGCGCTGGCAGGACCCGGACTACGTCCGCACCCAGGCCCGCGCCCACCTGCACTTCGTGCTGCCCGGCGAGACCGGCTACTCGGTGGCGGGCGGCGCCGCAGCCGACTCCGACCCCGCCGCCGAGCGCCGGGCCACCGACGAGGCGGCCGCGCACCGCCCGTGGTACGACAACATGTGGGACGGCGTCGACCAGGCCGACGCGGCCGCCGCCCCCCGGCACTGACCGCGCCCGGCCCGTACGCCGCAGTCCGGCACTTCCGCACCCCGTATGCCCGTACGTACTCCGCACTCCGTACTTCCGCACCCCGTAGAGCAGAACGGTTCATGGACACCACCCCGGAACACACCCCGCCCACCGAGGCCGATGTCGAGGCCGTCCGCGCGCAGCTCGGCCGCGAGCCGCGCGGGCTGCGCGCCGTCGCGCACCGATGCCCCTGCGGCAACCCGGACGTCGTGGAGACGGCGCCCCGGCTTCCGGACGGCAGCCCCTTCCCGACGACGTACTACCTCACCTGCCCGCGCGCGGCCTCCGCGATCGGCACCCTGGAGGCGGACGGCGTCATGAAGCGGATGACCGCCCGGCTGGCCGAGGACGAGGAGCTGGCCGCGGGCTACCGCGCCGCCCACGAGGACTACCTCGCCCGCCGCGACGCCATCGAGGTGCTGCCGGGCTTCCCCAGCGCGGGCGGCATGCCCGACCGCGTCAAGTGCCTGCACGTGCTCGCCGCCCACTCGCTGGCCGCGGGCCCGGGCGTCAATCCGCTCGGCGACGAGACGCTGGCGATGCTGCCGGAGTGGTGGGCCAGGGGCTCGTGCACCGCGGGCACGGCCGCCGCGCCCGCCGCCGGGGAAGGGGCCGCGCAGTGACCGTACGGGTGGCCGCCGTGGACTGCGGCACGAACTCGATCAGGCTGCTGGTCGCCGACATCGACCCGGCCACCGGCGCTTTGACCGACCTGGACCGGCGGATGCGGATCGTCCGGCTCGGCCAGGGCGTGGACCGCACCGGCCGGCTCGCGCCGGAGGCGCTGGAGCGGACCTTCGCCGCCTGCCGGGAGTACGCCGAGGTGATCGCCGGGCACGGGGTGCCGCCGGAGCGGGTCCGCTTCGTGGCCACCTCCGCGTCGCGTGACGCGGAGAACCGCGACGAGTTCACCGCCGGGGTGCTCTCGATCCTCGGGGTGCGCCCCCAGGTGATCTCCGGCGCCCAGGAGGCGGAGTACTCCTTCACCGGCGCCACCCGGGAGCTGACCGGCTCCGGCGGCCCGCAGCCGCCGTACCTGGTGGTGGACATCGGCGGCGGCTCCACCGAGTTCGTGCTCGGCGAGCGCGAGGTGACCGCCGCCCGCTCGGTGGACATCGGCTGCGTACGGCTGACCGAGCGGCACCTGGTGTCCGGCGGCGTGGTCGCGGACCCGCCGACCCCGCAGCAGGTCGCCGAGGTCACCGCCGACATCGACGCGGCGCTCGACCAGGCGGCCGCCGCGGTGCCCCTGGACCGTGCCCGCACCCTGGTGGGCCTGGCCGGCTCGGTCACCTCGATCTCCGCGATCGCCCAGGACCTGCCCGGCTACGACCCGGCCGCGATCCACCACTCCCGGGTCGGGATCGAGCAGGTCCGCGAGATCACCGCCCGCCTGCTGGCCGCCACCCACGCCGAGCGCGCCGCGATCCCCTCGCTGCACGAGGGCCGGGTCGACGTGATCGCCTCGGGCGCGCTGATCCTGCTGCGCATCATGGAGCGCACGGGCGCGAAGGAGGTCGTGGTGAGCGAACACGACATCCTCGACGGGATCGGTTTCGCCGCAGCGGGGTAAGCAAGCGCTCGGAAAGTATTCCGCATCACAGCGGGCGGCTGGTGACTGGCTGCGCTACGTACGGGTAACTTCAGCAGTCCCGCCGCCTCGAAGAGGAGTGTCGCGATGCCCGAAGCCGTCATCGTCTCAGCCGCCCGCTCGCCCATCGGGCGCGCCTTCAAGGGCTCGCTCAAGGAGCTGCGCCCGGACGACCTGGCCGCCACGATCATCAGGACCGCGCTGGAGAAGGTGCCCCAGCTCGACCCGCGGGACATCGAGGACCTGATGCTCGGCTGCGGCCTGCCCGGCGGCGAACAGGGCTTCAACATGGCCCGGATCGTGGCGGTGCGGCTGGGCATGGACCACCTGCCGGGCTGTACGGTCACCCGCTACTGCTCCTCCTCGCTCCAGACCACGCGGATGGCGCTGCACGCCATCAAGGCGGGCGAGGGCGACGTCTTCGTCTCGGCGGGCGTGGAGATGGTCTCGCGGTTCACCAAGGGCAACTCCGACACCCTGCCGGACACGATGAACCCGCTCTTCGACGAGGCGCGGGCGCGTACGGACAAGCGGGCCGAGGAGGGCGGCGGCCACTGGCACGACCCGCGGGAGGACGGCGCGGTCCCGGACGCGTACATCGCGATGGGCCAGACCGCCGAGAACCTCGCGGCGCTCAAGGGCGTCAGCCGCCAGGAGCAGGACGAGTTCGGCGTGCGCTCGCAGAACCTCGCCGAGCAGGCGCTCGCGAACGGCTTCTGGGAGCGCGAGATCACCCCTGTGACGCTCCCGGACGGCACCGTGGTCGCCAAGGACGACGGACCGCGCGCGGGGGTCACCATGGAGGGCGTGGCGGGCCTGAAGCCGGTCTTCCGCCCCGACGGCACCGTCACCGCCGGGAACTGCTGCCCGCTCAACGACGGCGCCGCCGCCCTGGTGGTCATGTCCGACACCAAGGCGCGCGAGCTCGGCATCACCCCGCTGGCCCGGGTGGTCTCCACCGGCGTCTCCGGGCTCTCCCCGGAGATCATGGGGTACGGCCCGGTGGAGGCGTCCAAGCAGGCGCTGAGGCGGGCGGGCATGTCCATCGGCGACATCGACCTGGTGGAGATCAACGAGGCGTTCGCCGCCCAGGTCATCCCCTCCTACCGCGACCTGGGCATCGACCTGGACCGGCTGAACGTCAACGGCGGCGCGATCGCGGTCGGCCACCCCTTCGGCATGACCGGCGCCCGGATCACCGGCACGCTGCTCAACAGCCTCCAGTTCCACGACAAGCAGTTCGGCCTGGAGACGATGTGCGTCGGCGGCGGCCAGGGCATGGCGATGGTGATCGAGCGGCTCAGCTGAGGTGAGGGGCGGCCGCCGAGCTGCGCGTTGTGACCGTGCGCGACGAAACGGCTTCCTTGGGTACACAGTGTGATATAAGTCGCAACCAAATTGCCCCCGGGACGTGATTTTCCCGGGGGCGTTGGCATTTCACCTGGTCACCGATGGTGTGTCGGGAACGGGCGGGCGGGCAGAACCGGTCAATCCATGACGTTCCGCACTGCAAAGGCCAGGGGTTTACCGGCAGAGTGAGGGAGAGGGAAGTTTCGCCCGCCTCCCCGGTGGGCATTGCTCGGGTCGCATCAGTCGGGAGTAGCTCAGTGAATGTGAACTTCACCGTCCTGCTGGTTGCCGCGGGGCTCGCCGCGGCCGCGGGTGCCGCAGCCCTGCTCACCGCCCGCGGTACGCGCCGGGAGCTGTCCGCCCTGCGGCGCGAGCTGGCCGGGCTGAGCGTCCCGGCCCCCCGCGACAGCACGCGGGACATCCGCACCGCCGTCGCCGAGGCGCTCGCCGACGAGCGGGAGCGCGAACTCGCCGAGGCGCGCGCCTTCTGGGCCGAGCAGGAGGCCCGGGACAGCGCCGGCGACAGCGTCCTGCCGCGCGGCCCCTACGGCGCGTCCGGCGACCCGGCCGCACCGCGCGACTACGAGGTCCCGCCGGTGCTGCCCTACCTGCCGCGCCAGTCCGACTTCGCCGGGATCGAGCCCGGCGGCCCGGACCCGGTGGCCTACGAGGCTGCCCTCGACGCGGTGGCCGACGCGGCCGCCGACGCCGAGGCCGCGGACGCCCCCGAGGCCGTGCGCCCGGCGCCCGGCGCCATCCCGCACCCCTCCGGCCCGGACTTCGCGCCCTCCCCGGTGGTCGCCTCGCCGGACCAGACCGCGGACCGCCTCTCCGACCTCGCCGACGGCCGTATCCCGCTGTCCGACGTCCGCCCCGGCCCGCTCGGCACCCTCGACGTCTACGTCTTCGCCGACGGCACCACGCTGTGCATGACCCCCGGCCACCGCGAGACCGCCCTGAAGCTCTCCGAGGCCCTCGACCGCGGCGACACCCCGGTGCTGCGCGGCGGCTCCGCGATAGCCGGCGCCTACGCCCTCACCTTCGCCTACGGCGACGACCAGGCCGTGTACGTCCTGGCCGACCGCGTCGTCGCCTCGCTCTGACGCCCGCCGGCCGGACCGGGTAGGGCCGCCGGGCGCGGGGCTCAGCCGATCCGGCGCGCGGCCGCCGCCACCTTCTCCCGCGCCTCCGCGGTGACCGCCGCCGCCCGCTCGGGCCCGACCGCGTCCAGCGCCGCCGCCAACTCATGGCCGGCCACCGCGAGTTGGTCGCCCACCACGAACATCCCGTCGTTCGGCATGAGGTGCGGCTCCCGGTCGGGGAACTCCAGCGCCTCGGCCTGCGCGGCCAGCCAGCGGGCCAACTCCAGCCCCTGCGCGGCGGCTCCGCCCTGGAGCTTGCGTTGCGGCAGCGACCGCAGCCGCCCGGCGAGGCGGTCGACGGCGGCGGACAGCGCGGTGCGATCGGACATGCCCGCGACCCTACCCGCCGCATCCGCTCGTCCCGGACGGTTGTCAACGCCCCGCCGCTGCGGCACGGTGGGGTGACCGGAACCCCGACCGGAGGCGCTATGTACCTGACGCACTTCTCCGAGGAAACCCACCGGAACCTGCTCGACCACATCCCGCAGTGCACCGGCCGCGAGGTCGGCGACTGGCTGCGCACCCTCGCCGACGGCCCCTCCCTGCTGCGCTTCGACGAACGGGTGAGCTGGCTGCGCGGCGAGCACGCCCTGTCCTACGGCCACGCCAAGGCCCTGGTCCACGAGTTCGACCTGCGCCGCGCCCGCCGCAACCTCGGCTAGGAGCCCGGCCCGGGAGCGGACCGGTTCCGAAGCGGACCGGCCCGGGCGCCCGGTCGCTGCGGCGTCAGTCGCGCAGCAAGGAGACCAGGCGCAGGAGTTCGAGGTAGATCCACACCAGGGACAAGGTCAGCCCGAACGCGGCCAGCCAGGCGTGCTGCCGGGGCACCCCGCGGCGGACGCCCTCCTCGACCTGCTGGAAGTCCAGCGACAGGAAGAAGGCGCCCAGCAGGATGCCCAGCACGCAGAAGGCGATGCCGAGCCCCCCGGTGCGGATGCCCAGCGTGTCGCCGCCGCCGAAGGCGGAGAAGAGCAGGTTCACCACGATCGCGATCAGGAAGGCGACGGCGACGGCCATCCCGATCCTGCGGTAGCGGGCGGTCACCCGGACCAGCCGGGTCCGGTACGCCACCAGCATCCCGCAGAAGACCGCCGCGGTGCCGAGCACCGCCTGCACCGGCGCGCCCTGCCACTGCTCGTTGTAGGTGCGGCTGAGCACGCCGAGGAAGACGCCTTCGAAGAGGGCGTAGCCGACGATGAGGACGGGCGACGGGGACCGTTTGAAGCTCTGCACCATGGCGAGGACGAACGCGACGAGTGCGGCGCCGACCGCCAGGCCGTACCGCTCGGGCAGCGCGAACCAGCCGGCCAGCACACCGGCCACGACGGCGCCGAGCGTCACGGAGGTACGGGAGACGACGTCGCCCGTCGTCATCCGGCCGGTGCGCGCGGGCCCGGCGGCCGGGCGGGCGTAGGCCGCCTCCAACTGGTCCGCCGTCAGGTCCCGCGGCTGCGCGGCCGCGCCGCCGCCCTCGGTGAAGCCGCGGCCGGTCAGCACGGGGTTGCTGCTCTTCATCACGGTCCTCCGCTGCCGCGCGGTGCGGCTGCCCCCAGGCTAAGCGGACGCCATGGGGGCCGCACGGCGGTGCTGCTCAGCGGTGGTGCTCAGCGGTGGTGCTCAGCGGCGGCGCCACCGCCAGGGCAGGCGCCGGCGGGTGCTGGGCCGCGGCCGCGGGGCCGCCTCCTCGGGGCCCGCCGCCGAAGCCGCGCCGTTCGGCGGGCCGCCCGCACGGCCGACGACGGCGCCACCGTCGTCGTCGCCCTGCCCGATCGCGGTGAGCAGGTCGCGCGCCAGGTCGGTGTACGTCGGGTCCAGCCACGGGCACAGCAGCACCAGTCGGCAGAGCGAGCCCAGCACCGTCACCTCGCGGGTGCGGTGCGCCTTGGCCGCCGCGAGCATCCGCTCGGTGACCCGCAGCCCGACGTCCTCGCGCACCGCCGGGTCGACCCAGGCGGTCGCCACCATCGCGAACGCCGCCGCCTCGGCGAGCCAGTCCTCCGGGCCGCCGAGCAGGTCCAGCAGCACCGAGCGGCGCTCCGAGCCCGGCCACGGCTCGTCGGCCCGGTGGTGGGCGAGCCCCAGGCACGCGGACGTCTGCACCGCGCGCACCCACAGCTCGGGCCGGTACGCGCGCAGCCGGCGGCCCTGCGCGTCCTCGCGCGGCTCGGGCGGGTGGACCATCACGCCCAGCAGGTCCGCGAGCGGCAGCCCGGACAGCCGCACCCCGTGGTCGTAGGCGGCCGGGATGTGCGGCCAGGACACCACCGCGGTGTCCCGCACCAGCCGGGCGGCCTCCGCCGACGGCGCGGGCACCGCCGGGCGGGCCACCAGCCCGTCGTACGCCCACAGGGTGCGGCCGACCGCGCCGACCGGTTCGCGCGGGTCCGGCTCGCCCGCCGCGCGCTGCACCACCTCGCCGTAGGGGAAGGACATCAGGAAGGCCAGCACCGCGCTCGGCGGCTCGACCGCCGAGGAGGCCAGCCGCACCTGGCGGGTCCTGGCCCCCTCCGCGTCGGGGCTGCGCAGCAGTTGGTGCAGCACGTCGACGGTCGCCTCGGTGGCGTCCGCGACCGCGCCGAGCCACGGCTGCCCCTCGCTGTGCCGGGCCAGCACGGTCGCCGCGTAGGAGTGCTCGGGCCGCGTGCGCAGGAGGTCGGCGAGGGCCAGCAGGTGGGCGGGGTCGCGGTCGGCGGCGTAGCGCACCCCCAGCAGCGCCGGGGCGGTCTGCGGGTCGTCCGGGCCCGCGGCGGCCGCCCGTTCGGCCCAGGGCAGGCCCTGCGCGGCGCGCCCGGTGGACGCGTACAGCTCGGCGATGTCGACCATCAAGGACACGTCGGAGGCGTCCCGGGCGATCTCCGCGCACCACACCCGCAGCGCGTCGTCGGGCCGCCCGGCCGCCCGCAGCGCGTAGCCGAGCATGATGCTCGGGATGTGGTCCGGCTGGAGCCGGTGCGCCTGGGCGGCCCAGCGCACCGCCTGGCCGGTGTCCCCGACCCGGCGGGCCAGCGCCGAGCCGATCGCGGCCAGCCGCGCGTCGCCGGGGTGGCGCGCGACCACGGCCGCGACCAGTTCGTGGAAGGGCCGCACCGCCTCCCGGCCGGCCGCGTCCAGCGGGTCGGGCAGCGCCGTCACCATGTGCGCGAGCGCCTGCGTCACCTGATCCGGCGACAGCCGCCCCGGCAGCGCGTCCTGGGTGAGCCAGGCGACGTGCGACCAGGGCCGGTCGTGGCGGGCCCGGATCGCCTTCGCGATCAGCAGCAGCGCCTCGCCCCACTCCCCGCAGGCGGCCAGCAGGTGCGCCCGGCAGACCGCCGCGCCGACGAACGGCCGGTCCGCCGGGAAGAGTTCCAGCGCCGCGGCCGGTCCGCCCGCGTGCCGGGCCAGCTCGGTGAGCGCCTCGTGCGCCTCGGGCAGCCGCGGGTCCGCGGCGAACGCGTTGCCCAGGTGGTCCGCGGCGTGCGCCAGCCCGCCGCCGTCCATGACCAGCCGGGCCAGCGCCACCTCGCCCTCGGCCGCGAGCCGTTCCTCGCCGCCGTCCTGGTACGGGTCCGCGCCCTGCGTGTGCTGCTCGTCCATCCGCCCCCACCCCTCGCTCCCCGCGCGGGCCCCGCACCGTACGCCGCCGGAACTCCGCCGGGCCGCACCCTCGGCCGCGCCCCCCTGGCGCCGCCCGTGCGGTGTCCCCGGCGGTCCCGTGACCCGTGCGCGCCCACGATGCCGCCGGTGCAGACCGTAATACCCGCCCGCTCCGCCCCCGCACCGGGGTGGCCGTAAGCGCCACAGCGGTGGCCTCACAGGTGTACGACCCGCCGGCGCCTGCCGGTATGAGGTGGACGCCGAGGGCCGGGCGCGGTATCACTGAGGAGTGGATACGAACACGCGTTCGAGCATCAGGGAGCAGGTCATGCCACGCCCCGACCACATCCGCGCCCTGCACACGGCGCTGCTGACCGCCCTGCGCGGGCTGCCGGTCTTCCCGCTGTCGCGCACCAAACTCCCCGCCGTCCGCTCCCCGCACCGCGACGAGCCCCGCGCCGCCGACTGCCGCGGCGCGTGCGGCCGCCCCGGCCACGGCGTGTACGACGCCACCACCGACCCCGACCGCATCCGCGCCCTGTTCGCCCTCGCACCCTGGGCGACGGGCTACGGCATCGCGTGCGGCCGCGCCCCCCACCACCTCATCGGCCTCGACCTCGACGTCAAGCACGGCGCGGACGGCCCGGCCGCCCTGCGCGCCCTCGCCGCGCGGCACGCCTTCGCGATCCCGCGGACCGTCACCGTGCTCACCCCGAGCGGCGGCCGCCACCTGTGGCTGACCGCGCCCGGCCCGGTGCCCAACTCCGCCGGCCGGCTCGCCCCGGGCATCGACATCCGCGGCGCCGGCGGCTACGTCGTCGGGCCCGGTTCGCGCACCGTCGCCGGCCACTACCTGCTGGAGCCCGGCACCGCCCAGCACCCGCTGGCGGCGGCGCCCGCCGCGCTGCTGCTGCTCGCCGACCCGCCCCCGTCCCCCGAACCCCAGCCGGCGGCCCCGCCGCCGCCCAGCCCGCGCCACCCGGCCGAGAAGCGCGCCGCGGCCCTCGTCCGCTTCGTCCTGGACTCCCAGGAGGGCGAGCGCAACGGCCGCCTGTTCTGGGCGGCCTGCCGCGCCTACGACGCCGGTCTCGGCGACGCGCTGGCCCCGGCGCTGGTGACGGCCGCGGTCCACACCGGCCTGGGCGAGCGCGAAGCGGCGGCGACGGTGGCCTCAGCGGGCCGGCTGCGCGCCTCCGCGCAGCCGTGAGCCGCGCCGGTGCGGGTCGTTCAGGGGCCGGCTGCGTCCGCGGCGGCCCCGTCCGCGGGGATGCGGCGGTGGATGTCCGCCAGCATGCCGCGCATCGTCACACGGAAGACCTCCGCCTGGTGGTCGCCGATGAAGGAGGTATGCCCGAAGACCTCCAGGACGACCATGCCGTGCAGGCGCCCCCACGCGCCGAGGAACAGGGCGATCGCGGCGGGCGGCAGCTCTCCCGGGCCCACCGGCGGCAGGTCGCCCAGGTGCGCCAGCAGCCCCGCGGACAGCGCCGAGGCGTCGGCTGCGGCGAGCCGGTCCCGGCTGAAGCCGTGGAACAGCTCGCGGTGGAAGAGGGTGGCCATCCGGCGCACCGCCCGGGTGGTGTCGCCTTCGGCGGGAGCCGCGTAGCCCCGTAGCGGTGTACCGAACAGGAGCTGGAACCGCTCGGGGTGCGTCACCGCCCAGCGGCGGTAGCCCTCGGCCGCCACCACCAGCCGCGGCAGGTCCGCAGGGTCGGGCGCGCCGTCGAGGGCGGCCTGCACCGCGTCGGCCAGGTCCTCGTACTCCTTGGCGATGAGGGCCGTGACCAGGGCGTCCCGGTTCGGGAAGTAGTGGTAAAGCGCCTGCACGGTCATGCCCAGGCCGCGCGCGACCGCCCGCAGGGACAGTGCCGCGGGACCCTGCTGGTCGATCTGCTGCTCGGCGGCCGCCAGGATCTCCCGGACCGCGGTGGTCCGCCGCCGTTCGCGCAGCGAGCGCGGGGCCGGCGCGGATGAGTCGTCCACGGGCATGGCGCGACCCTACCGCGCAGCCGGCCCGGCGATCCGCCGGGACGACCGGGGCCGGACCAGGCCCGGACCCCGCGCGGACCGAGCGCGGACCGAGCGCCGATCTGACACTGTCAAGGAAATCTCACACTGCCAAAGCCGCCGCCCGGTCCTCTACGGTCGTCGCGGCGACGGAGAAGTGCGGCGTCGACACCGCACACGGCCGCGGCAGGGTCCCGACCCGCGTCGGCCACCGCGCCGGCCCCGCGTGCCCGGCGGCGCCGCTCGCCGCGCCCGGCCCGGCCGCTCGATCCTTCCGTGCGCCCGGCCGCTCCCGCGCCTTTTCACCGCACGTACCCAAACAAGGAGATCTCGCGTGTTCGAACGCATAGCCGAGCTGGCGATCCGCCGGTCCCGGCTGGTCCTCGTCGTCGCCGTCGTGGTGACGGCCCTCATGGGTGCCGCGGGCAGCGGCGCATTCGCCAAGCTGCTGGGCGGCGGGTTCGACGACCCCTCCTCCCAGTCCACCCGGGCACGCGAGGTGATCGACCAGAGATTCGGCGGTGAGACCAACCTCGTCCTGCTGGTCACCGCCGCCGGCGGCGGGCGGGTCGACACCCCCGCGGCGGAGAGCAGCGGCCGGGCACTGGAGGCCGACCTGAAGCAGGAGAAGACGCTCGCCGGCGTCGTCTCGTACTGGGACAGCCGCAGCCCCCAACTGCTCTCGAGGGACGGCCGCGAGGCGATGGTGGCCGCCCACGTCAAGGGCGACGAGACGCAGCAGAAGAAGAGCGCCGACCACCTCGTCGACACCTACAGCGGCACCTTCGGGCACACGCTCACCGTCCGGGCCGGCGGCTCCGCGGCCGTGAACGCCGGCATGTCGAAGCAGGTGGAGAGCGACCTCTTCCTCGCCGAGAGCATCGCCATCCCGCTGACGCTCGTGCTGCTCCTGCTCGTCTTCGGCAGTGTGGTCGCGGCCCTGCTGCCGCTGGCCATCGCCCTCGTCGCCGTGCTGGGCTCGTTCGCCCTGCTCTTCCTCCTCGGCAGCGTCACCAGCGTCGCCGATACCGCGACCAACCTCACCACGGCCCTCGGCCTGGGCCTGGGTATCGACTACTCCCTGCTGATGGTCAGCCGCTTCAGGGAGCAGCTCGCCACCGGGGCGAGCGTGCCGGACGCGGTCCGGCGCACGGTGCACACCGCCGGCCGCACCGTCGCGTTCTCCGCCGCGACGGTGGCCGCCGCGCTCGCGGCGCTCCTGGTGTTCCCGCAGTACTTCCTGCGCTCGTTCGGGTACGCCGGAGTCGGGGTCGTCGCCATCGCGGCCCTCAGCGCGCTGTTCGTGATGCCGCCGCTGCTCGCCGTCCTCGGCCACCGGGTCAACAGCGGGCGGCTGCCGTGGGCGCGGATCGCGCCGGCCGTCACCCGCACCTCGATGTGGGCGCGGCTGGCGCGCGCGGTCATGCGGCGGCCTGCGCTCACCGCGCTGCCCGTGCTCGCGGTCCTGCTGGTCGCGGCGAGCCCGCTGCTGGGCATCTCCTTCGGCACACCCGACGAACGGGTGCTGCCCACCGGGGCCGAGAGCCGCCAGGTCTCCACGGCGCTGCAGCGGGACTTCGACGGCAACGACGACACCGCCCTGCAGATCGTCATCGACCGGCAGGTGGCGCAGGCGCCCCTGGCGGCGTATGCGGCGCGGCTGTCCCGCCTCGACGGGGTGGCGCGGGTCGAGACGGCCGCGGCGACCTACTCCGGCGGGCGGCGCTCGGCGGCTGCCCCCGGCAGCACCGGCCTCGGCCGGGCCGACGCGCAGCGGATCACCGCGGTCACCTCCGTGACGCCGCGGTCGGACGACGCGCAGCGCCTGGTCCGTGCGGTGCGGGCGCTGACCCCGCCCGAGGGGACGCATCCGCTGGTCGGCGGGCAGGACGCCGAACTGGTCGACGCCAAGCACGCCATCAGCAGCCATCTGCCGCTGGCCATCGGCCTGGTGGCCCTGACCACCTTCGTGCTGCTCTTCCTGTTCACCGGCAGCGTCGTGCAGCCGCTGCGCGCCCTGGTCCTCAACCTGGTCACCCTGGTGACGACCCTCGGCGCGATGACGTGGATCTTCCAGGACGGACACCTGTCCTCCCTGTTCGGCTTCACCGCGCAGCCGATGGAGGTGTCGATGACGGTGCTGATGTTCTGCATCGTCTTCGGCCTGTCGATGGACTACGAGGTGTTCGTCACCAGCCGGATCAAGGAACTCCACGACCAGGGCGCGGACACCGCTTCGGCCGTGGCCGACGGCCTGGGGCACACCGGGCGGATCGTCACCGCCGCGGCCTGTCTGCTCGCGGTGAGCTTCTTCGCGTTCGGCACGGCGAAGGTCAGCTTCATGCAGATGTTCGGCCTCGGCAGCGGGCTGGCCATCCTCGTCGACGCCGTCGCCATCCGCGGCGTCCTGGTCCCCGCCGCGATGCGCCTGCTCGGCGGCTGGGCCTGGTACGCGCCGGGGTTCCTGCGCAGGGTGCACGACCGGATCGGCCTCAGCGAGGGGGAGCCCGCCCCCGTGCCCGCCGCACCGGCCCCGTACGCGAGGGAGACGACGGGGGCCTGACGCACGGGTCCCGCTGCCCGCGGTGGGGGAGTGCGGTGGTCGTCGATGCCCGGTTTCCGGCCCCCTTCTCGCTGGTCCATCGGCCAGCGAGAGGTGGTGCCCGGAGCCGGACTTGAACCGGCACGCCCTCAAAGGGCAGCGAGGTTTAAGCTCGCCGTGTCTGCGTTCCACCATCCGGGCCGGCGGGGCGCAGACAAAAGCGTATCCGGGTTGCGGGACGTGAACAGGGCGTCTAAGTAGCCATGTTGTCTTATTTTAGGGGTTACTGACGTGGCGTCAGGGTGGTGCCCGTGGTCCCGCCGCACCACAGACGCCTTCCCATCAGCATCAGACCTCACGCACAAGTGACGTGAAATCGCTCTCCGCAACCGGGGGCCCGGGGATCGCCCCCGGGCCCGGTCGGGGGAAGCGGCGCCGGACGGCGCCGCGGATGTCACCGCGGCGCGGCCCGCCTCAGGAGATCCACGCCGAACGAGTGGCGGGCAGGCCGGCCCTGCCCGCCGCGTCGGTGCGCACCGCCATCACCTGGTTGACGCCGATCCGGTTGCGCTCGAAGGAGAGCGCGGACGCGGCCATGTAGAGCCGCCACACCCGGGCCCGCCCGGCGCTCGTCGCGGCGACCGCCTCCTTCCAGTGCGCCTCGAGGTTCGCCACCCAGGTGCGCAGGGTGCGCCCGTAGTGCTCGCGCAGGGCCTCCACGTCGCGCACCTCGAAGCCCGCCTCCTCCAGCCGGCCCACGGTGGTGCCCACCGGGGAGAGCTCGCCGTCGGGGAAGACGTAGCGGTCGATGAACTCGTCGATCCGGTACTCCTCCTCGCTGCGCAGCGGGCGGCGGGCGATCTGGTGGTTCAGCAGCCGGCCGCCCGGCTTGAGCAGGGCGTAGAGGGTCTGCGCGTACTCCAGGTAGCGCGCGCTGCCGACGTGCTCGGCCATCCCGATCGACGAGATCGCGTCGTAGGGGCCGTCCTTGACGTCGCGGTAGTCCTGCACCCGGATCTCGATGCGGTCGGTCAGGCCGGCCGCCGCGATCCGCTTGCGGGCGAACGCCGCCTGCTCGACGGAGAGCGTGATCCCGGTGGCCCGGACGCCGTAGTGCCGGGCGGCGTGCAGCACCATGGCGCCCCAGCCGCAGCCGACGTCCAGCAGCCGCTGCCCCTCGCGCAGGCCCAACTTGCGGCAGACCAGGTCGAGTTTGGCGTACTGCGCCTGTTCGAGGGTGACCGCGGCGGCGCCCACCGGCTCGGTGCCCTCCGCGGCGGAGCCCGCCACCGAGGCGGCGGCGGCCACGCGCTCGTCGGTGGCGGCCTCCGCGCCCGCCGCGGCGGCGGCCCCGGCGCCCGCCTCGTCGCCCCACAGCGCGCAGGAGTACACCATGGACGGGCCGAGCACGATCTCGTAGAAGGCGTTGCCCACGTCGTAGTGGTGGGAGATCGCCTCCTTGTCGCGCCGCTTGGTGTGCGCGAGGCCGGTGCGGCGGCGCACCTCCTCCGGCGGCGCGGACGGCGGCAGCCCGGGCCCGGCCAGGGAGACCACACCGCGCAGCAGCCGGTAGGTCGCCGGGTCGCGCATGGCGAGCGCGATCTGCCGCACCCCCTGGCCGCGCGGCGCCGCCGGGTCCGGCTCGCCGCGCTCCCAGATCAGGCCGGACAGCGTGTCGAGCGCGGTGTACAGGTCGCCGTCGACGTCGAGGTCGCCGGCCACCCACGCTCTGGCCAGACCGAGTTCGCCCGGCCGCCACAGCAGCCGGCGCAGGGCCCGCCGCTTCCGGAAGACGAGTGCGGGTGCGCCGGCCGGTCCCGCCTCACTGCCGTCCCACGCGCGCACGCGCAGCGGGAACGGTCCGGGGAGAACGCGTTCGGCGATGTCGAGGATGCGATGAGCCGCGTCAACCATGGATCTGAGCGTACGACTGAAAATCGCACTTGAGGCGCCTGACGCGGAAAATTAGGTTGTGGATACACGGAGTTGGGCCGGAAGGGGTGGAATGCCCGCCGACCTGCGTGTCGTCATCGCGCGCACGGCACGCGGCAGGCACGGCGAAGGGCGCACGGCCAGGCACGGCCAAGGGCGCACCCGCGCACAGCACACGGCGCAGAGCGCACCGCGCAGAACGCACGGCGAAGGGCGCCCGCACCACGGATGGCGGGCGCCCTTCGGATCGCGCTGCTGCTCCTGCCGAGCCCTGCTAGGAGGCGACCTTCTCCGCGCCCTCGGGGCGCTTCTCGGCGGCCGGTGCCGGGATCGGCCGCGCGGCCTCGTAGAACTCCTCGCGGGGGTTCTCGATGGCGCCGAGCGCGACGACCTCGCGCTTGAGGAACATGCCGAGCGTCCAGTCGGCGAAGACCCGGATCTTGCGGTTCCAGGTCGGCACGGCCAGGCCGTGGTAGCCGCGGTGCATGTACCAGGCGAGGCGGCCCTTGAGCTTGATCGTGGTCTTGCCGAACACGATCATCGCGACGCCCTTGTGCAGGCCCAGGCCCGCGACCGCGCCCTTGTTGGCGTGCTTGTAGTCCTGCTGCGGGAAGCCGCGCATCCCGGAGACCACGTTGTCACCGAGCACCTTGGCCTGGCGCAGCGCGTGCTGCGCGTTCGGCGGGCACCAGGCGCCCTCGCCCTTGGACAGGTCCGGCACCTGGGCGTTGTCGCCCGCGGCCCAGATGTAGTCGGTGCCCTGCACCTGGAGGGTCGGCGCGGTGTCCACGTGGCCGCGCGGGCCCAGCGGCAGGCCGAACTTCGCCAGCACCGGGTTCGGCTTCACACCGGCGGTCCACACGATGGTGGAGGCGTCGACCTCGAGCCCGTTGGCGAGCACCACGTGCTTGTCGACGCAGGACTTCATGGAGGTGCCGAGGTAGACCTCGATACCGCGCTCCTTGAGGTGCTCAAGACCCCACTTGCCCAGCTGCGGGCCGACCTCGGGGAGGATCTTGTCCGCGGCGTCCACGAGGATGAAGCGCATGTCCTCGCGCTTCACGTTCGGGTAGTACTTCGCCGCGTCGCGGGCCATGTCCTCGACCTCGCCGATCGTCTCCGCGCCGGCGAAGCCGCCGCCGACGAAGACGAAGGTGAGCGCCTTGCGGCGGATCTCCTCGTCGGTGGTGGAGTCGGCCTTGTCGAGCTGCTCCAGCACGTGGTTGCGCAGGCCGATCGCCTCCTCCACGCCCTTCATCCCGATGCCGTTCTCGGCCAGGCCGGGGATCGGGAAGGTGCGGGAGACCGCGCCGAGCGCGATCACGAGGTAGTCGAAGGGCAGCTCGTACGCCTCGCCGACCAGGGGCTCGACCGAGGCGACCTTGCGGTCCTGGTCGATGGTGGCGACCCGTCCGGTGAGCACCTCGACCCCGGGCAGCACGCGCCGCAGCGGGACGACGACGTGCCGCGGGGAGATGCTGCCCGCTGCGGTTTCGGGAAGGAAGGGCTGGTACGTCATGTACGAGCGCGGGTCGACGACCGTGACGGTCGCCTCGCCGTACCGCATCTTCTTCATGATGCGGCGCGCCGCGTACAGGCCGACGTAACCGCCGCCTACTACGAGGATCCGTGGACGCTCCGTGGTGCTCATGCTTCGAGTATCCAGCACACTCCGGGGTGCCCCTCGTGAGCCCCTTCACAAGGGTATGGACACCCCCTGCTACACTGCGCGCCTTCATGGACGGGGGCAAGGCTGCCTCGGCCGGTCCGGAGTGGCCACCCGTAGTTGTACACGGCGCTGAACAGCGTCGATCGCCGCTGCGCCGGTACGGCCGGCCCGCCGCCCGGCGCCCCGGGAGCGCGGACGGCCCCTGCGCACAGGGGGATTCGGCCCCCCGGGGCGCGGAAAGTTGACCCGCCGGGCGGGAACTTCATGTGAAGAGTTTCACAAAGGATGTCGGGGAGCTGTGGACCGAGTGCCCCGGCAGCCTCTCGCGGCGCGCTCACCAGGCATGATCGCCCTCTCAAGTGAGCGCGTACGGGCACCGTTTCCGGGTGAGGTTACAGGAGTAGGTGAACCCCTGGGCGGACGCGCGGCACCGGGCGCGCCGCCCGCGACAGCCCGCCCGCACGCCGCCCTCACGCTGCCCGCACGCCGCGCCCTCACGCGCCGCGCCGGGCCGCACCCTCCGCCGAGGTGCCGGCCGCCGCCCCGCTCTCCTCCTGCGGGTGCTCCTGCTCCACCGGACGGCGCCGCCGCCGTTTCAGCAGCGCCCACGGCCCGCGCGGGCCGGAGGACACGGTGCGGGCGGCCGTCACCTCCGTACCGCCCTCCTCCGCGGCCTCCGCCGCCGCCTGCGCGACCGGCAGGAAGCCCTCGCCGCGCCGCGCGTCCGGCCGCTCGTCGGCCTCCGGCCACAGCCCCAGCGAGGCGCACAGGGTGGGCAGGAGCGCCATCGCCGCCGTCGCGTAACCCTCCGCGGACGGATGGAAGTTGTCCGGCCCGAACAGCTCGCGCGGCCGCGCCTCGAACTCCGGGCCCAGCAGATCGCCGAGCGAGACCGTACGCCCGCCCAGGTCCACCACCGCGATGGTCTGCGCCGCCGCGAGCTGCCGGCTCGCCCGCCGGGCCAGCCACCGCAGCGGCTGGTAGACCGGCTCCACCGACCCCAGGTCCGGGCAGGTGCCGACCACCACCTCCGTACCGGCCTCGCGCAGCCGCCGCACCGCGTCGGACAGCAGCCGCACCGAGGTGGACAGCGGCATCCGGCGCGTCACGTCGTTCGCGCCGATCATCAGCACCGCCACGTCCGGCGGCGGCAGCGCCGGGTCCAGCAGCAGCGACACCTGGCGGTCCAGGTCGTCGGACTTGGCACCGGACAGCGCCACGTTCGTCAGCTTCACCGGGCGCTCGGCCACCGCCGCCAGCCCCGAGGCGAGCAGCGCCCCGGGCGTCTCCCGGGCCCGCCGCACCCCCTGCCCGGCCGCGGTGGAGTCGCCCAGGAAGCCCAGCCGCAGCGGCGGCTCGCCGGTGCGGTGCGCGAACGCCGAGCCGTACCGGCCGTCGGCCCGCGGCGGCACGTCGCCCGACCCGCCGACCACCCGCTTCGCCAGCCGCGCCTCGGTCAGCAGCAGCCCGACCGCGGCCCCGCCCAGCAGGCTGATCCCGCCGCCGCCGAACGCCGCCGCGGTCGCGATCCGCCGTGCCACCCTCGCCCTGGACATCAAGCCGGCCACCTCCCTGGACTGTCCGTACCCACCATGCGGCACCGCGCGCACCCGCCACCCCGCCACACGCCGAAGACCGGGCAGCGGCCCCCCGCGGCTTCGCCGCCTCCGCGGCTTCTCTACCCACCGGGGTGCCGGCCCATCGCGGCGCCGGCCCGCGCGGCGCTGACCCGCCGGGGCGCAGACCGCATCGTCCGGGTTTCCCCCAGGCTCTAATCTGTTGCCACCATTACGGAGAACCCGGAGACAACGGTGCAGTTTCACGACTCGATGATCAGTCTCGTCGGCAACACCCCGCTGGTGAGGCTCAACAGCGTGACCGCGGGAATCAGAGCGACCGTCCTGGCGAAGGTCGAGTACTTCAACCCCGGAGGCTCGGTCAAGGACCGGATCGCCCTGCGGATGATCGAAGCCGCGGAGGAGAGCGGCGAACTGCGCCCCGGCGGCACCATCGTGGAGCCCACCTCCGGCAACACCGGGGTCGGCCTGGCGATGGTCGCCCAGCGCAAGGGCTACCACTGCGTCTTCGTCTGCCCGGACAAGGTCTCGGCGGACAAGATCAACGTCCTGCGCGCCTACGGTGCCGAGGTCGTGGTCTGCCCGACGGCCGTGGACCCCAGCCACCCGGACTCGTACTACAACGTGTCCGACCGCCTGGTGCGCGAGACGCCCAACGCCTGGAAGCCGGACCAGTACAGCAACCCGAACAACCCGCTGTCGCACTACCACTCGACCGGCCCCGAGCTGTGGGAGCAGACCGAGGGCCGGATCACCCACTTCGTGGCCGGCGTCGGCACCGGCGGCACCATCTCCGGCACCGGCCGCTACCTCAAGGACGCCAGCGGCGGCCGGGTGAAGGTCATCGGCGCCGACCCCGAGGGCTCCGTCTACAGCGGCGGCTCCGGGCGCCCGTACCTCGTCGAGGGCGTCGGCGAGGACTTCTGGCCGACCGCCTACGACCGCGAGGTGGCCGACGGGATCGTGGCGGTCTCCGACAAGGACTCCTTCCAGATGACCCGCCGGCTCGCCCGGGAGGAGGGCCTGCTCGTCGGCGGCTCCTGCGGGATGGCGGTCGTCGCGGCCCTGGAGGTGGCCGCCGGGCTCGGCCCGGACGACGTCGTCGTGGTGCTGCTGCCCGACAGCGGCCGCGGCTACCTGTCGAAGATCTTCAGCGACGAGTGGATGGGCTCGCACGGCTTCCTCGACGAGGGCGAGGGCGAGCCGCGGGTGGCGGACGTGCTCGCGCGCAAGGACGGCGGCCTGCCCAACCTGGTGCACATGCACCCGGACGAGACCGTCGGCCAGGCGATCGAGGTGCTGCGCGAGTACGGCGTCTCGCAGATGCCCGTGGTCAAGCCCGGCGCCGGGCACCCCGACGTCATGGCGGCCGAGGTGATCGGCTCGGTGGTCGAACGCGAGCTGCTGGACGCCCTGTTCGCCAAGCGCGCCGGGCTGGACGACCCGCTGGAGAAGCACCTGTGCCCGCCGCTGCCGCAGGTCGGCTCCGGCGAGCCGATCGGCGACCTGATGACGGTGCTGGAGCGCGCGGACGCGGCCATCGTCCTGGTCGAGGGCAAGCCGACCAACGTGGTCAGCCGCCAGGACCTGCTGGGCTTCCTCGCCGCGCACGGCGCCGGCACCGTCTGAGCAGGTCCGGGGCGGGCGGCGGGCCGGTCCGGGGCGGAGCCGCCCGGTCCGGTCCGCCCGGGGGAAGGGACGCGGAGGGACGCGGGCAGCGGAAAAGGCGAGGACCGCCGCACCCCCGGGGCATCGCAGCCCGGGGGGCGGGACGACGGCGGTCCTCGCCTGCGGACGCGGGCCGGGTCAGGGCCGGGCCTGCGCGTCCAGGGTCACCATGGAGTCCGGGAGCCGCTCCGGAAGCCTTGGCGCCACTTGGGTGCCGGCGCGGCCGGCGGAACCGCCCGCGCTTTCGACACCACCCAATGTGCCGGACGCGTGTTAAGCACGTGCTGCGTGGACGTGACGTGGACGTACCAGCTCGCGGAATCCGGCGCGGCGCACCCGCTGTCCGGTTCCGCGGCCCCCGGCGGCCCCCGCTTCCCCTACTTCCACTCGTCCTCGTCGTGCGGGCGGCGGTCCCTGGTGAAGAGGCTGCCCATGCCCTGGGCGACGTTGACCGCCACGATGCCGGCCCAGGTGATCAGCAGCCCGGTGGTGCCCGCGTTGACCGCCCCGATCGCGGAGAGCGGGATGGCCGCGATCATCGTGAAGCCGGCGAAGCCGTAGCGCGCGAAGCGGGGGCTGCCCTGCGGCGGCCCGATCGGGCGGCGGTCGGCGCGCGCCGACGAGGTCTGCTGCTGGGCCAGTTCACGGCGCACCCGCTGCTCGACGTGGCTGTCCACGCGGGTGGCCACCTTCTCCATGAACGAGTCGACGAGGGCCGGCTCGTACTCGTCGCCGAGTGTCCTGCGCGCCTCCAGGGTGGCGGCGAGTTCCTTCTTGAGTTCCGGGTCGCGGGCGTCCATGAAGGCCACCGTAGAGGCGGGGCGGGTGGGCGACACTGGGGCTAACCCCCCGGTTCTCCCGGGGGTTGGACCGTCCAGTAGGAGGATTCCCATGGCATCGGTGCCGCTGCTCACCGCGTTGCAGGAGGGGCCGGACCGCCCCGACGCGCTGCGGGTCGACGGCAGGGCGTGCAGCTACGAGGAACTGCTCGGCGCCGCGGGGGCGGTCGCACGGCGGGTGGCCGGGCGGGAGGCGTTCGCGGTGGAGGCGGGCGCGTCGCTGGAGACGGTCGCGGCCGTGGTGGGCGGGCTGCTGGCCGGGGTGCCGGTGGTGCCGCTCGCCCCGGACGCCGGGCCGGACGAGCGGGCGCACGTCCTGCGGGACTCCGGCGCCGACGTGGTCGCGGTGGACTTCGCCGAGCGCGCGGACTTCACCGAGCGGGCCGACGGCGGGGCGGGTGCCGGGGCGGGGGCGGACGACGAGGGCGGCAGGCCCGCGCTGGTGCTCTACACGTCGGGGACGACCGGCCCGCCCAAGGGCGTGATGATCTCCCGGGCGGCGATCGCCGCGGACCTCGACGCGCTGGCGCAGGCATGGCAGTGGACGGCGGACGACACCCTGGTGCACGGGCTGCCGCTGTTCCATGTGCACGGCCTGGTGCTGGGCGTGCTCGGCGCGCTGCGGGTGGGCAGCCGCCTGGTGCACACCGGCCGGCCGACCCCGGCGGCGTACGCGGCGGCCGGCGGCACCCTCTACTTCGGGGTGCCCACCGTCTGGCACCGGGTGGTGCGCGACGAGGCGGCGGCGCGGGCGCTGTCGGGGGCGCGGCTGCTGGTGTCGGGCAGCGCGCCGCTGCCGGTGCCGGTCTTCGAGTCGCTGGCCCGGCTGACCGGCCGTGAACCGGTGGAGCGCTACGGCATGACGGAGTCGCTGATCACCGTCTCGGCCCGGGCGGACGGCCCGCGGCACCCGGGTGCGGTCGGCACCCCGCTGCCGGGGATCAGCACGAGGATCGCCGAGTCCGCCGACGGCATCGGCGAACTCCAGCTCACCGGCCCGACCCTCTTCGACGGCTACCTCGGCCGCCCGGAGGCGACCGCGGCGTCGTACACCGACGACGGCTGGTTCCGTACCGGCGACATCGCGGCGGTCGACGCGGACGGCACGCACCGGATCGTCGGGCGGGCCTCCACCGACCTGATCAAGTCCGGCGGCTACCGGATCGGCGCGGGCGAGGTGGAGAACGCGCTGCTCGCCCATCCGGCGGTACGCGAGGCGGCGGTGGTCGGCGCGCCGCACACCGACCTGGGGCAGGAGATCGTCGCGTACGTGGTCGCCGACGGGGTGAGCGCCACCGAGCTCACCGACTTCGTCGCCAGCCGGCTGTCCGTGCACAAGCGGCCCCGCCGGGTGCGCTTTCTCGGTGAACTCCCGCGCAACGCCATGGGCAAGCCGCAAAAGCGGTTGCTCCCGCCGATGTGACCGGGGTACTCATACCGGGGTCCCGTTCGCCGCGGCCCGGTGCGGACGGCGGTCGCCCCGGGGTGGCGGTTTGCCCCTAGCCGGGCGGCAAGTAGGATCTGGCTCACAACCCGCCCATATGACAATCTCCGGTCGGCGTGCGCGCCGTCCGGGTCGCCGATACCCGGGTACCGCTCCAAAGGGTGGCGGTGATATGTCCTGCCATGGAGGCAGCACCGCATGTTCCACCGCATCGGACGCGCCGTCGTCCGCCATCCCGTATGGACGATCGTGGCGTGGCTCGTCGCAGCCGTCGCGATCGTCGCCACCGCACCGAGCCTGCCGTCCAACAGTGACGAAAGCAGCTTCCTGCCCAGCAGCTACCAGTCGATCAAGGCGATGGACCTCCAGGAGAAGGCGTTCCCCTCGGCGTTCACGCCGTCGGCGATCGTCCTCTACCAGCGGAACGACAACGGCCCGCTGACCGCTGCTGACAAGGCCGACATCGACACGATCACCAAGGGCCTCGGCGGCAAGCACATCGACCAGGTCCAGAAGGTCGTCGCGGGCAGCGAGTCCAAGGACCACAAGTTCTCCACCGCCTACGTCCAGATGGACAAGAAGTCCGACGGGCAGCCCAAGCAGGCCGACGCGGCCAAGGCGCTGCGCACCGACTCCAAGGACCTCGCCAAGGGCACCGACCTGAAAGTCCAGGTGGGTGGCTCGGCCGCGCAGAACCTCGACCAGTCCGAGGCGGGCAACACCTCGGACGCCGTCGCACTGGTCGGCTCGCTGCTGATCATCATCATCACGCTGCTGATCATCTTCCGGTCCCCGCTGGTCGCGATCATGCCGCTGGTGATCCTGATGGGCCTGGTCTTCACCACGTCCAACGGCCTGATCTCCTACGCCACCAAGCTCTTCGGCCTCCAGGCCAACAGCTCGATCTCCGCGCTGCTGATCGTGGTGGTGCTCGGCGTCGGCACGGACTACTTCCTGTTCCTGATGTTCCGCTACCGAGAGCGGCTGCGGCTGGGCGACGAGCCCAAGGAAGCGATGATCAACAGCGTCACCAGGGTCGGTGAGGCGATCGCCTCGGCGGCCGGCGCGGTGATCATCTCCTTCCTGGCGCTGGCCCTGTCCACCCTGGGCTTCCTCACCCAGCTGGGTCCGGCCCTGGCCATCCTCGTCGCGGTCACGCTGATCGCGGGGCTCACGCTCTTCCCGGCGATCTGCTCGCTGATCCCGCCGCGGGCGCTGTTCTGGCCGGGCAAGAAGTGGAACCAGGAGCCGTCCGGCACCCGCTTCACCTCGATCGGCCGGATGCTGGGCAGCCGGGCGGGGCTGGTGGCGATCGTCTCCGGCCTGGTGATGGTGCTGCTCGCGCTGGGCACCCTCGGCTACAAGGCCGACTACGACCTCGCCTCCGGGTCCATCCCCAAGACCAAGGAGTCGATGGTCGTCCAGGACAGCATGCAGAAGGCGTACTCCGCCGGTGCTGCCGACCCGACCTCGGTCTTCCTCACCAGCACCGACGGCAAGTCGCTGTCCGGTGTGGACTTCACCGCGTACAAGGACAAGCTGGCCAAGGTCGACGGTGTCGCCACGGCGAGCTTCGACCGGAGCACCGGGCTGAACAAGGACGGCACCACGGCCCTGTTCAACCTGACGCTGAAGTACTCCGGCGCCAGTGACAAGGCGATCGCGGCGGTCGGCGACGTCCGCACGGCCGCCAAGGACAACGCCCCGCCGGGAACCGAGGCGGTGGTCGGCGGCACCTCGTCGATCTACCGGGACATCAACGCGGCGGTCAACCACGACTACCGCACGGTCTTCCCGGTGGCCGCGATCCTCATCATGGTGATCCTGGGGCTGCTGCTGCGCAGCGTGGTGGCCCCCTGGTACCTGATCGCCTCGGTGGCCCTCGGCTTCGGCGCGACGCTCGGTGCCACGGTGCTGATCTTCGGCCGCGGCAGCGGGCTGATCTTCATGCTGCCGATCATCATGTACCTGTTCGTGGTGGCGATCGGCACGGACTACAACATCCTGATGATCGCGCGATTGCGGGAGGAGGCCCGCGAGGGCCGCGCCCCGCGGGAGGCCGCCGCCGAGGCGCTGCGGCACGCCGGCCCGACGATCGCCTCCGCCGGGTTCATCCTGGCGGCGACCTTCGCCACGCTGATGCTCTCCGGCAACTCCTTCCTCACCGAGATGGGCTTCGCGATCGCCTTCGGCATCGTGGTGGCGGCGTTCGTGATGGCGCTGTTCTTCACGCCGAGCCTCACCGCGCTGATCGGGCACGCCGCTTGGTGGCCGGGCCACGCGGACCGCGCCACCGGCCCGCGGGGCGGCAGCCCCGCGGTCGCCGCGGGCGGCGGTCAGGACGGCACGCACGGCGCTCCGGAACTGGACGGGACCGGCCGCCGCTAGCCTGCGCACACATCGTCCCCAGGGAGGGCCGGGCGGGCCGCAAGGCCCGTCCGGCCCTTTCCGTTTCCGTTCCCCGCCGGGAGAAGCGCGCCGGAGGCGGGCGGCAGCCCGTCGACCGACCCGGGCTTGACGCGTTCGGTTCCCACGACGCGAGTCGGAGTGGGGAGGCGAACGTTCGTAACCAACTCGGTCACTGGTGATCATCACAAAGTGACGAAACCGCTTCCGGAATGTTCCAGGTCGGCATACCCTGCGGAGATTACCGAGCCTCGGGCCACAGCGGACCGAGGCCCGGCGGAGGTGTCATGGGTGGGGATCCGTATGTGCCGGATGTGCCGGATGTGCCAACGGCGGTTGACGAAACATGGGGGCAGAAAGAGTTACCGACGGCCCGGGGCAAGCTGCAGGTGTCTGACCCATACGGTGACCAGGCGCTGCTGACCCCCGCCATGACAAAGGGTTACGAGGCCGTACCCGCCGAAGAACGCGAGCGGTTGCGACGCTATCTCGAGGCTGTTGTCGCGGTTCGCCGGGCGCCCGTGCACACCACGGTGGCCTTCAACGCCGTGTATTTCGGATACGACCTCGACGGTGACGGCTATGGCGGAAGCCCGCTCCGCCTCGACGACTTTCCGGTGATCACTTCGGGTGAGCGCTCCCCGGCGCTCCCGGTCGGCTCGATGGTGTGTGTGGCCACCGGGTCGGACCCGTTGTACGCCGAGATCGTCTACAGAGAGGGTGCGCACCCGGAGATCGGTGCACTCGGTGACGTGCCGGCATGGGTATCGGGGGCACCGGCAGGAGCCGAGGGCCCAGGGAAGCCCGGAGACGGGTCGACGCCACTGCGAAGAGAACTCCTGGTCCCGGACCCCGACGCCTTCGGTCCGGCTCTGAGCCTGTCACCGGCCCAACTCCACCGTCTGCGCACACGGCGGCGCTGGATCAACGAGGACGGGCATGTCCTCGTGGATGTCCGCTACTCCTCGGCGACAGCGGCCCGACGCGACGAACTGACAGCCTATGCGGACCACCTCCTGACCACGGCACGTGAGCAACTGCTGAGCCCTTACGTCCCGGTGTCCCTTGCCACGCTGGTGGGTGGCACACGTGACCCGGACCTGCGGACAGGGCTGCTCGGCCTCCTCGGAACGGTACGGGATGTGCTCAACTCCAGTGATGCCGTGCGCCTTTGGGGTGACTACGCCATGACCCGGACTTCCCTCGCTGACTGCTGGAAGGACACAGGGCCCCTGGGCGGAGACGACCTCAGGTCACTCGCCGCAGCACTCGAGCGCGCGGCGATCCCAGGGAAGCGCCGCTACGGTTTCACGACTCCGGTCACTGTGTACACCGCCGTCGGACCACGTCTCCGCGCCTTCTCGGGGGCGACGGAGCTCCTCAGGGGACTGGGGTACGCCGCCGCGGTGTGCAGGGCGAACGTGGCGCTCGCGGACATCGTCCGAGGTGACAGCGAACAGGGTCTTTTCGACAACGGCTCCCGCATCACGCTTGACGACGCCTTCGAAGGCGGAGGCGTGTGGCGGTCGCGTCATCCTGGCGACGGGGAAACATCCGGAGATCCCCTCGTCCCTGCCGGAAACGGCTGGGCGTCCACATTGCCCGCTCGTTCGGAACCGGAGTTGGAGCCCGGAACGCTCCCGGTGCCGGTCGATGCGCCATTGGCCGACGACGCATCACTCAGTGCGACCGAACTTCTGCGGAGCAGTGTGCAGGAGATCGTGTGGCGGACGCCTCTCCGGCTGGCCCAGCTCATCGACGGATGGGTACCCGTGCATCCATTCGCCGTCGAGGAACTCCGCTGGCATCATGGTGATCCTGTCACCGTGTGCCTCGAACTCGAACATGTTGACCAGGCATCGGACGCGAGAAGCGCGGCTCAGGAGGTCGTCGCCGAACTCGGTGACGATGCCGGCCGGTTGACCGGAATAACCTGGCCCGACGGCTTCTTCCCCGGACTTGTGCTCGAGCTGCGGCTGCGCCGTGGTGAACCGGTGATCCACCTTGCCACGACGCCGCTCAAGGAGCCGGTGCGGATCGGTGATCGCGAGACCGCACACTGGTACGACCCCCGCGTGCTCACCAGGGAAGATGTCCCGGGCAGCGACCGCCACGGTGACAGTGCAGTCGGGCTCGGCCCGCAGGATCTGGTGATGCGTACCGTGCGTCGTTGCGGTCTGTTGACTCTGGACGGTCATGCGCTGATGGATCCATCGGTCCTACCGAGCGCGGTCTACGGGTGTCGGCCGGCCCGGTCACAGGTCGACGCTCTTGAATCGGCAGTCGCAGAGTTGCTCGCGAGAAGAATCCTGGAACCGGCTCTCGGCAGCCGAGATGCCTGGGGGCAGCCGGTTTTTCCACCACGTGACGGACAGCCGACCATCCCTCTCATCGGCTACCGCCCGGCCCAACCACGACTGATACGTCTGTGGGCGGGCGACGAATCGACAGGTGACGAGTTCAGAGGCGTCCAGTTCGTTCCCGGTCATCTGCGCCGTCTTCGGCCTGACCACTGCCCGAGCGACGTTCAGCGCGCGGCGTTCCGGGAACACTGCCGCCGGCTCGGTAAGGCAGACGGCTGGGAACTCCCCTACGGGTACACCTTCGTCACCGAGCACACACGAGGACGCTGATCTGTGTGCTTTGCGTGCCCCGCAACGGGGCCGTGGCCCTCCTTCACCTCCTTCTCGATGCCCGCAGAAACAGGAACGGAGCATGCGTACATGCAGGATCGCTACCACGTCGTCACGGAGCCACCGTTGTCTCCCCCGAGCGTCTCGGTCCAGAAACTCGGGGGCTTGGCCGACGCACTCAACGCCTTGGAACATCCGGCCATCGCGGCGCTGAGCGACCTCACGGCTGACCTGGTGGAGTTGGCCTTCAACTCCTTGCCGCCTCGGGAGCGACAGCTCCTGCTCGGAAGTCTGAGCATCCGAATGGCTGCCCCTCGGCGGGTGAGCAAGGCCCTGTGCCGGGACGTTCTCGCCAGACTGCGTCGGGAAGCGCGTCAGCACGCTTGCACATGTGGGACCCAGCGGCTCACGGCCACCGTGATCAACCAGGTCGGCGACTTCGTCTTCGCGCAGGACAGCAAGACGGTTCCTGACCCTGTCACCCGGTGGGGCGCGACGCTCGTTCGCGCGACGGTGTTCGCGTGGTGCAACGCGTCTGTCGCCGATGCGCACGTCCTTGCCTGGATGGCGGACCGGGACTGGTTGGCGAAGGCGGTCGACGACAAGGAAGCGACTCTGCTCGCCGCAGTCGGTGCAGCCGCTCATTCCGTTGTCGCGGAGTATCCGGATTTCACACTCCGGCCGACCGAAGACGACGGGCCGCCGCGTGCTGGCAGCGGAGCGCCCGCGCGCTCTGCTGTTGACGCCATATCGAGTACGGATGCCTGCCCGTCCGAGACGGCGGCACCCGACCCGGATGCCTCCGACGAGGCGGCCGAGGCGGTATCCGACGCTGGGGGAACGGACGGCAGCACGGATCCGGAACTGGCTTGCCGACAGTTGGAGTCGGACCTCGTCCCCGCCCGGCAGGCCGCGGAGAGGGTCGCTGCCAGGGTCGCGGACGGTTGTCCTCCACAGGACGAGGATCTTGACCGTCTGACCGCGTTGGGCGTTGCTTTCGACAGCGTCGAGGAGGTGTTCCGCACGGTGGGGATTGTCGGGGTGCCTCGCCGTTTCGAAGACTTGGCGCGCGCCGCACGCACACACCGAGCGGCACATGAGCGCGACGCCCTGGCGCGGACATCACTCCTCGAACTGCAGGACCTCGTCTCCCGTCCCGGCAGCTCTGCTGCTGCCGGAGCGGCCGCGGAGGCGGCCCGCGGCGCGGCCCAACGTCTGCTGGACACACCAGCGTGGGAGGAGGCGCAGCGGGAGGAGAGCGCCGCACTGGCCGCCTTGGTGCAACTGGTCAAGCTGGGGCGACAGGCCCACGCCGCGGCTCAGATCCTGGCGCTGCAGGAGGAGGTCGTGCGTGTCCTGCCCACGTGTGCCATGGCGGCGATCTTGGCTCCTGAGCTGATGCTGTCCCAGCCGGAGGAGGTCGTCCGCGCGCCTGCTGGGACCGGGGAGGTCGCTGTCGCCGAGCCCGGGCCCGAGGTGGATGACGGGACCGTGGAGCCGACGGCCGCACCACAACCCGACCCCGCAGAAGAAACCGTCGGCCACCCCGCCGAGAAGGCAACTTCCCCCACCGTCTCCCCGTCAGGAGAAGCTTCGGTCGCCCGGACAGCGGTGCCCGAGCCGGACGGTGGCACGGGCGTACAGGCAGCACGCCACGCCGACACCGGTCCGGCGCCCGGCACGATCACGGATGCACCTGTCCCCGGGACCGTCGAACCTGCGATCGGTGCGGCCGACGATGCAGCTGCACACGAGGCAGCCCTGTCCGAGAGCGGCTGCACGGGCGACCGTCCGGCCGAGAAAGCCCTGGCGCAACTCATCGCGGAACGTCGCTTCGGCCTGGCGCACCACTTGGCGAAGGCCGCCGGATCGCCCGAGTCGCAAATAGCGGCGCTCCGCCTGGCAGGCGCCGCCGCATTGCTCACCTCTGGTGACAGTCAGACCGCTCGGCTGACGACCGACTTGCTCCAGGAGTACGGCCGGTACGCCGGCCGGGACGCCGACGGCGGTGAACTGCTCCTGCTCCCCGCCCTGCTGCGCATTGCGTTGATCACGGGAGACCACTCGGCAGGTGCCCAGCTCAAGGCGTTGGTGCCCCGGCTTCCGGACACGCTCGGGGAGGCAGCCACAGTTGTCGCCGACCGCGCCCTCAGCGGCGCGCTCATGATGGCTTCTCCACTCGCTGCCCATACGTCCGAAACCGAGGTACGGCTGCGAGAGCTGCGCGATCAGAGCCGGTCCCTCCTCGTGCCTCAGCGGTTGCGGTTCGCACGCGCGACGGAGATCGCGAAACGCTGGCTGGCCCCTGGCGACGGGATGCTCGGCGCACTGCTCACGGCCGTTGCCGGCGACAATCGCGCAGCGATGCAGCAGGTGCGCGAGCAGGCCGAGCGCCTGTCGAAGCTGACCGAAATCAGCAACGAGATCGATCGCATGGACCGCAAGCACCGCCCGTCCAGCGGCAAGCCGCTGCAAGGCTCCGGACGGCAGGACCTCGTGCACTTGGTCGAGCGAGCTGTCGGCCTGGTCAAGGAGTGGTGCCTGTTGGTCGACGGTACCCGCCGTGGCGATCGCTCCGACGTCAATCGTGCGGCCAAGGAGGTGTCGGCCCTGCGCCGCTCCCTGTTGGAGGGAAGAGCGGCCGCGCTGGCCGATCTGGAGCAGTTGACGCGGAGCTCGGACGCCGTCTCGGCCGCCACGGCCTGGGCTGCACGCGCCTCGATGGAGGACCTGTTCGCCCTACTGGCCGGTGAATCCGCGATCACGCGTTCCGGAGCCGCCATCGACCCGGAAATCGTGCTGCACGCGGAACTGCTGAAGGTGTGCGACACCTCTGACGCAGAGCCGACGCTCGACGAACTCCTCGCAGCGGTCGACCGGACGTGGCAGGACGCCATGGCAGAACGGTTGTCACGCGATGCTTTCGGAGCAGCCCGTATCATCGTCGAATTGGCTGGTCGGCGGCTGCTTCCCGCGGCCGGGGACGAGGATTTCGCGGCGTTCGAACACACCGGGATGGACGACCTGGAGGTCGAACGGCGCTCGCAACTGCGTGAGGCACGCGGTGTGCTCGTGGCCGAACTGCACCGCGCACAGGCGGACGGTGCTGTCACCGAGGACCAGGACCTGGGTCTGCAGGAGCTGCTGGCCGATGCCCACGACCGTCTCGAAGGCACTGCCCGTTACGACCTGGTCGATGTGCGCCGGGCGCTCGACAAGGTAAGGAGTGATCTGCCCGCCTTCCGGCAGCAGGCGGCTGATCGGATCCGTGCCCGGCTCGACGCGCTTGACCACACCGCGGAGGAGCGTCTTCAGGTCCTGCGGCGCTTGGAGACGAACGACCTGGCCACCGCTGCCGACCTCGTGTACTTCCTCGAGATCGGTGAGCAGGTCCCGGAGATTGAGGGCGGCGAGTCCCACCTGCCCGACTTCTTCCCGGGCGTACCCCACGGGCTGCCACGAGGCATCGACCACGACCTCGTGCACCTGCTCCGGTCTGGCGGAGAGCATCCGACGCTCCCCGTCCTGGACTACGCAGGCCTCTCCACCGACGAGGCGGCACTCGCGGCCGATGCCCTCGACGAGTGGCGCGCTCTGGCCGCCGCCGAACCGAAGGACCGTCTCCACGTTGCTCCGAAGCGGCAGGTACCGCCGCTTCTCAAGCTCTTGGGCTACGACGCCAAGAGTGCCAGGTCGCTCGACGAACGCTCCCAGCACCGGCGGGAATACCGTCTCTTCGAGGCCATCGGCGTGGAGATCAACGGCAGGGCGAAAGCTCCCGCGTTCGGCTCGGAGATCGTGGAGCACGGAGGCAATCTGCGGGTGATGATGGTCTGGGGCAGGCCCCCCGCCAAGGTGGTCATGAGCTGGGCGGAGCGTGACACGAGCGATGCGAGCCTTGTCGTCATCTACTTCGGCACGCTGAGCGTTGAGGCCCGGGTCGAACTCGCGGTCGGCTCGGATCGGTTGCAGCCGCTCCTGGTCGTGGACGACGCGGCCATTGCCTATCTTGCTGCTCGCGGCAACCGCCAGGTCAGCACTGCCACGCAGACACTGTTGCCCTTCTCCGGCGTCAACCCGTACATCAGGGAGAAGCGTGGGCGCATCGGCGGTGAGATGTTCTACGGCCGTGACGCCGAACGCAAGAGCATCCTTGATCCACGCGGCACCCAGGTCATTTACGGTGGCAGGGGCCTTGGTAAGTCGGCGCTGCTCGCCGACGCCGGGGAACGGTTCACGGAACAACGTCCCGGCTACCACCAGGCCGTGTACGTCAATCTTGATCAGGAGAACATCGGCAAGGGCAGCTCGTTCGGACCGGAGAGGCTGTGGAGCGTACTGGATCGGGAACTGTCCGAGAACCAGGTGCTCGACGGTCGCCCCCAGGGGCGCAAGACCCCGAATCCACAGCAGATCTCCGAGCGCGTGCGCGCCGGCATCCGCACCTGGCTGGACGGTGACTCACGTCGCCGTCTGTTGATCCTGCTCGACGAGTGCGACCAGTTCTTCGAGGCTGACGCCCCGCGCTTCGACCAGACCAAGAAGCTCAAAGGCCTCGGCTCCGACACCAAGGACCGGGCCAAGGTCGTCTTCGCCGGACTGCACTCCGTGCAGCGCTTCTCCAAACTTGCCAGCAACGGGCCGTTCGGCCACCTCGCACAGACGCCTAAGGTGATCGGCCCGCTGGCTCCGCAGTCCGCGGCCGAACTGCTGGTCGAGCCGATGCGGGCACTCGGCTTCGAGTTCAAGGACCTGGATCTCGTCAACCGGGTGCTCGGCTACTGCTCCTACCAGCCCTTCCTGCTGCAGATGTTCGGGCACCGACTGGTCGAGGTGATGCACCGCAAACGGGTGCGGCGCGGAGCCGAAGGCCCTCCCTACAAGGTGGAAGAGGCCGACATTGAGGTCGTGGAGTCGGATGCCGACCTCCGAGACGGCATCTCGGCGGTTTTCAAGGACACGTTGAGCCTCGACCACCGCTACGACGTGATCGCCAACGTCCTCGCCTACCACGCTCGCCACCGCGGCCTGGAGGTGCGGCTCAGTGACACCGAGCTCCGTGAGGAGTGCGAGACCTACTGGCGCAAGGGGTTCGCGGAGCTCGACACGGAGGGTTTCCGTGCCTACCTCTCCGAGATGGTCGGTCTCGGGGTCCTCGCACCCAACCACGACGGGCTGGGATGGCACCTGCGCGGCCCCAACGCGCTCCGCATGATCGGTACCTCGCACGAGGTGGAGGCTCGCCTGCTCCGGGCCGAACAGGACTGCGAACTGCAGGAGAGCATCGTCCAGGAGGGCCGCCCCGAGCTCCCCGACGGCCAGTCCGCGCCGCTGACCAATACCCAGCTGGACGATCTGCTGGGCGAGCGGTCCAATCGGACCAGGGTTGTCCTCGGTACGCCCGCTACAGGAGTCACGGACGTCGCCTGGACGCTGCGCACCGTCGCAGGGCAGATCGACGGCTGGACACTTCCGGCGGTCGGCAGGCGCAGCGTCTACAAACAGGAGCTCACGGGCGGACGCCCTCGCGAACGACGGGTCGTGATCAGTGACTTCGTCAACTACCGGGAGCCGGTACGGCCCGAGACCTGCCGGGAGGCGCTTGACCTCGCTGATACGCTGCTGCCCGTGACCGCGGGAGTCACGCGCGCCGTCGTCCTCGTGGTCGACACCACCCACCTGCCCCTGTGGCGCACGCTCCTGACGGGAACCGAACCCACCTCGGCCGCCCCGGTGGTGTTGCGCCGCCATGATCGCCGCAGCCTGCGCGGCTGGGCTCAGCGCGTCAACATGTTCCAGACCGAAGACCGCCTTGACCGCCTCCACGAGCTGACCGGTGGCTGGCCCCTCCTCGTCGGCCGAGCACACGGTCTGCACGTTGAACTGGGGGATGCAGACGAGGTGTTGCGTCGTTTGGCGGGTATGCGGATGAACACCGCCGAAGCCCGCGCCTTTGCCGAGTCGACCGGCCTGTACACGGACCAGCAGGTCCTCGTCGGGTACCGGGCCATCGAGGACGAGTTCGAGGACCGGCTGTTCGATGTGGACAGCGCGATCACGGCGGTGGCGCTCAAGATCGAGGACGAGGACGAGGCGCGCTGGATCGTCACATTCCTTGATGCGTTGCAGGTGTTCGACAGAAAGGACAATGAACTCTGTCTCGAACCGTTGCTGCGCCACTGCGTGGCCCTCGGCGTCTGACGGAGTGGCCCACGAGTCCGGCCGCGCGGATATGCGGGCGGCCGGACCGTACGAAGGACCGAGGTAGCGTGCCGTTGCTCTCCGGGACGTCGTGTCCATGACCTCTGCGGCCGGACGCCGATACGTGGTCGTCTTGCTCGGCTGCATATGGTCATGCAGAGTCTTGTTCTGATGAATACCGGTCGCCCCGGGGTGGCCGGTGGCGCGGCTGCGGACAGGACGGGGACGGGACGGCGATGAACGGCGGTACGGGCCACCCAGGGGCCGGCGCGGGGAACTCCTCCGCGCGGCTGCTGAAGCTCTTCGAGGCGCACCGGCTGACGCCGACCCAGCGGCGGATCGCGCACTGCCTGGTGCGCAGGGCCGACGAGGCGGCGTTCCTGTCCAGTGTGGAGGTGGCCGAGCTCGCCGGGGTGAGCCAGCCCTCGGTGACGCGGTTCGCGGTCGCCCTGGGCTTCGACGGCTACCCGGCGCTGCGCAGGCACCTGCGCGAGGTGGCGCCGGCGGCCGAACCGGCGGGCGCGAGCACGTACAACGAGTACCAGCAGGCGGTGCACGCGGAGATCGAGAACCTGCGGCACCTGGCCGACCTGCTCGCCGACTCCGGGCCGGTGGCCCGGGCCGGGGCGGTGCTGGCCGCCTCCCGGCCGCTGCCGGTGCTCGGGCTGCGCGCGGCGGGCGCCCAGGCGCGCGGCTTCGCGTACTTCGCGGCGAAGGTGCACCCGGACGTGCGGCTGCTGGACGAGGGCGGCACCATGCTCGCGGACCGGATCGACGCGGCCGTCCGGGCGGGGGCGAGCGCGCTGCTGTGCTTCGCGCTGCCCCGGCACCCGCGGGAGGTGGCCGACGCGCTGCGCCACGCGCGGCAGGCCGGGCTGACCGTGGTCACCGTGGCCGACAGCGCGTTCGCGCCGGTGGCCGCGCACAGCGACCTGCTGCTGCCCGCGGCCGTGGGCACCGGGCTGGCCTTCGACACGGCCTGCGCGCCGATGCTGCTGGGCCGGGTGCTGCTGGAGTCGATGTGCGACGACCTGCCGGACGCGCAGGCGCGGCTGGAGGAGTTCGACGCGCAGGCCGCGGCCCGCGGGCTGTTCATGGAGTGAGCGTCCCCGCGGGCCGCGGACAGTGGTGACCGGGTGCCTGGCTCCCTGGCTCCCTGGGTGCTCAGGCGCCGGTGCCCGCGCGGCGGACCCTGCGGCTGCGGGCGAGGGCGAGCGCCGCCCCGCCGAGGACCAGGGCCGCGGCACCGACGAGCGTGAGGGTGCGGGTGCCGCTGCTGCCGGTCGAGGCGAGCGAGCCGGTGCCGCCGGTGGTGCTGCTGCTGCCCGGGGCGCTGCCGGCGCCGGTCTCGGTGGTCAGCTGCGTGCTCGCGTCGCCGCCCGTCGAGCTGCCGCCGGAGGAGGCGGTCGGGGTGGCGGTCGCGCCGCCCTCGACGTGCACGGTCAGCGCGGCGGTGTTGTCGGTCGGGTCGGTGTCGAAGGGCAGCGGCGAGTCGTAGACGGTGGTGGCCCGCACCGTGCCGGTGGCCAGCGCCGGGGCGTCGGCGTCGATCCGCAGCGTGAACGGCATCTTCACGCTCGCGCCCGGCCGCAGCGGCGGCTTCGTCCAGCAGATGTACTTCGGCGCTCCGGTCTTCTGCGTGCCCGGGCCGGCTTCCGTCGAGGTGTAGCAGGCGTCCGGCACCTTCACCGCGGTGGTGCCCTCGGGCACGTCGACCATGACGCCGAGCTGGTCGTCGCTGGTCTCGTTGTCCACACTGGCCGGGCCGTTGTTCCGGATCGCGGCGACGACCTGCACGGTGTCGCCCGGCTTGCCGCTCGCGGTGTCGCCGACCGCCGCGAGGTCCGCGGTGTTGTCGGTGTCGACGGTCCAGTCCGCGGTCTTCTGCTCGCCGCTGGGCGCGTCGCCGTCCGCGACGAGCGTGAGCACCGGGCCGTCGCTCCGGTCGGACGGGCCGATCACCGGGGTGCCGGGCTCGGGAGCGGCCTTGTAGCGGACCAGGTCCCACATCGCGCTGCTGGTGACGTCGATCCCGATCGGGGCGGACAGCCGGTACTTCGCGCCGGGTTGGAGCGTCGTGTCGAAGTGGCAGACCATGTTGTTGTCGAGCGTGGCGATGACGTCGTCGTTCGACTTCTTGCTGTACGCGCAGTTGGAGAAGTGCTGCGTGTACGCCAGGCCCTCGGTGGTGGCCATCGTCAGGTAGGCGCCGTCGGCGGCCAGTTGGCCGGTGTTGGCGATCGTGACGGGGGCGGTCAGGTGGTCGCCCGGCTTGGCGTGGCCGACCTTGGCGAGCTTGTTCACCACCAGCCCGACGGCGCCGACGGTGACGCGGACCGTGATCGGGGTGATCGTCGCGTTGTCCGCGGTGCCGGACAGCACCGCGGTGCCGGTGCTGCCCAGCGGCGCGTCCGGCTTCGCGTGGAGGTCGACCAGCCCGCCGGTGCCGCCGACGCCCAGATCGCCGCGCTCCCAGGTGACGGTGTCGTCCGGGTAGCCGCTGTCGGCGGTGGCGAAGGAGCTGATCCCGGAAAGGTCCAGCGAGACGACCACGTCGGTGACGGTCGGGCCGCTGCTCGGCGGGGCGAGCGACCAGCTGATCTGGGGCGGGTCGCCCGAGTCGTCCGGCTGCGGCAGCCCGACGCTGGTGCTCTGCACGACCAGCGGCAGTGTGGGCCCGTCGGCGGCCCGCGCGGGCGCCTGGACCGCGACGGCGCCGAGCAGCGCGAGTGCCGCGGCGGTGAGCGCGGCGGCCGACCGCCGCCAGGTGAGATGCAAGGTCACCAGTTCTTCCCCCAAGTTCCTTGGCGCACGCGCTGGCGCACCGGTGTGACGAACACCCCATCTGACTGCCGGTCCTGGTGAAAGGTTGTGCGGGAGTGGATGACATCCGGTTTAACGAAAATCTGAGATTGGCAAAGTAGTGTCCGTGCCCAGCACTTGGCCGGTGCCGCCGTACTGAAGGGACGGCGGGCCGGCGCGACGGCGGAGGGAGCGCGACGTGGTGCGCGGGGCCTACACATTGGCGCGGGTGGCGGTGACGGTGCGCGTGGCGGCGGGCTGGCTGTGGTGGCTGGGCGTGGTCGCCGCGGTGCCCGGCACGGCCGTGACGTTCAGCCCGACCGGCCGACGGATCGGTGTGATGGCCGGCGCGGCCCTGTTCGTCGTCGCGGCGGCGGTGTCCTTCCTCGTCCGCCGCGGCCGGCACGCCGAACGCGCCAAGGGTGCCTCGCGCGCGGCGAAGTCCGTCTTCCTCCAGGACCGCAAGGTCACCGCGCGGGCGTGGGTGCGGCGGCGCCGCTGGTGGCTGCTGGTCGTGTTCGTGCTCGCCGTCGCCTCGAACGCCGTCCTGCCGTGCGCGGCGGGCATGCTGCTCGGCGGGGTCGGCGCCGGCCTGTGGCTGCGCTCGCGCGGGGTGGCCCGGATCGAGCGCTCCCGGGACGCGCTGCTGTGGGTCCGGCCCGACGGCAACCCGGCGCTCTACCAGCTCACCGGTATCGCCGCGGGCGACGCCGCCCCCGGGGGAGGCCGGCGCCGCCGCTGAGCGGCCCACCCGGCTGGAGGCCCCCGCCGGCCGGTCGGGACGGGGGCGGACACGGCCTACGGCTCGAGCCGCAGTGCCGGGAACCCGGCGCCGCTCTCCGCGAGCAGCTCCTCCTCCGACTGGGCCGCCCGCACCTGCGAGAACGCCACGGCGCCGCCCTCCCGTACGCGGTAGCCGTACACCGCCGGGCGCGGCAGCGAGTTGTAGGCGAAGTGGTTGGAGAAGTAGTAGGCGCCGGTGTCGAGCAGCGCCACATGGTCGCCGGACGCCAGCAGCGGCAGCGCGCGGCCCTTGGCGACGAGGTCCCCGGCGAAGCAGCACGGCCCCGCCACGTCCTGCACCACCGGTTCGCCGCGCTTCTCCGCGCCCTCGGCGTCGAGCGCCAGCACCCGGATCGGCCAGGAGTCGGGCACGAACACCGTACGGGTGGCGACCTGCGCGCCGGCGTGCGTGACGGCGATCGGCCGGCCGCCGGCGGACTTGGCGTACTCCACCCGCGCCAGCACGGTGCCGTTCTTGGCGAGCAGGGAGCGGCCGAACTCCGTGACGATGCCGTAGCGGCCGTCGAAGAGCCCGGGGATCTGCGCGCGCAGCAGGTCGGCGTAGTCGGCGAAGGACGGCGCCGTCTCGTCGGAGCCGAAGTTGACCGGCAGGCCGCCGCCGATGTCGAGCGCGTCGACCTGCTGCCGTCCGGCGGCCGCGTTGATCCGCTCGGCCAGCTCGTAGGCGGCCCGGACGCCCGCGACCATGAGTTCCAGCGGCACGCCCTGCGAACCGGTGTGCGTGTGCAGCCGGTTGAGCCAGGGCCTGCGCGCGTAGGCGTCGAGCACCCACTCCAGCGCGCCCGGGTCGCGCAGCGCCACCCCGAACTTGGAGCTGGCGGTGGCGGTGCTCATCGCGCCGATGCTGCCGCCGCCGACCTGCGGGTTGACCCGCAGGCCGACGGGGCCGGCCGGGGAGCCGGCGGGCGCGGCCGCCCGCAGGCGGTCGATCCGCGCCAGTTCCTCGGGGTTGTCGGCGTTGACGGCGATGCCCAGGGCGAGCGCCTCGCGCAGTTCGGCGACGGTCTTGGCGGGGGAGTCGAGCACGGTGCGCTCCGCCGGGACGCCGGCCGCGCGGGCGAGCGCCAGCTCGCCGGGGCTCGCCACCTCCGCGCCGAGCCCGCACTCGGCGAGCAGGCCGAGCACCGGCACCAGCGAGGCGGCCTTCACCGCGAAGGTGTGCGTCACCGCCACCCCGGGTGTGGCGAACGCGGCGTGCAGGGCGCGCGCCGACTCGGCGATACCCGCGACGTCCAGCAGCCCGACCACCGGTTCGGCCTCGCCGGCCAGCCCCTGCTCCACCGCGGCACGCAGCGCGAGCGCCCGCCGTATTCCCAGCTCATCCGTCATGTCCGCCATGACACCACCTCCACCCGCGGGACTTCCACCCGGGGCCTGTTGACTAGGGGTATTCAGCAGACGAGGATGTGAATATCCAGCTGCGCCACGTGTACGACCCCCATTGACGCCGCCACCAAGGAGGCTTGCCCGATGACCGGACCGAGGCCGGTGCGCGCACCGCGCGGCACCCAACTGAGCGCCCAGGGCTGGCAGCAGGAGGCCGCGCTGCGGATGCTCCAGAACAACCTGGACCCCGAGGTCGCCGAGCACCCCGACAAGCTCGTCGTCTACGGGGGCACCGGCAAGGCGGCCCGCGACTGGAACTCCTTCGACGCCATGGTGCGCACCCTGCGGGGCCTGAAGCAGGACGAGACGATGCTCGTCCAGTCCGGCCGCCCGGTCGGCGTGATGCAGACCCACGAATGGGCACCCAGGGTGCTGATCGCCAACTCCAACCTGGTCGGCGACTGGGCCACCTGGGAGGAGTTCCGCCGCCTCGAAGCGCTCGGCCTGACGATGTACGGGCAGATGACCGCCGGCTCCTGGATCTACATCGGCACCCAAGGCATCCTCCAGGGCACCTACGAGACCTTCGCCGCCGTGGCCGCCAAGCGCTTCGGCGGCAGCCTGGCCGGCACCATCACGCTGACCGCCGGGCTCGGCGGCATGGGCGGCGCCCAGCCGCTCGCCGTGACGATGAACGGCGGCGTGGTCATCTGCGTCGACTGCGACCCGCGCGCCATCGACCGCCGCATCGAGCACCGCTACCTCGACGTGCGCGCCGACTCCCTCGACGAGGCGCTGCACCTGGCCACCGAGGCCCGCGACGCCCGCCGCCCGCTGTCCGTCGGGGTGCTGGGCAACGCCGCCGAGGTGCTGCCGCGGCTGCTCGCCATGGGCGCGCCGATCGACGTCGTCACCGACCAGACCTCCGCGCACGACCCGCTCGCCTACCTCCCGCTCGGCATGGACTTCGCCGACATGGCCGCCTACGCGGCCGACAAGCCCGCCGACTTCACCCAGCGGGCCCGGGAGTCCATGGCCCGGCACGTCGAGGCGATGGTCGGCTTCCAGGACGCCGGCGCCGAGGTCTTCGACTACGGCAACTCCATCCGCGGCGAGGCCCAGCTCGCCGGATACGAGCGGGCGTTCGCCTTCCCCGGCTTCGTGCCCGCGTACATCAGGCCGCTGTTCTGCGAGGGCAAGGGCCCCTTCCGCTGGGCGGCGCTGTCCGGCGACCCCGCCGACATCCACCACACCGACAAGGCGATCCTCGACCTCTTCCCCGAGAACGAGTCGCTGGCCCGCTGGATCAAGCTCGCCGGCGAGCGCGTGCACTTCCAGGGCCTGCCCGCCCGCATCTGCTGGCTCGGCTACGGCGAACGCGACCGCGCCGGCGAGCGGTTCAACGAGATGGTCGCCGACGGCACCCTCAAGGCGCCGATCGTCATCGGCCGCGACCACCTGGACACCGGCTCCGTCGCCTCCCCCTACCGGGAGACCGAGGGCATGCTCGACGGCTCCGACGCCATCGCCGACTGGCCGCTGCTCAACGCGATGGTCAACGTCGCCTCGGGCGCCTCCTGGGTCTCCATCCACCACGGCGGCGGCGTCGGCATCGGCCGCAGCATCCACGCCGGCCAGGTCACCGTCGCCGACGGCACCCCGCTCGCCGCGGAGAAGATCCGCCGCGTGCTCACCAACGACCCCGGCATGGGCGTCATCCGGCACGTGGACGCCGGGTACGACCGCGCCGAGGAGATCGCCGGGCAGCGGGGCGTGCGGGTGCCGATGCGGGAGGGCGACGGAGCGTGAGCGACGCCGCGAGGAAGCAGGGCGGCGGCTTCGGCGGCGGACCGGGCGGACCGGACGGACCGGGCGGCGCGGACCGGCCGGCGGCCGGTGCCCGGGCCGCCGGCCGGGCCCCTTCGGCGCCCGGCTTCCAGACGATGTGGCGCGAGCTGGCCGCCGTCGGCCGCCACGCCGCCAGCGGCGGCTACCGCCGCTACGCCTGGACGCCCGCCGACACCGACTGCCGCGCCTGGTTTCGCGAGCAGGCCGCCGCCCGCGGCCTGGCGTACGAGACCGACCGCAACGGCAACCAGTGGGCCTGGCTCGGCGACCCTTCGGCCGGCGACGCGGTGGTCACCGGCTCGCACCTGGACTCCGTGCCCGACGGCGGCGCCTTCGACGGGCCGCTGGGCGTCGTCTCCGCGTTCGCCGCGGTCGACGAGCTGCGCGCCCGGGGCGCGCAGCCGCGCCGCCCCCTCGCCGTGGTGAACTTCGGCGACGAGGAAGGCGCCCGCTTCGGCCTGGCCTGCGTCGGCTCCCGGCTGACCGCGGGCCGCCTGACGGCCGAGGACGCCCGGCAGCTGTGCGACGCCGACGGGGTGACGCTCGCCCGCGCCATGGAGCGCGCCGGGTACGACCCCGACGCGATCGGCGCCGACCCCGAACGGCTGGCGCGCGTCGGCGCGTTCGTCGAACTGCATGTCGAGCAGGGCCGGGCGCTGGACCTGACCGGCCACCCGGTCGGCGTGGCCTCCGCGATCTGGCCGCACGGCCGCTGGCGCTTCGACTTCCACGGCGAGGCCAACCACGCCGGCACCACCCGCCTCGCGGACCGGCACGACCCGATGCTGACCTACGCCGGCACGGTGCTCGCCGCCCGCGAACAGGCCCGGCTGGCCGGCGCGCTGGCCACCTTCGGCAAGATCGCCGTCGAACCGGGCGGCGTCAACGCCATCGCCTCCCACGTCCGCGGCTGGCTCGACTCCCGCGCCGCCGACGAGGAGACGCTCGCCGCCGTCGTGGCCGGGATCGAGCGCGCCGCGCGCGAGGGCGGCCTCCGCGACGGCGTCGCCGTGGACGTGGTCCGCGAGTCCTTCACCCCGGAGGTCGAGTTCGCGCACGCCCTGCGCGACCGGCTCGCCGCCCTGCTCGGCACCGACGCGCCCGCCCCGGTGCTGCCGACCGGCGCGGGACACGACGCCGGCATCCTCGCCACGGCGGTGCCGACCGCCATGCTGTTCGTACGCAACCCCACCGGCGTCTCGCACGCGCCGGCGGAGTTCGCGGCCGAGGACGACTGCGCCGCGGGCGTCACCGCGCTCGCCGACGTACTGGAGGGGCTCGCGTGCCGGTGACGTACTGGCTGGAGCACGCCTGGCTGGACCCCGCGGTCGAGCCGGGCGTGCTGCTGACCGCGGACGGCGGCCGGATCACCGCGCTGCGCACCGGCACACCCACCCCTCCGCCCGGCGCCGTCGCGCTGCGCGGCCTGACGCTGCCGGGCCTGGCCAACGCGCACAGCCACGCCTTCCACCGCGCCCTGCGCGGCACCGCCCAGCGGGGCGGCGGCACCTTCTGGACCTGGCGCGAGACCATGTACGCCACCGCCTCCCTCCTCACCCCCGACTCCTACTTCGACCTGGCCCGCGCGGTCTACGCCGAGATGGCGCTCGCGGGCATCACCTGCGTCGGCGAGTTCCATTACCTGCACCACCAGCCCGACGGCACGCCTTACGCCGACCCCAACGCGATGGGCCGGGCGCTGATCGCAGCGGCCGCCGAGGCAGGTATCCGGATCACCCTGCTCGACACCGCCTACCTGCGCGGCGGCCTCACCGAGCGCGGCCACCTGCCGCTGGACGGCGCGCAGCGGCGCTTCGGCGACGGCACCGCCGACCAGTGGTACGACCGCTGGTCACTCCTGGCGGACGCCGAGGACGCGACCGGCGCCGGGCACGCCCGGATCGGCGCGGCCCTGCACTCGGTACGGGCCTTCGCGGACAGCGACGGCTACACCGCCTTCGCGGAGCGCACCCGGCACGTGCCGGTCCACATCCACCTGTCCGAGCAGCCCGCCGAGAACGACGCGTGCCTGGCCGTGCACGGCCGCACCCCGGCCCGGCTGCTCGCCGACGCGGACTTCTGGGGCCCGAACACCACCGCGGTGCACGCCACCCACCTCACCGGCGAGGACATCGCGCTGCTGGGCGGCGCGCGGTCCGCGGTGTGCATGTGCCCCACCACCGAACGCGACCTCGCCGACGGCATCGGCCCCGCGCCCGCGCTTCAGCGGGCCGGCAGCCCGCTCGCCCTGGGCAGCGACAGCCACGCCGTGGTGGACCTGCTGGAGGAGGCCCGCGCGATGGAGCTGAACGAGCGGCTGCGCACCCGCACCCGCGGCCACTGGACCGCCGCGGAGCTGCTGCGCGCGGCCACCGCCGACGGGCACGCCAGTCTCGGCCGGCCCGACGCGGGCCGGCTGGCGCCGGGCGCGCTCGCCGACTTCACCACGATCGCGCTGGACTCGGTCCGCACCGCGGGGCCGCCGCCCCGGCTCGGCGCCGAGACCGCGGTATTCGCGGCGACCGCGGCGGACGTGCGGCACACCGTGGTGGCGGGGCGGCAGATCGTCGCGGACGGGCGGCACCTGCGAGTGCCGGACGTGGCGGGCGCGCTGGCCGCGGCGATCGCCGCCGTGCGCGGCTGAGGGCAGCCGGCACCCGTGCGCGGCGCGGCAGGCGTACGAGCAGGCGTACAAGCACGCCTACGAGCAGAGGGACGAGTGGGGCGGGCCGCGCCGCGGGCGCACGGCGCGCCGCCGAACCGGCGCGCAGCCGGCCCCCGGGACGGGACCGTTTCGCGGAGGACCCCCGTACTCCCGCGAAACGGTCCCGAACCCCGGCGGGCAGCCGCGCCGCCGCGGGCCCCCGTGTCCACGCGAGCACCACGAAGGAGCAGGCCATGACCGTCAGTACGGCCATCACCGGCATCGGCAGCCTGGTCACCAACGATCCCTCCCTCAGCAGCGCGGACAACCCTCTCGGCACGGTCCGCGACGCCGCCGTCGTCATCGAGGGCGACCGCGTCGTCTGGACCGGTGCCTCCAGCAAAGCACCCACCACTGACAACCGGGTCGACGCCGGCGGCCGCGCGCTCCTGCCCGGCTTCGTGGACTCCCACGCCCACCTCGTCTTCGCGGGCGACCGCGCCGCGGAGTTCGCCGCGCGGATGTCCGGGCAGCCGTACGCGGCCGGCGGCATCCGCACCACCGTCGCGGCCACGAGGGCCGCCTCCGACGCGGAACTGGCCGGCAACCTCGCCCGCCTGCTCGCCGAGGCCCGGCGGCAGGGCACCACCACGGTCGAGGTCAAGTCCGGCTACGGGCTGACCGTCCACGACGAGGCCCGGGCGCTGCGGATCGCGGCCGGGCAGACCCCGGAGACGACATACCTCGGCGCCCACGTGGTCGCCCCGGAGTTCGCCGACGACCCCGCCGGGTACGTCGCGCTCGTCACCGGCCCGATGCTCGACGCGTGCGCGCCGCACGCGCGCTGGGTGGACGTGTTCTGCGAGGAGGGCGCCTTCGACGGGGACCAGGCGCGGGCGGTCCTCGAGGCGGGCGCCGCCCGCGGGCTGACCCCGCGGGTGCACGCCAACCAGCTCGGCCACGGCCCGGGCGTGCGGCTCGCGGTGGAGCTCGGCGCCGCCTCCGCCGACCACTGCACCCACCTCACCGATGCCGACGTGGACGCCCTGGCGAGCGGCGGGACCGTGGCCACCCTGCTGCCGGGCGCCGAGTTCTCCACCCGCGCCGCCTACCCCGACGCGCGGCGCCTGCTCGACGCCGGGGCGACGGTGGCACTGTCCACCGACTGCAACCCCGGGTCGTCGTACACGTCGTCGATGGCCTTCTGCGTCGCCGTCGCCGTCCGCGACATGGGCATGACCCCGGACGAGGCGGTCCGCGCCGCCACCCTCGGCGGCGCGCGGGCCCTGCGCCGTACCGACGTCGGGACGGTCGCCCCCGGCGCCAGGGCGGACCTGCACCTGCTGGACGCCCCCACGCATGTGCACCTCGCCTACCGCCCGGGTGTGCCGCTCACCGCGGCCGTGTGGCAGGCGGGCGAGCGGGTCCGCCCGCAGTACCCGGCCGGGTGAGCGCGCGGCTCTGCCGCGCCCCGGCCCGGCGGCCGGTCAGGTCCGGGCGGGCGGCACCCGCAGGATGCGCAGCAGGGTCGAGGCCAGCACCTCGTACAGTTCGCCGTCGGGGAGGTCGGTCAGTTCGGCCAGGCGGTCCGGCACAGTGAAGACCACGCCGTACGCGAGGCGTTCGGCGCCGGTGGGCCGCTCGCCGAAGATCAGCCGCAGCCCGCGCTCGTGCAGGGCGGTCACATGGGACTTGTCCGGGTGCTCGTGCCATTCGGGGTCGGTCGCGGCCATCACCATGTTCTGCCGGTTGGCGACGAGGAAGGCCACGAAGCCGTGCACGAGGTGCTCGGTCCTGGCCCGCCGGCCCCTGAGGGCCGCCGCCTCGTCCAGCAGCGCCTTCAGCCGCTCCATCCCGGGTTGCATCGCCGCGTGCAGGATGTCGTGCTTCGCCCGGAAGTGGTAGTAGACCGCCGCCTTCGTCAGTCCCAGCTCGTCCGCGATCATCTGGAGCGAGGTCGCGCTGTAGCCGAGTTCCGAGAAGAGCCGCTGGGCGGTGTCGAGGATCTGCTGCCGGGTCTGCTCGGCCTGCGCCGCGCGGCTGGTCAGGCCCCTGGCCGACGTCGCCATGGCTGCTTTCCTCCTTCGTCCCCCGTGATTTGCGCAGCATACAAGCCACCGGACACAGCGTCACCAGCTCGCGCACCGGGCCCGTGCGCGGTCGGTCCGACCCGCGGTCCGACCTGGTGTTCGGCCGGGCCCATCGCGCCGCGAGTGCCTTCCGGCATGGCGGTTTCACTGGCCTACGGCCGGTGAATCACCTGCCGATCGGCCAGTGGTTCGCTTGACGGGCGGCTAGTGAAAGCCTAGCGTCGTCGAGCGGGACGGCAACCGCGCCGACCCGACGCCGGATGCACGGGAGACGTGGGGAAAGACACTTATGTCCAGTTATCTGTACCGCCTGGCCCGCTTTTCCTATCGGCGACGCGTCCTCGTTCTCGTGCTGTGGCTGGTGGCCGCGATCGCCGCCGTCACGATCGCCCAGCTCAGCGGCGGCAAGACGAACGACGACTTCACGATCCCGGGCACCGAGGCGCAGAAGGCGTCCGACGTGCTCAGCGCCAAGCTCCCCGCGTTCAGCGGCGGGCAGAGCACCATCGTCTTCGCGGTGAAGAGCGGCACCACGGTGACCTCGCCCGCCACGCAGAAGCAGATCCGCACGGCGATGGCCAAGGTGTCGTCCGTGCCCCAGGTGTCGAAGTCGGTGGACCCGTTCACCAGCCGCCTGGTCTCCAAGGACGGCCGGATCGCGCTCGGCCAGGTCCAGTGGACCGCCAAGCCGCCGGACGTCAAGGACGCCAACCTCGACGCCGTGCAGGACGCGATGAAACCGGTGCGCGCCGCCGGCGTGCAGGTCGAGTACAACGGCAGCGTCTACCCGGGCTGGCGCTTCGAGATCTCCGAGACGCCCGAACTGGTCGGCCTGGTGATCGCCTTCGCGATCCTGATGATCACCTTCGGCACGTTCGCCGCCGCCGGCATGCCGATCATCAGCGCGATCATCGGGGTGATCACCACCTTGATGGGGGTGACGGCGGTCGCCTCCGTCATCACCATCGCCTCCGCCTCCACCACCGTCGCCCTGATGCTCGGGCTGTCCTGCGGCATCGACTACGGCCTGTTCATCCTGTCCCGGCACCGCGCCAACCTGCTGCGCGGCGTCTCGCCGGAGGAGTCGGTGCCGCTGGCGATGGGCACCGCGGGCAGCTCGGTGGTCTTCGCCGCCCTCACGGTGATCATCGCCCTGTGCGGCCTGACCGTGGTCGGCATCCCGTTCCTGACGATCATGGGCCTGTCCGCGGCCGCCTCGGTCGCGGTGGCACTGCTCATCGCGCTGACCCTGCTGCCCGCGCTCCTCGGCTTCGCCGGGCCCCGGATCGCCCGCTTCAGCCGGCTGCCGAAGTTCGGCGCGCACGCCGAGCGGGTGGCGCGCCGTACCGCCGCCGACCCGTACAGCACCGCGGGCGCCCGCTGGGCGCGGTTCGTCGTACGGCACCGCGTGGTGGTCGCCGTGATCGGCGTGGTGCTGCTGGGCGTGCTGGCGATCCCCGCCGCGAGCATCCGGCTCGGCCTGCCCTCGGGCGCCTCCCAGCCGACCGACAACACCCAGCGCAAGGCGTACGACCTGACCACCGAGGGCTTCGGCGCCGGGTTCAACGGCGCGCTGCTGGTCGTCGTCGAGGACGTCTCCGCGCCGGCGGACACCGCGAAGATCGCCGCCTCGCTCGGCCGGCAGGCGGACGTCGCCCAGGTCACCCCGCTCGCCGGGCAGCACAGCACCTCGCTGATCCGGGTGGTCCCGAAGTCGGGGCCGAACGACGCCGCCACCCAGGACCTGGTGCACCACCTGCGCGACAACCGGACCGCGATCGAGTCCGGCACCGGCGCGCACATCCTCGTCGGCGGCACCACCGCCTCCAACATCGACGTGTCCGCCAAGCTCTCCAGCGCGCTGCCGGTCTTCCTGATCGCGGTCGTCGGCCTGGCGTTCGTGCTGCTGACCTTCGCCTTCCGCACGATCCTGGTGCCGCTGAAGTCCATCGTCGGCTTCCTGCTGTCGATGGCCGCGGCCCTGGGCGCCCAGGTCGCCGTCTTCCAGTGGGGCTGGGGCAAGCACCTGTTCGGCATCACCCCGAGCGAGACGATCAGCTTCCTGCCGATCATCATGCTCGCGATCATCTTCGGCCTGTCCAGCGACTACGAGGTGTTCGTCGTCTCCCGCATCAAGGAGGAGTACACCCGGCACGGCGACGCCCGCGCCGCGGTGCAGCGCGGCACCTCACTGTCGGCCCGGGTGGTCACCGCGGCCGCGCTGATCATGTTCTCGATCTTCGTGGCCTTCACCTTCACCTCCAACCCGACCATCAAGGCGATCGGCTTCAGCTTCGCCGTCGGCGTCTTCCTCGACGCCTTCGTGGTGCGGCTGACCCTGGTCCCGGCGGTGATGGCCATCGTCGGCGGCCGGATCTGGTACCACCCGAAGTGGTTCGGGCGCTTCGTGCCCGACCCGGACATCGAGGGGCAGCGGCTGGAGGAGCGGCTGGCCGAGGGCGCCTTCGGCGCCGAGGCAGCGAAGGCGGCGTCGGCCGCGAACACCACCGTCGGCTAGCGCGGGCGGCCGGCAGGCCGGGGACACCTCCGGGCCGGGTACGGGCAGGGCCGGTACGCCGGTACGCAGAGGGCCGGTGGGGGCGCGCGGGCGCCACCACCGGCCCTCTGCCGCGGCCCCGGGTCACACCAGGGACGCGGCCGCCCACGCGGCCACCGCGGCCACCACCAGCAGGGCGACGTTGAGTCCGATCTCCCGCACCTCCCCGCGCGACAGGTGCAGCGCGCCGGCCCCGACCTGCACCAGGGCCAGGCCGATCGCGGCCGCGACCGCGAGCCCGACCGCCACACCGGTCAGCGGCGGCAGCAGCAGCCCGAGCGCCCCGAGCAGCTCCACCGCCCCGATCGCCCTGACCCGCGCCATGGGCACCTGGTCGACCCACCCCATCATCGGCCGCAGCCGATCCCGGTCCTGCACGAGCTTCTTGCCGCCCGAGTAGGCGTAGAACACCGCGAGCAGCACCGCCAGCACCCAGTACGCGACATGCACGGCAACCCCCAATGGTTACGAACCGTAAGTTGCCCCATCATGGGTGACTGTCGGAGGCCCTACAAAAGGCACACGCGTGTGCTCAACGCACACCGGACGTGCCCCGCACGACACCTGGAGGAGCGCCTTGGCGCGCTACGAGCACACCTGCATGATCCGCGGCGACGGCGGCCGGGCGATCCGCGCGATCCTGGACCGGATCTGCGACAAGTGGACGATGCTGGTCGTGGCCACGCTCGACGGCAACCGGATGCGCTTCACAGAGCTGCACCAGCACATCCCCGGCATCTCCCAGCGGATGCTGACCCTGACGCTGCGCAACCTGGAGCGCGACGGCCTGGTCTCCCGCACCGCCTACGCCGAGGTCCCGCCGCGCGTGGAGTACGCCCTCACCGACATGGGCAAGAGCCTGATCCCGCCCGCCCTGACCCTCGCGAGCTGGGCGATCGAGCACAACGCCGCCATCGAGGAGAGCAGGACCCAGTACGGCGACCGGCCCCGCTGAGCACCTCGACGGCGGCGTGCGGACTGCTTCCTGCCGGGGAGACCTCGCGCTACTCCTCCACCATCAGGCCGCGGCGCAGCCTGGCGAGGGTGCGGCTGAGCAGCCGGGAGACGTGCATCTGCGAGATGCCCAGCTCCTCGCCGATCTCCGACTGCGTGAGGTTGCCGACGAAGCGCAGCGACAGGATGGTCCGGTCCCGCGCGGGCAGCTTGGCGATCAGCGGCCTGAGCGACTCGACGTACTCCACGCCCTCCAGGTCGTGGTCGTCGTACCCGATCCGGTCCGCGAGCGCGCCCTCCGGGTCGTCCTCGGCGGGCTGGGCGTCCAGGGAGCTGGCGGTGTAGGCGTTGCTCGCCGCCATGCCCTCGATCACCTCGTGCTCGGGCAGGTCCAGCCGGTCGGCCAGCTCCCGCACGGTCGGGGTGCGGTCGAGCTGCTGGGCGAGCTCGTCACCGGCCTTGGCCAGATCCAGCCGCAGCTCCTGAAGCCGCCGCGGCACCCGGACCGACCAGGAGGTGTCCCGGAAGAACCGCTTGATCTCGCCGACGATCGTCGGCATCGCGAAGGTCGGGAACTCCACCCCGCGGGCCAGCTCGAACCGGTCGATCGCCTTGATCAGGCCGATCGTGCCGACCTGGACGATGTCCTCCATCGGCTCGCTGCGGCTGCGGAAGCGGGAGGCGGCGAACTTCACCAGCGCGAGGTTCAGCTCCACGAGCGTGTTGCGGACGTAGCTGTACTCGCCGGTGCCCTCCTCGAGGGCCTGCAACCGGCCGAAGAGCGTCTTGGACAGCGCCCGGGCGTCGACCGGGCCGATCTCCTCGTAGGGCGGGATCTCGGGCAGCCCGTCGAGCTCGAGGTCGAAGTGACCGGGGTCGAGATGGCCTGGGCCGCCCCCCTGCTGCTCCTGGTCCTGGTCCGGGCCGAGCCGGGGTGTCATGCGCTCATCCCTCTCTTGCGGCGCGGGTGGTCTTTCCTCTGCCGTACTCCAGCCCTACCGCCATTCGGCGGTATGCCGCAAGTCCGGGGCCTGCACGGCCGACTACCGCGCGCAACCCGGAACGGTTATGGTCAGGCTCGCGTCACCCCAGGGACGCAGGGTGTGTGACCAGGGACGCGGCGAGGAGAACAGATGGACCACGAGGCGGTGGGCACCGCCGATCTCGGCCGAAGGCTGCGCGTCGACGTACGGCAGCACGGCAGCAGTACGGTCTTCACCCCGTCGGGAGAGCTCGACCACTACACCGCCGACCTGCTCGCCGGGCCGATCACCACGGCCGTCGAGCAGGGCGCGACCCGGCTGGTGGTGGACTGCTCGGGCCTGGAGTTCTGCGACTCCACCGGGCTCAACGTGCTGCTCGGGGCACGGCTCCAGGCGGAGGCGGGCGGGGGTTCGGTGCACCTCGCGGCCATGCGGCCGACGGTCGCGCGGGTATTCGAGATCACCGGCGCAGACGCGGTGTTCAGCGTGCACGAGACACTCGACGAGGCACTCCAGGAGTAGCCGGGCGGGGGAGGGGGGCAAGCTGCATGAGAGGGATCAGCCGGTTCGCAGACGCATTGGTCACGCGGGAGGCGTGTTCCCGGAGATCGACCGGGCAGAAGAACGTTCGGACCCAGCCGGACATCCGTGAGGTGAGGCCAAGATGAGCACCACCCGGCCGTACGCCGCGGGTGACCGCGCTCCCGACGCGGGCGACGGCGAGAGCGGCGCCGAAGCGCGGTCGACCGCACCCGAGCCGGTGCGGCGGCTGGCGCTCTCCGGGGAGAGCGGCATCGTGCCGCGCGCCCGGGACTTCACTCGCCAGGCGCTGCGCGAGTGGGGCTGGCTGCCCGGCTCCACCGCGGACCGCCGGGCCGCCGCCGAAGACGTGCTGCTCGTGGTCTCGGAGCTGGTCACCAATGCGTGCCTGCACGCCGGCGGCCCCGACGAGCTGCGGCTGCTGCGCAGCGGCAAGGCGCTGCGGCTGGAGGTCACCGACGGCGGCCGCGGCGAACCCGCGCCGCGCTCACCGCACCGCGCGGGGCGCCCCGGCGGCCACGGCATGTTCATCGTGCAGCGGCTCTGCCTGGACTGGGGCGTGGTCCGCGACGGCGACCGCCCGGGCAAGACCGTGTGGGCGGAGCTGGCGGCCCCGCAGTAGCCCCTCCGGCGCGCTGTAGGGCGGTCGGCGGCATCCGTGCCCACTGCGGGGCCGCCGGGCCGTCAGAAGGGCGGCCAGGCCCCTTCCTGCGGCCGGTCGGGCCGCCGGGCGCGGGTGTGCCCGACGGCCCGCGTCGGGCTCACCCGTCGAGCTGCCCGATCGTGGCCACCGACGGGCCCCGCTGCGTGCGCAGGGCGGCGGCCGCCGACTCCGCGTCGCGCAGCACCCGTACCGCGTTGTGCCAGGTGAGCTTCGCGATGTCGGTGTCGGACCAGTTGCGGCCGAGCAGTTCGGCGACGAGGTGGGGGTAGCCGGCCACGTCGGCGAGGTCGGTGGGGGTGAACGCGGTGCCGTCGAAGTCGCCGCCGATGCCCAGGTGGTCGATGCCCGCGACCTCGCGCATGTGGTCGAGGTGGTCGGCGACGGTGGCCGAGGTGGCGGCCGGCCGCGGGTGCACCGCTTCGAAGGCGTGCTGCACCGCCATGCCCGCCGGGGTGGTGTCCAGGGGGTGCAGGCCGTGGGCGCGCATGTTCGCGTCCGCTTCCTGGGTCCACTCGATCGCGGCGGGCAGGATGAACTTCGGCACGAAGGTGGCCATCGCCACACCGCCGTTGCCGGGCAGCAGGGCGAGCACGTCGTCGGGGATGTTCCGCGGGTGGTCGCAGACCGCGCGCGAGGAGGAGTGCGAGAACAGCACCGGCGCCTGCGCCACCCGCAGCGCGTCGCGCATCGTGTCGGGGGAGACGTGCGAGAGGTCCACCAGCATGCCCAGCCGGTTCATCTCGCGCACCACCTCCTCGCCGAAGGCGGTCAGGCCGTGCGCGGCGGGCTCGTCGGTCGCCGAGTCCGCCCAGGGGGTGTTGTCGTTGTGGGTGAGCGTCATGTAGCGCACCCCCAGCGCGTACAGGGCGCGCAGCGCGGCCAGCGAGCAGTCGATGGAGTGCCCGCCCTCGGCACCCATCAGGGACGCGATCCGGCCCGAGGCGCGTGCCGCCTCCATGTCGTCGGCGGTGGTCGCCAGCAGCAGGTCGTCGGGGTGGCGCTCGGCCAGCCGGCGCACCACGTCGACCTGTTCGAGAGTCGCGGTCAGCGCGGCACCGCCCTTGAGCGACACCGACACGTAGACCGACCAGAACTGCGCGCCCACCCCGCCGGCCCGCAGCCGCGGCAGGTCGGTGTGGGTGCGGGCGCTCTGGTCGGCGGTGAGGTCGAACCGGTCCAGGTCGTACGCGACCTGCTCGCGCAGCGCCCACGGCAGGTCGTTGTGGCCGTCCACCACGGGGTGGGCGGCCAGCAGGTCACGGGCGCGGTCGAGGCGGCGGTCCACAGGGGCTCCAAGTGCGTTGCGGGGGTGCGCGCCCACCGGGCACGCACCCCTCGACGGGCGGCGGTCCGCGGCTGCTACCGGGCGAAGCCGAAGCCCGCGGTCCCCTTCACCTTCGCACGCAGCCGGTCGCCCTTCTCCGTGGCCTGCTCGGTCAGCGACATCTGGAACTCGGTCATCCGCGCGCGCAGCTCCGCGTCATGGGCGGCCAGGATGCGTACGGCCAGCAGCCCGGCGTTGCGCGCACCGGCCACCGACACCGTGGCGACGGGCACGCCCGCGGGCATCTGCACGATCGACAGCAGGGAGTCCATGCCGTCCAGGTACTTCAGCGGCACCGGCACCCCGATCACCGGCAGCGGGGTGACCGCGGCCAGCATCCCCGGCAGATGGGCGGCGCCGCCCGCGCCCGCGATCAGCGCCTTCAGGCCGCGGTCGGCGGCCTGCTCACCGTAGGCGACCATCTGGTGCACCATCCGGTGCGCGGAGACCACGTCGACCTCGTAGGGCACCGAGAACTCGTCCAGGGCCTCGGCCGCGGCCTCCATCACCGGCCAGTCGGAGTCGGAGCCCATCACGATGCCGACGGCGGGGGACGGCGCTTCACTCATCGATGGTTCCTCGCAGGTAGCCGGCCGCGTGGTCGGCGCGCTCGCGCACGTCGGCCAGGTCGTCGCCGTAGGTGTTCACGTGGCCGACCTTGCGGCCGGGCTTCACGTCCTTGCCGTACATGTGGATCTTCAGGCCCGGGTCGCGCGCCATGCAGTGCAGGTACGCCGGGTACATGTCGGGGTAGTCGCCGCCCAGGACGTTGGCCATCACCGTCCAGGGCGCGCGGGGGCGCGGGTCGCCGAGCGGCAGGTCGAGCACGGCACGCAGGTGGTTGGCGAACTGCGAGGTGACCGCGCCGTCCATGGTCCAGTGGCCGCTGTTGTGCGGGCGCATGGCGAGTTCGTTGACGAGCACCTCGGAGCTGCCGTCCGGGCGGCGCACCTCGAACAGCTCGACCGCCAGGTGCCCGACCACGCCCAGTTCGGCGGCGACGGTCAGCGCCAGCTGCTGCGCGGCGGCGGACAGCGCGTCCGGCAGCCCGGGCGCCGGCGCGATCACGGTGTCGCACACGCCGTTCACCTGGATCGACTCGACCACCGGGTAGGCGACCGCCTGGCCGTGCGGCGAGCGCACCACGTTGGCGGCCAGCTCGCGGACGAAGTCCACCTTCTCCTCGGCGAGCACCGGCACCCCGGCCTTGAACGGCTCGGCGGCCTCCGCCTCGGAGCGGACGACCCACACGCCCTTGCCGTCGTATCCGCCGCGGGCGGTCTTCAGCACCACGGGGAAGCCGTCGCCCTCGGCGGCGAAGCGCACCACGTCGGCGGGGTCGGCCACGACCCTGTTGCGCGGGCAGGGCACGCCGATCTCGGCGAGGCGGCGGCGCATGACCGCCTTGTCCTGGGCGTGCACCAGGGCGTCGGGCCCGGGCCGCACCGCGATGCCGTCCGACTCCAGGGCGCGCAGGTGCTCGGTGGGCACGTGCTCGTGGTCGAAGGTGATCACGTCGCAGCCCGCGGCGAAGGCGCGCAGGGTGTCCAGATCCCGGTAGTCGCCGACGGTCACGTCGGACACCACCTGGGCGGCGGAGTCCTGCGGGGTGTCGCTGAGCAGGCGGAAGCGGATGCCGAGGGGGATGCCGGCTTCGTGGGTCATACGGGCGAGCTGGCCGCCGCCGACCATGCCGACTACGGGAAATGTCACGGTGAGGGTCCTGCCGGTGGTACGGGGGCTGGGTGCTGTCCAGGATATCCGCCGGCCGCCGGACGGAACTCACGGCCTTCGCAGGCCGTCTTCCTCCCCGAGGCAGCTAGGCTGTGGTCGAACCGTCGCCATCCGGCGCCCCGATCCCACCAGGAAGCCGAGTCCCCAGACCCCGACAGAACCAGGCCCAGCGACATCATGAGCGGACTGCGCGCACTGCGATCGAAGCTTGCCCTGATCTACCGCGAGATCGCCAAGTTCGGCGCGGTCGGCGCGGCGGGTGTGCTCGTCAACATCGGCGTGTTCAACCTGGTCCGGCACAACACGGGGTTGCAGACGGTACGCGCCAGCATCGTGGCCACCATGGTGTCGATCGTCTTCAACTACGTCGGCTTCCGGTACTTCACCTACCGCGACCGGGACCGGGCGGGCCGCACCAAGGAGCTCAGCCTCTTCCTGTTCTTCAGCATCATCGGCCTGGTGATCGAGAACGGCGTGCTCTACGCGGCGACGTACGGCTTCGGCTGGGACACCCAGTTGCAGAGCAACGTCTTCAAGTTCGCCGGTATCGGGGTGGCCACCCTCTTCCGCTTCTGGTCCTACCGCACCTGGGTGTTCCGGCGGCTGCCGGCCCGCGAGGCGGTGGAGCAGGCGGAGTCGTTCCTCACCGCGGCCGGGCCCGCGAAGCGGGACAAGGTCGGCAAGCAGAAGCGGGCGGCCGCCGACCGGATCGGCTAGGGTCCCGCGATCGCCGCACCGAACCCCCCGGGCCGCCGCCTGCCCCAGCGCCTCAGCTGATGACCTCCTCGCGCGGTGGCGGCGGGGTGATCTCCTGGGCGAGGAAGAGGGCGAAGACCGGCGGCCGCTGCTGGAGCAGTTCCAGCCGCCCGCCGTCCGCCTCGGCGAGGTCGCGGGCCACCGCGAGGCCGAGCCCGGTGGAGTTGCGGCCGCTGACGGTCCGCTCGAAGACCCTGGCGCCCAGGTCCGGCGGCACCCCGGAGCCGTCGTCCGACACCTCCACCACGGCCTGGTTGCCGGTCACCCGGGTGTGCAGGGCGAGGGTGCCGGCGCCGTGCATCAGCGAGTTCTCGATCAGGGTGGCGAGCACCTGGGCGACCGCGCCCGGGGTGCCGACCGCGCGCAGCCCGCGGGTGCCGGACAGCTCCACGGCGCGCCCCTCGTTCTGGTAGGCCGGCCGCCACTCCTCGACCTGCTGCCGGATCACCTCGTCGAGTTCGAAGTCGACCGCGGAACCGCTGCGCGGGTCGCGTGAGTTGGTCAGCAGCCGCTGCACGACGTCGGTGAGGCGCTCGACCTGGCCCAGCGCGATCGCCGCCTCCTCCTTCACCGCCTCGTGGTCGTCGGCGCTGTCCATGATCTCCTCCAGCCGCATGGACAGCGCGGTCAGCGGGGTGCGCAGCTGGTGGGAGGCGTCGGCGGCGAGCCGGCGTTCCGCGGTGAGCATCCGGCCGATGCGCTCGGCGCTGGCGTCCAGGACGTCCGCGATCCGGTCGAGTTCCGGCACGCCGTAGCGGCGGTGGCGGGGGCGCGGATCGCCCGAGCCGAGGCGCTCGGCGGTCTCCGCGAGGTCGGTGAGCGGGCTGGCCAGCCGCCGTGCCTGGCGCATCGCCAGCACCACCGCGGCCAGCACCGCCAGCAGCGCCACCGCGAGGATCACCAGCAGGGTGCGGCCGATCTGCCGGCTGACGGTGGAGCGCGACTCCTCCACGGTGACGGACTCGCCGTGGTCGCCGCGCTGCGTGGACTTCAGAACCGCGCCCGAGGGCCGGTCGCCGAGGTGCACCTCGGGCCGTCCGGGCACCCGGACGAGCGCGTACCGGTTGTCGGCGATCTGCCGGTCCAGGCCCTTGGCGTCGACCGACTCACCGGCCAGGATGCGGTTCTCCACGATCCCGGTGAGCCGGACCGCCTCGGACTGCACGCCGTCCTGGGCGCTGCTCTGGATGGTCCGCGCCTCCACGATCACCAGGGAGATGCCGAAGACGGCGATCACGACGAGCACCACGGCCAGCGTGGAGGTGATCAGGCGGCGGCGCATCGAGCGGGCGGGTCAGTTCTTCTCGAAGCGGAAGCCGACGCCGCGGACGGTGGCGATGTAGCGCGGGTTGGCCGCGTCGTCGCCGAGCTTCTTGCGCAGCCAGGAGATGTGCATGTCCAGGGTCTTCGTCGACGACCACCAGGTGGTGTCCCACACCTCGCGCATCAGCTGCTCGCGGGTGACCACCCGGCCGGCGTCCCGCACCAGGACCCGCAGCAGGTCGAACTCCTTGGCGGTGAGCTGGAGTTCGTCGTCGCCCATCCAGGCGCGGTGCGACTCGACGTCGATCCGCACCCCGTGCGTGGAGGGCTGGGCGGACTCGGTGGTGCCGCGCCGCAGCAGGGCCCGGACCCGGGCGAGCAGTTCGGCGAGGCGGAACGGCTTGGTGACGTAGTCGTCGGCACCGGCGTCCAGGCCGACCACGGTGTCCACCTCGTCGGCGCGCGCGGTGAGCACCAGGACGGGGAAGGCGTGTCCCTCCGTGCGGATGCGGCGGCACACGTCCAGACCGTCCATACCGGGCAGGCCCAGGTCGAGCACCACCAGGTCGACCGCGCCGAGCAGCGCGGTCTCCAGCGCGGCGGGTCCGTCCTCGCGCACCTCGACCTCGTAGCCCTCGCGGCGCAGGGCGCGTGCGAGCGGTTCCGAGATGGATGCGTCGTCCTCGGCGAGAAGTACGCGGGTCATGGGCTTGATGGTAGTCCGCGCCGGGCCCTGGCGGCCCGGTGGTCCACAGACCCGTGGCGGCGGCCGGTCAGAGCACCTTGCGGCGGATCAGGGCGCTCAGGGTCAGGGCGGCGGGCAGCAGCGGCAGCCACACGGTGACGATCCGGAAGGCGAGCACCGCCGACGCGGCCGCCCCGGTGGGGGCGCCCGCGGCGACCAGGGCGACGGCCAGGGCCGCGTCCACCGAGCCGATGCCGCCGGGGGTGGGCACCAGGGCGGCCGCGCAGGTGGCGGCGAGGTAGGCGAGCGCGACGGGCACCGGCGCGACCGGCAGGTCGAGGGCGCGGGCGACGGCGGCCATCGATGCGGCCTGGATCAGCGGGAAGACCAGCGAGCCGCCCCACAGCGCCAGTGCGCGCTCCGGCCGCGCGTGCAGGGTGCGGGCGTCGGCGAGCGCGTCGGTGACGAACCCGGCGGCCGCGCGGCGCAGCGAGCCGGCGAGCACCAGGGTGAGGACGGCCGCGGCGGTCACCGCGGCGGCCGCCGCGGCCAGCAGCAGGAGCCCGTCCCCGTCCGGCAGCAGGCCCTTGGCGTGCAGGGCGTGCGGATTGGCGGCGAGCAGCACCAGCAGCAGGCCCACGCGGCAGCAGGACTCGGCGAGCGAGTACAGCGCGAGGGCGGCCGTCGCGCGGGCCAGCGGCACCCCGTTGACACGCAGGAACCGCAGGTTGACCGCGCTGGCGCCGAGCCCGGCGGGGGCGAGCTGGCCGGCGGCGGTCGCCGCGAACTGGGTGGCCAGCAGCGGGAGCCGGGGCAGGGGTTCCAGGACGGTGCCCTGGCGGGCGACGGAGTTGGCGGCCCAGCCGAGGCCGGTGCAGGCCAGCGCCGCCAGCAGCCAGCCGGGGTCGGCGGCGACCAGGTCGTGCACGCCCGACGCCATCAAGGAGCGGTGCGCGAGCGCCCACACGCCGACCAGGACGGCCGGCACGAGCCCGGCGGCGGTACGCAGCGGCAGGCGCCGCCACAGGGCCCTGCCGGCCCGCCCGGGCTGGTCGTGGGCCTCCTCCTCGGCGGCGGTGTCCGCGCTGCTCGTGCCGGCCGCGGGCGGGCCGGGCGCCGGGACGCGCGTCCTGCGGCGGACCCTGGCAGGCGTCCGCGGCATCGCACCCGCCCCCCGCCCCGCTCGTCACCGGCCCGGCGCCGGCCGGTCGCCGGCTGCCGGACCCGGCCGGGCGGCCGGGTCCGATCGCAGCATCGCGGGGCCGGGCTACGGCGGGGATACGCCCAGGCCACGGATGGGACACGTCCTGGCGTCGGGCGGGCTGGGTGCGGCGCGGCCGGGTCCTACTGATGTCTGACGGGCGCCGACGAGTGCCCGGTCAGCAGGCGCACAGGCAGAAGGGGTGGCCCGCCGGGTCGGCGTACACCCGCCAGTTGCGCGTGCCGCCCTGGTCGCCCTCGAGCAGGGTCGCGCCCAGCGAGAGGACCTGCTGCTCGGCGGTGTCCATCTGCTCGCGCGGCACCGCGATGTCCAGGTGGAACTGCTGCGGCCGCTCCGGGTCCGGCCAGGCCGGCGCCCTATGGGCGGGGGCGAGCTGGAAGGACAGCCGCTGCCCGTCCTCGCGGTTGAGGTCGACCCAGGTGCTGTCCTCGGCGTCGACGGTGCCGCCGACCAGTTCCGCGTAGAAGGCGGCGAGCGAGGCGGGGTCCGGGCAGTCGAGGACGACAGCGCCGAGGGTGCCGATCATGCGGGCTCCATAAGGTGTCAGGCGGGCCGGGAGCGTTACCTGCTCCCGGCCCTTGCTGGTAACCGTTACCTCATGATGGCGGTATTGAGGTAACGCTGCAAGGCTGATTCGGCAGTAACGTTGCGGGGGTGGAGCAGCCCGGAGACCGCCATGCCGCACCCCAGTCGCTTCGGCTGGTGCAGGACCTGGTCAACACCGTCGACCTGGAGGACGCGGAATCCGACGCGCTGGGCAGCCCGGAGGCGCTGGCGGCATGGGCGCGCGAGCACGGGATCACCGAGGGCGGCGGCTTCGACTGGGCGGGGCTCGACATGGTCCTGACGCTGCGCGAGGCGCTGCGCGACGCCTGCTCCGCGCACGCGGGCACCGACATGGCGCCGGAGGCGGTCGCCGCGCTGGACGGGCTGCTGGCCGCGGCCCCGCTGCGGCTCGCGGTCGATCCGGCGGGCGCCGCCACGGTGGTGCCGGGCCCTACGGACGACGGCGTCGCGGCCCTGACCGCGCAGGTGGCCGCGGCGATCGCGGCGGCCGCCGCGGACGGCACCTGGCACCGTCTGAAGGCGTGCGCGGCCGACACCTGCCGCTGGGCCTACTACGACCGCAGCCCGGCCGGCCGCGGCCGGTGGTGCTCGATGGCGGTCTGCGGCAGCCGGGCGAAGATGCGGGCCTACCGCGGCCGGAAGTGAACGCGGCGGCGCACAGGGCCCCCTGACACGCAGTCAGGCGGCGTCTGGGGCGGACGGGGCCGCGTGCCCCGCGTCGTTACGCGTTGGGGCGGCCCATCGCGCGGAAGGTCCAGCCCGCCTTGCGCCACAGCTCCGCGTCGAGCGCGTTGCGCCCGTCGAGGATGTGCAGCTGCCCGGCCACGTCGGCCAGCGCGACCGGGTCCAGGTCGCGGAACTCGCGCCACTCGGTGAGGTGCAGGACGATGTCCGCGCCGCGGACCGCGTCCAAAGCGCTGTCGGCGTACCCCAGGGTCGGGAAGAGCCGCCGGGCGTTGGCCATGCCCTTGGGGTCGTAGACGGTGACCTGGCCGCCCTGGAGGTGGATCTGGCCCGCGACGTTCAGCGCGGGGGAGTCGCGCACGTCGTCGGAGTCGGGCTTGAAGGCGGCGCCGAGCACCGCGATCCGGCGCCCGAGGAAGCTGCCGCCCAGCGCCTCGCGGGCCCACTCCACCATGTGGGTGCGGCGCCGCATGTTGACGGAGTCGACCTCGCGCAGGAAGGTCAGCGCCTGGTCCGCGCCCAGTTCGCCGGCCCGCGCCATGAACGCGCGGATGTCCTTGGGCAGGCAGCCGCCGCCGAAGCCGATCCCGGCGCGCAGGAACTTCTTCCCGATCCGGTCGTCGTGCCCTATGGCCTCGGCGAGCACCGCGACGTCGCCGCCGGCGGCCTCGCACACCTCGGCCATGGCGTTGATGAAGGAGATCTTCGTGGCGAGGAAGGCGTTCGCGGCGGTCTTGACCAGCTCGGAGGTCGGGTAGTCCGCGACGATGAACGGCGTCCCCTCCGCGATCGGCCCGCCGTAGACCTCCCGCAGCAGGGACTCGGCGCGCTCACTGGCCACGCCGACCACGATCCGGTCCGGGTGCAGGGTGTCCTGCACCGCGAAGCCCTCGCGCAGGAACTCCGGATTCCAGGCCAGCTCGACGCCGTCGCCCGCCGGTGCCAGCTCGCGCAGCATCCCGGCCAGCCGGGCGGCGCTGCCGACCGGCACGGTGGACTTGCCCACCACCAGCGCGGGCCGGCGCAGGTGCGGCGCGAGCAGGCTGACGGCGCTGTCCACGTAGCTCATGTCGCAGGCGTACTCGCCCTGCTTCTGCGGGGTGTTGACGCAGACGAAGTGCACGTCGCCGAAGTCGGCGACCTCCTCCCACGACGTGGTGAAGCGCAGCCGCCCGCTGGAGCCCTCGATCCCGGCCACGTGCTTGGCCAGCAGGTCCTCCAGGCCGGGCTCGTACATCGGCACCCGGCCCTGGGCCAGGGTGGCGATCTTGCTCTCGTCGATGTCGAGGCCGAGCACCTCGAATCCCAGCTCGGCCATGGCGGCGGCATGGGTGGCGCCGAGGTAACCGGTGCCGATGACGGTGAGCTTCAGAGGCATGCGCCGAAGCATAGTCCGGACCGGCTCGGCCGAATCCAGCGTGCGGCGGCGGCCGAGGGGCCACAATGCGTCCATACGGCCACAGGCCAACCGGGGTGGGGGTGCGTCATGGCGTACGAGGCTGGACCGGACGGCACGGGCGAAGATCCGAACGCCTCCTCGGGCCCGGAGCAGGCACCCTCCGAACCCGCACCCTCAGACCCCCGAGGCCGGCCCGCCGAGCCCGACCCCGCACCCATGGACCCCCAAGGCGGGTCTGCCGGGCCCAGCCCCGAAGACCCCGCACCCAAGGACCCCGGCCCCAAGGGCCCCGGCCCCAAGGACCCCGCGCCCGACCGGCGGGCGCGGCGGCGGCGCCGAACCCGCCGGGTGCTCTACGCCGCCCTGAGCCTGCTGTGCGTCGGCGCCCTGCTGATCGTCGGCACCGGCTACTGGGCCTACCACCACTACACCGGCCGGGTGCAGCGCATCCCCAACGCCTTCCCCACCGACGTGCCGCAGTCCGCGGTGCCGCAGCCGTCCCGCAGCGGCAGCCAGACGTTCCTGCTCGTCGGCCTGGACGCGCGGTCCGACCTGCCCACCACCGGCAAGGGCGCCAAGGCGCCCGAGTGGAAGCCGGGAGCCCAGCGCAGCGACACGATGATGCTGGTGCACATCCCCGCCGACCACAAGAACGCCTACGTCGTCTCGCTGCCCCGCGACTCCTGGGTGGACGTCCCCGGCCACGGCAGGGCCAAGCTGAACGCGGCCTTCTCCTGGGGCGGCCCGCCGCTGCTGATCGACACGGTGCAGCGCCTGACGAAGGTGCGGATCGACCACCTGATGGTGATCGACTGGAGCGGCTTCAAGAAGCTCACGGACGCGATCGGCGGGGTGGACATCACCGTCGACAAGACCGTCTCGCGGCGCAACGGCCCCGGCGGCGTGTGGACCGCGGGCACCCACCACATGGACGGCGCCGAGGCGCTGGACTACGTCCGCGAGCGCTACGGGCTGCCGCGCGGCGACCTCGACCGCACCCACCGCCAGCAGAACTTCCTGCGCGCCGTGCTCGGCAAGCTGCTGTCCACCGGCACCTTCACCAACCCGCTGAAGCTCAAGCGCACCCTCGACCAGGTCACTTCGGTGGTCAGCTTCGACGACCGGCTGACCGACGGCGACCTGCGCGACCTGGTGTGGCACCTGCGCGGGGTGCGGTCGAAGGACATGGCGTTCATGAACGCGCCGGTCGCGGGCTTCGACACCGTCGACAAGCAGTCGGTGGTGCTGCTGGACGCCAACGCCTCGGACGAGCTGTGGGAGGCGATGCGCAACGACACCATGGCGCACTACCTGGCGACCACCGACGGCGTCGACACCCTGGGCAAGAACGTGTCGTGATCGGCGCGGCCCGGTGTCGCCAACGTCACGCGGGGGAAAGATCACAGGCGCGGGCCCGTTGGCACCCGCCGCCCCGCAACCGTAGGGTTGCGGAGTTACTGAACGGTAGCAAACACTCGGGAGTGAGACTTCATGGCCGCAGCCGACTTCGACCTGTTCCGGACCTCTGAGGAGCACGAGATGCTCCGCGACGCCGTCCGGTCGCTCGCCGAGGCCAAGATCGCCCCCTTCGCCGCCGAGGTCGACGAGCAGTCGCGCTTCCCCCAGGAGGCGCGCGACGCCCTGGAGGCCAACGACCTGCACGCCATCCACGTACCCGAGGCGTACGACGGCTCCGGCGCCGACGCGCTGTCCACCGTGATCGTGATCGAGGAGGTGGCGCGGGTCTGCGCGTCGTCCTCCCTCATCCCGGCGGTCAACAAGCTGGGCTCGCTGCCGGTCCAGCTGTCCGGCTCCGAGGAGTTGAAGGCGAAGTACCTCGGCGCGCTGGCCCGCAAGGAGGGCATGTTCTCCTACGCGCTGTCGGAGCCGGACGCCGGTTCCGACGCCGCGGGCATGAAGACCCGCGCGGTGCGCGACGGCGACACCTACGTCCTCAACGGCGTCAAGCGCTGGATCACCAACGCCGGCGTCTCGGAGTACTACACGGTGATGGCCGTGACCGACCCCGAGAAGCGGTCGAAGGGCATCTCGGCGTTCGTGGTCGAGAAGGGCGACGAGGGCGTCTCCTTCGGCGCGCCCGAGAAGAAGCTCGGCATCAAGGGGTCCCCGACCCGCGAGGTCTACTTCGACAACGTCCGCATCCCCGCGAGCCGGATGATCGGCGAGGAGGGCACCGGCTTCGCCACCGCGATGAAGACCCTGGACCACACCCGCGTCACCATCGCCGCCCAGGCGCTCGGCATCGCCCAGGGCGCGCTGGACTACGCCAAGGGATACGTCCAGGAGCGCAAGCAGTTCGGCAAGGCCATCGCCGACTTCCAGGGCATCCAGTTCATGCTGGCCGACATGGCGATGAAGCTGGAGGCCGCCCGGCAGATCACCTACGCCGCCGCCGCCAGGTCCGAGCGCTCCGACGCCGACCTGACGTTCTTCGGCGCCGCCGCCAAGTGCTACGCCTCCGACGCGGCCATGGAGATCACCACCGACGCCGTCCAGCTCCTCGGCGGCTACGGCTACACCCGGGACTACCCGCTGGAGCGCATGATGCGCGACGCCAAGATCACCCAGATCTACGAGGGCACCAACCAGGTCCAGCGGATCGTGATGGCCCGTCAGCTCCTCAAGGGCTGAGCCCGCCGGCAGGAGTGGGCGCCACCGCGGGCCCGGCCGTTCCCGGCCGGGCCCGTGTGCAATTGCCGCCGGACCGGCGGGTGCGCTCGCGGGCGCGGCGGCCCGCCGGGCGGTGCGCGCGTAGGACGCCGTCGAGGGGTGCCGGGGTTCCCCGCGTCTCAACTCTGTAATAAACCCACACGGGGTCGCGACGGTTTGTGTGAACTTTGTGCACGTGGACAGGTTTAGCGGTCGGTTTGCGACCAATTGACAAGCGGTTGCGGTCGCTTGTAGAGCTGTGTGGGCCATTGGCGGTGACCGGGGGGTCACTGTGTCACATGCCTGATGGCCATCCGCACTTCTGCTCCGATTTCTGTGAAGGGCAAACGTGTCCATATCCTCCCGCCGCACCTCCCTGACGGTGCGTTACGTAGGCGTTGCCTCCGCCGCAGTCGCGCTCGCGCTCGGCGTCGCAGGCACCGCGTCAGCCTGCAACATCAAGGACTTCTCGTTCACCGGCTCCGCCACCTGCGACCAGCAGAGCGGCAACGGCGTCATCACCGTGCACGACACCGACCGCACCCGTCCGGTCACGATCACGGTCAAGGACGACAGCGGCAAGCAGGTCGCCCAGCAGAAGTACACCGACAGCGGTGACTTCACCATCTCGGTGCCGTGGTCCGCGGGCGCGCACTACCAGGTGCTCGCGTCCGTCCAGGGGTACTTCGACAACCAGTCGGTGGCCAACGGCGTCACCCTGCCGAACACCGAGTGCGGCGCGTCGGCGCCCACCTCGCCCGCCTCCCCGTCGGCGCCCGCGACCGCTCCCTCGGCCTCGCCCTCCACCTCGCCGTCGACGTCGGCCTCTTCCCCGGCGGCGTCCGACAGCCCGAGCGCCGTGGCGAGCACGTCCGTCGCCGCGGTGGCCGACACCAGTTCCCCGTCGCCGAGCGGCAACCTCGCCGAGACCGGTGGCGGTAGCAACACCGGGATGATCGCGGGCATCGCGAGCGCCCTGGTCGTCGTGGGCGGCGGCGCCGTCTTCGGTCTGCGCCGGCGCAGCGCTTCCGCGCGCCACTGATCCGAAGTCCGGTCACGGGTTCGTCCCAAGGACGCTCCGTGCATGTCCCCGACACGTTCGAGGGCGATACGCTGCGACGCCGCCGCCGGTCCGCCGGCGGCGGCGTCTTCGCATGTCAGCACGTCGAACACAATGGGGGTACGTCCATGGCCATTCGCAAGTCCACCATGCAGGAGCAGGTGGCGCAGGCCATCGCGCAGATCAACCCGGCCGACCGGCCGATCGCCACGATCCACGTCCAGACCGGCCCGAGCCCGTGGTTCATCGCGGCCATCGGCGCCATGGGGACGCTGTTCGTGAAGTACTACTTCGTCACGGTCACCGAGCAGGCCGTGGTCTTCCACAAGGCGGGCCGGATGAGCGCCCGTCCCAAGGAGCTGGTCGCCGCGATACCGCGGCAGGAGGCCGCCCGCCTCATCAGCGAGGTCCACCGCAACACCATGTGGAGCTCGCTGAAGTTCCAGCTGCCCGGCCAGCAGAAGCCGACCCGGCTGAACGTCGCCCGCTACTGGCGCAACGAACTGGACCAGTGGGTGCCCGCGGCCACCGGGATGCGCGCCGCGTGACGCACGGCAGCGGCCCCGGTACCCCCTCTCTGGCTCAAGGGGCCGGGGCCGCTGCCTGTGGGACTCCCGTACGAGGCGGGGCGCCGGTCAGCCGGTGGTGGTGCCGACGTCGACCTTCTCGTCCTGCTGGAGCTCGCCGAAGAGCTGCTTGGACTTCGTCTTGTCCCACAGCACCGAGTCGCCGTCGCCGGTCTGGTAGTTGGCGTTGGCTATCGGCACCGTCAGCTGCTTGCCGTCGCCGCCGCTGACGCCCTTCATCGCGAAGAACATGTGCGTCAGGTCGAGCAGGCTCATGTTCTTGTCCACCACCAGGGTGTCCAGACCCGAGCCGATCACCGGGTAGAGCTTGAACGGGTTCAGGATGGTGGACGGCGACGCCGCCTGGTGCGCCAGCGTGGACAGGAACTGCTGCTGGTGCTTCATGCGCCCCAGGTCCTGGTCCGCCTCCTGGTGCCGCTCGCGGACGTAGGCGAGGGACTCCTTGCCGTTGACCTTCTGGCAGCCCTTCTGCAAGTCAGCGCCCGACGCCTTGTCCTTCAGCGGCGCGTCCAGGCACAGCCGCACCCCGCCCAGGGCGTCGACCAGGTTCACGAAGCCGGAGAAGCCGATCTCCGCGTAGTGGTCGATGTGGATGCCCGTGTTGTACTCCACGGTGCGGGTCAGCAGCTCGGGGCCGCCGTCCGCGTACGACTTGTTGAGCTTGTGCGTGGAGGCCGGGTACTGCTTCTTGGTCTCCTTGCCGTAGAACGACGGGATCGTCACGTAGGAGTCGCGCGGCAGGCTCAGCATCGTGGTGCCGTTGCTGCCGGTGTGCAGGATCATCATCGAGTCGGTGCGCTGCCCGGAGTCGGAGCCGGTGTGCAGCTCCTTCTCCTGGGCCGCGGTCAGGCCCTCGCGGCTGTCGGAGCCCACGATCAGGTAGTTGGTGCCCTTGCCCTTGGCAGGAGCGCCCGCCTCCTTGTTGATCGCGCTCAGGTCCACCTCGCGGCGCACCTTGGAGTCGGCCCAGAAGTACGTGGAGACGGACACCACGAGCAGCACCACGACCAGGCCGAGCGCGGTGTAGCCGATCTTCCTGCGGGTGCTCCAGCGCGGCCCGCGCGGCCCCCGGCCGCCCGGTCCACCCGTGCTCGGCGGCCCGTAGCCGCCGGAGCCGGCGCCGGCGCCGGGCTGCGGGCCCGGCTGCGGCCGCCGTGCCTGCTGCGGCGGGACACCGCCGTGGGCGGCGGCTCGACGCGGCGACAGTTCAGGGGGCAGCGGCGGCTCGGAGAGCCTGCGCTGCTCGGTGTCATCGCTCCAACCGTTCATGCCCGCCAGTGTGCCCGGCCCCGGCGCGGGACCGGCAATCACCGGCGGTTCTGTGGCAGACCCGATGCATTCGGCCACCGGCCGTAGCGCTCCCGCGACAGAAGGGCACACGACCGCGACAGTCTTCACCACCGGCATACAGTTGACGGCGTGATCGACTCATCCGCGCCGGGACCCCTGCCCACCCCGCAGGTCCCGGTCCTCCCGGGGAAGCCCACCTCCGCCTCCCGCATCACGCTCTCCCACATCATGAGCGCGCACGACACCAACCTGCTGGGCACCGTCCACGGCGGCGTGGTGATGAAACTGGTGGACGACGCGGCCGGCGCCGTCGCGGGCCGCCACTCCGAGGGGCCGGCGGTGACCGGCGCCATGGACGAGATGGCCTTCCTCGCCCCGGTCCGGGTCGGCGACCTGCTCCAGGTGGAGGCCCAGGTGAACTGGACCGGCAAGACGTCCATGGAGGTCGGCGTCCGGGTCGTCGCCGAACGCTGGAACAAGGCCGGCCCCGGTGAGCAGGTCGCGACCGCCTACCTGGTCTTCGTGGCCGTCGACGCCGAGGGCAAGCCGCGCCCGGTGCCGCCGCTGATCTGCGAGAACGACCGGGACCGGCGCCGCTGGCAGGAGGCCCAGATCCGCCGCACCCACCGGCTGGCCCGCCGCCGCGCGATCCTGGAGCTGCGCCGCGAGCGCGCCGCGGAGGGCCTGGACGGCTGAGTCAGCAGCCCACCGGATCGGCGCTCTGACCCGATCCCGCGGCCTGCGGTGCCGGCTGTGTGGAGGCGGCCGGCTGCGGCGCCAGCGTGGTCACCGGCCGCACCGTACGGCCCTTGAAGTCCATGCCGAGGGTGACCTGCATCACCGGGCCCCGGCCCTTGTCCGGCACCAGCCGAGCGCCGGGCAGCGCGGCGGCCAGCGTCTTCACCGAGCGGTCCCACCGGGGGTCGTAGCGGATGGTGGTCTGCGCGGGGTGGCCGTCGGCGGTGGTGGCCAGCCCCGGGGTGACGAAACCGGTCGCGCGCAGGGCCCGCTGCACGGTGCCGGCCAGGCCGCTGACGCCGGTGGCGTTGGCGACGGTGACGCTGATCCCACCGGGGGCGACGTCGACCTTGACGGCCTTGGGGGAGGAGGAGCCCGCGGCGGACCCGTTCGCGCCGCCGGTCCCGGCGGAGGCGACGGTCCCGGTGGGCCGCGGCGCCGCGGACGGCTGCCGGGCCCCGGCGCGGTCCGCGGTCAGCGGCTGGTCGGCGCGGACCGCGGCCCACAGCTTCCCGGCCTTCGCGGTGTCCCACTTCACGGTGGAGCCGACCCCCGGCACGTGGTAGCTCAGGTCGCTCAGCGGCACCGAGGCGTACTCCGACGACTTGGAGGTGAAGCCCTTCATGCTGCGGGCCAGCGAGATCAGGTCGGTCGGCCGCAGTCCCTCGTCGGCGCGGACCGAGCCGAGCACGGTGCCGGCCACCTTCTCCAGCCGCATCGGGTTGGCCAGGGTGCCGCCGGAGGTGATCTTGTGGATGACCTGGGAGACGAACTGCTGCTGGCGCCGCATCCGCCCGAGGTCGGAGTCGGCGTCGATGTGCCGGGAGCGTACGTACTGAAGGGCCTGGCCGCCGTTGAGCGTGGTGGTGCCCACCGGCAGGTTCAGCCCGCTGTAGGAGTCCTTCAACGGGCGGGTGGTGCACACCGGGACCCCGCCGAGCACGTCCACGGTCTTCATGAAGCTGACGAAGTCGACTTCCAGGTAGTGGTCGATGTGCACCCCGGTCAGCTTCTCGACCGTGCTGACGGTGAGCTTGGGGCCGCCGTCGGCGTACGCCTCGTTGATCTTCGCCGGGTGCGTCGGGACCAGCGGCCTGCCGCCCGCCGAGGTGGCGGTGGCGGTCGCCGCGGCCTTCCCGGCGCCCTGCCCCCGCTTCGCCAGGACGGCGGCCGGGCCCACGTCCGGCAGCTGTACGTAGGTGTCGCGCGGGATGGACACCACGCTCGCCCGGTCCCGGTCCTGCGAGAGGTGCACCAGCATGATCGTGTCGGTGCAGTGGCAGGGCGCTCCGCCCAGGTGGTACTGCTTCTTCTCCTGCGGGTCCAGCCCGTCCCGGCCGTCGGTGCCGACCAGCAGGAAGTTGGTGCCCTTGCTGCCGCCCGGCCGGTTCTGGATGCCGCCGAAGGCGTCCACCCGGTTGATCGCGCCGTTCAGCCCGGCCACCATCGCGTGGCCGACCCCGCTGGCGGTGATCACCAGCAGCGCCACCCCGCCCGCGATCCTGGTGCTCAGCCGCACCGGCGGCCTGCGCCGCGGCCGCCGCGGGCCCGCGGGCTGCGCGGCTGCCCTCCTCGTACCCGTCGTACCCGCCGGAACCCGCCCCGCCGGGCCGCGCCCCTGCCCGGTGGCCGGCGCCGGCGTCGGCGCCGGGACCGCGGCGCTGCGGCGGACACCGGACGGCGACTGGCGGCTTCGGGTGGGCGGCACGGGCGACCTCCGAACAGTTGCGGTGCGGCCGTCGCGACGGGGGCGCCGCCGGCGCGCTGCGACCCGGTTGGCCGCCTGAAGACCCGATCAGGCTAGAGACAAATAGGACTGTCAGTCTTCACCCCACGCGCTGGTGTCCCCCGTTAGCGGTAACGTTTGCCGGAATGAACGCTGTCACCCCCGCCGCGCTCCCGGCCGTCTCCGTGATCATGCCGGTGCTCGACGAGGAGCGCCATCTGCGCAACTCCGTCCGGCACATCCTGGCGCAGGACTACCCGGGCGAGCTCGAGGTCGTCATCGCGCTCGGCCCGTCCACGGACCGGACCGACGCGATCGCCGCGGAACTGGTCGCCGAGGACCCGCGCGTCCACACGGTGCCCAACCCCACCGGCCGCACCCCCGCCGCCCTCAACGCGGCGATCAAGGCGTCCCGGCACCCGGTCGTGGTCCGCGTCGACGGCCACGGCATGCTCTCGCCGGACTACATCGCCACCGCCGTCCGCCTGCTGGACGCCACCGGCGCGGCGAACGTCGGCGGCCTCATGCACGCCGAGGGCGAGAACGACTGGGAGCGGGCGGTGGCCGCCGCCATGACGTCGAAGATCGGCGTCGGCAACGCGGCCTTCCACACCGGCGGCGCGGCGGCCCCCGCCGACACCGTCTACCTCGGCGTCTTCCGCCGTGAGGTGCTGGAGCGGCAGGGCGGCTACAACGAGGAGTTCGTCCGCGCCCAGGACTGGGAGCTGAACTACCGCATCCGCGAGGTCGGCCACCTCATATGGTTCTCGCCCGAACTGCGCGTCTCCTACCGCCCCCGGCCCAGCGTGCGGGCCCTCGCCAAGCAGTACAAGGACTACGGCCGCTGGCGCCGGGTGGTGACCCGCTACCACCGCGGCTCGGTGAACCCGCGCTACCTCGCCGCCCCGACCGCCCTGGTCGCCAACGCGGCCGGACTTCTGCTCGGCGGCACCACCCCGTGGGCGCTGCTCGTCCCGGGCGCGTACGTGGCGGGCATCACCCTCGGCTCGCTGCCGGCCGGCCGCGGCCTGCCGATCGGCGCCCGGCTGCGTATCCCGCTCGCGCTGGCCACCATGCACATGTGCTGGGGCTACGGCTTCCTGACCAGCCCGCGGTCGCTGGCCCGCCGGGTCGTCGCCAGCCGCCGGCCCGCCGTGACCGAGCCGGCGCCGGCCCAGCCGGCCGACGTGTAAACCCTCGGCCTTCCCTCAGCGGCGTACGGCGAGGGGCCCACCGGTTCCGGTGGGTCCCTCGTGCGTGCAGGTCGAAGAGCCCCCAGGTGCCCGGGGCCCGCGGTCAGAACTGGTAGACCGGCAGGATGTCCATGCAGCCCGTGGTGTCGGCGCCGTTGATCACGTCGGCGTCGTCGGGCACCGAGCCCGCCTTCGGCAGGGTCGCGCTGTAGTCGGTGCCGCTCTTCCAGTCCGAGCCGACGGTCAGGGTGATCGTCTGCACGTCGGAGGAGGCCTTGACGTCGTTCGACGGGATCTTCAGCGCCTTCGCCACCGACAGCGCGTCGGACTTGCTCTGCGCGCCGCCGCTGGAGGGGTAGTTCAGCACGGTGCTCTCGCGCGGCCCGGTGTCCTGGCTGGCCGCCGCCTGGGTGAAGCCCGCGGTGCCCAGCGCCTTGGCGAGTGCGCCGGCGCGGCCCGGGGTGGCGACGCCGTCGGCGCTGCCCGCGGTGCCGTTGACCACGGTGACCGGGATGCTCGCGGGCGCCTGCGCCGCCGGGCCGGTGGTCGCCGAGGGGGTCGGCGTGGCCGACGAGGTGCCGGTCTTCGCCTTGCCGTTGGCGTCCATCGCCACGTCGTTGCGCAGCAGCGACCAGACCGTCGAGGCGCTCGGCGCGGGCAGATAGTGCGCGTTCGGGTCCTGGGGGTCCTCGATCCGCGGCATGGTCAGCATCGTGATCCGGTCCGGCGGGATCGTCTTGAGCTGCATGCCGAGGTCGTAGAGCTTTTTCGGGGTGCCGATCTCGGAGGACACCGAGAACGCGGACATCGCGGTGGTGGCGATCTTGTTGAGCTTCGCCGGGTCGGTGAAGAGGTTCTGCCCGCGCAGCTTGCGGATCAGTGAGCTCATGTACATGTGCTGCGCCTTCGAGCGGCCCGCGTCGCTGCCGAACGCGTGCCGGGTGCGCAGCCACTGGAGCGCCTGCTGGCCCTTGACGGTGTGGGTGCCCGCGGTCAGGTGCAGGTGCGAGCCGCCGGGCTGGGCCGCGGTCGCGTGGTCGTCGACGTTCTCCTTGACGCAGACGTCGACGCCGCCGACGACATCGGCCATCTTCACCACGCCCGCGAAGTCGATGGTCAGCCAGTGGTCGATGTAGACGCCGGTGAGGTTCTGCACGGTGGCCAGGGTGCAGCCCGCGCCGCCGCGGCTGAGCGAGGCGTTGATGATGTCGTTCGTCTTCGCGTAGACCTTGTGCGTCTTGGGGTCGGTGCACTCGGGGATGTCCACCCGGGTGTCGCGGGGGATGCTCACCACCGACATGTTGCTGCGGTCGGCCGACAGGTGGGCGATCATGATCACGTCGGCCCGGGCGCCGGCCGCGTCCGCCGCGCCGCCGAGCTTCGCGTCCTCGGGGTCGGAGCGGGAGTCGGAGCCGAGGATCATGATGTTCATCGGGGTCTGGCCCGCGGAGTTCGCCTTGGACTTGGCGACGTTCGTCTTGCCGCTGCTGCGCTCGCCCTTGCGGATCTTGCCGGCGAGGTACTCGTAGTAGCCGTAGGCCGCGCCCGCGGTGCCGAGTACGGCCACCGCGACCACGATGGCCACCCAGCGGAACACCTTGCGCTTGCGGCTCCTGGTCTTGCGCCGCCCGCCGCGCCGGTGCCCGCCGCCGTGACCCGCGGCGCCGGCCGCGGCACCGGACGGGGTGGGGCTGTCGCCGGAACCGCCGGGGCCGTCGAAGCCGCCGGAGCCGCTGGCACCTCCGGGGTCGCTGGCACCACCCGAGCCGTCGAAATAGCCGGAGCCGCCCGAACGCGGCCCGGGTATCGCGCCGTCGTGGAAGGAGCCCTGGCCCCAGTCCGGGCCGCCGGGGTCGGAAGCAGCCCCGTAGCCGGGCTCTCCCACCCTGCCGTCGCGCATACGGACTCCTCCGCTCACCGGTCCGGCTGGGGCAGCCGTCATCCCGTCTTCGTCGTCTGCTTATCAGACCGTCGTTTCGGATAGTCGTTTCAGACCGTCCATGACCGTCTCCTCAGACCGTCCTTATGTCAGACGGTCGGATGGCGGACATAGTTGCATGCGGGGGGCAGGACATACCGGGCCCGTCATCGCGGTGACGCGGTGACCTACCCCACGCAGGAGGTGTCGTCCGCCGTGATCGACTTCAGGCCCTTGGGTGGGGTGGTGGGCGGGGCGATCGGTGTGCCCGGTTTGGTGTAGTCCGCGCCCAGGGTGAGCGACATGTACGTCAGCGGCGGCACGTCCTTGGTGCCCTCGATCAGCGCGGACGCGGGCAGGCCCATCATCGCGGCCAGCGAGCGGGCCTGGTCGGCCTGGTTCGGGGCGTAGCGCAGTGTCGTCTTCGCCGCGCGCGTCGCGGAGTCGCCGCCGTTGGCCGAGCGGTTGACGCCCTCGTCGTTCTGGAGCCAGAGGAGCACGTCCTGCGAGGCGCCGAACGAACCGGTGCCGTTGTAGACGGTCACACGGGTGTTGTGCGGGGTGGCCTTGGTGCCGACCAGCTTGGGGTCCGTCCGGGCGGCGCCGTCCGACAGCGAGATGTCCTGCTTGACCACGCCGAACAGCTGCGTGGACTTCGCCTGGTCGATGACGACGGTGCGGTGCGTGCTGTCGTCCGGGTTCTGCTCGACCGGCAGTTCGGCGAGTGTGAAGTGCTTGCCGGCGACCTTGCCGAACTGGCCGGCCAGGGTGTCGAGCGCGCTGACGCTGCCGATCGGGGTGTCCACGGTCAGCACGTCCGCGGCCGTGGTGGCCAGCGCCTTGAGCTTCTTCGGGTCGGTCAGCGCCGAACCGGAGGTGGCGGTGCGGAAGAGCGCGGCCAGGAACTGCTGCTGGACCTGCACCCGGGCCAGGTCGCCGCCCGCGGGCACACCGGAGGAGCCGGGCAGTTCCTGTTCCGCGCGCACCAGCGCCAGCGCCTGCGCACCGGCCACCTTCTGCCGGCCCGCGCCGAGCGAGAGCCCGGTCGAGGCGTCGCGCAGCGGCTGCTTCAGGCACATCTCCACACCGCCGAGCGCCGTGGTCAGCCGCTGCACCGCGGCGAAGTCCACCATCACGAAGTGGTCCACGTGCAGCCCGGTGAGCTGGGAGACCAGCCGCATCGCGCAGCCTGCGTCGCGTCCGGCGAGCACCGTGGCGAACCGCTGCCCGCTCGCGCCCTTGACCACGGTGTCGCCCACCGGGCACTCGGGCACGTCGGTGACGAGGTTGGGCGGGATGCTCACCGCGGTGGCGTTGCTGCGGTCGGCCGACAGGTGCAGCAACACCGCGGTGTCGGCCTGCCCGGTCGCGGCCGCGGTGCCGGACTCGTGGCCGATCCCGGCCCGGCTGTCGGTGCCGAGCATCAGGATGTTCATCTGACCGGTGGCGGAGAAGGTGGAGGTGCCCGCGTTGCCGACGTCCAGGGTGTGCACCACCGCACCGGACTTGTGGAACGCGGCGTAGCCGCCGACCCCGCCCGCGACGACCGCCAGGCCGATGACGCCGGCCGCCCACACCGTCGTCATGCTCCGGTGCTGCTTGGGCTTGCGGCGGCTGGGTGCGGCGGTGGCTCCGGTGGTGCCCGCGGCGCCCGCGGCCCGGGTCCCGCCCGCGCGCCGGGAGCCGCGGCCGGCGGCGGCCCGGCGGCTGCCGGGCGGGCGCGGCGCGGCGGGCGGTGGTACGGGACCGGGTGCGGCCGCAGGTGCGGGCTCGGGTGCGGGTTCCGTCGCCGACTCGGCCGGTTCCAGCCGCAGTTGGTAGGTGCCCGTGACCGGGTCGAGCACCCATTGGTCAGCGGGGTCGACGTACTCGGAGCCTTGCGTGTCCACGGTCGCTCGGGACCTCCATCCGCAGTGGCCTTAAGCGCCCTACCTTAGTTCATCGGCCTTTGCCGCAGATGTCTCGGTCGGCCGTCGTTCCCTTGAAGGTCGGAGCGTTCGAAGGGCTGGTCGAAGGGGTGCTCGACGGGGTGCTCGACGGGGTCGAGGAGCCGGTGGCCGAGGGGCTGTCCGACGGGCTGTCCGAAGGCGAAGGCGACGCGCCGGCCGTACTGCTCGTACTGCCGCTCGTACCGCTGTCGTCGCTGCTGCTCGTGCCGTCGCTGCTCACCCGCACCGGCTGGTCGGCCCGTACGGCGGCGAAGAGCGTCTCGGCGTCGGGCTGCACCAACTGGTCGCGGTTGCGGTCCTGCACGTAGGGCTCGACGGGCGCGGTGACGAAGTGGATCGAGCCGGCGGGTATCTTCTGGAGGCGCTGCGCCAGCGCGTACAGGTCGCTGAGCGAGTTGAGGCCGGGGTCGGCCGTCAGCGACTTGGTGGCCGCGTCCAGCAGCGGGTACACCTTGCCGGGGTTGAGCAGCACCCCGTTGCTCTGCACCTTCTTGATCAGCGACGCGAGGAAGTCCTGCTGGCGGCTGATCCGTTCGGTGTCGCTGCCGTCGCCGATTCCGTGCCGGACCCGTACGTAGCCCAGCGCCTGTTCTCCGTTGAGCTTGTGCTTGCCCGCGGACAGGTTCAGGTGCGAGTAGGTGTCATGGATGGCGACCGGGGTGCACACCTCGACGCCGCCGACCGCGTTCACCATGTTCTTGAAGCCGCTGAAGTCCACGATCAGGTGGTGGTCGACCCGTACGCCGGTCAGCTCCTCGACCGCGCGGATGGTGCAGGCCGCGCCGCCGAACTCGAAGGCCCAGTTGAACTGTTCGAACTTCGCGGCGACCGTGCTGCCGTCGGACTTGGTGCACTTGGGCACGTGCACCATCAGGTCGCGCGGGATGCTCACCGCGGTGGCGTTGCTGCGGTCGGCCGACAGGTGCAGCAGGATCGTGGTGTCCGAGCGCTGGGTGCCGGTGTCCTGGCCGTACTTGTCGTTGCCGCCGCTGCGGCTGTCCGAGCCGATCAGCAGGATGTTCTCGGTGGAGGCCGGGCCCTCGGGCGGGCGCTGCGACGCCTGCGCCTTCAGCTCGTTCTCGGTCACCGTGTCGGTGGTGATGTTGCCGTTGAGGTGCTGGTAGACGTACCAGACGCCGCCGGCACAGGCGAGCACGAGCACCGAGGTGGCGATGGCGGTGTACTTCAGCCACCGGAAACGGCGCCGGGGCGCGGGGACTTCGGCATCGGAGTCGGGTGCGGGTGCGGGTGCAGGTGCGGGCACCTCGGCGGGTTCGTCGGGTGCGGGTGCGGTTTCGGCCTTCACGGGTGCTTCGGCGGATTCGCCGGCTTCCGGCGCTTCGTCCTCCGGGTCCGCGGCGGAGTCGTCCCGCGATGGCTGCGCTGGCGTGGTCACGTCGTGCCCGTCCCTAGGTCAGGGGCCCGGCGGGCGGTGCCGGGCGTCATCCAGTCGCCGGAGGGATCGGACCCGAGTACCCGCGCGGCATTCGTTCAGACAGTCGAAATACCGCAAGGGTTGCCCGGAGCGCGCATTCTGTGCGGGAGTTGAGGAAATTTTCATGCAGGATCGGCACCTGCGTGATCAGTGGTGCTCAGGCGGCGCCCGGTGCGACCGTGCGGGTCACGCGCTCCGCGTCCTTGCGGCGCTCCAGCGCGTCGGCCGGCAGTTGGTCGAGGTGCCGGCACAGGACGACGGAGGCGCCCGCGGCGAGCGGTGCCAGCAGACCCGCGGCCAGCCCGTGCCAACCGTCGTACGGCAGCCCGGACAGCAGCCGCGCACCCGGCGCCAGCCCCAGCGCCTCGGCCTCGGCGCGGGCCCTGGCCACCACCTCCGCGCCGGTGAGGGTCTCCCCGCCCGTCAGTTCGAGCGCCGGGTCGTCCGGCCCGACCGGCACGTAGGGCGTGAACCGGTCGCTCTGGGAGGGCACTTCGACCGCGTAGTCCAGGAACGGCTGCGGCGGCGGCTGGAGGAACCGCCCGCCGAGCGGCCGCAGCGCCATCGCCACCCGCGGGCCGGCGCAGCGCGCGGCCTCCTCCAGGACGTCCGGGCCGCTCACCACCAGGTCGGCCGCCGCCGGATCGCCGCCGGGCACCGCGACGACGCCGGTCGCGGACGCGGCCACCAGCCACACGGCGGTCTGCCAGTGCGCGGGCAGCAGCAGCGCGACCCGGTCGCCGGGTTCGGCGCCCAGCTCGTCCTGGATCAGGTTCGCCGTCTTCGCCACCCAGTTGGCGAAGGTCGCCACCGACAGCTCGACCCGCTCGCCGGTCGCGTCGTCGTAGAAGGTGATCAACGGGCGGCCCGGGTCGGCGCGCAGCGCGTCGGCGAGCAGTCCGGCGGGGGTCAGTGCGCTGGAGGTCACACGGCCCAGGCTACCTGGGGCGATACGCGGGCCCGGCCCGGTGCGCCGGTTCGCCGCAGCGGCCGACGTGCTGACGAGTTATCAGGTGGTGGTTTATCGGGTTTACCGCTTATGCCACTATCGTTCCCATGCGAGCACACCCCGCCTCCGCGGCCGGTACAGCCGACCCGACCCGCCGTCCCGCCACCGAGGCGATCCTGCTGGTCGGCGGCAAGGGCACCAGACTGCGCCCGCTCACCGTACACACCCCCAAGCCGATGGTCCCGGCCGCGGGGGTGCCGTTCCTCACCCACCAACTGGCCAGGGCCCGCGCCGCGGGCGTCGAGCACGTGGTGATGGCCACGTCCTACCTGGCCGAGGTCTTCGAGCCGTACTTCGGCGACGGCTCCGCGCTCGGCCTGCACCTGGAGTACGTCACCGAGACCGACCCGCTCGGCACCGGCGGCGCCCTGCGCAACGTCGCCCACCGGCTGCACTCCGCGCCCGGCGAACCGGTCCTCGTCTTCAACGGCGACATCCTCACCGGCCTGGACATCGGCGCCCTGGTCGCCGCCCACCGCGCCGGCGGCGCCGACGTGTCGCTGCACCTGACCCGGGTCGAGGACCCGCGCGCCTTCGGGCTGGTGCCCACCGACCCGGACGGCCGGGTCACCGCCTTCCTGGAGAAGCCGCAGACGCCCGAGGAGATCGTCACCGACCAGATCAACGCGGGCGCGTACGTCTTCACCCGCGCCCTGCTCGACGAGATCCCCGCCGGCCGTCCGGTCTCCGTCGAGCGGGAGACCTTCCCCGGACTGCTCGCCGAGGGCGCTCACTTGCACGGCATGGTGGACTCCACGTACTGGCTCGACCTCGGCACCCCGCAGGCGTTCGTCCGCGGCTCCGCCGACCTCGTCCTGGGCCGCGCCCCCTCGCCGGCCGTCCCCGGGCGCCGCGGCGAACGGCTCGTGCTGCCCGGCGCCGAGGTCGCCGAGGACGCCAAGCTCTTCGCCGGCACCTGTGTCGCCGAGGGCGCGGTCATCGGGTCCGGCGCCCTGGTGGAGGGCAGCGCCGTACTGGCCGGCGCGCGGATCGAGCCGGGCGCGGTGGTGCGCGACAGCCTGATCGGGGTCAACGCCCGGGTCGGCAGCCGCGCGGTCCTCGTCGGGGCGGTGGTCGGCGACAACGCGGAGGTCGGCGCCGACAACGAACTGCTCGGCGGCGCCCGCGTGTGGTGCGACGCACGTATCCCGGCGGGGAGCGTGCGGTTCTCCTCCGACCAGTAGCGGGAGCGGGGGACCGGGGGCGCGGCCCGGGGCGCGGCCCGGGGCCGGGGGGCGGGGGCGCGGTGCGGCCTGGGCCCGGCCGGTCCGGGCCGCCGGGGCTCTGTCAGCGGTGGAACCGGGGGCTGCGCCGGGGCTGTCAGGGGGAAGCGGAATCCGTGGGGCGAGGGCGCCGACGAGCCTTCGCAGTCGCCCGCTATACCCTTCCGGGGTGCCCGAAGACACCGCGTCCCCCAGGCCCGCCGCCGCGCAGGCGCCCCGGGGCCGCACCCGCGCCTGGGCACCCCCCTTCCCCCTCGACGTGCGCCGCACCCTCATGCCGCTGCGCCGCGGCGGCGGCGACCCCGGCTTCCGGATCACCCCCGACGGCACCGTGTGGCGGGCCAGCCGCACCCCCGCGGGCCCGGCCACCCTGCGCCTGACCGGCAGCCCCGCCGCGATCGAGGGCACCGCCTGGGGCCCGGGCGCGCAGTGGCTGCTCGACGGCCTGCCCGCGCTGCTGGGCGCCGACGACGACCCGTCGGCGTTCGTCCCGCGGCACCGCCTGGTGCACGCCGCGCACCGGCGGCACCCCGGGCTGCGGCTGACCCGCACCGGGCTGGTGCTGGAGTCGCTGATCCCCTCGGTGCTGGAGCAGAAGGTCACCACGATCGAGGCGTACCGCGCCTGGCGGCTGCTCCTGCTCCAGCACGGCGAGGCCGCCCCCGGGCCACGGGACGCCGGGGCGCCGCCCGGTATGCGGGTCATGCCCGACGCGGCCGGCTGGGCCCGGGTGCCGTCCTGGGACTGGCGCGGCGCCGGCGTGGACAACAAGCGCGCCTCCGCCGTCCTGCGCGCGGTGCGTCTGGGCGGCCGCCTCGACTCCCTGGCCGCCCGCCCCGCCGAGGAGGCCGCGGCTTTGCTCACGACGGTCCCCGGCATCGGCCCGTGGACCGCCGCGGAGACCCTCCAGCGCAGCCACGGCGCCCCCGACGCGGTGACCGTCGGCGACCTGCACCTGCCGCACCACATCGGCTACGCGCTGACCGGCGAACCGCGCTGCGACAACGAGACGATGCTGCGGCTGCTGGCGCCGTACGCCGGGCAGCGGCACCGCGCCGCCCGGCTGATCCTGCTGGCCGCGCCCGCCCCGCCACGGCGCGCGCCGCGGATGGCGCCGGCTCGGCACCGCTGAAGCGGAACCCGAACCCGAAGCGGAACCCGAACCGGAATCCCGCGGCGCCCGCTGGCGCGGCGCGGGCGCCGGACCGGCCGCCGGCTGACGTGACCGCCGGAGCCCGCGCGGTCAGCGCACCGCGAGGAACGGCTCCGCCGCGCGCTCGGCCCTGGGTGCGGGTGCCGCCGCGGGGTGGCCGACCGCGATGGTGCCCAGCGGGTCCCACGACGGCGGCAGGTCGAGCACCTTGCGCACCACGTCGCGGCAGAACAGCGCGGAGGACACCCACGCCGACCCCAACTGCTCCCCGGCCAGCGCGACCAGGAAGTTCTGCACCCCGGCGCCGCCGGAGACCAGGAACATCTCCCGCTCGGCCGTCGCCCGCCGCTCGTCCGGGTACGTGTGCGCGCCGCCCTCGGTGACCAGGCACGGCACCACCAGATACGGCGCCCTGCGCAGCACCTCGCCGCGCCGCAGCCGCTTGGCGACGCTCGCCTCCGAGAAGCCGTCACCGCGCAGGTCGGCGGCCCACGCGTCCCGCATCGCGTCCAGCAGCCGCAGCCGCGCCTCCGGCGTCTCCAGCAGCACGAACCGCCACGGCGTGGTGTGGTGCGGGGCGGGCGCGGTCACCGCGAGGGCGACGGCGCGCCGCACCGCCTCCGGGTCCACCGGCGCGTCGCTGAACTCCCGCACGGTGCGCCGCAGCGACACCGCTTCCCGTACGGCCTCGGACGTGCCCAGCCGGAACATGTCGCTGGCCGCCGACCGCACCAGGGCCCGGGCCCCGATGTCCTCCGGGTCGTCGGCCCCGTCCGCCTCCTGGGGGCGCAGGACGTGTGCCAGGCCGCGGACCACCGCGACGGGCATCCCGGTGGCCTTGCCCTTGACGAGGTCCCCGGCCGCGGCCAGCTCGTCCGCGGTCGCGGTGATCGTGACGTTCAAGGGGTTGCCGTGGGAGTCCTCGCCGCCCCGCAGGTCGTCCAGTACCTGCACGCCGGCCGCGCCGATCGCCACATCGGTGAGCCCGGAGCGCCAGGGCCGCCCGAAGGTGTCGGTGACGACGATGCCGACCTGTACGCCCAGCGCGTCCCGCAGCCCCTGCCGGATGCGCCGGGCGGAGGCGTCGGGGTCCTCGGGTAGCAGCAGTACGGTGCCCGCCGGGGTGTTGGACGCGTCGACCCCGGCCGCGGCCATCACGAAGCCGTGCCGGCTCTCCACGATCCGGGTGTTTCCGCGCCGGGCCACCAGCCGCACCGTTTCCGCGTCGATCGCGGCCTCGCGGTCGTCCGCCTCCACCAGCCGCCCTTCGGCCTTGCTGACGATCTTTGACGTGACGACCACCACGTCGCCGTCGGCCAGGGCGACGCCGGTGGCGACGATCAGCTTGGCGATGTCGGCGCCGGGCTGCACCTCGCCGATCCCGGGGACGGCGAACACCTCGTAGCGGGGGGCGGTCGCGGTCATGCCCGCACCTCCTCGGCCAGCGCGAGGGCCTCGCGCGCCATCTGCGTGGTCGCCGCCAGGTCCGTCATGAGCAGCGGCACCGCCCGGCAGCGGATGCCGGCCGCCTCGACCTGCGGGGCGGCTCCCGCGTCCACGGTGTCCACCAGCCACCCGTCCAGCAGCCCGCTGCCGTAGTGCGCCGCCACCGCCGCCGCGGTGGACTCCACGCCCACGGCCGCCAGCACCTTGTCGGCCATCCCGCGCACCGGCGCGTCGCCGACGATGGGCGACAGGCCCACCACCGGCACCCCCGCCTCCGCGATCGCCTCGCGTACCCCCGGTACGGCCAGGATGGTGCCGACGCTCACCACCGGGTTCGACGGCGGGAACACGACCAGGTCCGCGCTGCCGATCGCCTCCAGCACCCCGGGTGCGGGCTTCGCGTTCTCCGCGCCGACTGGCACCACCGCGTGCGCGGGCACCGACGCGCGCAGCCGCACCCAGTACTCCTGGAAGTGGACCGCCTTGCGCTCCCCGTCGACCTCCACGAGCACATGGGTCTCGACCCGGTCGTCGGACATCGGGATGAGCCGCACCCCGGGTTGCCAGCGGGCGCACAGCGCCTCGGTGACCGCGCTGAGCGGATAACCCGCGCCGATCATCTGGGTCCGGACGATGTGGGTGGCGAAGTCCCGGTCGCCCAGGCCGAACCACTCCGGTCCGACGCCGTAGGCGGCGAGTTCGTCCTTGACCGCGAAGGTCTCGTCGGCCCGCCCCCACCCCTGCTCCTCGTGGATGCCGCCGCCCAGGGTGTACATGACGGTGTCGAGGTCGGGGCAGACCTTCAGCCCGAACAGGTGGATGTCGTCTCCGGTGTTGCCGATGACGGTGATGTCCGCCTCCGGCGCCGCTGCCTTGAGGCCGCGCAGGAAGCGCGCTCCTCCGATACCTCCGGCCAGAACCACGATTCGCATGGCCCCAGTCTGTCAGCCCCGTGACGTGCGGTGCCCGGGCCTCGGGCCGACTACGCCTGCGCGGGTGTAAGGGCGCCCGGGGTGCACGCGTACGGGGTCATCTCGGTCAGCCCGGGGAAGTACACGTGCAGGCTGACGGCGCCGTCCAGCGACTCGTTGACGACGTCGTGGACGTAACCCGGGGCGAACACGCGCTGGTGACCGGGCGTCAGGACGCGGCGGGTCTCACCGCGGGGGGTCAGCGCGCGCTCGTGCAGGGTGCCGTCCAGGACGGTCAGCACGCCGCTGGAGCGGCCGTGGTCGTGCAGCCCGCTGCCTTGCCCGGGCAGCCAGCTCAACAGCCACACTTCGTAGCCGGGTCCGGTTCGCAGGCGCGCGTACCAACGGGTGGTGGCGTCGTAGCGCACCTGCGGGGCCCACTGCGCGCGGTCGGCGGCGATGGAGCGGGCGAGTCCGGCGAACTCCGCGACGGTGCTGGGGTGTCGGGGCACCGGCGGGAGCAGGTGGGGCAGCTCGAGTGGGTCACCGGCGATCGAGACGTCGGAGTACATGAGGGGCGTGTGTTCCTTGGGGTGCGCATGATGCGGAAAGGTGCCGGCGGCCGTGGCGGCCGGACAGGGGATCAGCGGCAGCGGAAGGAACAACAACAGCTCTGGGCGAGCGCGACGCAGCAGGACTCGGGGCGGCGAGTCCGGAAGGGCGCGTGGTGCTCGGCGTGCATGGGGACAAGCAAATCGGTTCGAGCGGCGCCCTGTCAACCGAATGTCCGAAATGACCGATTGGTTTCCCCCGATCCGGTGGGCTCCGGTGGTGAAAGGTTTGTGTGTGGAGGGGTGCGGATAGGAGGTGGCGCAACCGTGCAGATCTGATGGGGATCTCCATTCGGATCTGGGAAAACACGCGGCCCCGGTATGACCTTGTGCTCCTGTGATCGAAATGTGATTCCCGGTGCGTCGCTCGAACGAGTGGAACGCCGCCCGTCACCGCAGCGTCTGGCGGGGTGTGAGCGTTTGGCCGGTGGGGCCACGGTTGACGGATGCGGTCATTCAGGCCGATATCAACACTATCTGTCACTCCTTGGTTCAGCGGAGTGAATAACGGGCTCAATAGCAGATCTCGGCTTGACTGGCCCGGATCGGCACACTTGTAATTTCACTCGTGTCGTTCTGCCGGACCGCCGGACATGACGGCAGGTACCACCACGGGGAACATCACGGGGAAGCACGACAGACAGGGGCGCGCATGACCGAGCAGTTCCAGTTGCTGCTGGCCGAGGAGGCCGACGAGGAACTCGGCTGGCAGGAGCGCGCGCTGTGTGCGCAGACCGACCCCGAATCCTTCTTCCCCGAAAAGGGCGGTTCCACCCGTGAGGCGAAGAAAGTCTGCCTCGCCTGTGAAGTCCGTTCCGACTGCCTTGAGTACGCCCTCGCCAACGACGAGCGCTTCGGCATCTGGGGCGGCCTGTCCGAGCGCGAGCGGCGCCGCCTGAAGAAGGGCGTCGTCTGACCCGCGCCCCCGGCCGGCACCTCGCCGTCCCCCGGCCGCCACTTGCCCGCGGCCCCGCATCCGGCCCGTCTCCCGCGCCCTCCGGCACGGCAGGCGGGCCGCTGTTGTGCCTACGCCCGGACGGCCGCGCCGCTGCGAGCCGTTAGTGTGGGGGGCCGTCCGAGATGCATGCCCCGCCGCCGGCGGGTTGATGCGTCCACCGCAGTCCAGCGAACCGGGGCCCGAACCTCGATGTCCGTGAACAGCCCAGCACCGGCCGTCCATCCGTCCGGGACCCCTGAGTTCCCGCACCACGTCGTCACCGCCGTGCTCGTCGCGCACGACGGCGCGCGCTGGCTGCCCAAGGCCCTCCAGGGGCTGCTCGCGCAGGACCGCCCGGTCCAGGACGTCGTCGCCGCCGACACCGGCAGCGCCGACGACTCCGCCCGCCTGCTCGCCGAGTCCCTCGGCGACCAGCGGGTGCTGCACCTCGCTCGCCGTACCGGCTTCGGCGCCGCCGTCGACGAGGCCGTGCGCTCCACCACACCGCTGACCGCGGACGACCTGCCCTACCTCCGGCGCCGCACCAGCGGCTGGGACCCCGTCAACCGCACCTGGAACGACGACGCGTACGACGAACCCGCCGAGCCGCCGGCCGAACCCGTCCAGTGGCTGTGGCTGCTGCACGACGACTGCGAGCCGGAGCCCGGAGCGCTGGCCGCCCTCCTGCGCACCGTCGAGACCTCACCGTCCACCGTGATCGTCGGCCCCAAGCTGCGCAGCTGGTACGACCGCCGCCAACTCCTGGAGACCGGCGTCTCCATCGCCCGCAGCGGGCGCCGCTGGACCGGCCTGGAGCGCCGCGAGCAGGACCAGGGCCAGCACGACCAGGTCCGCCCCGTGCTGTCCGTCTCCTCCGCCGGCATGCTGGTGCGCCGCGACGTGTGGGAGGAACTCGGCGGCTTCGACCGCCGCCTGCCCCTCATGCGCGACGACGTCGACTTCTGCTGGCGCGCCAACGCCGCCGGCCACACCGTCCTGATCGCCCCCGACGCGATCATGCGGCACGCCGAGGCCGCCTCCCGTGAACGCCGTCCCGTCGACTGCGCCGGCCGCTCCGCGGTCAACCCGCACCGCGTCGACAAGGCCGGCGCCGTCTACACCCTCCTGGCCAACACCCGCGGCGCACTGCTGCCCTACGTCATGGTGCGGATAGTCGTCGGCACCCTGCTGCGGACCCTCGCCTACCTCGTCGGCAAGGTGCCCGGCCAGGCCGTCGACGAGATCGTCGGACTGCTCGGCATCCTGCTGCGGCCGGGGCGGGTGCTCGCCGCCCGGCGCCGGCGCGGCAGCGGCGCGGTGGCGCCCTCCGAACTGCGGCCGCTCTTCCCGCCGCCCGGCGCGACCGTCCGCGCCACCGTCGACCAGGTGGTCAGCAACTTCGCCGGCCGCGCCGACGCCTCCACCGCCGCGGCCGGCCGCCATGGCGGCGCCGTCGAGTCCGGGCCCGGCGACGACGACGGCGACTTCCTGGAGGTCGAGCAGTTCGCCCGGCTGAAGCGGATCGCCCGCAAACCCGGCCCCGTGCTCTTCGCCGTCCTGCTCGTCGTCTCCCTGGCCGCCTGCCGCGGCCTGCTCGGCGGCGGCTCGCTGGCCGGCGGCGCCCTGCTCCCCGCCGACCCCGGCGCCTCCGACCTGTGGTCCACCTACGCCGGCTCCTGGCACACGCTCGGCACCGGCGGCACCCAGGCCGCGCCCCCCTACATCGCGGTCCTCGCGCTCTTCGCCACCGTGCTGTTCGGCTCCACCGGCCTGACCCTGACGCTGTTCCTGGTCGCCTCCGTGCCGCTGGCCGGCATCGCCGCCTACTTCGCGTCCCGGCCGCTGGTCGAGTCCCGCCTGCTGCGCGCCTGGGCGTCGGTCGCCTACGCCTTCCTGCCCGCCGCGACCGGCGCCCTGGCCGGCGGCCGCCTCGGAACCGCCGTACTGGCGATCCTGCTGCCGCTCATGGCCCGCGCCGCCGTCTCCGCCGCGGGCCTGCAACTGACCGACTCCGCCATCGAGCGCGGCGCCCGCCCCGGCTGGCGCGCCACCTGGGCGCTGGCCCTGATGCTCACCTTCACCACCGCCTTCACGCCCGTCACCTGGCCGATCGCCCTGGTGCTGGCCGCGGGCGCGATCGGCTGGCGCCTGGTGCGCCGCCAGCAGCAGCTCCTGGTGCCGCAACTGCTGCGCGCGGCCGCCCTGGTCGTCACCCCGCTGGTGCTGCTCGCCCCCTGGTCGCTGACCCTGCTCTCCCACCCGGGGCGCATGCTCGAGGAGGCGGGCCTGCCGTACTCCACGAAGACCGCCTCCGGGCTCGACCTGCTCCTGCTCAGCCCCGGCGGTCCCAAGGCGTCCGGCGGCTTCCTGCTGATCGGCGTCGTGCTCGCCGCGCTCGCCGCCCTGATGCGCGGCAGCCGCCGCCCCGCCATCGCCGTCGCCTGGGGCGCCGCCCTGACCGGCATGCTCTTCGCGGTCGTCGAGAACAGCAAGGACTGGGCCGGCCCCGCCACCCTGGTCTACGGCCTCGCGCTGCTGGCCGCCGCCGCGATCGGCGCCGAGGGCGCGAACGAGCGGATCGCCGCCAGTGGTTTCGGCTGGCGCCAGCCGGTCGCCGCCCTGATCGCCTTCGCCGCGGTCGCCGCCCCCCTGCTCGCCGCCTTCACCTGGATGATCGACGGCGCCGACGGCCCGCTCAAGCGCACCGACCCGACGCAGGTGCCCGCCTTCGTCGCGGAGGAGGCCACCACCTCCGACCAGCCCCGCACCCTGGTGATCGGCGGCACCCAGAGCCAGGTCCAGTACGCCATCGTGCGCGGCTCCGGCGTCCGGCTCGGTGACGCCGAACTCGCCGCCGAGGCACCCCACGACCGCGCCCTGGACAAGGTGGTGGCCAACCTCGTCGCGGGCTCGGGCGCCGACCAGGGCAGCCGGCTGGCCGGATACGCCGTGCGGTACGTCCTCGCGCCCAAGGGCGCGCCCAAGGAGTTCGGCAAGGTGCTCGACAGCACCCCGGGCCTGTCCCGGCTCAGCCAGTCCGACGGCACCGAGTTGTGGCAGGTCAACCAGAACGTCTCCCGCATCACCATCACCAGCAAGGGCGCCCAGCCCGTCGGCGTCCCCGCCGGCCGCATCCAGGCGCACACCAAGGTGCCCGCCGGCCCGTCCGGCCGCGTGCTGCGGATCGCCGACACCGCCAACTCGGGATGGCACGCGACCCTCGACGGCACCGCGCTCACCCCGGTCACCGTCGACGGCTGGGCCCAGGGCTTCGACCTGCCCGCCACCGGCGGCCGGCTGGACGTCACCTACAAGGAGCCGCTCACCCACATCGGCTGGCTCGGCGTCCAGGCGCTGCTGCTGCTCGTCGTGATCGTGCTGGCGCTGCCGGGCCGCCGCCAGGAGATCGACGACGACCTCCCGGAGGCGGACGGCGCCGCCACCGCCGACCTCCCCGGCCAGCCCCTCGGCGAGGGCCGCCGCGCCCGCCGCCTGCAAGCCGCCGCGGAAGCGGAGGCGGCCGAGGCAGCCGCCGCCGGCGCCACCGCGGCGAACGCGCCCTCCGGCACCGAGCCGCCGGACGCTGCCGCCGAGCCGCTCGAAGCCGGCATCCCTGCGCCCCGCGAAGAGGCCCAGGAGGCCCAGGACGGCGACTACGAGCAGGCGCCCGCCTATTCGGCCCCCGCTGGCGGGTACGACCCGTACGCGGCCGCTGAGGGCGCCGACGGCTACACCTACCAGGACACGGGTTACCAGGAAGGCGGCTACCAGGAGGGCGGCTACGCCGATCCCGCCTACGCGCAGGCCGCCCCCGGCTGGGAGAGCGCCCCGGCCGCCCAGCAGCCCTACCCGGCCGATCCCGCCGGATACGACCAGCAGGCGTACGGCTACGGCTACCCCGCCCAGCCCGGCTACGACCCCTACGCGCCGCCGCAGCCCGCGCCGGACGGCCAGGCCCCCTACGACCAGGGCTACGGCGAGCAGCCCGACCAGGACGAGCAGGGCCGGGCCGGCTACCCCGACCCCGCGCCGTACTACGCAGACGGCGACCAGCGCCGTGATGGGAGCGAGTACCAGTGAACCGCAGCACCCTGTCCCTGGCCGGTGCCGTGGTCGCGCTCGCCGTCCTGACTGGCGCGGCCTCCATGACCGGGGGCGACGACTCCCACGCCGCCACCGCCGGCTCCTCCTCGCGCCTGCCGGTCCAGCGCAGCACCCTGCTGTGCCCGGAGCCGTCGACGTCGGAGTTCGCCGACACCACGTACACGTCCTTCACCCCGACCGGCAGCGGCACCTCCGGCGGCAAGGCCACCCTGGTGCCGGCCACCACCAAGCCCACCGCGCTCAAGCCGCTCACGTCCACCGGCAAGCCCGTCACGTCGGGCACCGACAAGTCGGACTCGCCCGCGCTGATCGGCACCGCGGACGGCGCCGTGGCACCCGGGTGGAGCGTCTCCCAGACGACCGTCGTGAGCGACGGACCCGGCCGCGGCCTGCTCGGCACCTCCTGCGTCGCCCCCGACAGCGAGTTCTGGTTCCCGGGCGCCAGCACCCAGGACGGCCGCCAGGACTACGTGCACCTGGTCAACCCCGACGACACCCCGGCCGTCGTCGACATCGACCTGTACAGCAAGGACGGCCAGCTCAAGGGCTCCACCGGCGACGGCATCACCGTGCCCGCGAAAAGCTCCAAGCCGGTGCTGCTGTCCACGCTCATCGCCGACAAGGTGCAGGACCTGACCGTGCACGTCGTCGCCCGCAGCGGCCGGGTCGGCGCCGCCGTGCAGGCCACCGACAACGCGGCGGGCACCGACTGGCTGTCGGCCGCCGCCCAGCCGGCCGGGGACCTCGTCATGCCCGGTATCCCCGCCGACGCCACCGACGTGCGCCTGATCACCTATGTGCCCGGCTCCGACGACGCCGACCTGACGCTGAAGCTCGCCACCCCCAGCGGCTCGATCACCCCGGCAGGCAACGAGACGCTGCACGTCAAGAGCGGCATGACCACCTCCGTCGACCTCGGTGACCTCACCAGGGGCGACGCCGGGTCGCTGATCATCGGTTCGAGCAGCTCGCACGACCCGGTGCCGGTGGTCGCCGGGCTGCGCATCACCCGCGGCAAGGGCAGCGACCAGGAGATCGCCTTCCTGCCCGCGACCGCCCCGATCGACCGGCAGGCATCCATCGCCGACAACCGCAGCAAGGGCTCCACACTCGCCCTGACCGCCACCGGCAAGGACGTCAGCGTCAAGATCACCTCGTCGGCGGGCTCCACGGCGGGTACCTCGGTCAGCAAGACCGTCACCGTCAAGGCGGGCACGACGGTGTCCACGGCCCCGCCGCAGCCCTCCGGCCTCAAGGGCGCCTACGCGGTGACCGTGCAGCGCCTGTCCGGAGGACAGTTGTACGCGTCGCGGATGCTCGCACTGCCCCTGGACGGGGTGCCGATGTTCACGATCCAGCCGATGCCCGACGACCAGGGGCTGGTCGAGGTGCCGCAGGCCGCGGACGACCTGCGCGTCCTGGAACCCTAGGGTCCCCGGCCCCACTGGGTGTCACCCAGCGTCCCAGGGCGCCGGCCGCCCTCGCCTCCAGGATGCGAATCCAGGGTGCGAGGGCGGCCGGCTCACTCCTCGCCGTACTTCGGATCGACGTTCTCCGGTGACAGCCCGAGCAGTTCGGCGACCTGCTCCACGACGACCTCGTGCACCAGCAGTGCGCGCTCGTCCCTGCCCTTGGCGCGGATCTCGACCGGGCGCCGGTAGACCACGATCCGGCTCGGCCGGTCCTTGGCCGCGCCGATCAGCCGCCCGAGCGGCACCGGGTCGCCGTCGGACGCCGGGGTGTCCTGCGGCCAGGGCACGTCCTGCACGGCGAACTCCACGTCGGCCAGCTGCGGCCAGCGCCGCTCCAGCCGGTCCGCGGCATCCCGTACCAGGTCGTCGAAGGCGTCGGCCCGGCTGAGCGCGAGCGGCACCTGCGGGGGCGCGATGGGCCCGCGCATGCCGCGGCCGTGCCGGTCGCGGTGCCGCGGCCTGGGCGCGGGCTGGGGCGGGGGTGTGGGGGCCGAGCTGTCCATCATCGTGAGCCTAGCCCCCGACGCGGGCGCGCACAGCAGGGCGTCGCCTGCGTACCGCGCCCTGCCCGCCGTACGGCGCAGCGTCCGGGCAGCCTCCGCACCCCGCCCGCCAGGCGCGCGGCACCCGCCGCCGTGGCTGCTTGGCGCCTCCACCGAGCCGCCGCCGGGTTCGGATCGGGCCACAGAAGTGACGGATATCCGCCACCTGACGTGCTGTGCCGCCCCGCCCGGCGCCGGCGGCCGCGGCGTTACTGTCGGTAGGCGCATTTGCTGCTCCGACGGTAGCCGCAGGTCAGCGTCGTACGTCCGGCGCGGTGGGCGGCAGGGGCCACGAGCGACACGACCGAGTGACCTGGCGGAGAGTCGTCGCAGCCCGCTCAAGAGTGCGGTACCGTCCAACCTCGTGAGCCCTGTACGTCGCTGTTCGCGCACCGCTTGCGGCCGTCCCGCCGTCGCGACACTGACGTACGTCTACGCGGACTCCACGGCCGTCCTCGGCCCGCTGGCCACCTACGCCGAACCCCACTGCTACGACCTGTGCTCGGAGCACTCCGAGCGGCTCACCGCCCCCCGCGGGTGGGAGGTCGTACGCCTGGCCACCGACACCGGTCCGGTCCGCCCCGTCGGCGACGACCTCGAAGCCCTCGCCAACGCGGTCCGGGAAGCGGCCCGCCCGCACCAACGCGGCCCGGGCGGCGCGGCCACCGCGCGCGACATCGACCCCGTGGAGGTCGCCCGGCGCGGGCACCTGCGGGTCCTGCGGTCGCCCGACCAGTAGCCCCGCCGGACCCGCGCGGCGTCTCGGATAGGTTGGTCGCGACCTGACCGCCCGGGACCGTAACGCAGAGGTGTGCAGTGCCCCAATCACCGGGTTCTCCGGCATCCCCCGACCTGTCGCAGATCGTCAAGGCGTACGACGTGCGCGGCGTCGTCCCCGACCAGTGGGACGAGGCGCTCGCCGAGGTCTTCGGCGCCGCCTTCGCCACGGTCACCGGCGCCTCCGCGCTCGTCGTCGGCCACGACATGCGGCCCTCGTCGCCGGGCCTGTCCCACGCCTTCGCGCGCGGGGCCGCCGCAAGGGGCGCGGACGTCACCGAGATCGGCCTGTGCTCCACGGACGAGCTGTACTTCGCCAGCGGTCGGCTGGACCTGCCGGGCGCGATGTTCACCGCGAGCCACAACCCCGCCCGCTACAACGGCATCAAGATGTGCCGGGCCGGTGCCGCGCCCGTCGGCCAGGACACCGGGCTCGCCGAGATCCGCGCCCTGGCCGAGCAGTGGTCCGCGACCGGAGCGCCGCCGGCCGCCGCCACTCCAGGCATCATCACCGCGCGCGACGTCCTCGGCGACTACGCCGGGTTCCTGCGCTCGCTGGTCGACCTGTCCGGCATCCGCCCGCTGAAGGTCGTGGTGGACGCGGGGAACGGCATGGGCGGCCACACCGTGCCGACCGTCCTGGACGGCCTGCCGATCGACCTCGTGCCGATGTACTTCGAACTCGACGGCACCTTCCCCAACCACGAGGCCAACCCGCTCGACCCGAAGAACCTCGTCGACCTCCAGGCGAAGGTCCGCGAGACCGGGGCCGACCTCGGGCTCGCCTTCGACGGCGACGCCGACCGCTGCTTCGCGGTCGACGAGCGCGGCGAACCCGTCTCCCCCTCGGCGATCACCGCGCTGGTCGCCGTCCGCGAACTGGCCAAGCACCCGGGCGCCGCCGTCATCCACAACCTGATCACCTCCCGGTCGGTGCCCGAGGTCATCGCCGAACACGGCGGCACCGCGGTCCGCACCCGCGTCGGCCACTCGTTCATCAAGGAGCGGATGGCGCAGACCGGCGCCGTCTTCGGCGGCGAGCACTCCGCGCACTACTACTTCCGCGAGTTCTGGAACGCCGACACCGGCATGCTCGCCGCCCTCCACCTGCTGGCCGCCCTCGGCGCCCAGGACGGCCCGCTGTCCGCCCTCGTCGCGTCCTACGAGCGCTACGCGGGCTCCGGCGAGATCAACAGCACCGTCGCCGACCAGGCCGGGCGCACCGCCGCCGTGCGGGCCGCCTTCGCCGCCGAGGACGGCGTCTCCTTCGACGAGCTCGACGGACTGACGGTCTCCACGCCCGGGTGGTGGTTCAACCTGCGCGCGTCCAACACCGAGCCGCTGCTGCGGCTCAACGTGGAAGCGCGCGATGACGCCGAGGTGGGGCGCCTGCGCGACCGGGTGCTCGCCATCGTCCGCGGCTGACGGCCGGGCGAAGGGCCGGGACCCTGCCCGGCCCTTCGGCAGGCGCGGCCCGTGCGGGTTGGTGCGCCGGCGGGCGTCGGCCGGCGGGTCGTCCGTTGACGGGTTGTCCACAGGCGGGTCGGCCCCGCCGCCGGGTACGGCGATAGGCTGAACCCGCAGGCCGCAACGGCCCTACACCGCCGCACCCCGCACGGAGGACCACCTTGCCGCTCGTCGAACCCAGCCTCCTGGAGATCCTCGCCTGCCCGGCATGCCACGCGCCCCTGCGCGAGGACGACGCCGCGGCCGAGCTGCTGTGCACGTCCGACGCCTGCGGCCTGGCCTACCCCGTGCGCGACGACATCCCCGTACTGCTCGTCGACGAGGCACGCCGTCCCGCCTGACCCAGGCCGAATCCGCACCCGACCGGGAGGTCGTGTTGTTCGACGAGTCGCTGTTGGAGGACCCCGACGCGCTCGCCCGCGCCGACGTCCACGGGCTGCTGCGCGGCGTCGCCGCGGCCGGAGCACGAGTACGCACCGCCCTGCGACTCGCCGACGAAGCAGGCCTGGCCGACATGCGCCCCGACGGGCGGCCGCGCGCAGTGCTCCTCGCGGGCAGCGGTCCCGAGGCCGCCGCCGTCGCCGACCTGCTCGCGGCACTCGGGTCCGGGGCGGCCCCGGTCCAACTGCTCACCCCGGCCGGCCCCAGACCGGAGCAGGCCCTCTGGACACTGCCCGGCTGGAGCGGCCCGCTCGACCTGCTCCTCCTGCTCAGCGAGCAGGGCACGGAGCAGGGCCTCACCGACCTCGTCGAGCAGGCATACCGCCGCGGCTGCACCGCCGTCGCCGTCGCCCCGGCCAAGACCCCGCTCGCCGAAGCCGTCGGACAGGTCCGCGGCATCGCCCTGCCCTTCGCCGGCCCGGTCGGCGCCGCCGCCGTATCCGCGGCCACCGACACCGGCGCCTTCTGGGCACTACTCACCCCCGTGCTGGACCTCATCGGCCGGATCGGCCTGATCAGCGCGCCCGGCAGCGCCCTCGACGCCGTCGCCGACCGGCTCGACGAGATCGCCGCCCGCTGCGGACCCGCCGTCGCCACCTACACCAACCCCGCCAAGACCCTCGCCGCCGAACTCGACGGCTCCCTGCCCCTGCTGTGGAGCCAAGGTCCCGTCGCGGCCGCCGCCGCGCGCCGCTTCGGCACCGTCCTCGCCACCCTCGCCGGGCGCCCCGCCCTCGCCGCCGAACTGCCCGCCGCCCTCACCGCCCACGGCCCCCTGCAGGCAGGCGCCCACACCCTGGCCGGCGACCCCGACGACTTCTTCCGCGACCGGGTCGAGGACACCGAGACCCTGCGCCTGCGCATCGTCCTGCTCCAAGAAGCCCCCGACCAGCCAGGTTCCGCCGCGCCCGCCGCACGCGAGCAGGCATACGCCCACGACACCCCGCTCAGCGAGATCACCGCTCCCGGCGGCGCCCCGCTGGACACCGCCGCGGAACTCCTCGCCCTCACCGACTTCGCCGCCGCGTACCTGGCCGTCGCCTCGACCGAGAGACCCTGACCGGAATGAACCGCCTCACCAACACCATCCGCCCCTACGCCTGGGGCTCCACCACCGCCATCCCCGAACTCCTCGGCACCCCGCCCACCGGCGAACCCCAAGCCGAGATGTGGATGGGCGCCCACCCCGGCGCACCCTCGCGCATCGACCGCGGCCAGGGCCCCGTCGCCCTCGACACCGTCATCGACGCCGACCCGGCCGCCGAACTCGGCGAAGCCGCCGTCAAGCGCTTCGGACCGCGCCTGCCCTTCCTGTTCAAGGTCCTCGCCGCAGGCGCGCCCCTGTCCGTCCAGGTCCACCCCGACCTCGCCCAGGCCGCCTCCGGATACGCCGACGAGGAAGCCCGCGGGATTCCCCTCGACGCCCCGAACCGCAACTACAAGGACGCCAACCACAAGCCCGAGATGATCGTCGCGCTGTCCCCCTTCGACGGCCTGTGCGGCTTCCGCCATCCCGCCGAGGCCGCGGACCTCATCGACGCGCTCGGCGTCCCCGCCCTGACCCCCTACGTCGACATCCTGCGGGCCCAGCCGGAGGACCAGGCCCTGCGCGAGGTGCTGTCCGCCGTCCTCGGCGCAGAACCCGACGCCATGGCCGAGACCGTACGCGCCGCCACCGAAGCCGCCACCCGCCTGGCGCAGACCCCCGGCTCCGAGCACGCCGCCGCCTACGCCGCCTACGCCAAGGCCGCCCACAGCTTCCCCGGCGACCGCGGCGTCATCGCCGCGATGCTGCTCAACTACGTACGCCTGCAACCCGGCGAAGCGCTCTACCTGGGTGCCGGCATCCCGCACGCCTACCTCGACGGCCTCGGCGTCGAGATCATGGCCAACTCCGACAACGTGCTGCGCTGCGGCCTCACCCCCAAGCACATCGACGTACCCGAACTCATGCGCATCGTCCGCTTCGAGGCCGGCGACCCGGGCGTGCTGCGCCCCGAGGCCGGACCCGACGGCGAGGAGCTGTACCCAGCCCCCATCGACGAGTTCCGGCTCTCCCGCTACCTGCTCGCTCCCGGCGCCGACCCGCGCAACCTGCCGGCCGGCACCCCGCAGATCCTGCTGTGCACCAGCGGCCAGGTCCGCCTGCGCACCCTCGGACCCGCGCGGACCGCCGCCGACGGCACCGAACTGACCCTCGCCCAGGGCGAGTCCGCCTACATCCCCGCCGGCGAGCACACCGAGCTCACCGGCCAGGGCACCCTGTTCCGCGCGACCGTGACCGTCTGACCCCGACCGAAGGGACACCCACCACCCATGAGCGCGTCAGGCGGCAGCAGGGCGATCATCGCGGCCCTCAGCGCCAACCTCGCGATCGCCCTCGCCAAGTTCGTCGCCTTCGCGTTCAGCGGGTCGTCCTCGATGCTCGCCGAAGGCGTGCACTCCGTGGCCGACTCCGGCAACCAGGCGCTCCTCCTCATCGGCGGCAAGAAGGCCAAGCGCGCCGCCAACGAGGAACACCCCTTCGGCTACGGCCGTGAGCGCTACATCTACGCCTTCCTCGTCTCGATCGTCCTGTTCTCCGTCGGCGGCATGTTCGCGCTCTACGAGGGCTACGAGAAGGTCAGCCACCCGCACCCCGTCGACCACTGGTACTGGCCGGTCGGCGTCCTCGTCTTCGCGATCATCGCCGAGGGCTCCTCCTTCCGCACCGCGATGAAGGAGTCCAACCACACCCGCGGCGACCTGTCCTGGGCCGAGTTCATCCGCCGCGCCAAGGCACCCGAACTCCCCGTCGTCCTGCTGGAGGACTTCGGCGCGCTGATCGGCCTCGCCCTGGCCCTGGCCGGCGTCGGTATCGCCATCGGCACCGGCAACGGCGTCTGGGACGGCGTCGGCACCCTGTGCATCGGAACCCTCCTCATCTGCATCGCACTCGTTCTCGCCGCCGAGACCAAGTCCCTGCTGATCGGTGAGGGAGCCAGCACCGACCTCGTCGCCCGCATCCGCGACTCCATCGCCGACGGCGACACCGTCACCGGCGTCATCCACATGCGCACCCTCCACCTCGGCCCCGAAGAACTCCTGGTCGCCGCCAAGATCGCCGTCGACCACGACGACACCGCCGCCCAGGTGGCCGCCGCCATCGACGCGGCCGAAGAGCGCATCCGCGCCGCCGTGCCCATCGCCCGGGTCATCTACCTCGAACCCGACATCTACAGCGCGGCCGCCGCGGCGGCGGGCCCCGACCCCGACCAGACGCCCGGCGGCCGCTGACCGCGAGGCCCTGCGGCAGACAGGCCGCCCGGTGTAGATTCATTCGTAGCCAGACGTCGCTGCTGATGGCGGTCGGGCGGTCAACGCACCACGACCGGCCGAGGGAGAGAGGGCCTCCGACGGATTGCGCTGCCAACGGGACAGGTGTGTCCGTAGCGCTCGACACGCCATACCGCGCGGTAGCGCCTGTCCAAGTCCACCTCGACCACCACGAGGAGCAGCCCGTATGACCACCACCGCCACCGACTTCAAGGTCGCGGACCTTTCTCTTGCCGCGTTCGGCCGCAAGGAGATCACCCTCGCCGAGCACGAGATGCCCGGCCTGATGTCGCTGCGCACCGAGTACGCCGCCGCCCAGCCGCTGGCCGGCGCCCGCATCACCGGCTCGCTGCACATGACCGTGCAGACCGCCGTCCTCATCGAGACCCTCGTCGCCCTCGGCGCGCAGGTCCGCTGGGCGTCCTGCAACATCTTCTCCACCCAGGACCACGCCGCCGCGGCCATCGCCGTCGGCCCCGAGGGCACCGTGGACAACCCGCAGGGCGTACCCGTCTTCGCCTGGAAGGGCGAAAGCCTCGAAGAGTACTGGTGGTGCACCGAGCAGGCCCTGACCTGGCCGAACACCCCCACCGGCGGCCCCAACATGATCCTGGACGACGGCGGCGACGCCACGCTCCTGGTGCACAAGGGCGTCGAGTTCGAGAAGGCCGGCGCGGTCCCGGCCACCACCGCCGACGACAGCGAGGAGTACGGCCACATCCTCGACCTGCTGCGCCGCACCCTCGCCGCGAGCCCGCAGAAGTGGACCCAGCTCGCCTCCGAGATCCGCGGCGTCACCGAGGAGACCACCACCGGCGTCCACCGCCTGTACGAGATGCAGCAGGACGGCACGCTGCTCTTCCCGGCGATCAACGTCAACGACGCGGTCACCAAGTCGAAGTTCGACAACAAGTACGGCTGCCGCCACTCGCTCGTCGACGGCATCAACCGCGCCACCGACGTCCTCATCGGCGGCAAGGTCGCAGTGGTCTGCGGCTATGGGGACGTCGGCAAGGGCTGCGCCGAGTCGCTGCGCGGCCAGGGCGCCCGCGTCATCATCACCGAGATCGACCCGATCTGCGCCCTCCAGGCCGCGATGGACGGCTACCAGGTCGCCACGCTCGACGACGTCGTCGAGACCGCCGACATCTTCGTCACCACGACCGGCAACCGCGACATCATCATGGCCTCCGACATGGCCCGGATGAAGCACCAGGCGATCGTCGGCAACATCGGCCACTTCGACAACGAGATCGACATGGCCGGCCTCGCCAAGATCCCCGGCATCGTCAAGGACGAGGTCAAGCCGCAGGTCCACACCTGGACCTTCCCCGAGGGCAAGACCCTCATCGTCCTCTCCGAGGGCCGCCTGCTGAACCTCGGCAACGCGACCGGCCACCCCTCCTTCGTGATGTCCAACTCCTTCACGGACCAGACGCTGGCCCAGATCGAGCTGTTCACGAAGCCCGAGGAGTACCCGATCGGCGTCTACGTGCTCCCGAAGCACCTCGACGAGAAGGTCGCCCGCCTCCACCTGGACGCGCTCGGCGTCAAGCTCACCACGCTCCGCCCCGAGCAGGCGTCCTACATCGGCGTCAAGGTCGAAGGCCCCTACAAGCCGGACCACTACCGCTACTGACCGGTACGGTCGCGCGCCCGCGCGGCCGACCGAGCGGCCTGAAGATCCACCGCGCACCGGCCCCCGTCTCGCCTGCGAGGCGGGGGCCTTGCCAGACCCCGGAACCGAACGATGCCCCGCGGCCGATACTCCTTCTACGACACGCATGACCACACTCCCCTCGGTGCAGAGCACTTCCACTGCGCCACCGGCCCTTCCGGCTGGCGCTACACCGCGCAGACCACCACGCCCGAAGGCGCGCACGCGGGATCGATCGACCTCACCATCGACGACCTGGGCCGTCCCATCCGCCTGGAGTTGCACGCGGCGGCATGGCAGGTCCGCGCCGCCGCACTGGACGGCGTCACCTGGGTCAGGACGGACCCGTCGGGCGAGCACGCGCAAGAAGGAAACGCGCCCGCGCACGCGTTCACCGGCGTATCGCCGGCGTTCCTGATCGCCACCGCGCGGCTGCTCCGCCTCGAACCGGGCGGCCCGGCCATGCGCGTACGTCTCGTGTCATTCCAGGCCCCCGTCCTCGCACCGCTCACCGTCGACCAGTCGTGGTCGCTCCTCACCAGGACAGCACATTCCACGGACAGCGGTTTGCTGCCTGTGGACAACTTCCGCGTGGACGACCTCGCCACCGGCGACCAGCACGACGTCCACATCGCCGGCGACGTGGTCCTCGCGGCGCCGGGCGTCGAGCTGGAGGACCTCGACACGCCCCCGTCCAGCTTTGGCTGATTTGACGCTCACCTGGGTGGGATGTAGGTTTGAACGGTTGTCGCGAACCGGACTCGTCCGGAGTGAGCGCGAGAACCTGCTACCTCGCTCGTCGAGGGCACCAACATCCGTCCGAGAGAAATCTTGAGTCGGGTACGCGTGTCTGCGAAAGGCGGG